>CALFYT010000132.1 GCA_937952415.1 uncultured Planctomycetaceae bacterium | reverse complement strand
CTGGCTAACGATATGAGTTGGCAGCAGTTGACCAACAAGCGGATCGAGCACCTCAACGGCACCAGCGAGCTCTGGTTCCATCCGAGCGAGGTTCAAGCCGGCATGCGGATCGCGCACGTGGCCATGCGGATGGCTGCCGAAGATGCGGCTTCGCAAACCGACAGCGAGAATGTCTCGCTGAATGAACCGGCGGCAACGGTGCGCCAGGCGAACGAATAGTTCCCGCCGACGGCCCCGCAACCGGTTCATGCCGGATCATCGGGCGCCGCGCCCTACGCGGCCGCCGAATCGTCGCGACGGCGCAACAGCCGGCGCAGCTCCTGATTCAGCCGAAAGCGTTCGTTGTCCCAGGCTTCGCGCTGCGCTCGGAGTTCGACACGCTCGTCGGCCAGATGTCGCTCTTGATCGGCCAGTTGCGCGGATTGTCGCGCCAGGCTTTCTTGGCATTGATCGGCCCAGGCTTGAATCTCGTCGCGCCGCGCGGCCAACTTGCGATGTTCGTCCGACAACTGCGCGCTGAGCGCCTGGATTTCCAGCTTCTGCTGTGAGAGTTCGGCTCGCGCCAGTCGATGTTGATCGGCCAACTGCACCCGGATCTGCGCGAGCGACCGCGTCAGCGCGGCCGGCGCCATCGAACCGCACAGCTTCGACCACAGCTCCTCGGTGGCAAGTCGGATTTCCAACACCTCGCGCTGCGAGCGCGACATGTCGTCGCGCATTTGTTCCAACGCGGCCTGTCGCGCGGCCAGTTCGTCGGCCTGGCGCTTCAGATCGTGTCGCACGCGCTGCTGCTCAGAGGCGACTTGCTCTTCGCGTTGTCTGGCCCGCTGCTGCTGTGCCTGTTGTTGTTCGGCCAATTCGCTCTGCGCGTCCGCCAGTGCCTTGCGTTGCCGCTGCAGCTCGGCCTGTTCGTCGGCCAGCAGTCTTTCCGCCTTTTCCAAATCGCCGGCACGTGTTTCGGCGGCACGTAGCGCGCGGCGGAGCGCGTCGGTGTCGCCCGCGGCGGCCAATTGGTCTTTCATCCGCTGGGCAACAGCGTTCAACTCGTCTTCGCGCCGGCGGAGTTCCGCGGCACGCTCGTCAAGCGCGGCTTCGCGCTGCGCCCATTCGGCCTGGTCGGCGGACGAAACCGAGCCGCTCGCCTTGCTGCGGGCCAGCGAATCGGGGGCAAGTTGGGCCTCCCGCTGCTCCAGATCGTGCTCGCGCAGCTCGAGTTCGGCCTGCCGCTGTTCGAGCAACGACTGTTGCTCGCCAATCCAGAGCCGCGCGGCGCGGACCTGATTCTCCATCGCCGCCAGGCGGGCATTCAGCTCACTTTCGCGATGGTCAACGCTGGTGGCCTGGCGCTGCAAGTGCGCGGCAAGCTGCGCCGCCTGCAATTGGATTTGATCGAGCGTGTCGCCGGCGGTCGGAGCCGCCTGTTGCCCGGCGTCGAGACGATGTTCGGCGATGGCGTCCAGGGCCGCTGGGGCGACCGCGTCGATTGCCGCCTGCGCGCTGGCTTCGATCGTTTCCTCGCTGCCAGCCCGCTGGTGCGCCGGGTCGACGCGCGAACCGACCGCGCTGCCGCCGGAGCGCGGGTTTTCGAACGACGATTTGCGCGTGGTTTCGCCGGATGACATGAGACGCGTTGGGCGCTGCGCGCGGGCGCGCCGTGCCCAATGTCATTGCTCGCACCAGCCAAGCCATCCGCGACGCGCGGACCCTCAGCCGGCACAACTGATAGGGTTTCCCTAATCCTTTACTTCGACCGCCGCGCACGCGGAAGTTAAAGCGATTCGGCGTGCTAGCACCTGCGTGACGGCGGCCGTGCGCTAGCCGGCGACCGCTTCCAGGCAGTCGACAACCGCATGCAACGCGGCCTGCGAGTCGAAATCGGCATAACGCGCGGCAAACGCCTGGGCCGCCACCGCGAACTGGTCACTGGCCAGCATTCGATCCAGCCCGTCGGAGATCTCCTCCGGCTCGTCAGCAACCGAGACGGCCGCGCCCAGCCGCTCGGCATTGTCGGCCACAAGCCGCTGCTCGCCGGAGATTGGCAGCGCCAGGATGGGTTTTCCGGCCAACAACATCCGCGCCGTGGCATGCAATCCGCAGTTGAGAACGGCCAGGTCGCACTGCACGGCCACTTGCGTCATGTCGAGCGGCTCGGCCGAAATGTGCATCGACGCGCGGGATTGCGGTTCAGCCCTTGCGTCGGTGGGCGGCACGTACGCCACCGTTGACAACCCACGCCGCGCAAGCTCGGCGAATACAACCGCCACGCCCGGCATCGGCTTGAGATAGGCGAACACGCGCGGGCGGTTGCCGTCGGGCCACTCGGCCGCCTTTCCCGGCATCTCGGGCAGAATGCCCCAATACTTCGCTTCGCCCCGATCCTGATAGTGGTCCAGTTCCCGAAACGTCAGGTGCAGGCACCGATCGACACGTTGATAGAGCTGGCCGACGCGGTCCAACGGTGCTTCACCCTGCCGGCTGAGTTGCGCGTTGAGGTGCTCCAGCACGCGGGCTTCGTTCATGGCCAGGCGCTCCGGGTAGTTCTCGCGCCAAGGGCACAGGTCGGGCAGAGGCGTGACGTCGGGCGGACAGGTGTGGCCGGAGCTCAGCAGCACCCGGCGGGCGGAGCTGCCCTGTGTGGCCACCAGCGCTAACGGACTGAAATCCATCGCCACGACGTCCGGCTCGACGTAGTCGAAGATCGATCGCCAGGCGTGCACCAACCCGCCCAGCACATTGGGGTCCGCGCAGCCGGCATTGGCCAGGATGTCCGCAAACGTGCTCGGCTCACGAATAACCTTGCCCGACGTGGGAACCTGCACCGGCGCGGGCAGCAGCGGAAAGTCGCCCAGGATGCGGTTTGCCGCGGGCAGGTCGCTGACGGCCAAGGCAACCTTGTGGCCGCGCTGGCGCAGCTCGTTCGCCATCGCCCGCAACGGGACCAAATGGCCTAAACCTCCGCCAAGTTCCCAGGATAGAAGAAACGTTGCCATGGTAGATCGCGAGGCGTTGTGGTCGGCGTTTTCCGGGCGCGGCCTGCATCGAGCAGTCACGTGCCGGAAAGCCTACCCGGGTGTCACTCACAAAAGAAATTTCGAAAAACTGTTTGAAGCGGTAGGATCGGGTTGGTAGATTCTAACCCAAAGGAACGGTCGCCGGGTGCGACCCACCCGTTCGAACACCTACCCCGGACGCGCTAATCACATAGCGTTTCCATCTTACTCGTGCGGTGGCCTGCCCAAGGTTTTTGGGCATTCTTTGGCCAGACCGCTACCACGTGGCTCAAGGAGGCATCGTATGGTGCGCCGTCAGAATCCTCATTCCAAACATACCGCGTCGCGCGTCGTGCGGCGCGTTGCAGCCTATTCCACCGCGGCCATCGCCGGTGCGGCATTGGCCGACCAGGCCGACGCAGCGCCCGTCGTCTACTCGCCGCCGGGTGGACCGCTGACGCTCCAAGATGCAGGCGTCTCGATCTTTCTTGATGTCAACGACGATACGATCGACGACTACAGACTCTACAGCTATTTCGGGTTCGACATCTTTGGCAGTTTCGGTAGTCCCTCTACAAACAACTACATCCTCGGCTTCTATCTCGGGGGCATCTACGTCGGCACGCTGATCGGTCCCGGCGAAACGATCGGCGCGGCCTCAAGCTCGTGGCAGAGCGGCGTCGCACTAGACACCTTCGAAGGCACGCGCGGCTACCTCGGCCTGCGGATTGAAATTGGTGAAGATCTCCACTACGGCTATCTGGACATAGAGATTAGCGATCCCCCTATCGTCAGTGACCATTTTTCCATGGTGCTGACGGTCTACGGCGGCGCGTACGAGAGCGTGGCCGACACGCCAATTCAAACGCCCGTGCCCGAGCCGAGCTCGCTGGGTCTGTTGGCGCTCGGCGCCGTCGGACTAGGAGCATGGCGCTGCCGACGACGCAAAGTCACCTCGCCCGCGGCGTCGGCCTGACGGACCTGGTTCCGCGACTCGGAACAGAAGAGACCGCTCGTTGAACGACCCAACGGCACAACGCGTCTTGCTGGTCTGCTGGGAGGGCGCCGACTGGCAGATGATCCACCCGTTGTTGGACTCGGGTCGGATGCCACACCTGGCGTCGGTCGTCGAAGCGGGCGTGATGGGCGATCTGCTGACGCTGCAGCCCCAGTCGCCGCCCATGCTCTGGGCCTCGGTGGCCACGGGCAAACGGGCCGATCAACATGGCGTGCTCGGCTACTTCGACACGACGGCGGATTCCTTGCAACCGGTCAACAGTGTGTTCGTATCGAACCTGGCTGCCCGCTTTGGCGGCGACGCCGATGCGCCGCGCTATGCCCAACTGACGCGCGCCGTGAGCCCAGCCCGATTGGCCGAACGGCTTGCTGAGTTGCGGCTCGACCCTCGCGAGTTGACCGCCGCTGAGCTGCTGTCGCTGGTGCCGCGCGCGGCCGAAGTGAATCAAGACCGCGATCCCGGCTTGGCGATTCTGGCGACCTGGCTGGCCGAAACGACCAGCATCCACGCCATGGCCACATGGGCCATGGAGCACGAGCCGTGGGACTTTGCCGCGGTGCACTACGACGCGATCGACCGGTTCGGCCATGCGTTCATGCAGTTTCATCCGCCCCGCCGCCGCGGCATAGATCAACACGCGTTCGACCTGTATCAGGGCGTAATGGATGGCGTGTATTGCTATTGCGACATGATGCTCGGCCGGCTGCTCGCATTGGCGGGGCCGGAGACGACGGTCATCATCATGTCGGACCACGGATTTCGCTCGTCGCGCGATCGCCCCAGCGCAAGCAACCGCGGACGCGGCGACTCGAGCTGGCACCGAATGCTCGGCATCCTGGCGATGCGCGGGCCGGCCGTGCGCCGCGACGAGTGGGTGTGGGGAGCGTCGCTATTGGATATTTGCCCCACGGTGCTCGCGCTGTTCGGCTTGCCCATCGGGCGAGACATGCCGGGCCGACCGTTGGTCGAAGCGTTCGACCCGCAGCCGGCCGTTTCGTTCGAAGCCGCGCGCGAGCCACCGAGCGAAACGGCGGACGGCGGCAAGACGGCCGAGCCGCTGACCGAGCGAGAGAACGCGGCGCTGCTGGATCACCTGGTCGACGAGGGCTACCTGCAGCGGAAGCAGGTTGAAGGCGCGCGGGCCGCCCAGTTGGCACGCGACGCGACGGACTTCAACTTGGCACTGGTCTACCAGGAACAGGGGCGGGTTGCGGAAGCCGCCGAAGTGATGCAAGGCCTGGTCGATCGCCGGCCCGGGGTTCCGCGCTGGGCGCTGAAGCTGGCCGAGTGTCGCTTGGCAATGGGCGACGGCGCCGGTTGTCGCCGCCTGGTCGAAGGAGCCATCGAACAGGGCATTCCGCCGGCGCACGCGCGGCGCATCATGGCGCAGGTACTCATTGCGGAAGACAAGCCCGAGCAGGCGCTCATCGAATTGTTCGACTGCGAACAGCTTGATCCCCAGCAGCCGGGCATCCATTGCGAGATCGGCGAGGTGTACGCGTCGATGGAGCGCTGGGACGAGGCGCGACGGGCATATGCCAAGGAACTCAAGCGCGATCCGGACAGCGCGCTTTCGCACACGGGGCTTGGACGCATCGCGCTAGTCAACGGGGACTACGAGCTCGCGGTAGAAGAATTACTGATCGCCATCTCGCTATGGCAGTCGCAGCACCAGGCGCATTTCTTGCTGGGGTCGGCGCTGGTGAAGCTGGGCCGCACCGACGACGCGATCCGGGCGTTCGAGCGCACGCTGTCCCTCAATCCGCGTCGTCTCGACGCGCATCGAAACTTGGCGGAAATCTACGACGCAATGGACGACCGCCAGGAAGCGGCGGCCCGGCACCGCGCATTGGCAGAGCAATGAGATCGTAACGTCGAGCGCTCGCAGCAGGAACTGTGCCGGGAGGTGGAGCGGACTGCCGGCGTCTATGCTTTTGCCGCGTCGAGCACTTCCTGCAATCGGGCCTTGGTCGGCACGCCAACCATTCGCTCGACGACTTCGCCGCCCTTGAACACCATCAGCGTCGGAATGCTGCTGACGCCGTAGTTCTGCGCGGCCGACGGACTGTCGTCGATATTGAGCTTGCCAATCTTCACCGAGCCACTGTACTCGCCGGCCAGTTCTTCGACGACCGGTCCGATCATCCGGCAAGGACCGCACCATGGCGCCCAAAAATCGACCAGCACCGGCTCGCTCGATTGGAGCACTTCTTGCTGAAAGTTCGCGTCGGTGAATTCAGCGGCATTGCCCATGGTTCAAACACTCCTGTGCCAATTGCGCGGCCAATCCAATGCTCGGGTCATGAGCATGATCGGCCGGAACGCGCGCTGATCCGTACCGATTCGGACGATTTGAATTGCTGCCAAATTATAAAAGGGGGCCGCCCGCTGTCAACGAACCCCCGGTTTCTGGCCGGCGGCGGTCCGGCCGTATAATCAAGGCAAGCTTCGACATGCGCGGCGCGGGAGTCGGCGAGCGACGATGTACGAGACGTTTGATCACACGGCCGACCTGGGACTGCGGATCCGCGCTGCCTCGCTCGAGCTGTTGCTGGCCGACGCCGGCCGGGGACTGTTTGCGATGATCGTGCCCGACTTGGATTCGGTGGAGTTGCGCGAATCGCTGACGCTGGAAGTGGCGGGCGAAGCGAACGAATTGTTGCTGTTCGACTGGCTGAACGAGTTGCTCTACGTCTACGAAACGCGCCGGGTGCTGCTGGCGGGGTTCGACGTGAAGGTCGACGCGGACGGGTTACAGGCCACGGTTCGCGGCGAGCCGATCGACGCGGCGCGCCACGTGCTCGATCACGAAGTGAAGGCGATTACCTATCACGGGCTAAAGCTGGTGCACCACGCCGACGGCTGGCTGGGCGAAGTCATCGTCGACATCTGACAGCAATGAGCGGCGGTTGGGCAGGGCGGACGGTCGGCCGTTGCTTGGCGCGCTGCGATAAAATGCCGGCCGGACCAGCGACATTGCATCGCCGGCCCGACCGAGCTCCTCGGGAAGTCGCCAGTAGGGCGGGTCGTCGCCAAGAGTCTAGCGACGATCGGTCCCGCCGGAGAGTTCGAGTTTGGTGTGCGGCGCGATCACCTGATCCGGTGGGACGTCGACCAGGGTGTAGCCGGTCGGCGAGTCGAGGTCGACCTTGAACGTGGCCGGATAGATGAACTCCTCCTTGCGGCGTCCGAACAACCGGGCGGCAATTCGCGTGCAGCGTGCCAGGGCTTGCTTCGCGTGTGCCGTGGGACCGTCAACATCGGTGGAATGGTGGCATCGCCCGACGTGCGTGCGCAGCCATCGATTGGCCACGTGAACGTTTACGCGCCGCACCGACCGACGGTTGCGATGTTCGGTCGACAGCGAGACGTTTAGACCTTCAATATTGGTTACGCGGTGCGGCGCCACCTGGGGCCACGTCAGCATCTGCCCCGGCTCGACATCGAAGACCAATGCATAGCGGTCAAATTCCGGGTCGTAGGGAACGTCTTCGGCCAAATCGCCGGCGCACACCAGCTCGACGACCTGCTGCGAGACAAAGCGATGGTCGAAGTGCGGATAGACCCAAACCCGTTTGCGCCCGCGGAGGTGCCAAAGCATGTTGACCGGCGTGTCGATGTGGTAGTGGACCAATGCCTTGGGCGACGAGATGAGCAAGTTGGCGGACCGGTCGTCCGGGCGAAAGCCCGGCGCGTGGGTCTTAAGCTCGTCGAATAGTTGATCGACCAGGCGGCGATACTCCGGATGGTTGCGCATCATCCGGCGGCAACTGATCCACAGGCGACCCTTCCGGACCAGGTCCAACAGGTCGACTCCCGACACGCCGTTGCGATCGCCTTCGCGCCACTCGAATGTGTTCGAGTCATGTCCCATCGTGCTGATCGTCAGATCGGCATCGGGATGATTGTCGATGATCTCGATGAGCCGATCGTCGTCGAATAACCCCGTTTCGACCAGCCGGTGCGGTGCCAACAGCACGCCTCTTTCCAACGTGCCAAAGTCATCCGCGGTCCAGTCGGCGAGCAACGAGCGGCGCATGACGGTCTCCTGGTGCGTTCGCGGCGGAGTCATTAGCAAACGGTCCCGCGCCAGGCACAAGTCTGACGGTCGCGGTGCACGGGAACCGGCCACGTGGGGGCAATAACTGCAAACCGGGTGCCAGCCTGTGCTTCCAAGCGCCGTTCGTGCCGATCGGGGCGCGGCGGCAGCACAGTTCTCCAGAGATTTTTCCACTGTTGCGGTAGCGAATGCAGTTACGGGCAACGCCGGCCGGTTGTGTTGTGGCAACAAAATGTTGCGAAATGCCCCCGTTCGCTCGGTGCGTGGCTGCCGGACGCTCCAATTCGCGCGAACCGCACCGCGCACCAGGGGCACTATCACACTATGATGCGAAGCAGACCCGCGTCGGCACGCCCTGTCCGGCATGCCGTTCGACAAAGCGCGTGAATCGGACGGCCGATCGATCGCAGCACCGTCCCTGTTCGTCAAAGGACTGTCGCGATGCCAAAGCAAAACTACCAAGGCCCGCTAGAACGAGCCAGCGACACGACCTGGCGGATTCCCAGGTCGTATCGACCGGGCATGCGCGTCGACGGGTTGGTCTACGCCGATGATGCGTTGGTCGAGTTGATTCGTCACGACCAAGCGCTCGAGCAAGTGGCCAACGTGGCGTTTCTGCCCGGCATTCAAGCCGCGAGCCTGGCCATGCCCGACATCCACTGGGGCTACGGATTCTGCATCGGCGGCGTTTGCGCGACCGATCCGGACGAGGGGGGCGTGATTTCGCCCGGCGGCGTTGGCTACGACATCAATTGCGGGGTCCGCCTGATGCGCTCGAAGCTGACCGCATCCGACTTCGCTCCCGTTCAGACGCGGCTGGTCGAGCAACTATACCGCGACGTTCCCAGCGGCACGGGGCGGGGAGGCAAGTACCGTTTTCGGCCGAAAGAGCTGCGCCGCCTGATGGGCGAGGGGGTGGCATTCTTGAAAGATCGCGGCCTGGCTGTCGATAGCGACTTGGAACACACAGAAGCCCGCGGACGCATCGATGGTGCCATGCCGGACTTCGTCAGTGATCGGGCTGTCGAGCGCGGATACGACCAGTGCGGCACGCTCGGCTCGGGCAACCATTTCTTGGAAGTGCAGGTCGTCGACCAGGTCTTCGATGAGCCGGCGGCCCGCGCGATGGGACTGGCCCAGGACATGATCTGTGTGATGATCCATTCCGGTTCGCGCGGCTTGGGCTACCAGGTGTGCGACGACGCGCTGAAGATGCTCCGCACCGCTCCGCAAAAATACGGTATCGAACTGCCCGACCGGCAACTGGTCTGCGCGCCGATCGACAGCGACGAAGGGCGCACGTACATCGGCGCGATGTGCGCCGCGGCCAACTTCGCCTGGTGCAACCGGCAGCTATTGATGTGGCAAGCCCGCGAGTGCTTTGCCACGGTCTTTGGCCGACCCTGGGAGGAGTTGGGAATGAGCCTGGTGTACGACGTGGCGCACAACATCGCGAAGTTCGAGCAGCACGACGTCGACGGCAAGCAGAAGCGAGTTTGGGTGCATCGCAAGGGGGCAACGCGGGCCTTCCCGCCGAACCATCCCGAAACGCCCGACGCCTATAAGCGAATCGGCCAGCCGGTGATCATCCCCGGCGACATGGGGCGGGCCAGTTGGGTGATGGTCGGGCAACAGGGGAGCATGGAGCAAACGTTCGGCTCGGCCTGTCACGGCGCGGGCCGCGTGATGAGCCGGACCGCGGCTGTGAAGCACGCACAAGGTCGGCGCATCGACCGTGAGCTGGCCGACCGGGGTGTCGTCGCCCGGGCCCGCAGTTGGAAGGGACTGGCCGAAGAGCAGCCCGCGGCGTACAAGGACGTCGACCTGGTGGTTGAAGTCGTCCACCGCTCGGGCTTGGCGCGCAAAGTGGCCCGCATGCGCCCCGTGGGCGTGATCAAGGGGTAAGCCGTCCGGATTCTTGACCCCTTGCACTGCGCACTTTAGGATCAGGAGACCCTCCAGGTGGCGAGTCCGCGCGTGTCCTGTCATTCGGAAATCTTCGACAAATCAAAGGTGAGTCTTATGCGCCGTTTCGTTGGCTGGTCGATGGTTGTTGTAAGTTTGATGGTTGCCGCGGGATCTGTGCGAGCCGAGAACAACTGGCCGCAGTTTCGCGGTGCCGATGGGCGGGGCTTCGTCGCCGGCGCCGACTTGCCCGACCGCTGGTCGCCCACCGAAAACGTTGCCTGGAAGATCGACGTCGAAGGTCGTGGCTGGTCCAGTCCGATTGTCTGGGGCGACAAGATCTTTCTGACCACGTGCGTGAACTCCGGCGAGACCGAAGCGCCGAAAAAGGGCCTGTACTTCGGCGGCGAGCGGCCCGAGCCATCCGAGTCGGAACATGCTTGGAAAGTGATTTGTTTGGATTTGAAGACCGGCAAGCGCTTGTGGGAGCAGACCGCGCACAAGGCCAAGCCGACGATGCCGATCCACATCAAGAACAGCTATGCCTCGGAAACACCTGTAACCGACGGACAACGGCTCTACGTCTACTTTGGCAACGTCGGCGTGTTCTGCTACGACCTCGACGGCAAGCTGCTGTGGAAGAAGGAACTCGAACCGCACAAGATGCGGTTTGGCTGGGGCACCGCCGCGTCGCCGGTCGTTTACAAGGATCGACTGTTTGTCGTCAACGACAACGACGAGGACGCGTACCTCCTGGCACTTAACGCGCGCAACGGCGAGGAGATCTTCCGCGTCAAACGCGACGAGAAGAGCAACTGGTCGACGCCTTTTGTGTGGGAAAACAGCCAGCGCGTCGAGTTGATCACGACTGGGACCGAAAAGAATCGGGCCTACGACCTGGACGGCCGCCTGTTGTGGGAATTGGGCGGTATGTCGAGCATCACGATCGCCAAGCCCTATGCGGACGGCGACATCTTGTACATCAGCTCGGGCTATATCCTGGACAAGCGCAAGCCGATCTACGCGATTCGCCCGGGAGCGTCGGGCGATATTTCGCTGGACGAAGGAGAAAACAGCAACGAGTTTATCATCTGGCACAACAACGGCGCCGGACCGTACAACCCGTCCACGCTGTTGTATGAAGGACTGCTCTACACGCTGTTCGATCGTGGGATCTTTCAATGCTTCGATCCGGCGACCGGTGAAGAGGTTTACAAGAAGCAGCGGATTCCCGATGGCAAAGCCTTTACCAGTTCGCCCTGGGCAGCCGATGGCAAGGTTTTCTGCATCAACGAAGACGGTGTGACGTTTGTGATCCGCGCCGGGCGCGAATTCGAGATCTTGCACACCAACACGCTGGAAGAAGACGACATGTGCATGGCCACTCCGGCGATCGCCGGCGATCGCCTGCTGATCCGGACCGACAAGCGTCTCTACTGCATGCAGAAAGGGGCCGCGCTGGAGGAATAGTCCGGCATTTTTTGTCCGACGAGCGGGGCAGGGCGGCGCGATGGTGGCTCTCGATCGTCGGAGCTGATCCGCCGAGTCGCTGGATCGCCGCGACGCGGCTCGTCCGTTACGCTCCACGAACTAGCGTTGGGCGGCCGGTCGCCCACCTCGTGCCGGAATGATTTCGCTTGCCCTGCATCTGACCCCCTTCCCCCGCAACCCGTCATTCGCACGATGCCCGACGGACTGAACGCTTCCCAACGATCGGCTGTCGAGACGCTCAGCGGGCCGGTGCTGGTACTGGCCGGCGCAGGGACGGGCAAGACCCGCGTCGTCACGTTTCGGATCGCCGAACTGATCAAACACGGCACGCGGCCCAGCCGGATCCTGGCCGTGACGTTTACCAACAAGGCGGCTCGCGAAATGCAGGCCCGAGCGGCGTCTCTGTTGGGTAAGCGGCTCAAGGAACAGCCGGAGATTTCGACGTTTCACTCGCTGTGCGTCCGCATTCTGCGGCGGCACGCGACGCGGTTGGGTTATCCGGCGCGATTCGCGATCTACGATCGGGGCGATCAGGAGAGCCTGGCGCGCCGCGCACTTCGCGAAATCAAGGTACCCGACCAGCACTTGCGGCCCGGGGAATTGATCCACTTCATTGGGCGTTGGAAGACGGCCGCGATCGGGCCCGAGAACGCGGCCTCGCACGCGCACAGCGACAAGGAGCATTTGGCGGCGCTCGCTTACCGGCGCTATCAGCGCGCGCTCAAGCAGGCTGGGGCGCTGGACTTTGACGATTTGCTGTTGTGTACCAACGAGCTATTCGAGCGCTTTGCCGACGCGCGGCAGAACGAGGCCCGACGGTTCTCGCACCTGTTGATCGACGAGTACCAGGACACCAACGCGCTGCAATACCGCATCGTGACGGCGCTGGCCGCCGAACATCGCAATCTGTGCGTGGTGGGGGACGACGATCAATCGATCTATGGCTGGCGCGGGGCCGACGTTTCGCACATCCTGCGATTCGGCCAGGACTGGCCCGGGGCGAAAGTCGTGCGCCTGGAGGAAAACTACCGCTCCTCGCCGGCAATCCTCGAATTGGCCAACCGGCTGATCCGGTTCAACGCGAAACGACACGACAAGAGCCTGCGGCCCACGTTGCCCGGCGGTGAACGCCCACAGATTTGGCAACTGCAAGACGAGGCGGACGAGGCGAAGCGGGTGGTGAACGACATTCGCCTGCGGCTGGACGCCAAGTCGGCCGAGCCGCGCGACTTCGCGATCTTGTTCCGCACGAACGAGCAGCCGCGCTTGTTCGAGACCGAACTGCGGCAGGCCAAGGTGCCCTACGTGCTGCTCGGCGGCATGTCGTTCTACGATCGGCGCGAGGTGCGCGACGTCATGGCCTATCTGCGCGTTTTGGTCTCGCCCGACGACGAAGTTTCGCTGCGGCGGATCATCAACACGCCGCCCCGCGGGATCGGAACGCGCGCCGTCTCCGCGCTGGGCGAAGCGGCGCTCGAGCGCGGCAAGCCGATGTGGGACGTGATGCGCAACGCGGATGAATTGGCCGCGATGCCGGCGCCAGCCAAGGCCGCGATCCAAAAGTTCGTGGCGATGGTCGGTGCGCTTCGCCGGCGCGTTACCAGGGAACCGCTGGCACAAGTCGTTTCGGAAATGGTCCGCCAGATCGCCTATCAGGACGAGATCAAACGCAACTACGACAAGCCGGCCGATCAAGAAGCGCGCTGGGCGGCCGTCGAGGAGGTGATCAACGCACTGGCCAACTACGAGAAGCGGGCCAAGAAGCCGACGCTGTCAGGTTTTCTCGACGAGGTGGCGCTGGCCGACCGCGACGACGACGCCGACAAAGACAAACAACTGGCCCGCAACGCCGTCGCGCTGCTCACGTTGCACAGCGCGAAGGGGCTCGAATTCCCGCAGGTGTACCTGGTCGGCATGGAGGAAGGACTGCTGCCCCATCGAATCAGCGTCGAGACGGGCGGCACCGCGATCGACGAGGAACGGCGGCTGTGCTACGTGGGGGTCACGCGGGCCCAGCAGCGGCTGACCATCTCGTTAGCGCTGGCTCGCATGAAATGGGGAAAGCTCCGCGATACCACGCCGAGCCGATTCCTGTTCGAGCTCACCGGCCAGGCCCAGCGCGCCGGCGATACCCAGCGTCGCCGCGATGGCGCGTCAAAACGCCGGGCGACCACCTCGCGCCCGGGCGGTGGCAAACGGTCCAAAGCGCCGAGTACGCGCCCGCGCCAGCCGCGCCGCCGCAAACCCTGAGCGTCGGGTGCTAGCTTGACGGGCTGGTGTCGAAAGCAAATTCGCGTAGCCCGATTTGCCTCGCTTCGGTAGACTTCCCGGTTGATGCAGCCGGCGAGATGTTCGCTCCGTCGAGCCAACGCGCCTGGGGCCTGCGCGCACCAAGGCGTGTCTGCCGCGAGGCGCTTCGCCGCGGAAAGCTAGTGTAAGAGGTGCCGTGATGTCCGCACCGGTTCGGTTTATTCACACCAGCGACCTTCATCTCGACCGGCCGCCGCGTGGCCTGGCCGAGGTGCCCGACCATCTGCGCGGCGCGTTGGTCGATGCGCCCTACCGCGCGGCCGAACGGGTGTTCGACGCGGCTGTGAAGGAACAGGTCGACTTTATCTTGCTGGTCGGCGATCTGGCCGATCTGTCAATGGCGGGCCCGCGCGGGCTGGTGTTTCTCGAAGAACAGTTCGCCCGGCTGGCGCAACACGGCATCGGCGTCTATTGGGCGTTGGGGCGAAGCGATCGCTTGAGCCGGTGGGCCGATGGATGGCATGTGCCCGACCACGTCGTTCGATTCGAACAGAACCAGGTCGAGCGCGTGCTGCATCGCCGCGATGGCGAACCGATCGCGCAGATCTTAGGAACCAGCGCCGCGGAGCGTCGCCGAATCAGGCTTTCGCAATTCTTGGCTGACAACAGTGAGGTGCCCGCAATTGCCGTGGCCCACGGCGCGGCCGACGCCGAAGTGCTGGCGCGTCACGCGATCAACTACTGGGCCCTAGGCGGCGAGCATCAGCGGCGCGCCCTGCTAACCGGTCCCACCGTGGCGCACTACTGCGGATCGCCGCAGGGGCGACGCCCGAAGGAGTCGGGGCCGCACGGTTGTACCCTGGTTCACATCGACGAAGATCGCCACGTTCGCAGCAGCTTCATCCCCACCGACGCCGTGCGGTTCTTGGACGAGCGTATCGCGGTGAACGAATCGGCCACGCCCGACCAACTGCGCCAAGTGCTCGACGAGCGCGTGGCCGAGCTGGCAGGCGATCCGTTCGGGCCCGAACTGTTGGTGCATTGGACCGTCGTCGGCAGCAAAGCGCTGGCTCGCGAGTTGCGCCGCGGGCAGTTGGCCGTCGACACGCTGGCGCGGCTGAGGGCCGATCATGCCTTGCACCGTCCGGCGATCTGGTCGCTGGCCGTCGAACCCGAAGGCGACGTAACCATTTCGGCCGCACAGTTCGAGGAACAGACCCTGCTCGGCGAATACCTCCGCACGATTGCTCACTACGCTGAAAACACGGACGAGACGCTAAGCCTGGCGCCGTTCGTACCGCCGAGCGACGTCGCCGATCGGCTCGAGTCGATCGCCCAGCTCGATGACCCGGCGACACGGCGGCGCGTGCTGGAGCAGGCGGCCCGGCTTGGCGTAGAGCTGTTGAGTCCGCAGGAGACCCGGCCATGAAAATCACCGGTCTGCGGATCGACGGGTTTGGTGTTTGGAGTGGACTGGAATTGTCCGATCTGCCGGGCGAAGTGACGGTCTTGTACGGCGAGAACGAGGCTGGCAAGACGACGTTGATGCAGTTCGTGCGGTCCGTGCTGTACGGGTTCTCCGCCCAGCGCGGCAGCCGGTACTTGCCGCCGGTCCGTCCGGGCAGGCCGGGCGGCGTGGTCTTTGCATCCGCCGGCGACCGGCAGTACACAATCCGCCGCCATGCCGACGAAGCCGGTGAGATGGGTGCTCATGCGATCGTCACGACCGGAGCGGACGACGCGGCCGACGTGTCGGACGTCGAACGGCTGTTGGGCGACGTGGACGAAGCCACGTTCAACAACGTGTTCGCGTTCGGCCTACGCGAGATCCAAGAACTGGGCACGCTGTCCGACACGCAAGCGGCCGACGAACTGTACAGCCTGGCACTAGGTCTCGATCGCGTTTCGCTGTTGGACGTGATGCGCGAGTTGGAAACGTCGCGTACGCGATTGCTCGCGCCCGACGAGCGGCCCTCGCTGGTCACGCAGCTTCTCTCGCAGCGCGACCGGTTGCGTGCCGAGATCGACGAACTGCGCCAGGGCACGTCGCGCTATCTGACACTGTCGGCCGAACGAGACAAGCTGGCGGCCGAGATCACGCGGCTCGAAGCCGAAATGGTCCGATTCGAGCAACAGGGCCGCGAGTTGGCACTAGCCCGCGCGTTGGCCGAGCCGTGGCAGCGTCGCGCGGCGATCGACGAGCAACTCTCGGGACTGGGCGGATTCGACGGGCTACCGGACGACGCGTTGGAACATTTTGAGCGGCTGGAATCTCGGTTGGCGGCACGAAAGCGCCGCTTCGACAAACTGGCCGAGTTGCGCGGAGACCTCCGCCGCCAGATTGCCGAGCTGAACATTAACGAAGCGCTATGCCGAGCCGGGCTACGGCTGGAAGCGCTGGGCGAGCAGCAGCATTGGATCGCTTCGCTCGAGGAGCAAGTAGCCGGCCTGCGGGACGAAGTTGCCCGACTCGAAGCCCGCCGCGACGAAAGTGCCGAACAGTTCGGCGTCTCGCCCGATGCGATTCCCGAGGGCGGGGGCGGTTTGTCGAAGCGCGTTCGCAGCGAGCTGCGCGCCACGGCACGCACCATTCAGTCGACCCGTCAAGAAATCGTTGCCCTGCAAGACAAGGTCGACGTAGCTCGCGCGACGGCAGCCGCGCACGATCGGCAACTGGCGGCTTCGATCGACGAGGACAATCCCAACGGCCTCACGCATTCGTTGGCCGAGGCGGGCGAGCTGGTTTCGCAACTTCGCCGTCGGGTGCAAATCGACCAACGGCTCGACCAGATGAGCCGCCGCGAGGCCGAGCTCGAAGCGCAAAGCCAGGAGCATTACGAGAAGCAAGTCCTGCCCACCTGGGTCATCGTCGGCGTGGGTGGACTGTTCGTGCTTGGTTGCGCGCTGGTGCTGCTCTATCTGGCGGCATTGGTGTTGCCGATTTCGTTCAGCCAGGTACTGGGTTGGCCGGTCGGACTGGTCGGCGTGCTGGCTGCCGCGTCGGCGGCGCTAGTCAAAGTTTCGATGGAGCACAGCGCCAGTCGAAAACTCGACTCGTGCCAGTCGCAAATCCAGTTGCTCGGCCAGCAAATGGAGCAGGTCAAATCCGAGCGGGACGACCTCGACGCGCAGCTTCCGCGCGGCGGCGGACCGCTGGTGGCCCGATTGAAAACGGCCGAAGAAGCACTCGCGCGACTCGAAGGTCTGTTGCCGATGGAAGCCCAGCGCGAAAGCGCCGAGCGCGAGGCCACGACCGTTGACTCCCAGTTGCAAGCGAAGCAGGCTGAGTTGCGCGAGCTGAAAAAGCGTTGGCGGCGCCAACTGTCCGATGCCGGCCTGCCCCAGGATTTGCGACCGCGCCAAGTGCGCCAGTACGCGGCTCGCCGCGACGAATTGAGCGAGCTGGTCGAACGGATCGCAGCGACGCGCCAGGAGCTTGCCGCACGTCAATCTGAGTACAACACGGCAGCCGGCCGAGTCGAGCAGTTGGTCGCGGAAGTCGGGCTGGCGCCCGACGCGAGCCGCCCGGTGGAGCGGCTGCGCGCGGCCCTGTCGGAGTTGGCACAACAGCAATCGCGGATCAAGGATCGAGAGCAACTCTCGCAACAGATCGCGGTCGCCACACGGCGTCAGAAAAAAATCAATCGGCAAGCGCGCATGCTACGCCAGCGACGCCGTATGTTGCTGGAAGCGGCGGGCACCAGCGACGTCGTCGTGTTTCGCCGATTGGCCCGAGCCCAGGCCGAGTCGAATCGGCTCCGCAGCGAGCGCGACGCGCTGGCGGCGGATATCGCGGCAACGATCGCGGGCCAGGTCGATGAGGAACTCTTGGCCCAGTGGATGGCCTCGCCACACGAACTTGAGGAGAAAGAAACTCACGTCGCCGACGCGCGACGCATCGCTGCGGACCACGTCAGCCAGGCACTCGTGCGACGCGGTGAGATGAACCAGCAGCTCAAATCTATGCTCGACGACCGGCGATTGGCGGACAAACGCGTCGAGCTGGGCATTGTCGAAAAGCGGCTCAACGACGCGCTGGAGCGCTGGCGCGTCGTGGCCACCTGCGGCGTGATGTTGGAATCGGTGCGCGCGTACTACGAGCGCGAACACCAGCCACCCGCTTTGCAAGAAGCTTCTACGTATTTGAAGGAACTAACGCGCGGCCGTTACACGCGCGTCTGGACGCCGTTGGGTGAGCATCGGTTGGTGGTGGATGACGAGGGCGGCAATCCGCTGAACGTTGAGCTGCTCAGCCGTGGAACGCGCGAACAACTGTTCCTGGCACTGCGTTTGGCGCTGGTCAACGCCTATGCGCGCCGCGGAGTCGAGTTGCCGCTGGTGCTGGATGACGTGTTGGTCAACTTCGATGCAGGCCGAGCCAAGGCCGCGGCCGGCGTATTGCGCGACTTTGCCCGCGCTGGTCACCAGCTACTCGTCTTTACGTGCCACGAGCACGTGGCGCGGATGTTCCGCCAGTTGAAGGTCGAAGTGCGTCAGCTTCCGGACAACGGACAGTCGCACGTCGCCGCGCCCCGCCCGAAGCGTCCACGGCGGCGCAAGCCTGCTGCGAAAGTTGCCGCCCCGCCCAAGCAGCAGCCCGCGGAACCGGCCGTCGCGGAAGTGGAGCCGGAAATGGTTCCCCGTCCTGCACCAGTACCGGTGCAGCGTCCGGCGACGCCACCCCCGAAGCGACGTATCCGGCGAGTCGAGTGGTCGGCCGAGGAATTCGAGGGCGAACTGGCCGACCGCGTGAGCCGGACGGTCGCCGCCAAGCGCGAATCACCCGGCGGCACAACCGGCGCCGACGCTGACGACGACGAGGAGGCCGAGGCCGCCTAGTGCGCTGCCCGCACGCGGCTGGCCGACTAGACGTACGTTTGCAGCCACTCGTAGATGCGTCCCTCGACTGCCGGCGGCACGGTGTGTCCCTGTAGGTGGTTGTAGAGTCCGATGCGGGCCGGTTGGCCATACAGTCGATAGACTTGCAACGCGTCGGCAACCAGCGGCCAACTCTTGGTGCCGTCGGCGCTGTCGCCACCAACGACCAAGAACGGACGCGGCGCGATCAGCGCGAGCAACTCGTGGTGGTCGTGGCCGGGCGGCCGGATCCCCAAGTACCACGGAGCGTCCCAGTTCGAGAAATCGACGCTGATGCCCCCTTCGCTGAACACGCCGGCTTTGACCCGTTCGTCGAACGCCGTCAGGTACAGAGCTTCTTTGGCGCCCAGCGAATGGCCCGCCGCGCAGAGCCGTTTCGGGTCGACCAGATCCATGTTGGCCAAAATATCGAGCGCGCGGCGCCCGTCGAACAGCATCTTGGCCATGCCGCGGGCCACCGGGTGACGCTCGTGGTGCCGCTCGACTTGGGCCATGTAGTTGGGCGGTCGCGTGCCGTCCCACAGGAAGCACCGCGGGCAAATCGCGACAAAACCACGTTCGGCCAGTCGCAATCCCCAGGCCTTGGTTGGGTCACCCTCCAGTCCGGCTCCTTGCCGAATCGTGTAGTCGACCGTCGAGTGCAGCACCACCACGCCCGGCGCCGGTTTGTTCAGCCCGGCAGGTTCAAGCAAGTAGGCTTCGACCGGCACGTTGCGTTCAGCCTGATATCGGATCAGACGCCGGGTCACGCGCGGCATCCGCTCCGATGCGATGATTTCATACTCGGGCGGGCGACGCGGATACTCCCACTCGCCGAGGAATTGCAACCACGCCGAACGAATTCCCTCGCGACGCCGTTTCCAAGCCGCCAGCGTTTGCACCCGATTGCCGTCCGAATCGACCAGCACCGATCGTACGCGCGGCGCGTCCGCCGGCAACGGTCCGGGCGGGCGCTGAATCGCGTCGAGCCAGGGCACGTCTTCGACGTGCATCGGTCGCTGTGCCGTCGCAGCACGTGTGCCGGCAAGCGTTGCCAGTGCTGCCAGCTCGAATTGTCGTCGCGTGATCGGCAAACCCATGGTGGCGCGTTCCGGAGAAGTTGTCGGACCAAAGCCATTGAGGGGCGTCGCACGCTCGTCTATGTGGCGACGCGTGCTACTTGTCACTCGAAAGCGTACCTGGAATCGACGTCTCCAGGTAGCGCCAGTTTTTCACGAACGAAATAACGTCGGCCAACTGCTGCTGCGTGAGTTGGTTCTCCAGCCCCTCCGGCATGAGCGACTTGCCGGTGGTCCGCATTGTTTCGATATCGGCCCGTAACAGATCGACCCGCTTGTCCTCCGGCTGCCGTAGCGTGATGGACGCGGCCGTTTCCGCGGCGACGATCCCGGTGTGGACGGTGCCGTCGGCCATCACGACCGAGTAGCTCACGTAGTTGTTGTCGATCGCTTGATTCGGATTCAGGATGTCGACGAATAATTGCTCAGGCGTTTTAACGCGCGAATCCGAGATGTCCGGCGCCACGTCGACGCCGATGCCCGCGATGCGGTGGCACGTGGAACAGTGTTGACGAAACAGCTTACGGCCGCTGATCGGATCGCCCTCGAGCGACAGAGCCGGCTGGTAACGGGCAAGCACGCGTTTACGTTCTTCGGGCAAGGGCTGGGCGAGCACGGTCTTCGCGCGAGCCCGGACTTCCGGATCGGCGTGGTTGTGCAGTCGTCCGGCTCGCGCCGGATCGATCTCGACGCGCGCGATGCGCCCGGCCTCGACGTTGTCGAGCAGCAATCCAGCGCGGTCTTTTCGCGCCACGAGCGCGTCGAGGATCGCGCGCCGCACCGCCGGCGACTGCGAAGCAAAGCCTTCGAGCAACTCCGGACCGATGCGCGGCGAAGTTTGCCCGGCAAGCGCTTGGGCCGCGGCAATCCGTGTCCGTTGCGAGCCGGACTTCTCGACCATTGATAGAAGCTGCGCAACCGTCCGCGGTGAGCGATCGAAGGCCAGCAGCCCGATCTTGTTAACTCGGGCCGACTCCGATAGGGCGTCGCCGGCGACTTCCTCACCGACTCGGGCAAACAGTTGCTCCAACCGGTGGTTCTTGTCCGTCCCGTCCGAGAGACCGTCCACGAAAGTCGCGAGTGCTGCCCCGCGGCGGTCCAGTCCTCGCGCCAGACCCAGCAGGGCCGTTTCGCGCGCCGCCGCCGAAGACGAATCGGCGTCGTCGGTGATGCGGTCGAGCACGGTAGCGACGTCGTCCTTCCGCTGGCTGGCGCCCAGGATGGTTGCCAACTGGCCGACGAGCGTCAATTTTTCCGCGTTTACCCGTTCGGCGCGCAAGCCTGACGCATCGAGCAACGCGGTCAACAACGGGCCGACATGCGTGGGAAGCGCGGTGCACAGCGCGGCGCGCGTCCATTGATCGGGCGAAGATCGTAAGGCGACGGTGCGCAGCGCCGCCAGCGCGTCCGCACTGGCATCCAAACCGCCGGCCGCAAGGGCGACGCGGAATCGCACGCCGGCGTCGTTGTCTTCGGCCGCTGCAATTACCTTGGTGCGCAGGGGCGGCTCGTTGGCAAGTCGCGGCTCGGCCAACAGGACGCCATGCTGGCGAACTTGGGGATCTGAATCGGTCAGTGCCACCGCGATCAAGTCCGTCGAGAGCGCTCCGAGTCGAGACAGGACCCACAACGCGGCAACGCGTGACGCGCAGCGCGACGCCGAGCGGGCGACTTTCTCCAATTCCGGAGAAACGGAACGGTCGTCGCGCTCGATCAGCAATCGTGCCGCCGTGTCGCGCCACCAGCCGTTTTCGTGATGCAACGTCTCGACCAGATTGGCGGAGGCGGCCTGCGAAAGCGCGGGTGGGCTGTTCCGACGGGCCGCACGATCGGCCCGCACGATGCGGTAGATTCGTCCGCGATCGTCGCCGTCGCGCAGGTCGGGACGCTTCTGCAATTCGCTCGGCATGAACTGCGGATGCTCGATCACTGCGCGGGACATGTCGACGACATACAGGGCGCCGTCAGGCCCAATTTGCAGGTTGACCGGCCGAAACCAAGGGTCCGGACTGGCCAGGAATTCCTTGCTCGAGTGTGCCGCACGCGACGTGAACGTGGCGCCGGACGGCGTAACGATTTCGCGATGCACCAGGCTGCCTGTCGGTTCGCAAACAAACGCATTGGATTGATAGTCGGCACCGAGCGCATTGCCGCGGAAAATGGTCACGCCGCAAGCCGCGGTGAACTGTCCGGCGTGTAGGTTCGAGGTGGTCCAGGCATCGGTCAGCGGAAAGACACGCGAACGCTCGCCGGCCGCCGCGACGTCTTGAACCACTGACGAGATTGCCGCAAATGGATTGCGGGCCGTGTAGCGATTGTCGAGCACGACGTGCTGCAACGGCGCCCGATTGTTGCACACGAACCGGTTGCCGAAATCATCAAACGTCAGGCCGAACTGACCATTGCCGGAGGTGGCGTCGATGGCTCCGCTCTTGGGGTCGAACGCGAAATCGCGCCCGCTGATCGAAAGCGGCTTCGGCGTATTGTCCGGCCGGCGCACGTCGACAACCGCTCCGCCGCGCAACCCGTTGGCAATGTGGATTCGGCCGTCGTACCCGAAGCGAGGATGATTTGCTCGAAGTTGAGGGTTCTCTTGCGCGAAGCCGCGATACCAGGTTTCGTGCTGGTCGGCGTGGCCATCGCCGTTGGTATCTTTCAGGTACGCAACTTCGCCGGCCAGTGTGACAATCACTCCGCCGCGCCAGGGCTGCAATCCAGTGGGAAACAGCAGTTCGTCCGCGAAGACCTGCGACGTTTCGTAGTGTCCGTCGAAGTCGGTGTCGTCGAGCACGCGGATTTTCGACAGCGGTGGCTCTCCCGACGGCGGCCCATGAGGATAGTCACGCATCTCGACGACCCACAGCCGGCCGTCTTCGTCAAATCGAATGGCGATCGGGTCGACGACCTGCGGCTCGCAGGCCACCAGCTCAATGGCCAGACCTTCGTCCAATTGAAAGTGTGCAAGCGATTCGCGCGGCGAGAGGGCGTGCGGTGAGTCGGCGGCGCGCAGGGTGCGCACTGGGGCCAATGCGGCGAAACAAACGAGAACGACTGCCAACCTAGTCAAGCTAGCGGAGCGAACGCGACGTGGCACGGTGAGCGACCTGGTTGGGGCGGGGCGCGTGGAGAATCAAGCAGTTAGCGCCATCTTGGACGCAGCAGCGCCCTGGGTCAACTCACGGGCGGCTGGGCCGTGGTCCGAGCGGCATTATTCGTGGCGGATTAGCGCGCCGGCTGCCGCGATACTGCCGGAGTGATTGAAGGGCAGGAGAAAGAAAATGGAGACGAGCGGGCTCGAACCGCCAACCCCCGGCTTGCAAAGCCGGTGCTCTCCCAATTGAGCTACGTCCCCGAGGATTCTGGATTTGCCCTCCGGCCAGCAGCATCGGTCAACGATGTTCGCGGCGAGCCGGCGGCCGGCAACAGCCGGGCCCCGGCGATCGCGACAGACAGAGCCGCGCTGTTGCAGCATGTGCTGTACCGGTGCCGTGCTGCTAGCACAGGCAGGGCGGCGTGCCACGAGTTGCGCGCAGCGGCCGCGAGCCGGATCGGTCAAATGGGCGCACGAAGATTCGAACTTCGGACCTCGTCCTTATCAGGGACGCGCTCTAACCAACTGAGCTATGCGCCCGGCTATCCCCTGCAAGCACTGGGAAATACCGCATTTTAGGTGCGGCAGGCCGTCTGTCAATTCGCCAAATGTGTCCTGACAAAACCTGCCGGCGTCCGCGATGACAGGCGGCAATCGGACGTGGATCGTCGATGGCACTCACCTGCCCAGCGGCTTGGTTCGGTTGCCCCAAGTATACCACCGACTCGCCGTAGGACCGCCAGCTTGACAATCGAGCGATCGCTCGCGTTCGCCCGGGCGGACGATCGCGGCGCACGGCGATAGCAGTCGGCGACAGCACTGCTGGCGCCGCTTTGCCAGCAGGTGTCTGGCAGAATCAATCCAGCCGATACAGTCGGAACACTTTCACATTGACGCCGCGCCCGGCCGAAGATAAGTCCAGTGCGGGCATGCGCCGCACCACGTCACGATTCGTAGTGAGTAGCGCGCACGCGCAGCATTTTGCACTTTGGCGGATTTGTCCGATCCGTTTTCCGCGTCGTGCGATTCTCAGGGACGAACCAACCGCTTCATAGATCGAGGAAACTGGTCGATGGCTATCACACGTTGCAATTCCCGGTTTTTGGCTCTGTTCGCCTGCCCGTTGTTGTTGGGTGCCGTTGCCGTAGCGGCCGAGGCGCCTTCGGCCGACCAGGCATTGCGTCGCATGCAGCCCGTGCAAGATGACGTGCCGATGGACATGCCGGCAGCGGCCGACTTCGCAAAATGCACAATCAAGGCCGAAAAGATCGGTGAGACTACCGGTTGGGTCGTCCGTGATCCGCAAGGCACGATCCTGCGCCGCTTCGTGGACACCAACGGCGACAACTACGTCGATCAGTGGTGCTACTACCAATTTGGCGTGGAGACCTATCGCGATATCGACAGCAACTTCAACCGCAAGGCGGATCAGTATCGCTGGCTAAACACGGCTGGATCGCGGATCGGCGTGGATGCCAACGAGGACAAGAAGATCGACTATTGGAAGAGCATCTCGGCCGAGGAAATTAGCGCCGAGTTGATTCGCGCGATTCGCGATCGTGATCCACAGCGCTTTCAACGATTGCTGGTCAGCGACAACCAGATCCAAGCCATGGGGCTGGGCAAGCAGAAGGCCGCTGCGTTGGCCAAGAAGGTCCAGCTTGCGCCGGCCAATTTCGCCTCGCTGGTAAAGCATCAAAAAACGATCACGCCCAAGACCAAATGGGTCTCGTTCGCTGGCAGCCAACCAGGCACCGTTCCGGCTGGCACCGATGAATCGACCTCGGACGTCTTGGTCTACGAAAACGTTGCCGCAATGATCGACACCGACGGCAAGCCGCACGCTATCAACGTCGGAACGATCGTGCGCACCGCGGCCGGATGGCGGTTGATCGATGCTCCGCAAGCCGACGGCGACGAAGTGGCGGAGGTCGAGTCGCGTGCCTTCTTCTTCGCTCCGGATCGCGCCGATAGCCATGACGTCGATTTGGCCACCAAGCCCAACGACAAGGCCCAGGAGCTGATGCAGCAGCTCAACAAGATGGGCGATTTGTCGGCCAGCAGCTCGCCGCAGGATCATGAAAAGCGGGCCCGCTTGCTTGAAGAACTCGCCGAATCGGCCGACACGGACCAGATGCGCGAGATGTGGTATCGCCAACTGGCCGACATGCTCAGCGCCGCGGTCCAAACAGGCAGTTACCCGGCTGGAATCGATCGCCTCAAAGCGCTCGAGGAGAAGCTTCAAAAGGATCCCAAGAACGAGGAGTTAGCGTTCTACGTGCAGTTTCGCTGGTTGTCCGGCGAGCATGGCCAGGCCCTGACGGCCCCGAACGCTGACTTTCCGAGGATTCAGACGAAGTGGATCGAGGACTTGGAGAAGTTTGTCGAAGCGGCGAAGGAGTACCCGGATTCGGCCGACGCCATGCTCGAGCTGGCTATCTCACACGAGTTTGCTGGCGATGACGAGAAGGCGATCCAGCGCTACGACGAGATCGTCAAGCAGTTCCCTGAGTCGACCGTGCGGAATAAAGCGGCCGGCGCAAAGACGAGGTTGACCTGCGAAGGTCGTACTATTCCGCTCCAGGGCACGCTGGTCAACGGCGGACGCAGCTTCAGCCTGGCGCAGCTCAAGAACAAGGTGGTCTTGGTCCAGTATTGGGCGACGTGGTGCCAGCCGTGCATCGCCGACATGCCGTTGCTGGAGAAACTGCGCGAAAAGTACAAGGACTTCGAGGTCGTCGGCGTCAATCTCGACAACGACAAGCAGGATATGCTGGCGTTCCTGCGCGAGAACGATCCGCGCTGGCCGCAGCTCTACGAAGAAGGCGGACTCGAAAGTCGGTTCGCGACCGAGATGGGCATTCAAACCTTGCCCACGATGATCCTGATCGACAAGCAGGGTAAGGTCGTCGATCGCAACATTCGGGCGCAAGAACTTCAGACCGAAGTCGTCAAGCTGATGAAGTAGCGCAGCGCGCGGCGTATTCGGTAGGTCGACGGCCGCGACGCGAAACGCGCTTGCCGTTAAACCCGACAGCCCCTTAACGCGGCGACGCGGAACGCGAGTAGCGCAGCGGCACGCGCGATCGCCCAACGGCGGCCGAGGCACGCTGATGACGCCATCCGCGGCGCCGGCTTGCAGTCGGTTTGCACGGCCGCCGGGTAGGAATGGCTGGCTGCACCGGCTCCGGCGCGAGGGCCTCGTAGTACAGGCTTGGCGGTTGGCAATAGCTCGGGTTGTTCATCCAGGTGTCCCTCGAAGCGGACTCGGCAGCAGATCGCCCGGGCTGCCGCGTCGGACAACCGCCGTAGGCCGCGGCTAGGACCGGCCGCCGAAATGCTCGTCCGGTGCCGCCTCTACCAGTTCCAGTGCTTGTTACGGCGGCGATGAGCACCGCCGAACCCGCTGGGTCGTTTCTTCTTGCTTTCGGTGGTGCGTGAGGCACGCGGTGCCCGCGAACGCACTTCCTTACTGCGGCGACGCGGCGCGTTGCCCTCGTGGTCGAATTCGTGTTGCTCCGACATTGGCGTCCTCCGTTGGGTCTGCGGCCGTAGAATTCCCTCATGCGGCGGCCGCCTCTTGGGCAATCTGCGTGCCGGCCATTGGACGTATGGGCCGAGGATTCCGCAGAATTGGCTGTCCCCCGGGCCAAAAACGGCCGGATCGGGGGGAACCACGTTGGCGCAAGTGCTAGCGACAAACGTGTTGGGGCCAATTCGCAGAGGGGTGGCCGCTGGAAATGCCGGCCGAGATTTTTTTTGCCGATCGCCCTGGCGGCCCCGTGCGCGCGTACCTTCACGTCACCAAAACGGTGACGGTTTCACCACTTTGGTGAAGCCGACAGCCCCCTTGGCCGGCGCGCAATTCCTCCGCTCGATGCCCCTCGCGGCATCCATCATCCGCGCACACCCCCGGCGGGACCGCGGTGTGCGCGCGGTTGAAATTTCTTCAATCGGCCGGAACCCGAGTACCGCTATTGGGTGGCATCTGGGCGCAATGCGGGCCAGCCGAAACTCGGTGTAAACTGTTCCTATTTAGCGTGTTATCGCATACACGACGCGCCGGGCCACGCGATCCGGTTGCCATTGGCACGCCAGTCGCTATAGCGGCTGGGCGCGGGGGCAACCGGCGCATCGGACGCGCCGGCGCGGTCGTGACGCTTATGTTGTCTGCGAAGGGACTCACGAGGACTTAAGCTAATGGCATACCTGGAAAGCTCTTCTTTCGTCTGGGCGTTGGGAATCATGCAGTTCGCCGGGCTGGTCAGTGCTTGGCTGGCCCGTCTGAGCGAGGGGTCGCGAGGCCAATCTTCCTGCCATTGGCTGTTTTTCGGGCTGTTCGCCCTCATCGGCGTGGCGACGCTGCTTTCGGTCTCGGTGGGCCTGCGCTACCTGCTGTTTAGCTGCCTGACGCTGTCGGTGATGGTGCTCATCGCGGTCTGGGATTTCCGCCACGAAGCCCGGACCAGGCACATCTAGCCACACCGCTCGTCCAAGTCGGATTTCCGCCCGTCGGACCGGCTGCTAGCGATGCATGCGCTGGCCGCGCGGGGCGTCGGCACCGGCCGCCTTCTCGCAAAAACCGGCATAGCCGGAAAAAAGCTCCGATTCGGAACGACCGTCAGCCGAAACCTATAGTCAGGTTCATCGCCGGCGCACGCACAGGTTCCGGCGGTGGCATCCGACCTGGTCCGGTCCGTTCGTGCCCGGTCGCCCGTTGACGGATCGCATCGCACCCGAAATGGTGTCGCCGCGATCTCGTCGCAACGATGGGCGGCCGAAAGAACGGATCTTGCCAAGGCGCCATTGGGAATAGTCCGACCCAGATTCGTACTTGCAGGACTTCACCCATGCAGCGCGATTGCGGGCTAACACGGATCAGGTCCGTACGTTCGAATCCAATCAGGAGGGGGGAAATGCGACGCACACTTTTGACCTGGGCGGTTGTTTCGATCGCCGCCTTCGTGCCCAACACTGCGCGGGCAGAAAATGCCCACGACAAGGCGGTTGCGGCACAGATTGCTACCGTCTTGCGAGACAGTGGCTACATGAAGAACTACTCGGTCGGCGTGAAGTATCGCGAGGGCACCGTTTGGCTGTCGGGGCGCGTGACCAACGAGCAACAAATGCAAGTTGCCGAGAGCATTGTCAGCAATCTCGAGGGCGTCGAGCAGATCGTCAACAATCTGACCGTCGGCTCGGGTGGCTCTGGATTGCGTCAGCCGATGCAAAGCGCCCGACGCACGTCGTATATGGCCGAGAGCAGTCCGATGACGGCCAATGGCCCGGCCGCTGCCGCAATGGTCCAGCCGGCGTCGGCCGACGGCGGCGAAGTCACTCCGGCCGGCTATCGGATGCTGGGACACAAGAAGTTCCATCGCCCGATGGCCATGTACGCTGGTGGTGCCGGCGCACCGCCCGCGGCGTACGACAATCCGCACATGCCCAGCTACGCATGGCCCAGCTATGCTTCGTATCCGAACTACGCGGCACTGAGTTATCCGAAGCAGTATTCGGCGACGGCGTTTCCGTTTATCGGCCCGTTCTATCCCTATCCGCAAGTACCGTTGGGTTGGCGAAAAGTCAGCCTGGAATGGGACGACGGCTGGTGGTTCCTCGACTTCAAGGACCGCGGGCCTTACTAGCGGCCTGACGGCAGATGTGATTCCGCCGGCCTGGTCGAGCGTTTGAACGACGTGGGTGCGTGCACAACGGACGAGTCGGTCAGGCGGGAGGCTTCACGACGAGATTCCCTGCAACTTTTGATTGGTAACTGCTAGAAGCGCG
Source organism: uncultured Planctomycetaceae bacterium (assembly GCA_937952415.1). Classification (GTDB taxonomy): domain Bacteria; phylum Planctomycetota; class Planctomycetia; order Pirellulales; family PALSA-1355; genus CALFYT01. The sequence continues at coordinate 43,276 of CALFYT010000132.1, read as the reverse complement.
AAGCGCGCGAAGCCCAAAGCGGCGCAAGCAACCAAGAACCCCGCCGGTTGAACACCAACCGGTCGGGGTTCTTGCTTTTTTTTGTGGGCCGGTGAAGGCGCGCAACGCTGTGTGCGGACGGTTGGGACGTGCCGTGCTGCTGCTGGCAAGCGGCCGAGGCAGGCCGGCCCGTTAGGCGGCTGAATTTCCGGCAGAATCGGAAAAACCCGCAAGTTTGTTACAAACCCACACGATAACAAGCCCTAGGGTGAGGCTCGGCGCATGCGGTGTCGGCGCGCAGCAGCGTGCCGCCGCGGCTCCGGTTTCCAAAGCAACCAACGCAAGGCCCAATCCGTTCCGCGAAGGAAGAAGTGGTCATGGACACGAAAACGTCCGGCATGCTGAAGGTGGTGGTATTGAGCCTGGCCGCGCTATCCAGCGTGGGTTGTGCGGGCGTTGCGGGTCCGCAACTCGGCGTGTTTGGCATTCCGATTCCCGTTTCACCTTTCATGTCCGATCGACACGAAGATCGATTCTGGGAACGCGAACGCTACGATCGGGTGCCGGTGCTCGGACCGATTTCTGCTGGCGGACCGGTGCAAGCATTGGATCCGCCCAGCGACGACGAAATCATGCGGGCCCTGGAACGGGCGCGGCCGGTCGAAGGCGGTTTGCCCTTGTTGCACGAGCAGCAGCGCAACAACGTGCGGATCGTCAAGGAAAAGATCGCCGACTACGTCGATCCGCCCCGATTCTATCCGCTGGTCGGTCCGGCGCAGCAGCATCATGCCCATTACAAGTGCGTGATCTACTACACCGAAGTGACACGGATGGGATGGCCTATCCCACATACCCTGATCGACGAGGACGCGCGAGAAGTGGTCTACATCGACCATAACCACCTGCACATGGTCGGCAACGTCGATCCGGGTGCTCTGAGCGACTTCTAAAGGCGGCGGACGGTCGATCCGTCTGGCCATGCCAGCCTGGCTAGCACGCGGTTGGCGCCGGTCAACGAACCCGGCGCGACGCTGATCGAATCGGGCCGATGGGTGGCGAAGCGGCCTTGCGGGCCGGCGCAATCGGCCGCTACTATTCGCGGCCCAACGTTGCCCCACTCGCCCCACCGCCCCGCTTGGTCCCGGATCCATGCACGCTCACGTACGCACGATCGCGCTGGCGGCCGCGCTACTGTCGTGGAATGTTGGTCTTGCGGTGTGCGCCGGGGCGGACAGCTCGGCGGCGCCGGCCGACGAGCTGTTCCAATCGGCCGCGGACCACTACGCCAAGCGCCAGTGGCAGGCCGCGTGCGATGACTTCTCCAAATTGCTGGCAACCGCGCCCCAGTACAAGCGCGTCAACCAGGCACGCTTTCATCTGGGCGAGTCGCTTGTCCAGTTGAAGCGGTACGGCGAAGCGCAAGAACAGTTCGAAGAACTGCTACGGCTTGCGCCGGAAGATCGATACGCGCGGCACGCGGAGTTTCGTGCGGGCGAAGCGGCATACTTCGCCGGCAACCTCGCCGAAGCCCGGCGGCGTCTCGGGGAATTCCGCGGCAAGCATCCGGACGATGCGCTCAACGCATACGTGCTGGCACACTTGGGCCGCATCGAATTGGACGACGGCAAGCCGGCAGCCGCCGAGACGTTTTTTGCCGACGCGGTCGAGCAGTTTCCGGACAGCCCATTGGTCCAACAGTGCCAGATGGGCCTGTCCGAAGCGCGCGAAGCGCTGGGACAGATCGACGCAGCGCGACGCGGCTACGACCAACTGGTCGAATCTCGCAGCAATCTGGCCGATTACGCGCTGTTGCGACTGGCCGCCTTGGACAACGACGCCGGCGATCACGCGGCGGCGCTTGAGCGACTCGAACGTTTCGAGCGCGAGTTGCCCAGCAGTCCGCTGATCAACAAGGCCCGGCTTGGCCGCGGCTATGCGCAGTACCAACTCGGCCGATACGCCGACGCCGAGAAAACCCTGGCCGCATTGACAAGCACTCGGTCACCATTGGTCGTCGACGCGCACTACTGGCTCGGTATGTCGCAGGTCGCGCGCGAGGATTGGGATGCCGGCGCCAAGACGTTTGCCGCCGGCGCCGCGATCGATACGTCGCACCGACTCAGCGAATCCCTCGTTTACCAGGCGGCTCGCGCTTTGCTCCAGGGCGGGCAATACCCGGCGGCAACCGAACGGTTTGACGAACTGTTGCAAAAGTGGCCGGACAGCACATTGTCCGACGAAAGTGTATTCGGAAAGCTGCAAGCGGCCGTCGCACAAGACGACCATGCAGCGGCCGCGCGACTGGCCGAACAGTTCAACACGCGATTCCCCGAAAGCACGTTGCGCGCCGAGGTGGAAGCAGCGCGCGGTCGCGCCTTGGCGGCCCTGGGCAAGCACTCCGACGCAGTCGCCGCCCTCGAGCGGTCACTTGCCAGGCCCGCGCCGGAAACAAAGCAAGAAAAAACGGCCGACAAGAACGATGCCGGCGGAATCGTTCAGCGCCAGGGCGAACTGGCGATGTCGTACGCGCAGCTTGAACGTTTCAATGAAGCCGCCGAAGTTGTTCTGGCCATGTACGAAGCGAAGGATGCCGATTCCGCGGCCGACGAAGCGTGCTACCAAGTGGCCGAGCGGGCTTATGCCCACGGCGAACTTGAGACGGCCGACCGGCTGTTTACTCAACTGGTCGAGCATGGCGGTTCCGACGAAGCCCGACGGCGTGGATTGTTGGGACAGGGCTGGTGCCGATTCGGTCGAGACGATTGGGACGGCGCCGCGTTGGCCCTGGGGCAGTTGCTCGAACGATTTCCCCGGGCGACGGCGGCGGCCGAAGCAACGCTGTTGCGCGGTCAGGCGCTCGAAAACGCCAATCGTGCGGACGAGGCGCTGGCGATGTATCGCCGGTTGATCGACGACTTCCCCGACGATGCTCGCGCGGCCCAGGCCTTGTATCGAGCCGCGCGGGTTCACGACCGGCGTGACCAGGCGGAGGAGGCGGTCGCGTACTACGCGCGCTTGGTTGAATGCCATTCCACGTTTGATGAGTTGGCCGCGGCCCTGTATCGCTGGGCGTGGCTGGTTCGCGACTCTCAGCCGGCCAAGTCGGCGGAGCTGTTCGCGCGGCTGCGGGCCGAATTCCCAGACAGCCCGTTCTTGCCCGACGCCTCGTTGCAACTGGCCGAACGAGCGTTCGCCGACAAAGACTACCCGCACGCCCGGACGCTGCTGGAGGACATCAGCCGATCGAACGTCGCCGCCGAAGTCCGCCGCAACGGGCTCTATCTGTCGGGTCGCGTGGCCGCTGCCGAGAGCCAATGGGAAGAGGCGGACGAGACGCTCGGTCGGCTGGTCTCCGAGCCACCGCACGACGAGTTGACGCTGGCCGCGGCATTCTTGCGGGCCGAGGCGAGTTATCGACTGGGACGATTCGACGAATCGGCAGAACGGCTGGCGACACTGCTGGGCCAGGCCGATGTCCAGGCGCAACCGTGGGTGGCTGCCGCACAGTTGCGCCGCGCGCAAGCGCTGGTGCAACAAAAGCAATGGAGCGAGGCGCTGGAAGCGGCCCAAGACGTATTGGAACGCTACCCCGACTTCGATCGTCGCTACGAAGCCGACTACGTCGTCGGACGCTGCATGGCCGCGCAAGCGGACTTCGCCGCGGCACGTGATTCGTACATGCGCGTCATCGAGTCGATCAGCGGAGCGAATACTGAAACGGCGGCGATGGCCCAATGGATGATCGGCGAGAGCTACTTCCACCAACAGAACCACGTGGCGGCACTGGCCGCGTACGAGCGTGTCGATACACAGTTTCCCTACGCGCGATGGCGGGCCGCGGCCCTGTTGCAGGCCGGCAAGTGCCACGAGCACTTGGGTCAGTGGGACCGGGCCATCGCAACGTATCAGCGCATGTTGAAAGAGTTTCCGGATCACGATCTTTCGGCCGAAGCGCAGCGCCGCGCCGAAGCGGCTCGGTCGCGCGTAGCACGCCGCGGGTCGCCGCCGAAATAACTGCCGGCTCGAATCGGCCCAGGCGGCTCGGTTCGGGCGAACCCATTCATCGAGGATGACAGTCCGATGCTCGAAACAAAACCGACAGCGCGACGCCGATGGATCGCTTGGCTTCTGGTTTTTTGCGCCAGCGGATGGTTGATCGCGCCGATGGCACGGGGCCAGGCAGCCAACGACGGAACCGGCCGACCGCTCGGCGCTGCCGCCGATTCGCCGGACCCCATCGGATCGACATCCGCCAGTTCCGGCGAAGGCACTTCGTACAAAAACCTGTTCGAATTGGCCAAGGACGGCGGAGTGATCATGATCCCGCTGTTCGCCTGTTCGTTCATTACGCTGGTGTTCGTCTTCGAACGTGCGATCAGCCTGCGGCGCGGGCGCGTGATTCCTCGGCCGTTCGTCAAACGGTTCTTGCACCAAGTACACGAAGGCAAGCTCGATCGTGAAGGCGCGATGGAGCTGTGTCACGAAAACGGCAGCCCGATGGCAATCGTTTTTGCCGCCGCTGCGCAGAAGTGGGGCCGCCCGTCGGTCGAGCTCGAACAGTCCATCATCGACGCCGGTGATCGCGTTTCGGGGCCGCTACGGCGTTACCTGCGATTGTTCAATGCGGTGGCCACGATCAGCCCCTTGATGGGACTGTTGGGCACGGTGCTGGGAATGATCCGGCTATTCGACGCCATCTCCAGCGCCGAAGCCATGGGACGAACCGAACTATTGGCCGGTGGCATCAGCGAAGCGCTGCTCACGACCGCCACGGGGCTGTTGATCGCCATTCCGGCGCTCTGCTTCTACGTGATGTTCGTTGCCAAGGTCGATCGCTTGCTGATGCAAATCGACGGCCACGCACAAGAACTTGTCGGCATGATTTCGGCCGAAGCGCTGCAGGAAGAGCGCCAGGCCAAGGCGCGCAACAAGAATCGGGCCGCGTAGACGCGCGCTTTGCCAAAGGATTCACCGGAAACTGAACGAACCCGCGGACACATGGGTCGGGAATTGCCATGTCGCTGAAACAGCATATCGAGGACATGCCGGCGGTGAACCTGACGTCGATGATCGACGTGCTGTTCCTGTTGATCATCTTTTTCATGGTCGGCACGAAGTTCATCGAGACCGAGCGCGAGATCCAACTCACGCTGCCGCAGGTAAAGCCTGGTGACGCCCTGACTGCCGCGCCCGAGAAGAAGGTCATCAACGTCTATCGGGCTGGGCAAATCACGCTCGACCACCAAACCGTCTCGCTGGAAGACCTTGTCCAGCGGTTGGCGGCCGCGCGGACCCAGTATCAGGCACTGGGCGTTCTGGTCCGCGGCGACGGAGCGGCGCAGTTCGAGCGCGTCGCGCACGTGCTGACCGCCTGCAAACACGCCGGTATCGCCGACTTGTCGATCGCCGTCGAAATCGCCAATACGGACAACAATCATGCACGCCGTTAGCCCCCTGCTGCTTGCCGCGCTGCTCGACACGCAGCTCATGCGCTGGATCGTGTGGGTGGGGCTGGTGTTGCTGACCGTCGCCCTGTTGCTGTTGGTGCGCACTCGGTGGGGCCAGTCGAAGCCGTTGACCAAGTGCGTCGTGCTTTCGCTCTTGGCCCATTCGTTGCTGGCGATCTACATCTCGACGGTCAATATTGTGACATCCGCCGGCGGAGTGGCTCAAGAAGAGGGCGTCCAGGTCGCGTTGGTCGATCACGACGCGTCGGACGACGAACAACGCGAGGCGGCACCGTGGGATAACTTTGTTGATCCGTCGGTGGAGGAAACGCTTGAGGCGGTGCCGGACCTTTCGGCGGCAGCGCCGACCGAATCGGCACCCGAGTTGGCCGATCCGCGCCGTTTGACACCGGTGGAGCCACGCAAGACATCGACCCCGGCCAAACCGGCTCCGCTGCCGGCCGCCGAAGATGCCGGTCCGCCGCAGATCGTTGGCGGCGAAGACGCACCAACCAGTGATGCAAGCGCGAAAGACGTGCAACCAATCGAGGAACCGCCGGCCGAAGATCCCAAGCAGGCCGATCTCGTTCCGCCGCCCGAGCCGGCACAGCCGGGCGAGGTTGCCTCCGACGGCGCTTCGTCCGACGCGCCTGACAGCGGCGCCGGTTCGGACGCAAGCTCCAAGAGCGACCGGGTCGGCGCGGACGCGCCGCCGCTGGTTCCGATCGCCGCCCGACCAGGCAGCAACAGCAGCCAGCAAGAGGCCCTGCCCGAGGTGCTCAAGCTGCGCACGGGCGATCACGCCAAAGTGGCCCGAGGTCTGGGTGCGACGCAAGAGAGTGAACAGGCCGTGGGTGCGGCACTAGCGTGGCTGGCCGCGAATCAAAGTGCCAGCGGCCGGTGGGAACCGAGGCAGACCGGTGCCGGAACGGCCCTGGCGCAAGATGCAAAGCAACGCCGCGGCGCCGGCCAAACGGCCGACACGGGGCTCACCGGATTGGCCCTGCTGTCGTTTTTGGCCGCGGGCAACACGCACCTCAACGGCGAGTACCAGATCAACGTCCGCCGCGGACTTGAGTTTCTGTTGGGCATGCAGGAAGCGGACGGGAACTTGGGCGCCTCGCACAACGTGTACGAGAAAATGTATTGTCACGCGATGGCCACCTGCGCGATCAGCGAGGCATACGCGATGACGCGCGACGACCGCTTGCGGGCCGCCGTGCGCCGGGCCATCAACTACACGCTCAACGCGCAAGACCACACCACCGGCGGTTGGCGTTATCGGCCGGGCGATCCGGGCGATACCAGCCAGCTTGGCTGGCAAGTGATGGCACTCAAAAGCGCGCAGTTGGGCGGGTTCGAGATACCCGACGCGACACGCACCGGCATCGAGCGATTCCTGAAGAGTGTCGCCCTGGGGCCAGAGAGTGGCCTGGCGTGTTACCAGGCGATTCGGCCCCTGCCCACCCGATCGATGACGGCCGAAGCACTGGTCTGTCGCCAGTTCTTGGACATGGTCGACGGACCGGCGGCCGTGACCGAAGCGACCGACTACCTGGTGCAGGAAGTGCCGGGCGTGGGCACGACGAACTTTTACTACTGGTACTATGCGACCTTGGCGCTCTATCAGACGCAGGGCGACGCCTGGAAGCAGTGGAACAAGGCCTTGCAAACCAAGTTGATTGCCACGCAGCGGACCGACGGCGACTGGGCCGGAAGCTGGGATCCCGATCCGGTGTGGGGTGGCTGTGGCGGTCGCGCCTACTCGACGGCCCTGGGTGCTTTGTGCCTGGAAGTCTATTACCGGTTTTTGCCGCTCTACGTCGAGGCGGCCGGTCGCGACGCTCGCACGAAGTAGTTGCCAGGTATCGGTTAGGGGCCGATCTCTCGGGCATTTCGCGGCCCGCGGCGCTTTGACACTGGCCATGCTGCCAGTAGAATTAAGAGGTTGGTACGTAGCAGGTTCCGCTCACCGGGGCCGCGCGCTATCCGACCACGATGCCGGTCCGGTCCGCGAAGGACTCGTCACGGCGTTGTGCCATCCCACCCCAGAAAAGTCAGGTCTTGTGCCATGTTGGGCTTCATCGGAACAACGGAACTGATCATCGTCGCGATCATCGTGCTGATCCTCTTCGGGACGCGGCTGCCGACCGTGATGCGCTCGCTGGGGCAGGGCGTCGTCGAGTTCAAGAAGGGTGTTCAGGGCATCGAGGAAGACAGCGAAAAGCCGCAGAACACAAGCCAGGGTTGATGCGCCGGCTGTCTGAGTCGAGCGACCGTCGACGAACGATCGATCCCGCGCGGAGGTAGCGAGTCATGCCGTTTGGACTGGGTCCGACCGAAATGTTGATCGTGCTGGTGATTGCCGTCCTGTTGTTCGGCAAGCGCTTGCCCGAAGTCGGTCGATCGTTGGGCAAGGGGATGATGGAGTTTCGCAAGGGATTGAACGACATCAAGAACGAAGTCGATTCGGCGACCAGCATGGAGCCCAGCCCGAGCGTCGCGCGTCGCTACAACGCCGACGACTACGATGAGCCGACGGCGCCGAAGTTCGAGCCTCCGACGCAAGCGCCCACCGAAGCAACCGGCAACGACACGACGGCGCAGGTGTAGGGCGGCCTCAGATTTCGCAGCGAGGTAGGTTTGTCGCGAAATGGTTGCCGCGCGGGGCCACCTATCACTGCAAGCTGCACCGTTTCCAACCGCGCGGCGGAATGCTAGAATCACATCTCTCGGGCGGCTAGCTCAGTTGGTTAGAGCGCCATCCTCACACGGTGGAAGTCACTGGTTCGAGTCCAGTGCCGCCCATTTCTTCACCTCGCCAGCCCTTGCCGCGGTGGAACGTCCGCCGGCTGACGGCATCAGGCTCCATTCGCCCAGCCGCGACGGCGATGCCGCAAAAACGCCGATCCGCCGATCAACGCCAGCAGGGCCAAGGCCAGCGAACTTGGCTCGGGAACGATTTCCACTGTGGCCAGCACCGGGAAGTGGTCCGACGCCACCGAGGTAGTCGGATCGATGAGATGCTGTCCCGGCAGGATCACGTTCCATTGATTGCTGCCGCGGTACATCACGTAGTCGATCTGCGGGATCGACAGCGAGGTGTTCGTCCATTCGTCTTCGATGACTTGCATTACCGAACTGCCCGGCGAGGCGTTCAAGTCGCCGGCCAGAATCGCCGGAGTGCTCGAACCATCCACCAGGTCGTTGACAAATGCAGCCTGCGCCAAACGGTTCGCGACACTGTTGTGATCAAAGTGTGTGGCCAAGAACGTGAAATCGACGGGCGTGCCCATGTCGTCCAGCGACAGTTGCATCTCGATGACCGAACGTGGTTCGGAAGGGGCGGCCGGCTCAGGGTTGGGCAGAGCGTGAGTCGTCGCATTGTTGATGGTGATATCTGACTTGACGAGTACCGCGTTGCCAAAGTCACCAATCACCGGCTCACCGGGCGGCACGGTAAACGCCGCTCCGAAGTAGCCCTGCATACCCGTCAGTGTCGCCAAGTCGTCCAATTGAAAGAACGGGTTGCTGAGCAGGTCGGTGCCTTGGAACACTTCCTGCAACGAGACGACATCCGGGTTGTAGGTGTTGATCACGTCGGTGATGCGCTGGATGTCGATCACGTCGTCCGTGCCTTCGGCATGATGGATGTTATAGGTCATCGCAACCAGGGTCGCGGCAACTGCCCGTTGTGCCAGCATGCACACGCAGAGCACGAGCAGCGTGCTAACGATGCGCCGAGCGCTGGTACCGAACAGCCGTGGCGTGCCGGTGCCTGGTCGAGCGAACTTGAATGCGTGCATGAGCGTGCTCCCCTTGCGATCCATGAAGGCCGATCGGTCCGGTACGGTGGTTCCACGATCGCGGCGCTGCCGACAACCTAGCGCCATTGCGGACGAAGAGCCTTCGCTGCTCAACCGCGGCGCGCCCGCCGCCAAACCAACAGGCTTGCCAACCCCGCGGCCAACAGCACAAACGACGACGGTTCGGGCACCGGCGCGCCGAACCCGTTGGTCGACGTCAGCGTCAAGCCGGGCCCGACATCGAAGTTCACCGTGGCGGTGTCCGTCAAATCGGCGTCGATCCCAAACGTGGGTTGCAGTACGACCGCGTAGGCCAATTGGAATTGCTCGCCTAGCGTGACTAGCAAGTTGGTACTTACCGAGAAATTGATGTCGGCGTGCGCGGGGCCCTCGCCGATCGGGATCTGATAGAAACCCATAGATTTTTGTCCAGCCGGTTCCTGGATCACGGGATTGTGAGGCGTGACGCCGCCGGTGGGTGCCAAGTCGTTCCCAATGATGGCGCTGACGTGCAAGCCGCCGGCCGGGCCACCCAGCGGCGGGAAGAACGTCCGGTCGGCCACGCCGGTCACATGTAAGGAGACAGGCACACTTACCTGCGTGCCAGGTTGGGACGGAACCAAGTCGACGGCCGTTCCGTCGAGCACGTAGAAATCGCGCACCGCAGCGCTCAAAAAGGCAAACGCGCCACTGTGCGCCTGGGCGTCAAAGGCCATACGAACCTCGCCCGGGACAATCTCGGCATATGGACTCAGGTAAAATGAGGGATTCGAGTCGACAGGCGTGTACGTGGCATCAAAAAACGTGTTGGCCGTCGTCGAGAATTGTCCGGTTTCGGGATCCTCGTGCTTATAGAAAATGTGGGCATCGCTGATGAGCCCGCCACAGGCCGGCGCCGCGAATAGGCTCGATAGTGCCAAAATGGCGGCCACCGCCGCGTGTCGGACCGTCGAACGGAAAACAAGAAGCATGAGCTGTCTCCTTAAGCAGGATCGCTTGCGTTGTATGCGTCGATCGTGAATCGCGCGTCACGCGGCGGCGATGCTCACCCACCATCGAGGTACGCGAACACGTCAGCCGGGAGATCCGCCGATCCACCGTCCAACCACAGGGCGTATTTCGTCGCGAAAGCGGACACCGCGAGCCGCGAATTCATCTGGCGGTTGTGGTCCAATTCCACGAACGGCGCAGGACGCCGCCGCGCGCTGTCGAACTGGCCGCGTATTTCGTTGACTGGCCGACCGGGCGATTGATAATGCGGTAAGGTCGGGCGTCCGATTGAGCGACGCACTACGCCTAGTGGAGGTAGAACGACTTGCGACCGCACACATCGGAATCGAACAGATCGGTCGGGGCCGACGACGCGGTGTTTTCCGCCTGCATCGACGAAGCGCGCGACGGATCACGCGAGGCGATCGGCCGACTGATCGACTCGTGCCGCGCCTACCTGCTGCTGGTGGCCAATGAGGAGCTGGATCCGTCGTTGCGCGTTAAGGTGGCCGCGTCTGATCTGGTGCAAGACACGTTGCTGGCGGCGCAGGCCGAGTTTCCCCGGTTTCGTGGTCGAAGCCAGGGTGAGCTGATGAGTTGGCTGCGCAGGGTGTTGCTCAATGATCTGGCCGATCTTCGTCGCCGATATCAGCAAGCGGACAAACGGGCCATTTCGCGCGAGGAGCCCTTGGCTGGCGACAGCCGCGCGGATCGGCCGGCGGTGCAACTACCCACCCGTGACCCGACACCCCGCGCTAACTCGATCGCCCGGGAAGAAGCCGCCGCGTTGCAGCGCGCGATGGCGGGCCTGCCCGACGATCACCGTCGGGCGGTGACGCTCCGTAACTGGGAACGACTGACGTTTGCCGAAATCGCCGAGCGGATGAACCGCACGCCCGAGGCGGCGCGCAAGTTGTGGGTGCGGGCGATCGAACGATTGCGAGACGAATTGAGCGATTCGGATGGCGAAACGACCGGATGATCTGGCGGACAATGAGTTCACCTCACGGCTGGTCGAGCTCGACGAGGCCCTCGCGGGCGAAACACCCGCGCCGCCCGACGCAACGTCGACGGAGCCGCTCACGGCCCGATTGCGGTCGACCAAGGCGTGCCTCGAATTGATCGAGCGCGTGCGGAGAACGACGCCCCAGTTGCGCCTCGACGCTGAGTCGGATCTCTCCGCCGACGTGCGAGATTACCAGGAACCCGCGCCGGAGCGCATCGGACGCTTCGAGATCATCCGAGAGTTGGGCCGTGGCGGCTACGGTGTTGTATTCTTGGCGCACGACTCGGACCTGGAGCGCGACGTGGCGCTCAAAGTGCCTCGGCCCGAGGTCATGCTGACGCCCGAGCTGCGCCAGCGATTCGTGCGCGAGGCGAAGGCGGCCGCGGCGCTTGACCATGCTCACGTCGTGCCGGTGTTCGAAGCCGGCACGATCGGTTCGATCAGCTATTTGGCCTCCGCGTTTTGCCCCGGTACTTCGCTGAGCGAGTGGCTCGACGAGCACAGTGATCCGATCGCGCCGGGCGACGCCGCGCGGCTGGTGATGACGCTGGCCGAGGCGGTGCAGCATGCCCACAGTCGTGGCGTGGTGCACCGCGACCTGAAGCCGGGCAACATTCTGCTCGAACAGCCCACCGAAGACGGTGCGTGCTCAGACACCGGCACCGGCCAGCCCGCCGACCTTGCCGCGCTGGTTCCCAAGATTTCCGATTTTGGCTTGGCCAGATTCCTTGACGTTTCCACCAACGACACGCGCACAACGGCGATCCTGGGCACACCGGCCTACATGGCGCCCGAGCAAGCGGCAGGCCGCGCCAAACACAGCGGGCCCGCGGCCGACGTGTATGCATTGGGGGCAATTCTCTACGAATTGCTGACGCGCACTGCGCCGTTTCGCCGCGAGACCGACCTGGCCACATTGCAGGCCGTACAAACCGAAGATCCCCGTCCGGTGCGCAGCGCGCGGACGGACGTGCCTCGTGACCTGGAGGCCATCTGTTCGAAGTGCCTCGAGAAAGAGCCGTCGCGGCGCTACGCCAGTGCCACGAACTTGGCTTCGGACTTGAATCGGTTTCTCCACCGCGAACCGGTCGTCGCGCGGCCGGTGACCACGGCGACACGCTTCGGGCGGTGGTGTCGTCGCAATCCTGCTCTGGCGACGCTGGGAATCACGCTGGCCGCGACGTTGCTGTTGGGGATCGTCGGCGTCACGTGGCAATGGCGCCGGGCGGAGGCGCATTTGGCGATGGCCGTCGTCCAGCGCACCAAAGCCGAGGACAATCTGGCCGAAGCCGATCGACAGCGGCAGCAAGCCGAAGAGAACTTCCGCCGGGCCCACCAGGCAGTCGACGACTACTTCACGCTGACCAGCGAGAATTCGTTGCTCGAAAACCCGACGCTGGGTCCCTTGCGCATCGAGTTGCTCCGCAAAGCGCAGCGGTACTACGAAGGCTTCGTCGAGCAGCGCGGCGACGACCCGCAATTGCAGGCGGAGTTGGCCGCCAGCTATATCCGGCTGTCGTCGATCGTCCACGACATGGGGGGCGACGATTGGTTGCCCCACTTCGAAAAGGGATTGGAGGTTCTCGAGCAACTCGACGTTGAGCAGGCACCGTTCTGGGAGTTTCCAAGTTGGCGCCGGGGTGTCAACAATTCGCGCTCCCCCCATCTGCTGACCGCGCAGCCGGAGCGGGCCTGGAAGGCCGCCCGCCGCGGCATCGCCATTTGGAAAGAGCTCGCCGAGCGGCATCCGCAGGTCGCCGGCTTCCGTACCGATTTGGCCGCACTGTATTCAATGGCCGGCATGGCCCAGTACGCGCGACGTAACAAGAAGGAAATGCTCGCGGCGCTAAACCGCGCACACCAACTGCGACAGCAACTGGCCGACGAACACCCCGGCGAAGTGCGGCACCGCTACGCGTTGGGCGAGAGCCTGATCGCGGTCGGGATGGCCCAAAACGACGCCGGCGACGCTCCGGCCGCGCAGCAGTCGATCCAGGCAGGGTGCACGATTCTCGAAGAACTGATTCGCGAAAACCCGCGGGCCACGCGGATCGAGATGAACCTGGCGTGGGCGTATCAACAACTCGCAGCCGTCCATGTCGCCGCCGGCCGCGCGGGCGCCGCGCTCGCCCAGTTCAACAAGGGCTTGCGCATCCAGGAAGGCCTGGCGCGCGACTATCCGGCCGTACCCGAGTTTCGGTTGACCTGCGCCCAGAGCTACCACGTACTGGGCGACTCGCTCGACCGGGCCGGGTTCTCCGATCAGGCGAAGGAGGCCCACGCCAAGGCGCTCGACTTTTTGGAGAACGGCGCCGAGGCCGACCGAAGCGACCCCGCGTATCGCGAGGCGCTGGCCGTCTCGCGGGCGACCATGGCCGGCTGGCACTATCAACAAGGGCGCACCGAACAGGCAAGCCAATTCGATGCCGCCGCCCAATCGTTCACCACGGCAGTCGATTTGTACCGCAAGGCCTACGGTAAGCAGCACCCGACCGTAGCCAGGTCGCTCCGCCGTCTGGCAGGCGTCGAAGCCAGTCGGGGCGAATGGGACAAGGCCGACACCCTGTTCCAAGAAGCACTTGCCATGCAGCGGCGTGTGCTTGGCGCTGCCCATCCTGATCTGGCCAGCTCACTGTACGAATACGCCAAGTTCCTGCGAGCGCGCGGAGAATACGCCGTTGCCGAGACCCACTTTCGGCAAGCCGTGGACATGCAGCGCGAGCTCTACGGCGACGACGACGAGCGCGTCGCGGTGTCGAGCTATCGCCTCGGCGACACACTGGTTGATCAAGGAAAGCTCGACGCGGCACGCCAGATATATCGCCAGTCGTGGATGATCCTCCGCGAGATCAAGCCGGACGACGACCGGCAGACGGTGGCCGTATTGAACCGCCTGGCGCGAACGCTACAGCAGCAAGACGACAAGCCTGGGCTAGTTGACCTTGCGGCCGAAGATCGCGCTTTTCGGGCCCGAGAACACGGCGTCCTGTTTGGTCGCGATTGGACGATGCGGCAGTATGCTGGGCAATCCGAATCGTTTCCCGCGAAGCCCAAGGATTGGAATGCGATCATCGACGAGCCACCGCTTGCCGAGCGATCGGTCGCGGCGGTCGATCTGCGCTGGCGGCAGGGTTCAACTGAGGGATCTGTTCCGCCGGACAATTTCGCCACGGTGGCTCGCGGCACGGTGCAGGTTCCCGCCGGCCAATACGAACTGCACGCAGCGGCCAAAGACGGCGTTCGCATCGCGATCGACGGTGAGCCCATGATCGACCACTGGAAAGCCGGCAAAGCCAGGCACCACGTCGCCACCGTCACGCTCGATGACTCGGAACACCAGATCGACGTCGACCACTTCCATACCGACGGCGATGCCGAGCTGCGCGTGTGGTTCCGCCGCGCGGATTGAATTTGTCAAGCACCTAACGTGTGCTGTTAGAACTCCATCACGGCCCTTGCCGTACCGGGCGTTTCTCACTCGACCGCAAATGCCCAGATGGCGGCGCCGCCCTTGGGTACGGCGTCGCGTGGCTTGGCGTCGTCGCCACCATATTCGCGATAGGTCAGCAGAAGCCCGTCGACATGGAAGTTTCGCATCCCGACGACAACCGCTACGTACTGCCGGCCGTCGACCCGATAGGTCACCAGGGACGAGCTGGGCACGTCGTCGAGCTTGCCGGTCCAAAGCAACCTGCCATCGGCTGCGTCGAATGCCTTGAGTGACGGATCGAGATCTCCAGAAAAGACCACGCCGCCAGCGGTGGCCAACAGGCTCGTGGCAATCGGCGTTGCCTGGCGCGCGGTCCACGCCATTTTCTGGCCGGCCACGTCAAACGCTTGGAGCTGGCCGAAGTTGCCGTCGCGGCTATCCGGATGTTGGGCCGACGCAATGCGAACGCCCGAACTAAGCAGCGGGATGCCCTGCTTGCCCAGCAGCATGCTCGTCAGCGTGACGGGCACGTAGAGCAACTCGGTTTCGGGGCTGTACGAAGCGGCCGGCCAACTCCGCGCTCCGTAGGCATGCGGCGAGATGACGCACGGCCTCGCCACGTCCGGAATCTTGTTCGGATCGTACGTTTTGGCGCCGGTCTTCGGGTCGATCGCGGTAATCACGTTCTGCACGCCCGGGTCGACCGAGAACAGATATTGACCGGTGGCGGCGTCGAGTGCTTCGAGGATGGCCATCTTGCCAACGTTCATCACGACTTTCCGCGTGGTGCCGTCGATGGGCATCTCGACGATTTGCCGCTCGAACACCCAATCCAGGTCCCATTGATCATTGGCCATGTGCTGATAGTGCCAGACCAGCTTGCCCGTATCCGCGTCCAGTGCCACCGTGCAGTTGGTGTACAACGCGTCGCTGTTGACGCCTTCCTGATCTACTGGGTGCAGCAGGGGCCCGGTGTCGTAGGTCGGCGCGACACCGAAATAGATCAGATTCAACTCCGGATCGTACGTGCCCTGGTGCCAGACGGACCCACCGCTGCGCTTGTCCAGCGGCAGTCCGTTCCACGAATTGCCGAACGGTTCGCCCGGCCGTGCGATCGTATTGAACCGCCAGACCTCCTCGCCTGAATTGACGTCGATGGCCAAGATAAATCCGCCCTTGGGAACGAAGCTCGACGTGACCCCCTGCACCACCTTGTCGCCAACAACAAACGGAGCGCTGCGCAACTGGTAGCCGGCGCGACTACGGCCCTGGACGGGTGTCTCGATGGTGTGGTCCCAGATGAGCTTGCCGGTCTTGGCGTCGAGTGCCAGCACGTGCAAGTCGGAGGTGGGCACCAAAACCTTGTCGCCGTGCAGGCCGAGTCCCATCTTCTGGCTGGAGCCGCCCGTGGTGGGTTCGTACCGGTGGCGCCAAAGGATGTTGCCATTGGTAGCGTCGATAGCCAGCACGGTGTCGGGAAACGTTTGCAAGAACATGATGCCCGCGTGCACCAGCGGAGTGGGCATACTCGTCCCAATGCGCAGCGCGGTGCGCCACGCCGGGGAAAGCTCGCCGACCGTGTCGCGATTGATGTCGTCCAGTCGGCTGAAGTTTTGCCCGTCGTAGGATTGCCCCCATTGCAGCCAATCATCGGGCGAGGGGTTCTTGAGCATTTCGAACGTGACGTCGGGCAGACTGGCCAGGCGTTCTTTCTGCTCGTCCGACGGCTCGACCGGCGCGTCCGGATCGTAGTCGACGCCCTTGAGTCGGGGGATTTTGACTTTGGCCAGTGCCGCCATTTCGGTTGGCAATGTTTCTTCGCTCGGCGCGAACCCGTTCGACTGAAGGATGTAGGCCAGGATATTGGTGTACGTTTCGTCGCCCAGGCTGCCTGGCTCGCCGACCGATTCCGGAGGCATGCGTCGCACGTGGAACGAAATCGTGGCGGCCGTCTTTCCGCGCCATGTCTGATCGAAGCGCGCGCCGGCCAGCGCGGGTGAAATATCGAGTCCTTCGAGCTCTTCGCCATGGCAATCGGCGCATTGCGCGTTGTACGCCTCGCGTCCGGAGTCGGATTGCGCCGCGGTGTATTTCACACCCCCACTACTGGTCGATTGGGCGAAACAACGCGAAGAACCAGGACCGAGCACAAGTAACAGAGCCAGTCCGCCAATCGCAAGCCGACAACGATCCATGATTCGCCTCCGAAATGCGTCGAGCTGACGCAAGCGAGATAGGTAAGTAGTCTCCGTCGTTCGAACGTCCCGGACGGGGCGATTCGACTTCGATTTTCACTCATCGTAGCTGGAATCGCGCGAAGTGAAAACAAATGGCCGGTGGATCCTGTACAGGATGCGGATTCGCCGGTGGTTTTCGGTTGACGCGCACCTCGGATTGTCCCTATCTTGACCGTCAAGCGGTGTGCCCATTTGCATATTCGAAACGTGCCGGGCAACCCGAGCTGTTGGCATTGAGTCTTCATGATGCAACCCGAATCTGCCGCCCGCCGCGCTTCGTGTACCTCGGGTCGCACGGCGTTCTTCTTGCTGGCACTCGTGATGCCGTTCGCCACGCCGTCGGTCGCCGAATCGGTTTGCGCGTTGGCCGCCGAGATGGAGACCTGCGGATGCGAGGACTCGAAGGGGTGTCAGGCCGTTTCAGAGTTCGGACGTATCAGTCGACGGTACGAACCGGCACTGGGACGCTCTTCGGAAAGCTGCTCGGCGAGTTCGAGCGACGCGGGCTATCACCATGGCGCCTTGCTGGTCGCCAGCGGACACCGGTTGCACAACGGCCTTTGCGCACCGCTAAGGTGCTAGGCCGGCCAGACTGTCCATTTGTCCTTGTCCGCTTAATAGCGCTCATTAGCACCGGGCAGTTGAAATGCCCGGCGGCTGCCGACCCAGCCAACCCAGGAGCATGCCGGACCCTCAGGTCCGGTGTTTGCTCCGCGGCGCATGCAGTCCGTGGGAATCGAGTGAGCGACGTGCGCTGGGACGACGGGCATGCCGTAGGTCTTGCCGGCGTCAAAGCTGTAGTGACGTCGCCGCTGGCTGACCATTCGCCAAACCAAGTTCCGCGCCACGCGCGCGATCATCGACCAACGGGCCAATCGCGATGGATTCCACTCAACCTTCACTGCTTTCGCTGTCCGGAGCGCGGCAGGACCTGACAGCCGGTACAGTAGTCGCCTTGGTTGCGCTGCCGCTTTGTCTGGGCATCGCGCTGGCTTCTGGGGCGCCGCTGTTCAGCGGACTGCTTTCTGGAATCATCGGCGGCATCATCGTCGGATCGATCAGCGGTTCGCATACCAGTGTCAGCGGGCCAGCGAACACGTTACCGGCGATCGTGATCGCGCAGATCGCTGTGCTGGGCTCGTTTGAGGCGTTTCTCCTGGCGGTCTTCGTGGCCGGATTGATCCAGGTCGGATTGGGCATCGCGCGGGCCGGCGAGCTATCGGCGTTCTTTCCTACGAGTATTATCAAGGGACTGTTGGCGGCGATCGGCGTGATCTTGATCCTGAAACAGATTCCGCACGTGCTGGGACACGACACGGATCCCGAAGGCGAGATGTCGTTCGTCCAGCCGGACGAGCAGACGACGTTTTCGGAGATCGGAACCGTATTGGCCGGCGACATTCATCAAGGAGCTGCGCTGATTGGCTTCGTGTCGATCGCGCTCTTGTTGTTCTGGGACCGGTTCAAACCATTGAAACGATCGATTGTTCCGGGCGCGTTGGTGGTGGTGCTCGTTGGGGTCTTAATGCAAGTTGTGTTGGGGCGACTGGGGGGCGCATGGGCAATCGGATCAAGCCATCTGGTGCAAATCCCCGTGGCCGAGAAAGCGTCGGACCTGATGGGGTTCTTGCGTTTTCCCGACTTTTCGCAGTGGTCTAATCCGGCGATCTACTTTGGGGCCGTGACCATTGCCTTGGTTGCGTCGCTGGAAACTGTGCTGAACCTCGAGGCGGTCGACAAGCTCGATCCGCGCAAACGCCATTCGCCGCCCAGCCGCGAGTTACTGGCGCAAGGAGTGGGCAACGTCGTCGCGGGACTGGTGGGCGGCATTCCGACGACGTCAGTAATCGTTCGCAGTTCAGTCAACGTCAACGCTGGCGCGGAAACAAAACGCTCGTCCGTGTTTCACGGGGTGTTGCTGCTCGTAAGCGTAGTGCTGCTGCCGACCTACTTGAACATGATTCCGCTGGCGGCCTTGGCCGCCATCCTTCTGGTCACTGGATTTAAGCTGGCAAGCCCTGCGCTGTTTCGTCAGATGTGGAACGAGGGGCGTTATCAATTCGTCCCGTTTCTGGTCACTCTGGTATCGATTGTGCTGACTGACCTGTTGGTCGGCATTCTGATTGGGTTGGGCGTCAGCGTTCTGTTCATCCTCAACAGCAACCTTCGCCGACCTGTCCGGCGGATTGTCGAAACGCACCTGGCCGGCGAGGTGGTTCGCATCGAGTTGGCCAACCAAGTGAGCTTCTTGAATCGGGCCGCGCTGGGACGATTGTTCAACGAAACGCGCCGCGGAGCAAACTTGCTGATCGACGCGAGTGCGTCGGACTTCATCGACCCGGACATTCTCGATCTGATTCGCGATTTTCGAGACAACGCCGCGCCGGCACGCGGCATTATGGTAAGCCTGCGCGGATTTAGAACCAAGTACCAGTTGAACGACGAGATTCAGTTTGCCGACTACTCCACGCGCGAGTTGAAGGACCGTGTCACGCCGCTGCAGGTGATGGACTTTCTGCGCGAGGGCAACCGACGGTTTCGCACGGGTAACCAACTGACCCGCGACCTCAGCCAACAGGTTTATGCCACGGCACAAGAGCAGCATCCGTTGGCGGTCGTGCTCAGTTGCATCGATTCTCGCGTGCCGGCGGAGTTGGTCTTTGATCTTGGCATCGGCGACATCTTCAGCGTGCGGGTTGCCGGAAACATCATCGGCACCAAGTCGCTGGGAAGCATCGAATACGCCGTGATGATCGCCGGCGTGAAGCTCGTGCTGGTGCTGGGGCACACGCGGTGCGGCGCGGTCACTTCGTCGGTCGACGTTCTGTCCGGCAACGCGGACGTAAGTGATACGAGCAAGTGTGCCCATTTGCCCGCGATCGTCGACGAGATCAAACAAAGTCTTGCCGACGACGGGATGTCGGCCCGTTTGGATCGCGACGCCGATCCCCGTGAAGCACTGATTGACGAAGTGGCTAAGCGAAACGTTGTGCGAACGGTTCACGAGGTCGTTGACCGCAGTGCCGCGATTCGAGAAGCGGTCGACGCAGGTGCCGTAATGGTCGTTGGCGCGATGTATGACGTAAAAAGCGGCGAGATTGACTTCTTGCTCGAGCTACCGGCTGAGCCACATCGCGATCGTGTAGCCCAGACCGATTCGTGACGCTATGGCGCGCACAACGCGCGTCGTATTGCAACACTCCAGTCGGGTGCTAGAATTGCGCCGTCGCGCACGGACCGGGACCACCTTCCATCGATTTCGCGACAAGCCAGGGGGCCGACCGGACTTCTCGACCGATGCAAATCTCACGTTGTCCGCTGGATCGGCTCGGCGAAGTTCAAGCGTTTATTGATACACACTGGCGAGCCGGGCACATTCTCTCGCGCGACGCCGAGTTGCTTCGCTGGCAACATCGGGCCGAAGGCAGCAAGCTGGCGATTCTGATTGCCACTGATGGCACCGTGATCCGGGGCATGTTGGGGCTGATCCCCGTTGCGTTCAATCTGCGCGGACGCAAGCTACCTGGGAACTGGCTGGCGTTGTGGGCCACCGCGAAGGACAGCCCGCCGGCGCTGGGCGTGCAGTTGCTGGGCGCGGCGATGCGCTCCGGGGAGTTTACCGGCGTGTTGGGCGCCAACGAAGCGGCGATGAAGGTCTATCGCGGTCTGCGTTGGGCTGCGATCGATGCCGTGCCGCGATGGATTCGTATCGGGTCGTCCGATGCTTTGCAAAAACTGCTGGGCGAGCAGGGACACAGAGCGGATGACGTGCCGACAGCGCAACGCGCGACCGCTCACACCAGCACGCCGAGCATTGTCGACGCGACGCCGCAGCTGCTCTCCGCGTGGGACGAGGCGTGGACCGGCCGCTTTGCCGCGCGGATGACCGGCACGTGGAGGGATGGTAGCTACCTGCAATGGCGATACCTGGATCATCCGCGCTTCAAGTACACGACGCGCTTTGCAGTGGATGCGGCCGGTCGAATCGACGGTTGTTTGGTTTATCGCGTGATCGAGGTGCCGGATCGTGCAACATGCGTCGTGCGTGCGGTCGAGTTCATTGCCGACGGGTCGGCGGCCGGCGCGCTGGCTGCCGATTTGGCCCAAGCGGCGGACGAGGCCGACGCGGCATTTACCGATTTTTATTGTACGGCGAGCGACGTGGGCGGTACGTTGACAGAAGTTGGGTTCGTTGAGGAGGCGGCAGTCGGCACGGCAATCCCCAGTTTGTTGCAGCCGATCGACCTCTCGCGAACGCGGCTGACGGCCGCGCTGCATGTCGCATCGAACGTATTGTCCGAATCGACGCAATTGCTGAGCGGTGAACTGTATCTGACGCGCTCCGACGGAGACCAGGATCGACCGAACTAGCTGGGTCGCCGCGCTGCGCACAACTTGCCAGCGAGCGAAAACGCGGTTGAGGCAAGCGTGACACAGGCACCGGTTCCGTGGCACAGCGACGAGGGAAGCCATGCTGCGAGTCGTGATGTACCACTATGTGCGATCGCCGAGCGATCCGTATCCCAGGCTCAAAGGTGTGGCCTTGGATGCGTTCGTCGAGCAGGTCGACGCGCTGCGCGCCCGGTACGAAATGGCTACGCTCGAGTCGGCGCTGGACTACGTCGAAGGATGCTACCAGCCGCAACGCGACCTGTGCCTGCTGACGTTCGACGACGGCGTTAAGGACCATCTGCGGGCCAGCCAGATCCTTTCCGAGCGGGGAATCGAAGGCCAATTCTTCTTGATCACCAGCGCGGTCGAGGAGCATCGTGTGTTGAGCGTACACAAGAACCATCTCCTGATGGCGTCGCTCGAGTTCGATGCGTATCGCTCGGCGTTTCTGGCCGAATTGGAAAGGCGCGGCGGCGCACCTCCCCCGCCCGATCCGGCCGCGGTAAAGAAGACGTATCGCTGGGGTTCGGAAGAAGAAAAGTCGTTCAAATACCTGCTCAACTTTCAGCTCGACAAGGAACTGCGCGAGAGGGTTCTCGATGACTTGTTCGTGGCGCACATCGGAGACGAGCATGACGTCGCCAAGAGTTTCTACCTGTCGTGGGACGAAGCCTGGCAGATGCACGAACTGGGCATGCGGCTTGGTGGCCATACCCACCGGCACGAGCCGCTGGCATCGCTGTCGCCCAGCGCAGAACGCGAGGACCTGACCACGTGCAAGGCGCTACTGGATCGTCGTCTGGCGTCGCAGGGGCCTGTCCCTTTTTCGTATCCCTATGGCAAGCCGGACTCGTTTACCGAACATACGCAGCGGGTTCTCGGAGAACTGAACTTCGCCTGTGCCTTTACGACGGAAGTGGGCGACAACATTCCGGGCCAGAGTCGGCTCGCCCTGCGCCGCATCGACACCAAGGACTGTGATCGGCCCGCGTCCACTGCGTAGAGCGACCTGCGAGCAAACGGCACCCAACATGTAGCGAGGGGGAACGCCATGCCGACGTCGAACCCCGACAAGCCGTCGCTGGAAAACTTCTTGGAGTCCGAAGAGACGGGTCTCGAAATATTGCACCCCGGCGGCCTCGAAATGACGCACACCATGGCCGAAGCATGTCACTTGAGCCGCGACACACGGGTACTCGACGTGGCATCCGGAACCGGCGAAGCGGCCTGCTATTTGGCCGTGCAGTTTGGCTGTTCGATTGTCGGAGTGGATGTCTCGGACCGGATGGTGACGAAGGCCCGTGGCAAAGCCGTGGAGCGCAAGTTGGCGATCGAGTTTCGCTCTGGCGATGCCTTGCAGCTACCGTTCGGCGATGGCCAGTTCGACGTGGTTATTTCGGAGTGTACGATGTGCCTGCTCGACAAGCAGCGGGCCACCGCCGAGATGGTGCGCGTCACACGGTCGGGCGGATATGTTGCGATGCACGACATTCTCTGGCGCGACGACACGCCGGAGGAAACGAAGCAGCAGCTCGCCGAGTTGGAGGACGAACGGCCCGAGACGCTCGATGGCTGGAAGCGGCTTTTCGAGGAAGCGGGACTGCGCGACGTGGCCGTCATTGACCGTTCGGAGGTGATGACCACATGGCCGGCACAAATCAATCGACAATTGGGCGTTTCTGGTCGCTTGCTGCTGTTGCTGAAGATCCTGCGCCGTTGGGGCTGGGACGGATACCGCAAGATTCGGGACACGGAGCTGCTATTTCGAAGTCCGCACATGGGCTATTGCATCGTCGTCGGACGAAAAGCGTGAGGCCGGCAGCGCGGGGAACGAACCGCAAACCGCCATCGCGGGGCGTACGGTGTCGGCGGCTGTATCAAATTCGGTTGCACGCGCCCGAGCGGCGCGCCGACCTTTCGCCTGCCCGGGGCGGGGCGATGGACGAGTATCGTACAATTGAGGAGGCCGCCAGAAGGATAGACTATTGGAAGAGGCGTAAGGACCGCGCAAAAGGAGTCCATCAATGCGATTCTTGACCGATTGGGTGTTTCGCCGCTTGTTGCGATATTTCGTCGCCGGAGTATTCGCCATCCTGCCGCTGGTCGTGACCGTCGCGGTCGTGATCTGGGTTGCCGGTTTCTTGCAACAGTTCGTGGGGCCGACAGCGCCGCTGGGTCGTCTGCTCCACGCGGTCGGCTTCAACTTCTCGTCCGACACCACGATGGCCTACATCATCGGCTGGTCGGCGGTGCTGGTCGTGATCATGGCGGTTGGCGTGTTTGTCGAAGCCGGAGCCCGCGGTTTCGTGCAGCGCGCCTTCGACGCGCTGTTGAGCCGGGTGCCGCTGGTGGGCGGCATCTACGGTACGTCCAAGCAACTGGTCGCAATGCTCGACCGAAAAAGCGACACGCAGTTGACCGGCATGCGGCCCGTATTCTGTTACTTTGGCAAGGACCACGGCTGCGGCGTATTGGCGCTATTGGTGTCGCCGGAGATCTTTCACATCGACGGCCGGGACTATTTGATCGTCATCGTTCCGACCTCGCCGGTGCCGGTTGGCGGCGGGCTGTTCTTCATGCCTTTTGAGTCGGTGCGCACGGCGGACATGTCAGTCGAATCATTGATGAGCATCTACGTCTCGATGGGAGTCAACGCACCGCAGTTCCTGCCCAGCGCAGGACCTGTGGAGAATCAGCCGAGCCAGAGCCAGCCGAGTCAGGGCCAACCGAGCCAGGCGGGCGACGCCTCGTAGCGACCGCCGGATCGCGCGACGCTGTCGATTCGCGCCGGCCCGCGGCGCGGGCACGACGCTACCACTCAAGCGCGATGCTCGCCGATCGGCCGACGCGCTTTTGACCTTACGACCAGGACGACCACGCCACGAAGCGCGGCTCGGTCCGCTCCGGCGACAGCAGGATCACCGCCCTGCGGCCATCCGTGGTGTACAGGTCGCCCGTCAGGTTGCGACGTGGCGCGTCGCCGTCGCAACGGCCCACTCCGTCGACATATCCCGTGGCGTCGACGTGTTGGGCTTGCAGAAGATCCTCCACCACGTAGTCGCGCGCCTCATCCACATCGGGATCGATGCGGTGCGTGGTCAGGTTCCAGGTCCTGGTCGTGAAACGGACACCGATGTCGCGGCTGACCTGGCCAACCCAAACCGGCTTGTCGCGAAACACCAGCGGTGTGAGCCAAAGTCGCAGGTGCAGCCGATCGTTGATCGAGTGCCGCGTTCGCTGCAGCGCAACGTCCTGGCTACGTCCAAACAAGTACAATGGGCTGACCGGAGAGTAGCGATAGTGGGCCCCCAGCAGAAACGCGCGGACCGTCTTCCAGCAGGTCGCCAGCGTGATCGTTTCGCTTTCGTCCCAGCGGGCCGCGAAGGCTGCCAGCAACGTCTCGAAGCGGCCGATCACGACCAGGTTTGCCGGATCGCCGCCGCGCGACGCGCCCGCATTGGTTGTCGCCGGCGGCATTTCGCTCAGCTTGCAAACCAACGTCGGCACATCGCAATCGACCAGTGACGACGGCGACTCGAGTGACTGCAGATCGCGCCGCAGGTAATCGGCGGAGATGCCCGGCACCGGAATTGAAAACGTAAATGAGATCGCCTGGGCAATGGGTCCTTCGGCGTTGGCTGCGTCGCGGCTGAGCGTGTCGCGGGTAGTTTCCAGCAAGACGTGGACCACCTTTGTTCCCACGTCGATCGGAGTAAACACGAACCCTTCGCGGACCTCTCCCGGTTCGAGCGGGCGCAGCCGAAAGCCGTGTTCCCGAAACAACGCATCCATCCGCCGATTGGCCCGGTAGGCCGATACCAGCTTGAGCGGCACAAGCGCCAGCAGCGACAGAAACAGGCAGCCGATCAAACCAAACGCTGTCAGCCGCCGCGCGATCGAAAAATGGTTGGCCACGGCCGCTTCCAGCGGCGTGTAGTAGTTCGGGTCGATCTTGACCAGTTGCAGCCGCAGCAATCCGGACGAGCGGTTCTCGACTTTCAGAAACACGGGCTGCATGCCGCGGCGGGCCAGTGGCACGCCGAAGAAACGGTCGCTCTCGCGCGCATCCAGCACCGCCACGGTGGCCGACGCACGGGGACCTTGTTGCGTTTGGGCCCGATCGAGAAACGGTCGCTCCTCCGGTCGTGGTTCGTAGGGCGTTATTAGCAAGTGCCACAATCGGGTTCGTAGACGCATTGGCCGCCCGCATTGCTGGGTACTCGTTCCGGATTAAGCGATGCACGCGAACGATTTTCCCGGTTGGTGCCCTGGCCGTCCATATCGGTCGGCGGTTTCCGAAGCACGATCCGACCGCCGCCGGCTCGTGCACAGGCCACGACCGCCCCGGCACGGCAACGTTTGTTGGCAGCGCGGTTAGGGGCTGGTTATCATGGACCCACGTGCTGCGCCGGTCTTCTCGGGCGCAGATCACCGAGTAACAACCGCCGATCGAGACAACTCAGGGAGTTCTGCAATATGCGCGTATTCGGATGGATTGTTGTCGTGGCCTGGTCAGTCGCCTGGCTTGGCGTGCCGGCCACCAGCTTCGCCCAAGAGCGGGCCAAAGCATTTGTCGGCGCGAAGATTATTCCCATCGATGGCGACGAAATCGATGCCGGAACGCTGGTCATTGAAAACGGAAAGATCGTCGCCGTGGGGCCAGCCGACGCGGTCGATGTGCCCGACGGCGCCGAAAAGATCGACGCGGCTGGCAAGATCATCATGCCCGGGCTGATTTGTACGCACAGCCACATCGGTGGCATGCGACCCGGCTCGGGCGCGGCCGATGGCAGCGCGCCGATTCAACCCGGCGTGCGGATCATGGATTCGATCAACGTGCACGACGCGGGCTTCAAGCGGGCCGTGGCCGGTGGATTGACCACGTTGAACATCATGCCCGGCTCGGGCCATTTGATCAGCGGCCAAACGATCTATGTCAAGCTGCGGCTGGAAGACCCCAAGCCGCGAAAGATCGACGATTTCTTCATCCGCGACGGCGACGGCAAGATGATGGGCGGGTTGAAGATGGCCAACGGCACCAATTCGATGCGCGATCCGCCGTTTCCGGGCACACGCGGAAAAAGTGCTTTCTTGGTCCGCGAGCAGTACATCAAGGCCCGCGAGTATCACGACAAAGTGCAACGGGCCGAGGGCGACCCGACCAAGCTGCCCCCGCGCAACCTCCACTATGAGGCGCTGGTCGAGGCGATGCAGGGCAAGCGGATTGTCCACCATCACACGCATCGGCACGACGACATCATGACCGTGTTGCGGCTGGCCGACGAGTTCGGCTTTCCGGTTGTGCTACACCATGTGAGCGACGGCTGGAAAGTGGCCAACGAAATCGCCGCGGCCAAGGCACCATGTTCGGTGATCGTGATCGACTCGCCGGGCGGAAAGCTCGAAGCACGATACGTGCGCTACGAGACCGGCGGCATCCTGGAAAAGGCCGGCGTGCCAGTGGCATTCCACACCGACGACTACATCACCGATTCGCGCGTGTTTCGGCGCAGTGCGGCATTGGCCGTGCGCGCCGGCATGTCACGGGCCGGCGCGCTACGGGCATTGACGTTGGCCGGCGCCGAGATGCTGGGCCTGCAAGACCGCATCGGGTCGCTCGCCGCGGGCAAGGACGCCGATTTTGCCATTCTGGAAGGCGATCCGCTGAGCGTGTATTGCAAGACGTTGGAAACCTATGTCGACGGCCGCAAGGTGTTCGACCGCAGCGATCCGGACGATCGGCTCAATGCCGTGGGAGGCTACGGTGCGGGCAATTCGCGAACACCCTACTTATGCTGTTTCGACACCGCTAACGCCAACCAGGGAGGATCGGAATGAACGGCAAGATCCTCTCTTGCTCGAATCGAGTCCTTACCCCGCCGCGACTCGTTGCCGGCCTGCTCGGAGCATTGCTCTTCGCCCTGCTGCCGACGTCGGCGGCCATCGGGCAGATCGCTGTGCGCGGCAAGACCGTGCATACGATGGCCGGACCGCCGATCAGCGATGGGATCGTCGTCATCAAAGACGGAAAGATCTCGGCCATCGGAGTCGCGGACCAGATCGCCGTGCCGGACGGGTACCAAGTGCTCTCGGCCGAAATCGTCACACCGGGTTTGATCGATGCGCACAGCACGGTCGGGCTGGCCGGTATCTACAACCAGAAGCACGATCAGGACCAGATCG
The DNA here is from genome assembly GCA_937952415.1 of uncultured Planctomycetaceae bacterium. Classification (GTDB taxonomy): domain Bacteria; phylum Planctomycetota; class Planctomycetia; order Pirellulales; family PALSA-1355; genus CALFYT01. Next base: position 15,806 of record CALFYT010000132.1, on the reverse strand, counting down.
AACGTAGCGCGCCGATCCAGCCCGAGTTGCGAGCCATCGACGCATTCAACGCGCGCGAGGACCTGATCGAATGGATCCGCGGGTTCGGCGTGACAACGGTCCACACCGGGCATGCACCGGGCGAATTGATGTCTGGCCAGACGTTGATCGCCAAGACCGCGGGCCGCACCGTGGCCGATTGCGTGATCGTGCCGGCCAAAGCCATTGCGGCAACGCTCGGTCCCAACGCGCAAAAGTCCGATGCCAAGTCGCCCGGCACGCGGGGCAAGGCCATCGCCATGTTGCGGTCCGAGTTGATCAAGGCCCGTGAGTATCTGGACAAGAAGCAACGGGCGGCCGAAAAAGGCGACCAGGGCGAGCCCCCGCCGCGCGACTTGCGACTCGACGCCTTGGGCCAGGTGCTCGAAGGGAAAGTGTCGCTGATGATCACGCTGCAACGGGCCGTCGACATCGCTAGCGCACTACGCGTGGCTGACGAGTTCGATATCAAGATCTGGCTCGACGGTGCGGACGAGTCGTACCTGCTGGTCGACGAGATCAAAGCCGCGGGGGTGCCGGTAATCATTCATCCAACGATGACACGGGCATTCGCGGAGCACGAGAACATGAGCTTCGAGACCGCCAGCAAGCTGGTCAACGCGGGGATTCCCGTCGCCCTGCAAAGCGGCTACGAATCGTACGTGCCGAAGACGCGGGTTGTGCTGTTCGAAGCTGCCGAAGCCGCGGCCAACGGACTCTCGTTCGAGCAGGCGCTACGGACGATCACAATCGACGCCGCCAAAATCTTGGGAATTGACGATCGGGTCGGTTCGCTGGAAGTCGGCAAGGACGGCGACGTCGCGATGTACGACGGCGATCCGTTCGAGTACACGACGCACTGTACCGGCACCGTGATCGAGGGCCGTGTGGTCAGCGACAAGCCGCGTTGAGTTCGCCAACGGTAAACGGTAAGTTGTCCCACGGGCGCTGGCGCGTGGCGTGCCGCTGCGCACCTGTGGGACGACGCTCGATCGATCCGACGCGACGAGGCAACCGCCATGCCTACGCACGAAGTGACCAACCAGGTTCCGCCACTGGACGGATACAATCTGTTCGAGTGCGACCGCGCACTGGTCGAGTCGCTTAAGCGCGGCGACGCGGATTGGGCCACGGATCAGGCGCATCGTCTGGGTGAGATTCTCGGCGGCGAGCAAGCCATCGCGTGGGGATTCGCGGCGAACGAGTACCCGCCCGTGCTGCACACGCACAACATGCAGGGCGAGCGAATCGACGAAGTCCGGTTTCATCCGGCTTACCACGAACTGATGAAACTCTCGGTCGGGTTTGGGCTGCACGGATCGCCCTGGACCGATCCGAAACCGGGGGCCCACGTTGCCCGCGCGACCATGTTTACGATGACCGCCCAGAATGAGCAGGGGCACGGCTGCCCGATTTCGATGACCTACGCGGCTGTCCCCGCGCTGCGGCGGCAGAAGGACGTGGCCGACGTTTGGGTGCCCCGCATGGCAAGCACCACGTACGATCCGCGGCTGATTCCGGCGGAACAAAAGTCAGGCGCGCTGGTCGGCATGGCGATGACCGAAAAGCAGGGCGGATCCGACGTGCGGGCCAATACGACGCGCGCCGAGCCGGACGGTGACGGCGTTTACCGCATCACCGGGCACAAGTGGTTTTGTTCGGCGCCGATGTGCGACGCGTTCCTGGTGCTCGCGCAAGCGCCCGACGGATTGTCCTGTTTCTTATTGCCGCGGTTTACGCCTGAGGGACGCAAGAACGGGTTTTTCTTGCAGCGGTTGAAGAACAAATTGGGCAATCGGTCGAACGCGTCGAGTGAAGTCGAGTTCGAAAACGCTTACGCGCAGTTGATCGGCGACGAAGGTCGCGGCGTGCGCACGATCGTCGAAATGGTCAACCAGACACGTTTGGATTGCACGCTCGGCTCGACCGGGATCCTGCGCGCCGCCGTGGTCAAGGCCGTGCATCACGCGCGGCATCGCAAGGCGTTCGGGCGGCTACTGGTTGATCAGCCGCTAATGCAGAACGTGTTGGCCGATCTATGCATCGAGAGCGAAGCGGCCACGTTGCTGGCACTGCGCCTGGCTCGCGCGTACGATCGCTCGGAGGAGTCCGAAGCCCTGTTTCGCCGCATCGCCACGGCGGTGGCCAAGTATTGGGTCTGCAAGCGCACGCCCCACGCCGTGGGCGAGGCCCTGGAGTGCTTGGGCGGCAATGGGTTCGTCGACGACTCGATGCTTCCGCGGCTTTATCGTGAATCTCCGCTTAATTCGATCTGGGAAGGCTCGGGCAACGTCATCGCGCTGGACGTGTTGCGTGCTATCCGCAACGAGCCAGGCACGATCGAGGCCCTGTTCGCAGAAATCAACGAGGGCCGCGGCCAAGACGGCCGGTTCGACGCGTACGCGGCGGCGACGGGCGACCAGTGGAAGTCGCTGGCAGCCGATGAGCGACAGGCCCGGCGATTGGTCGAACGGTTGGCACTGGCGTTGCAGGGCTCGCTTGTGGTGCGCTATTCACCGGCTGCGGTGGCCGACGCGTTTTGCGTATCGCGCCTCGACGGTGATCACGGCCTGGCTTTCGGAACGTTGCCGGCCGCCGTCGAAATGGCGCAAATCATCGAGCGCGGGTTGGCATGACAGCGCCGCGCGGCGAGCCGGTTGTCACGACACGACGAACCGCCACCGCGCGGCCTAGGTTCGTCTTTCGCGCGGACGCCCGCTATACTGCGGGCACTTCCCCGCCTCCCCTGCCCTGCCCCAACGGGTCGCGATGCGCTATTGCCCGCTCGGTTCCACCGAAATTGAGGTCTCGCAGTTAGCGTTTGGTGCTGGGCCCGTCTCGCAGTTGCTGACCGGCCAGCAGCACGACGTCCAGCGGGCAACGATCGAAGCTGCCGTGGCGGCGGGTGTCAACTGGTTCGACACGGCCGCCACGTACGGCGCAGGTCAGAGCGAAACGAACTTGGGCCGTGCGCTAAACGAATTGGACTTGGCCGACCGCGTCCACGTGGCCACCAAGGTGCGCGTGATGCCAGAACAGCTCGGCGACATTGGGGCGGCAGTTCGCCAGAGCGTTGCCGAGAGTTTGCAGCGCCTGCGGCTGCCGCGAATAACCCTTTTGCAGATTCACAACGCGATCACGTCGGCCGCGGGCGCGGAACCGACGTCGATCACGCCGCAGCACGTGATCGGCCCCGGCGGGCTGCTGGAAACGATGTGCCGCCTGCGCGACGAAGGGCTTGTGGCACACTTGGGGCTGACCGGCTTGGGCGAGCCGGACGCGTTGCGCCGCGTGATCGACTCCGGCGAGTTTGCCACAATCCAGATTCCGTACAACGTACTGAATCCTAGCGCGGGACGCGCGATGCCAAATGACTTTGACGAGCCGAACTACGGTGACCTGATTAGTGACTGTGCGGCACGCGGAATGGGCGTGTTTGCGATTCGGGTCTTGGCCGGCGGAGCCCTGGCCGGTCGGCCGCCCAGTCCACACACGCGGAAGACGCCGTTCTTTCCGCTGGCGCTTTACGAACGAGACTGCCGTCGCGCGGACGCGATGGCGCGGTGCCTGCCGGGTGGAATGTCGCGTACGGAGGCGGCTGTGCGGTTCGCCGTTTCGCATCGGAGCGTTTCCAGCGCGATCATCGGCCTAGGCACACCGGACGAAGTCGAACAAGCGGTCCGCTGGCTCGACCGAGGACCGATTGACGAGACGCTGGCGGCACGCCTGACCGACGCCGCGCTGCGGCCCGTTTCGCAAAAGACCCAATAGGAGGCCACATGGCTGACGACGAATCCAGTGCGGGCGCGGCGGCAACTCCGTTGGACGAGGCGGAGGACTCGCTTTCGCCGGTTGGTCGGTGGTGCGTGCTGGTCGCGGCCTTTGCCGGCTGGATGTTCGCAGGGCTTCAGATTTCGTTGTTCGTGCTCGTGGCGCGCCCTGCCATGCGCGATCTGCTGCCGGCGGCCAGCGAGGGCGAGATCGGCGACTGGTTCGCGTGGTTTCAATGCGCGTTTCTGCTGGGAGCGGCCTCCGGCGGATGGATTTTCGGGTGGATGGGAGATCGGATGGGGCGATCGCGGGCGTTGGGATCCGCGGTGCTGTGCTACTCGCTGGCGACGGTGGTCTGCTACTTTGTCGACGATCCGTACCTGCTGGTCGCTTTGCGCTACGTGGCCTGTTTGGGCGTGGGCGGCGTGTGGCCCAATGCCGTTTCGTTGTCGGTCGAAGCGCTTCCGAACGTTCCCAAGTCGCTGTTGGCCGGACTGATGGGCGCGGCGGCCAACGTCGGCTTCGTGCTGTTGGGCGTGATCGGCTACTTCTACTTCATCACGCCTGACTCGTGGCGCTGGACGCTTTGGGTCGGAGCTTCGCCGGCGATCCTGGGCATGTGGATCGTGGGTTGGCTGCCCGAGTCGCCGCGCTGGCTCGCCGGTCGTGTGGTCAAGCCGGGCCAGGCGGCCGCACAGCCGATGCGCGAGATCCTTCGCCCTCCCCTGCTCAGCCGCACAGCGATCGGCATCTGCCTGGGCGCGATACCTGTGATTGGTACGGCTGCCAACGCGAACTGGCTGATTCCCTGGTCGGACCAAGCAGCCAGCCAATCGGCAGTACGGGCAGTGCAAGACGCGCCGGAGGCAGCGACCGTGCCACGCTCCGAAGAACAGGCCGACGCGCGGGCCGGCGAAACTTCGGGCGAGGCGTCCGATGAATCAGCGGACCGGCAGCCTAGTGCGTCGAGCGACGGCCAGCACCGCAAACCCGATCCGCGACTCAAGGCACTCACCCAAATCACGCGCTCCGGCGGTGCGATCATTGGCAGTTTGCTCGGCGGCTGGATCGCGACGCTGCTTGGACGACGCACGACCTACTTCATGATCAGCCTGATTTCGCTGGGCATCAGTTCCTACATTTTCAACGTGCTCGACCCGCTGGATCCGCAATTCAAGCTGTTCACGTTCCTGCTGGGATTCGTCGGCGTAACCTACTTCGGTTGGCTACCGTTGTATCTGCCCGAGTTGTTTCCGACGCGCGTCCGTTCGACCGGCACGGGTGTGACGTTCAACTCCGGGCGGATTCTCGCGGCGGTGGCCGTGCTGGGTGCCGGGACATTGATGCAACTGTTCGGCGGAGACTACGCCCGCGTCGGAGCGTTTACCGCGTTGATCTATGCGGCGGGCATGGTCGTGATCTGTTTCGCGCCCGACACCACGCGCGAGCCCGCGGAGGATTGATCGTGCGACCGCTGGGAATCATCGGCCTGGGTTTGCTGGGTAGCGCGATGGCCGAACGGCTGAAGCTCGCCGGCTATGAACTCGTTGGCTGGGACGTGGCGGCTGATCGGCGAGACGCGTTTGTGCAACTTGGTGGTCGCGCTGCCGGCAGCGCCGCGGAAGTGGCCGCGGCGTGCGACACGATTTTGCTCAGCTTGCCCGATTCGAAGATCGTCGAGCAGGTCATCGCCGAGATCGCGCCGGAGCTGCGCGACGGAATGCTGATCGTCGACACGACCACGGGCGATCCGGACGCTGTGGAAGCAATCGGCCAAAAGCCGGCCGAGCAAGGCGTGTCCTACCTGGACGCGACGGTCGCCGGTTCGAGCGCGCAGGCCAAACAGGGTGACGTGATCATCATGGTGGGTGGCGATGCGGCGGCGTACGAGGCGGCGGGCGATCTGTTCGGTGCGCTGGCGCGCCAGTCGTTCCACGTCGGGCCGAGCGGTGCTGGCTCGCGGATGAAGCTGGTGCTGAACCTGGTACTCGGCCTGAATCGCGCCGCGCTCGCCGAAGGGCTCACGTTTGCCGAATCGCTCGGGCTCGAGCCGCGCCGCGCACTGGAGATTCTTCAATCGTCGGCTGCCTATTCCAGGGTCATGGATAGCAAGGGCGAAAAGATGCTCTCGGCCGACTTCACTCCGCAGGCGAGACTCTCACAGCACTTGAAGGACGTGCGGTTGATGCTGGCGGCGGCGGCACGCGCCGGCATCGAGTTGCCGCTTTCGGAACTACACCGCACTTTGCTCGAACGGGCCGAGGAGGCCGGCTACGGCGCGGCCGACAATAGCGCGATCATCGAAGCCTTTCGTCCCCCGCGCAGCCCGGGCAACGCCGGCGCACAACGCGATGCGTGAATGCTCTGCCGTCTCAGCGACCTACTTCTCCCCGTCGCCGTAGAAATCGCGCACGGCGTTGGCCACCAACCGGTCGGTCCAGCGCGGCGCGATCAGCTTCAGCCAGGGACCGATCTTGCCCAGCCGCGTCATCAGCAGTTCACGCCGACGCGCACGCATCGCGGCGACGATCTGCCGGGCGCATTCTTCGACCGGCATGCACTTCTCGTCCGGCCGCGTGCCCGGCTCGTCGGTCACTTTGCCCGTGTGGTCGAGCCGGCGGGTGTGAATCGTCGTGGCCACCGCCCCGGGCGAAACCACCAGCACGTCGACGCCCGAGTCGAGCAGCTCGATCCGCAGCGCGTCGAAGAAACCCTGCATCGCGTGCTTGCTGGCGCAATAGGCGGTCGAGTTGGGAAAGCCGGTCTTGCCCTGCAACGACGAGATCGCCACGATCAGCCCGCGGGTTTCCTTCAAGTGGGGCAGGGCGAAGTGGGTGCAGTGGACCGCGCCCAGGTAGTTGACCTCCATCAACCGGGCGAACGCCGACAGGTCGGACGTCTCCTCGAACGGCGCGAGCATCGAGATCCCCGCGTTGTTGACCAGCACGTCCAAGCGGCCGAAATGTTCGACCGTCTTGCGCACCAGCCACTGGCAGTCTTCGACCCGCGAAACGTCGGCCGCCACGCCGATCGCTTCGGCCCCGGCCGCCTCGCACGCGCTGCGCGCCTCTTCCAGAGCCGAATGGCTCCGGGCAGCCAGCACGAGCCGCGCCTTGCACTCGGCCAGTTGACGGGCCAGCTCGCGCCCAATCCCGGCCGACGCGCCGGTGACGATGATGGTCTTGCCTGCGAGGTCCATGGTTGCTCGGCCATTGTAGCCGCGCGCGGCGCCGATACCATGGGCGAACTTGTGGCGCGGCAGACTGTCTCTTACCATGAACCGCCGACCACTGTTCGGACTGCCACGCCAGGAGACCACGATGCGCATTGAAGCGGCAACCCTCGATCGGCTCGACGCCGTCGCGGTGTTGTTCGATGCGTATCGGGTGTTTTACAAGCAGAAACCCGACCTGGCCGCCGCACGCGAGTTCATCCGGCAGCGGTTGGTCGCCGGCGATTCGCAAATCTTCTGTGCCGTGGACGACGACGACCGGACGCTCGGCTTCACGCAGCTCTACGAGACCCTCTCGTCAGTGAGCATGCGGCGGATCCTGATTCTCAACGACCTGTTCGTCGATCCGGAAGCGCGGCGGCGTGGTGTGGGCGCGATGCTGCTGGAGGCGGCCCGCAAGCATGCCGTGGCCAGCGGCGCGCTGCGGCTGGAACTGGCCACGCAAAAGACCAACCGCACGGCCCAGTCGGTCTACGAGGCGCAAGGCTGGGTCCGCGAGGAAGAGTTTTATCGCTATTGGAAGGTGGTCGACCGGGCAGAGTAGTAGGTCGACCCGGCGATTCAAGACGGCACCCGCAGCGGGAGCGTAGAATATGAGAGCGACGCGACACGACAGTGCCGGCGGCGCGTAAAGCGTAACAACAATCCATACACGGCCCGACGGGCCTTCCATCGGTAAGAAGGGGAAACCAATGGGGCGAATCTTGCTCTCAACCGTGATGATCTGGAGCGGCCTGCTGTTCGTGCCCGCTCAGGCCCACTTCATGTTCGTGCGGATCCTGCCTCCGGCCGAAGGCGGCCGGGCGGCGGAGGTGTATTTCAGCGAGTACGCTTCGGCCGGCGACCCGCGCTACATCGAAAAGATGGCCGGCGGCGAGTACTTCCTGCAGACCGCGCCCGGCGAGTTCCGCCCGCTGCCGATGCAGCGGCTGTCGGATCGGCTGCGCGGTCACGTTCCGGTCGCAGGTCCGTTGATGGTTGTCGGGCAGTTGGACTACGGGGTGCTCAGCCGGCCTGCACTGCCCAAGTTTCTGTTGCGGCATTATTCGAAGGCGGTGGCCGGTACGGCGGACGAGCTAAACCGGTTCAAGCCAAAAGGCGCGCCGCTGGAGATCGTGGCCACGTTCGAGGCCGACGCGGTGGTGCTCAAGGCCCTGCGCAACAGCAAGCCGATTCCCAGCACGACGTTCACCACCGTCGACGCCGACCTGGTGAGCGAGGAGATCGAGGGTAACGACGATGGCGAGCTGCGCTTCGAGCCGCCCAGCGAAGGCGTCTGGAGCGTGTATGTCCGCCACCTCGATCGCACGCCCGGCGAGCACCGCGGCGACGCGTATCAAGAGGTGCGCGAGTTTGCCACGCTGGCCTTTGCCTGGCCGCTGGTTCGGCAAGGTTCCGACGACGAGGCGGTCGAACTGTTCGAAGGCGCGCTGGCCGCCCGGGCCGCCTGGCACGACTTTCCCGGCTTCACCGCCGACGTGACAGCCGACCTGAACGACCGCTACTTCGAAGGCACGGTCGCCGTGGCCGCCAACGGCAGTGTCACGTTCGACTTGGGCGAAGACCCGACGCCCGACTGGCTGCAAGAACAGCTCGAGTCGATCACCATGCACCGGGCCGCCAGCCAGACGCCTTCGGCCGAGCGGCCGCGCCCGGTGCTCCGCTTTGCCGACGATCACCCAGAGCATCCGCTGGGCCCGCTCTTGGTCTTCGAGGGCGGGCATATGGCCACCAGTTATCGCGTGAAGGACGACCAGATCACGTCGGTCAACCGAGTGCTTGGCGAGCGGAACATGTCGATCACGATGGTCGAGAACACGACCAACGCCGAAGGGAAGTACCTGCCGCGGTCGTACGTCGTGCAGTATTGGGACGAGCCGACCGGCAAGCTGTTGCGGACCGAGACGGTGCAAGACCGCTGGACGCGCGTCGGCCCGTATGACCTGCCCAGCCAACACACGGTCAGCGCGGCCGACGGCGACGGGTTTTTGGTGCAGACGTTTACGCTCTCAGGCCACAAGCTGGCGGAGTGAGCAAGGACGCGCGCGGGTGCAGTGCGACGGGTTACTCGACCGTGCGAAGCAACACGCCGGTCGCAGCTCCGTTCCCATGCCTTCCGGCCTGTCGACGCACGTTGGATTGCGCCGTCTCGACGATGCCTCAGCGTGCCCGACCGAATCATGGTTGCGTCCTGGCGATTCGCCCGCTCCGGACACGCCGTCATTTCGCGTCGATTGAGTTCTAACTGGGGCATGCGACAGGCGCTAGACGGCCGTAACAAGCGCTCTAGAATCAATCGCAGTCGATTGGGCTTACTCGTCGTTCTGCACCGAGAATCGTGAATGCGAACCAGGAGGATCAACTCGCCGGATGAAGCTGCGAAGACGATCCGGGCAGGAGGGCTGGTCGCGTTTCCGACGGAGACCGTCTTTGGTCTTGGAGTCGATGCGACCAACACGGCCGCGGTGGAGAAGCTCTTTGAGGCCAAGGGACGGCCAAGCAACAATCCGCTGATTGTTCACGTGAGCGAGTCCAAAGCGTGGTCGCTGGCGGCGGCGTCCCTCACGCCGAACGCCGCGGCATTGCTCGCAGCGTTCGCGCCAGGTCCGCTTACCGTCGTACTCCCGAAGCACTCCCGGATATCTTCTCTGGTGACCGCCGGGCTGGAAACAGTCGGGTTGCGAATTCCCAGCCATCCGGTCGCATTGGAGATCCTTCGACGAGCCGGAGTTCCGGTGGCGGCGCCTTCAGCCAACCGATCTGGTAGCCCAAGCTGTACGACCTGGCAGGCCGTCTTGGAAGATATGGATGGCCGGATCGACGCTGTCTATTGCGAAGACTGCGACTGCATTGGAATTGAATCAACGGTGGTCGACTGCTGTGGTCCGGCCACGACCGTGCTGCGTCCTGGAGCGATCACGATCGAGCAGATACGCCGGATCGTCCCAGATGCACGAGAACTCGGCATGGAAACCGACGCCGCCGGAGTTGGCGACAAAGTCATGTCACCCGGGCTATTGCACGCACACTATCAGCCAAATGCAAAGGTGCGATTAGTAGACGATCCGAGTTTGAAGCTCGAGGAACTTGGGGCTAAGATCGCATACTGCGGCATGCGACCCCTTGCGGGTTCTGAGCATGTGGAACTGAGCGCTATTTATCCCACGGTTGAAGACTACGCCGCAGGTTTCTACGAGTTTCTCCGTCAGGCGGATCGCCTGATGATCCCGACCGTGCTGGTCGAAAAAGCGCCGGACCACGGCATTGGCAGAGCCTTGCTGGACCGGCAACGTCGAGCATCAGGCGGTTGATGCCAGGCAACGCTACGGAGAGCATCTGCCGAGACCATTCGCAACGCGTGTCTCATGATTAAGGCGTTGCCGACCCATGACGAAACCTTCTGCGTCGCGGTCTTGAGTTGATGAACCTGCCCGTGATGGTCGCTCGTGAGTTTGGGCTTGGCTACATAACTCGATACTTTTGGCGCGAGGCAGGTCGGCCGACTCATTGAACTCTTGTTTAGCGGGCAAAACCTGTTTTTAGGATCCCCCGGCATCACTCACTCCCCGCCTTGCCGCGCCGACGTGTTATTCGCCCAACATGCGATTGATTGCGGCAGAATGATCGCAGTCTAGCCGTGCCTGATCAATCGCGCAAGATTGTCGGGCCACGAACGCATTCGCGCGACCGCGAGCGCAATCGCTCGCCCACGATTGCATCCCCGCCACCGCGACCACCGCCGCTGCACCAACAACGCCCTAGTAGCGCCGGCCGGCTTGTTCGTGAGGATACGGGACCTCGACGTACGTCTGCTCGACGAACTTCGGCTCGCGGCCGGGCTCGCGTCGTGCCGTGTAGCGAACATCGTCCAGGTAGACCTCCACGGAATGTCCGCCGCCGCGAACGTTCGCGAAGCCGAAGCGGTCCAGCACGACGCCTTCCTTCCGCTGGGCCGGCGTCAGATCCTGTGTGAAGGCTTCTCCGTCCAGGGTGACCGTGATGCGGCCCACGCCGTCGTTCGCGTCGGCATCGTAGTCGAAGGTAAAGCGCCGCTTGCGCGTGCCCGGGGTGAAGACCGGGCCCCGGCTGCGCGTCGTCGAGCCGCGAACGGACGAGGCCAGCGACGTGAAGTAGTACCCGACCGCCGAGGAGTCCATCAGCCCGATGCCCAGCATGTTGCTCGGGCGGAACGGAGCCGCGTGCTCGTCGTCGGCATGCGGCCGGGTCTGGTCTTGTGCATTGAAATAGCCGAAGTAAACGGCCGCGTCGGACATGCCCGTCTTGAAGTAGATCGACCCGGCGAACGACAGCGAGTCGTCGAGCGTCAAGCGGCCCACGTCGTCGGCGTAGTAGGAGCAGAGCGGATCCTCAGGCTCGGTGCGCCAGAAGAGCCCGCCAATTTCGCCGGTCGCCGCGCCGGCCCAGTTGGTTTGGCTCCAACCGTAGTTGTGCATGGCATGAAAGTTGGGCTCGGTGTAGCGGACGTTGTGGTTTTGCGAGGACCAGTACGGATTCTTCGACAGATCGATCTTCTGGCCGTTGATCGTCAGGTCGCCGAAGTAGATCTCCGCGCCTTCGCCGAACCGCTTGATGTTGAACAGTCCGAATCGATCGAACGAGACGGGCGCACTGCGAATCTGCTCGTCGAACCACAGGACGTAGGGCGTGTGATCGTCGAACGCAAGCGTCACGCGTCCGTAGCCCTTCTCGGGTTCCGGACGCTTCCACCAGCGGTGCTGATTGTGGCGGTGGAAATACTCGATCAGGCCCTGGTCGCGGGCCGCGATCAACCGCGCGCGGAGGTGTTCTTGCGTGAGCTCGGGCTCGTCGCGTTTCATGCGCTCCAACAAATGCTCCTCGCCTTGCAGTTCGTACGGAGCGCCGTTGCCCGTCTTGTCGGTGACGTGTTGCTCTAGCAGCGGATCGTGCCATGTCGGATCGGGACGGGCCTCTGGCTCGTAGTGAAACCGCCACGTGTGCGGCTTGCCGTCCGGTTCCAGCAGGACCGCGGTCTCGGCGCCGCGCGCCTGCCAGTCGGCGGACATCCAATCGAACATGACCTGGCCCAGGCCCTCTTCTTCCCAGATGCGGATCGCCATTGAGGACCAGACACGCCACGTATGCCGTCTGTGATTGAAGAAGCCGAAATACCCGACGCCGCGCTGGCCGATCCGCCGCAAAGCCACCACGCCCGACGCCGAGAGCTCATCATCGAACGTGAGCGGTTCGCCCAGCGGCAGCGCGTAATACGCCTGACGGCGCGAGTTGCCGACCCAGCCGCCGATCTCACCCGGGCCGTGTCCGGTGTGGTTGGTACGTCGCCAACCGAAGTCCTGCTCGACAATCGGCATGTCCGTGCCGACGATGCGGTTCTGGTAGTGCTCCCAGCCTGGATCGTGCGAGAAGTCTCGTTCGATCTGCACGAGCTCTGCACTTGCGGCGGGGAGTGCCATCAGCAGAGTCACAAGCGCGGTTGCCGATGCGATTCTCAGGAAACGGGGCACGGTCATGGTGCGATCTTCTCTTGAGTCTGTGTCCAGGCTGAAATGCTATTTCACAGGTGCAGGTCTGGTTCCGTCGTCGCGCAGCTCCGACAACTGGCTGCCCGATCGAACGCCGCGGCCCGCAGGTGTGAATTCCGACCAGCGTACGAGGGTCTACGCATCTCCGCGCAGCGGCCAACGCCATATTGGTCTAGCGCTGGCGCGCTTGTCAAAAATGCCGCGGGATTCGTCGCCCGCGGTTGCGGGTGCCGGCGTCACGCGCCGTCCGCACCATCGCCCCGCCCCGCCGCCCAGTAGTTCGCCCAGCGGGTGATCGATTGCGCGAGGATGATTACGACCGAGCCGATGACCAGCACCGTGAACGCCGTGTTGAGCGTGCCTTGGATCAGCCGGTAGTTCAGGCCGCCGGTGTTCCAGCCGTCGTTGACCATGGCGGCGAACGGGCCGGTGATCATCTGGTAGCCGGCCGTCACTGTCGTGGAGATCACAAAGCACATCGGCAGGATCGTCAGCAGCGCGTAGCGGCCCCGCCCTTTGTTGACCATCCATGTCGTGACCACGGCCAGCGCGATCACGGCCAACATCTGGTTGGCGATGCCGAACATCGGCCAGATCGTCTCGATCGAGCCGCTCCAGATCAGGCCCGACCAGGCGACGGTGACCACGGCCGTCGAGAGCACCGCGCCGGGCAACCAGTCGGTGCGGTCGAATGCCGGATAGACCTTGCCCAGGGCCTCTTGCAGCAGGAAGCGGGCGATCCGCGTGCCGGTGTCGATCGTGGTGAGGATGAACAGGGCCTCGAACATGATCGCGAAGTGGTACCAGTACTTGATCACGCCGGTCAGGTCGACTGTATTGCCGGCCACGCGGGCCATCGCGTCGCGAAAGATCTGGGCCATGCCAACCGCCAGGGTAACGGCGCCGCCGGTCCGCCCGCGCAGGCTTTCGCCGCCGACCTGCTCCTCGATGACGGCCAGGTTGTCGACGTCGGCGCCCATTTCAACCAGGGTGTCGGAGTAGTTGGAGACCTGCGACAGGTCGATATTGATCGCCCAGTAGTCCCCTTCGGGAAGCGACGCGGCGGCGATCAGTGCCATGATGCCGACCAGCCCTTCGATCAGCATGGCCCCGTAGCCGATCGTACGCACGTCGGACTCTTTGTTGATCATCTTGGGCGTGGTACCGGAGCTGACCAGCGCGTGGAAGCCGGAAATGGCCCCGCACATGATGCAGATGAAGCAGAACGGGAACAGGGCCCCTTTGAAGTACGGCCCGTCGCCGTCGACGAAAAATTTGTTGACGGCCGGCGCTTCGAGCGTGGGGTTGGCGATGATGACCGCGGCGACCAACAGGCCAATTGTGCCGATCTTCAAAAAACTGCTCAAATAGTCGCGCGGGCAGAGCAGGATCCAAACCGGCAGCACCGAGGCGATGAACCCATAGCCGGCCAGGGCCATGATCGTTTGATCGCGCGTGAGTTGGAAGAAGGGCTCCAGGGCCGAGCCGGGAATCCAGTTGCCGGCCACGGTGGCGGCCAGGACCAGCGCGGCGCCGATCGCCGAAGCTTCGACCACGCGGCCCTTGCGAATCTTGTACATGTACAGCCCGATCAACAGCGCGACCGGCACCGTGCAGGCGATGGTGAAGGTGCCCCACGAGCTGCCGGGCACGGCTTGCGTGGCGCCCTCGGGCAGGGTGATCACGCCTTGCGCGTTGGGCCGCAGCGGCGTATCGCCGCCGGAGGGAGGCGTATCGTTGCGCGGCGCGGCGACGGTGAACGACTCGCCGCGCGTCATCGACGCGCCATTGATGTACGTGATCTTGGTGCCTTCGGGCAGCGTGGCCCGATCGTGGGTGTCGTCGGTCACCAGTTCGACGTCGGCATCCGCCGGCAGGGTCAGTTGCGTGCCGGCGGCCAGTTTGATCTCTTCGCCGCCGAGCGCCTTGACCACGACCACGCCGAGCCCGGCCAGCGCAATGACGACGATGAACAGGATCGCGATCGATGCGGTGCCGCCGGCCAACGATCCGATTTCGGCTCGGGCTATTTCCGCCAACGAGCGCCCGTTGTGCCGCACGCTTGCGGCCAACACCAGCATGTCTTGCACGGCGCCGGCCAGGCACACGCCGACCGTGATCCAAATCAGGCCCGGCATGTAGCCAAACTGGATGGCCAGCACGGGGCCGATGAGCGGTCCGGCGCCGGAGATGGCGGCGAAGTGATGGCCGAACAAAACCCACTTGTGCGTGGGATGGTAGTTTTGGCCGTCGTTGAAGACGTGGGCCGGCGTGGTGCGGGTGTCGTCGAGCACGGCAATCCGGGCCGCCAGGAACGCGCTGTAGAACCGATACGAAATCGCCAGGCAGGCGAGGATCAGGATCAGCAGCGGCATCGAGTTCATCGAAAGCACCTGGCAGCGCGGCGAGCAGTGCGAACGGCCCCAATATAAGGCATTGGCGCGCGGATGCTAAGTGCGCACCAGGTGGCCGACGTGTCCCAGCGCCAATCAACAGGCCTGTGGCGGGCGCCAGCGGCCGGGCACAAAACGAAACGGGCGACAAGCCGCGTGATGCAGCATGCCGCCCGTTGCAGGTTTTCGCGAATTGCCTTGGTCCGGCTTCCGCCGTGTGCCACGTTGACTTTCGACGGCAAACGCTCGGACCTTGGCCAATTGACCGCTCTAAAAGATCCCCAGCGCCATCAGGCTGTAGCGCACCGTAAGGCCCGCGACGACGACCGAGACCATGCTCATCAGCTTGATGAGGATGTTCAGGCTGGGGCCGCTAGTGTCCTTGAACGGATCGCCGACCGTGTCGCCGACGACAGCCGCCTTGTGCGCTTCGGTGCCTTTGCCGCCGTGGGCTCCGGCTTCGATGTACTTCTTGGCGTTGTCCCAGGCACCGCCGGCGTTGGCCATGAAGACCGCCACGCAGAAGCCACAGGTCAACGCACCGACGAGCAAGCCCATCACGCCGCCCACGCCCAGCACGAGCCCAGCGGCGACCGGCGTGATCAGTGCCAACAGCGACGGCACGACCATTTCGCGCTGTGCGGCCTTCGTGCTGATGGCCACCGGCGCGGCGTAGTCGGGCTTGTCGGTGTGTTGCATGATGCCTGGCTTCTCGCGGAACTGCCGCCGCACTTCCTCGACCATGCCCTTGGCGGCGCGGCCCACGGCCTTCATGGTCATGGCACCGCACAAAAACGTGCTCATGGCCCCAATAAAGACGCCGACCAACACCCTGGGCTTCATCAGCGAAGAGTCGTCGGATCGCGTGAA
>CALFYT010000131.1 GCA_937952415.1 uncultured Planctomycetaceae bacterium | reverse complement strand
AACCGGTCGTGGCACCCAGCGCGCGAAGAGTTTGAGTCGCAAGAAGCCACGGCCCAATGCCGGGCGTCGGCGCACAAATTTTAACTGCTTGTATTTACGGCTCGGATTTCAATCCTCCCAGGCACCGCTGCGCGCGTGGCAGCTCGCGATGAGAAACGCACCGCTGCGCGCCAAGCGTGAACCGCATTTCCCTCGCTCGTGCGTCGGGTTAGTGAAGACGCACGCCTGCGCGCCGACGGCGGGGCGATAGAAACGCACCTCTGCGCACGTCGCTAGCTTCAACGAGCCGGTCGACGCGGTGATGACGTAGAATGATGGCATGAGCGACTCCGCACCGAAACGTCGCTGGTTCCGGTTCAGCCTAACGGGCCTGTTGATCTGCGTGGCGATCGTGGCTGTTGCCACGCACTGGGGGATTTGCGTTTGGCGCGCGAACACCGCGACGGCAGACGCCGAAAGCGCCATCGTACGGTATCAGGATGAACTAATCTTACCGGTGGACGTTGTGCAGGCATCCCAAGAAGCGTTGGAAGCTGATCTGACCGTGCCGATGCGAAGCAGTCGTGCGGCGTACGAGTCCCACATGCGGCGCATGGGAAGAATGCGGCTCCTCGTGGAAGGACAGTTTCCCGTAACGGGAGCGGTGCGCCCGATCGTCGAATTCACCAGTCACTATGAGTTGGCACGTCGCAAGCTGATCCAGATCGCCGGTGAGGACTACGCGGATCAAGTGGATGGCGAATTCGACTTTCCATACCGGGATCAATTCGAGGGCCATCCGGCGGCTGAAAGGTCGCTATGACCGACCACCACGGGCGTGGACGCGCAAATCGGGGAAGTCTGGCGCGATGTGTCCCGTCGCTGTTATGATGGCGGGACTCGCCGGGCGCGTCCGGAGTTTCGATACATTGTTTGAGGCGATAGCTGATGGTCGAACTTGATCGTTCTTATCTGACAACCAGGACAACCAGGAACGATGTAGAGAAACGGATCGATTTCGACAGTGCGACGCAAGAATTCTCGGATGACTGGAGTCGACTGGTCGCCAAGATGGAACCGGGAGACGAACTTTGGAATTTCGAGCCGCCTCCCAATGACATTCGCCTGTGGGGAGTTGCTCTAGTCCGGGACGGGCTTGTAATCTCCACCCTCATCGAAGGCGTGGACTAGCACTAACGTCGCAGTTATCGGGCACTGGCCCTTTGTTGAGCCGCTTGACTTGGCCCTAGAAAAGCCAAGTCATTCGTAGGACACTACCCCACCCCCTGCCCCCTTTTCGGCGCGGGGCCGATTCGGGTAATATCAGCGTCTTCCCCCAAGGGCCTCCATAGCCCCATTGCCTTCCCCAATCGACCGAAACGCAGGTGACCATCGATGACCAACGACACGAACGTCCACTGGCACGAACATCATGTCTCGCGCGATGAGCGCGAACAACTCAACGGCCACAAGGGCTGCGTCGTGTGGTTTACGGGCCTGAGCGCCTGCGGCAAAAGCACGGTGGCCAACCTGGTCGACCACAAGCTGCACAAGGGCGGCAAGCACAGCGCCGTGCTCGACGGCGATAATGTGCGCCACGGCCTGAACGCCGGCCCCGGCATGCTCAAGGAGCGCCACGGCGAAGAGTTCGCCAAGCGGTTCGGGTTGGGTTTTTCGGCCCAGGATCGCGAGGAAAACATTCGGCGGATCGGGTCGGTGGCCAAGTTGTTC
Source organism: uncultured Planctomycetaceae bacterium (assembly GCA_937952415.1). Taxonomy (GTDB): domain Bacteria; phylum Planctomycetota; class Planctomycetia; order Pirellulales; family PALSA-1355; genus CALFYT01. The sequence continues at coordinate 70,501 of CALFYT010000131.1, read as the reverse complement.
TGCGATTCGGGAATCGTGACGCTGACTGCCTTTATTAGCCCGTATCGCCGCGATCGCGACGCGGTGCGCTCCACGCTCGACGACGGCGACTTTGTCGAGGTCTTTGTCGACGCGCCGATCGAAGTTTGTGAAAAGCGCGATCCGAAAGGCCTGTACAAAAAGGCCCGCGCCGGCGAGATCAAGGGCTTCACCGGCATCGACGATCCGTACGAAGCGCCCGAGAAGCCGGAGCTGGTGTTGGACGCCGGCAGCAAAGACGCCGAAACGCTGGCCGACGAAGTCATCGCTTATCTCAAGAAAAGCGGAAAGCTTGGCTAGGCCTTTCGACCCCCCGTGCCCCGCGCGCCGACCCCGCACGTTTTTTTGTGCTAGCAGTTTCGTTGCAGGGGGTTGCGCGCACCGGCAGAGCGGTTTAGCGCGCGTGTGCGATTGGGTCAATTTGGTTGACAATTCGCGCAAGACCATTACATTGAAGCGTGCAAGCCTTTGAACGATGCGCCTAAGAGGCTGAAGGATCTGGCACGGCGCTGATCTTTGTTCCGGGCCGCTGCCGATCGACGCGACGCATCGTCTGGATCCACGGAGGGCAAAATTGCTCCGCATGGGCGTTCTAACCACGAAAGACGTTCGCCAACGTGCTCAAAAAGCGCTTGAGGCGAGCCCGTTCTATGCCCTGCGTGAACTTCAGGTAGAGCAGGACGGCGGGACGCTGCTGATCTGCGGACGCGTCACTAGCTTCTACCACAAGCAGTTGGCGCAAGAAGTCGTCCGCACCGCGGCCAAGGGCGTGGAAGTGGTCAACTCCATCGACGTCGAGTAACCCGCGTCGAGTAGCCCGCCTCGAGTGTTACCCGCAGCCGGCGAAGTCCGGCCTTCGCGTTACGGGCGGACGAGCCACGTTGAGCCTTCTGCGAGGGATCGCCCCCGGCAAAGCTGCCATCGCTGAGCCCGGCAATGCGCTGATCGCCGTCCCGTCCGAGTTCCAAACGTGGACAACGTCAGGCAGCGTGCATGCCGCCGCTTTGCCGTGCCAATTGTGCAACCACCGCACGATAGACCGTGTCCACGCCGAGCGACCGCATGCAGTCGTGATGCCCCAGCGGACAGGTGCGCCGCCCGCAGGGACCGCAGGGCATGTCGCGCTGCAGACAGATTTCGTTGGGGTCGTGCGTCTGGCTCCAGCCTTGATGGGTCGGCCCGAACAGCGTCACCAGCGGCACACCGAACGCCACGGCGAAGAAGCGTGGCCCGCTGTCGGTGGTGACCAGCAAACGGCTGCGGCGCACACAGGCTTTGGTCAGACCGATCGAGACCGACTCGTCGGCCAGGCTGACCACACGCGGATGATCGGCCTGACGAACAATTCGCCGGGCGATCTCACGCTCGGCCGGTCCGCACGTTACCAGCACGGCCAGCTTCAACTCGTCGACAATCCGCCGCGCCAACGAGGCAAAATGCTCGCTCGGCCAGAGCTTGGTCGAACCGTACGCCCCGCCCGAATTCAGCACGACGACTTGCCGCCCGTGCGGCAGATGGCACTTGCTCCAAACGGCGTCGGCGGCGGCCTCGTCGTACGGAAGCGTTGCCAGCTCAACCCGAGGCAACTGCGGTTCGCAGCCCAGCACGTAGGCGATTTGTAGGTAGTTGTCCATCGCGGAGACGGGCAGCCGGCGCAGCCCGAGTCGCGGAAAGTAGAGCTTGTGCGTGAGCAACAGACCGCGGCCGTTGCGCACGAAACCGGCCCGCACCGGCGCGCCGCTAAAACGCGCCATGGCCGCCGAACGAAACGAATTGGTCAACAGCACGATCATGTCGAGCCGGCGGCGGCGTAGTTCTCGGGCGACCGCCAGCGGTCGCTGCGACGGAACGGTGGCACGTGGGTGAAAGAAAATTTGGTCGTGCAGCAAGTCCGCACCCGCCAAAACTTCCGACACGTAGGGTCGCAACACGCCAACCATCTCCGCGCGCGGGCCGAATCGCGTCCGCAGCGCGCGGAGCGTCGGCGTGCTCATCGCGGTGTCGCCGATCCAGTTGGGTAGGAAGATACCGATCTTCACTCGGGCGTACCTGGTTGGGTGATGATTGCGCTTGCGCGCGGCGGCGATGGTTTGGTCCTACGTGTTGAGTTTGGCCTGCTCGATTCGTTCGACGAAGGCGGCCGCATCGGCCAGATCGTCGGCGACGTAGTCAGGCGGGCTTGTCAGTTCGACCGCGTCGCTACCCGCGGCACCCGTGCGGAGCAGCACGGTGTGGCAGCCGGCGCGCTGTCCCGCCACGACGTCTGAGTTCTTGTCGCCGACGACGAAACAGTGGGCCAGTGCCAAATGGTGTTCTTGCGCCGCCTGGCGGATCATGCCGTCGTTCGGCTTGCGAAGCACCGAGTCGCGCCGGTAGTCGCCTTTTCCTTCCGTGGCGTGATACGGGCAACAGTACACCGCGTCGATCGTGATGTTGTGCTGGCCGAGCCGATCGCACAGGGCCCGATTGAACGCGTGCATGTCGGCTTCCGTGAAATAGCCTCGCGCGACGCCCGATTGGTTGGTCACGATCAACAGTCGAAAACTTAACGCCGCCATGCGGGCCAGACCCTCGACGGCGCCGGGCAACAGCTCGAGGTCTTCGACACGATGCGTGAAGCCGACGTCGCGATTGATCGTGCCGTCGCGATCGAGCAGGATGGCGCGGGTCGTGGCTTTCGGTTCTGGCATCTTGGGTCGTCGGGTCGGTGTACGGCGCGTCATGCCGCGCGGGGCAAATAGGTCGTTTGGTCGGCGGTTGCCATTCGCCACAGCGTCGGCAGCGTCGATTGCAAGTCGCCCGAGAAATAGTGGCTTTGTCCCCCGTCGGCGACGGTCCGCACAAGGATCGTTTTCCAGGGGCGATAGTAGTATTGCGGATGCGATTTGGCCGGCGGTCCCTCGCGAAAGTTGTCGGGCAGCTCAACCAGATCGAACACGGCCGTGGTGAATCGACGGATCGATTCGCCGCGCTGCGCGGCCACGTTGCGGGCCATCGAAAGCGCCTTCAAATACACTTCCGGCCCAGTCACGGCCGAGCCCACGTTGAGAAACACGCCTCCTTCCAGCCGAGCGATACTCTCGGTGAAGATCAAAAAATCGGTGTAGCTGGCCGCGCCCAGCGCCGCGCCGTCGCAATTCGGATGGGCATGAATGATGTCGCTGCCGACCGAGACGTGCGACGTCACGGGCACACCCGCCCGCCAACCGGCGGCGGCGATGCTCAGATGCCGGTGCGGCATGGCCTCTTCTTCGATCGTGCGTCCCACCACTTCGCCGAGTCCTTCCCCACGGTGGGCCGCTTGAGCGATCAGCTCGTTCAGTCGACTTGTTTCGCGCCATAGCCCGAACTGGCCGCGACTGATCCACTTTGATACGTTTTCGCTGGTGCCGCCGCCGGCGGCCAACTCGAAGTCGTGGATGATCCCCGCCCCGTTGGTTGCCAGGTGGGTGACCACGCCGCGTTCGATCAGATCCACCAGATAGCGCGACAGCCCGAGCTTGACGGCATGCGCTCCCATCATCAGGACGACCGGCCTTCCGTTCTGGCGCGCTTGCCGTACGGCCGTGGCCAGATCTTCCATTTCGGGATGGGCGCAGGGCGTGAACGGCGCATCGAGCCGCTTGCAATCGTCGGCCACCAGGTCGTGACCGCGCGCGGCAATCGCTTTCATCGAAATCGCGTCGCGGTCGAACAACGTGTAGCGAGTCATCCGAAGAATCCCTTCTTCCTGTTTGCCGACTACGAGGCTTTCGCCCAGCCTTCGGAGCCCTGCGCGGCGAACCATTGTTCGGCAAAGTGCAGGTTGGCCGCCACGACCTGATCCACGCTGATGCGGGCCATCACCGAGTTGGCCCGTTCTTGCGGCACGCGCGGATCTTCGTGTTCCTCCAGCGGTGCCACCAGCACGGTATGGTTGTTTCCCAGCGGGGCCCACTTCGCGGGCGCGTGGACCGGGTGCGGGCTGAACAGTGCCACCGTCGGCGTGCCCAAAATCCCGGCAACGTGCATCGGCCCGGTGCTCGACGCGGTCAGCGCCGTTTGCAGCGACAGGGCCGCGACCAGCTCGGGCAACGACAAGTACGTGTAGAAGCGAACGCGCGTTTCCGTAAGCGTGGCCAGCCGATCGCGGATCGATTGCAACGACTGTCGTTCCTCCGGCGTGCCGGTGACCATCACGCGGCCGTGGCGGGCCAGGCGGTTGATCAACTCGACATAGTGACGCGAAGGCCAGTTGTACGCGCTGCCGCCGTTGCCAGGATGTACGCCGAACAGCGGACCCGTCGTCCCCAGGTCGTTTTGAATGCGCATCGCGGTGCGCTGCCGCACAACCGGATCGACCGGCAGGCTGGGCGACAGGTTGTCCATCACGGCCGCTCCGCCCAAGCGTCGGACGAACTCCAGGGCAAACTCGGCTTCGTGAATCGGCGGATGCGTCCGATGCACGCGCACCCGGTAATTACCCAATAAGAATCCGGCCGGCTTGTAGGCATAGCAAACGCGGCGCGGTATTCCCGCCCGCCAAACGGCCATGCAGTTGCGCGTGTTGGTGTTAAAGACCATCGCCGCCTGAAAGTCCAACGGCCGGAGTCGATCGGCCAGGTCCGCGGGGCTCTCGGCAGTATCGTCGACGATCACCTCGTCGAGATCGCGGACGCCCTCCAAGAGCGGCGCTGTATACGGGCTGACCAAGGTGGCAATGTGGGCACGATGCCATTGCCGGCGCACCGCCTGAATCGCGGGCAGCGTCAATACAAGGTCGCCGATGCGATCGTTGCGCACCAGCAAGATTCTTCGCACGCGGGCGATGGGAATGGTCATGATCCGGAATCCTTTCCGCTTGGTCAGGTTGCCGGGCGACATGGCCGGCAAGGTCGGCTTTCGATTGTCGTGGCGACGAATACGTGGCGATTACGTGCGATCAGGCCGCTCGGCGGTCGGCCGGTTCGTGCTGTTGGGTTTCGGGATCGGGTTGGGGAATCGCGCGCTGGAGTTCCCAGAGCCTGATCTGTTTGACGAACGACGAGATTCCGGTGAGCGTGCAAATCTGCAAGCCCGCCAGCCCGTCGAGGAATCCGAGCCGGATAAAATAGCAGTGCAAGAAACGCAGCGGCCCGGCCAGCAGCATGTGCAAATAGCTGGCGCGCTTGCCGGCGGCGAAGCGGCTTTCGGCACTTTGCACGGTGTAGCGTCTGAGTTTGCGAAAGTACTGGTCGTAGGTCCAATATGTGAAGTGTTCGAGCCGATGGCGCAGGCGGCCCACGTTGCCGGTAGTGACGTGAACTTCGGCATGGTCGCTTTCACCCTGATAGCGACCCAGGTCGCGGCGAAACAGGCGCAGCACCTTGTCGCTGCCCCAACCACCGTGCCGGATGCGATGCCCGAGGAAATAGTTCGCGCGGTAAATGTGGTAGCCGTCGCGCGGATGGCTCGACTCCAACAGGGCGTTGATCTCGTCGGCCAGTTCCACGGTGACGCGTTCGTCGGAGTCGACGATCAAGACCCAGCCGTGCGTTGCTTGCGGGATGGCCCAATTCTTGAAGTTGCCCGAGTTGACGTACTCGCGTTTGATGACGCGGCATCCACCGACTTCGTCGATGATCTCCAGCGTTCCGTCCGTCGAACCCGAGTCGGCAATCAGCACTTCGTCGGCCACGCGCTTGGCCGACTCGATGCACGGACGGATATTCTTCCGTTCGTCCTTGCACGGAATGATGACCGTCAGTGGCTGTTTCATGGTGGACTGGATGGTGTCGGGTTAACGCGTGCGGGTGCAGAGGCCGTTGTGCTTGCGGTTCGGTTCGTTATTTGCGATTCACTTTGGTGCGCGTTTTCTCGGGCGACTGCGACTCGTTGGAACGTAGCGTCTGACCTTCGGAGGCGGATGCCAGCACGTCGGTCGTCGAGACACCGTCGATCATCCCGGTAATACAGACGCGCCCGCCATACGACGTGACAAAGTCGGCCCCCACGATCGTGTCGGTGGAATACGTGCCACCCTTGACGAGCACGTCGGGCCGCACCGCTTCGATCAGTTCGGCGGGCGTGTCCTCGTCGAAGACGATCACGTGGCGCACCGAGGAGAGCGCGGCCAACATCGCCGCGCGATCCGGTGCGCCGATGACCGGCCGCTTCGGCCCCTTAAGGCGGCGCACGCTGTCGTCGCTGTTGACCCCAACGACCAGCACGTCGCCCATCGCGGCCGCTTCGGCCAGGTGTTTTACGTGGCCGACGTGCAGCAGGTCGTAGCAGCCGTTGGTAAACACCACCGTTTCGCCTCGGCGGCGATACTCGGCGGCAAGGTGCGCGGCTTGCTGACGGGTAATGATCTTGCGGGCGATGCCGCCATCGGCCGACGCCAGCTCGGCCATGATCTCGTCACGGTAGATCACGGCCACGCCGGTTCGCTCGACTTCGAGCCCGGCAGCGATGTTGCCCAAACGCACGGCGTCGGCCACGTCGGCCTTGGCGGCGACACACAGGCCGACCATCGCCATCACCATGTCGCCGGCACCGGTGATGTCGTAGATGGCGCGGGCATGCGTGCCAAACGTTTCGCCCGAGCCGTCGCTATGCACCAGGATCATGCCGTCGCGGTCGAGCGTCACCAGCACCATGTCGGACGCCAAGTCGGCGCAAAGCTGCTTGCCGGCTTCCAGAGCGTCGGCCGTCGAGCCGATCTTGCGACCGGTGGCCAGCTCGGTCTCGACACGGTTGGGCTTGATCAACGTGGCGCCGCGGTAATTACTCATCGGGCTCTGGCGGCTGGGATCGATCATTACCGGAATGCCCGCGTCGCGCGCCGCGCCAATCGCGGCTTGCAACAATCGTGCGGTGCACACGCCCTTGCCGTAGTCGGAGATGAGCAGCACGTCGTGCTTGGGCACGGCGGCCGTGAGCCGTTTGATCAGTTCATTTTCGAGTTGGGCGTCGAGCGGCTGATGGCTCTCGTGGTCGACGCGCAGGATTTGGCTCGGGTGCCGATTGGCGGCGCGACCGACGAAACGCTGCTTGACGCTGGTGGGCCGCGCCGGGTCGTCGACGATCAGTTCGCAGTTCGTGCCGGCTTCGGCAAGCAACTGCTTCAGCTCGCCGCCGGCCGGATCATCGCCCACCATGCCGCTGCACGTCACGTCGGCTTCGAGTCCTGCCAACAGGTTGGCCACGTTGGCGGCGCCGCCGGGCCGGCTCTCTTGGCGATCGGCGCGCAGCACGATCACGGGAGCTTCCTGGCTGACGCGTTCGGCGTCGCCCCAGGTATAGCGGTCGAGCATTAGGTCGCCCAGCACCAGAACGCGCGGCCGCCCCAGGCCGACGAAAACCTGTAGTAAGTCCTTGGCACTCATGCTGAATCCATTCTTGCATGAAGCTGGCGGGGCCGCTCGGTATTCGCGCACGATTCCCGACGCACGCCGCTGGCAGCGCGCTGCGCGAAATGGGAGCGGGATTATCCGCAAGCAGGCCCAAGCCGGCAATAGAGATTCGCCACCGGCCGGCGGGGGCGATTTGGACCATGTTCGTACGAAGTCTCACTTTACGCCACGTCAGCTAGCGCTTGCTCGAACCGCTGTGGTGTGATCCGAGCGGCCGTTTCCACCGGGCCCTCGCTGCCGGGCGTGATCATGACGTGGGCAACCCGGCGGAGCCGGTGCGAGATTTCCTGGGGCTCCAGGGCCACCAGCACGTTGCACTGGGCCCGCCCGCTGAATTCGCCCTGGCCCGGCAGAAAGAGAATCTCCACCTCCGGGGTGTCCGTGGCCACGGCGCCAAACCGGTCCTGCACAAGCTGGGCAACTTCCCGCGGCTTGGCCGCATGGCCGACCACACGTACGGCCAGGTCCGACAGCTCGCGCTTGGTCAGTCCGTTGCGACACCGCGTGAGCCGGCCGGGTCGGAGCAAGTACCCGACGTTCTTTCCCTGCTTCCAGGTGGCCGGCGCGGTGCTGTCAGTCGGATGCCAAAGGTGATACGTGTGCGTCCAGCGCAAGATCGACTCGATCCGCACTCCCGCCGCGTGCAAGCGGCAGCGCAAATCGTCGTCTTCGCAGCCCCAGCCTTCGAAGTTCTCATCGTAGCCGTTGATCCGCTCGAAGTCGCTTCGCCAAATGCCGACGTTGTTGCCAAAGAGCTTGGGCTTGCGCGGATGGCGGATCAGCCGGTAGAAACGCGCGGCCCGATCCTGCTTGCGCAATCGGCGCAGCTCGCTGGCCGGCGCCCAATCCTGGTACTGGCCGCCGCGAATCACCTCGGCCGTGACGCGCTCCGACGTCGGCTCGTCCAGGCGACAAAAATCACCCGCCATCACGTGCCGCGGCTTGCGCCGCTCGAGATGCGTTCGAACATGGTCCGGCGGCAACACGCAGTCGCCGTCAAGAAACAACAAATAGTCCGCCTCGCTGGCACGCACGCCCTCGTTGCGGCAGCGCGACAGTCGAAACGTCGTGTGCGGATGGGTGGTGAAACCAACGCGAAACGGCACGTCGCGGGCAAACTCCTCGACGATCCGCGGTGTCTCGTCAGTCGAACCGTCGTCGGTCACGACCAGTTCCATCTTGCCCTCCACGTCCCGTTGCAGCGCGATCGACTGCAACGCCCGCCGCAGGTGGTTGGGACGCTCGTACGTCGAGAGCAACAGGGCAATTTCCGGCCGGCTCATGGCGGGCAACATAGACGGCCGCCGCCGATCGACCAAGCCCAGTCGGACCGCTATCGCTTCACCTGGGCTTGCACGGCTCGGGCGAGCAGCGGTTCGAGCGCCGCTTCCAGCGCTTGCTGGCCCGAGAGAATCTGCAACCGACTTGATAAGGCCCACAGCGGCTTTTGACCGGGCCACCGGTCGCCGATTTTCACCAGGTCCTTGCCGGTGCAAACGACGGCCGCGGCGTCCAGCGCGTTGGTCCAGGAAGCAATCGCCTCGAGATCCGCGTCGGTGTACGCGTGGTGATCGGCAAACTCGCGCATGTCGGTCAGCCGATAGTCGCAGCCAGCCAAGGCATGTCGGAATCCGGCCGGGTTGCCGATGCCGCAGAATGCCACGATCGGCTGACCAGCCAGCGTGTCGAGCGGCTGCTCCTGTCCAGACGCGGATTCCAAACAACGGGGCGCGTGCGACGACTCGATCCACGCGGCAGTCGTGTTGTATTGCCGCACTCGCTGACAGATGGCGGTCCGTTGTTCGGCGTCGAGCATTTCGGCCCGCGTGAGCACGAACACGTCGGCTCGTGCCCAGCCGCACAGCGGTTCGCGCAGCGTGCCGCGCGGAAACACGTGGTGATAGCCAAACGGTTCGAGAGCGTCGATCAGCACGATGTCCAAATCGCGCGCCATGCGGCGATGCTGAAACGCGTCGTCGAGCACCAGAATCTGCGCACCAAGATCGGCGACGGCTTTGTTCGCGGCGCGCACCCGATCCGCGTCGAGCAAGTGCGGCACGTGCGGCAGCTTCTTGGCCAGCTCCTTGGCCTCGTCGTTGGGCGTGCCGCTGGCCGCGCCGTAACCTCGGCTGATCAATACGACGCGCACGGCCCGATCCGAAAACCAACGGGCCAGCCACTCGACCATCGGCGTCTTGCCGGTGCCGCCCAACGTGATGTTGCCGACGCTGACCACCGGCACGTCGACCTGTGTGATCGACGCGCGGCGGTTATCGTACCGCCGATTTCGCCAGCCGACGGCCGCCGTGTAGGGCACTTCCGCTGCGCGCAGTACGCCGCGCAACAGCGCCGGCCAAACGCCCTGGCGCTTGCCGCTGACCAAGTCACGGAATTCGGACGGACCAAGCACGATGGCGCCAACTATTGCCGGGCTGATGGGCACGCGTTCGACGTCGTCTGGCGCGCCGCGGCGACTGCCGACTCGCGCGCTTGTCCAAACGCTACGGCGTGCGCAGTGCGCCGCGATCTTAGCGGATGGGCCCCAAAATGCACGATACGGAAGCGTCGGGCTGTGCGAATCCTTGCCGGCGCGAACGAGGCGGCTACGCCAACTTCTTGCAAATCGCTTCGGCCATTTCGCGCGTGCCGACGGCCGACGGGTCGTTTCGATCGGGCTTGAGGTCGTACGTGACGTCCTTACCTTCGGCGATCACCGCACCGACCGCTTTTTCGAGCCGGTCGGCCGCGTCGACCTCGCCCAAGTGTTTCAGCATCAGCATGCCGGAGAGGATCAAGGCGGTCGGGTTCACCTTGTTGAGTCCCTTGTACTTGGGCGCGCTGCCGTGGGTCGCTTCAAACACGGCGCCCTCGGGACCGATGTTCGCGCCCGGAGCCACGCCCAGTCCGCCGACCAGCCCGGCTGCCAGGTCGCTCAAGATGTCGCCGTACAGGTTGTGCATCCCCCTCACGTCGTACAGTTCCGGCTTCTGCACGAGCTGCATGCACATGTTGTCGACGATCCGATCCTCGAACGACACGTCCTTGTATTCCTTGGCCACTTCGCGGGCCGTTTCCAGGAACAGCCCGTCGGTGTACTTCATGATGTTCGCTTTGTGGACGGCCGTGACCTTTTTGCGTCCGTTGGCACGGGCGTAGTCGAAGGCACACCGAACGATGCGCTGCGTGCCGGAAACGCTGATCGGTTTGATCGACACGCCGGTCTGGTCGGACGATGTCTTGATCTTGCGATCCGCCGAGAGCCGATTGACGACCTTGATCAAGCGGTGCGTGGAGCGCTGCCCACGTTCGAACTCGATACCGGCGTAGAGATCCTCGGTGTTCTCGCGCACGATGACCAGGTCGACCGGCACCGAATGGAAGAACGACCGCACGCCCTGGTATTGCTTGCAGGGGCGAATGCACGCGAACAGCCCCAGCTCTTGCCGCAAGTGGACGTTGATGCTGCGGAAACCCGTGCCCACCGGCGTGGTAATCGGGGCCTTCAAGGCACAGCGCGTCCGCCGAACGCTTTCCATCACCGCGTCGGGCAAGGGTGTTCCGGTCTTGAGCATCACGTCGACGCCGGCTTCTTGCTCGTCCCAGTTGATGGCAACGCCCGTGGCGTCAATGCACTGCCGCGCAGCCGCGGCCAACTCGGGGCCCGTTCCATCGCCGGTAATCAACGTAACTTCGTGTGGCATAACGTGCAGGTACTCGCAAACGCGGAACAAGGAGGGAGAATCTGGCGGATCTTGGAAGACAGTCAGGCTAGCAAATGGCCGTTAGAGCGTCAAAGGGGGATTCGCGCGGGAATCGGCCGCAAATGTTCGTGCATTGCGTGGAAACGCAACGCGTGCGGTGCTGCCACGTGATCCGCCCTGATAGGATGAGATGCGATGAACGGAACACACGCTCCACCTCGCCGCGTGCGATTCAGCCTGCGTACGATCCTGCTCGTCGTCGTGATCGTGGCGCTGGTGGTTGCTCAGGTCACGACGATGTGGCGCGAGCGTTTGACGGCCGCGCAAAACGAAGCGCTAGCGGCCGAGAATGCGCGCCTGCGGGTGGAAACCGGCTTTCTGAATGTCGAAGACCCGAACAAGATCATCGTGCTGCAGATTCCGAGTCTCGACGAAAATACCTGGCGCTGGAAGGTCTACTTGCCCAAGGGTAACTGGACGCTGGACCATCAGCTCAACGACATTCCGAAAGTAGGCCTGACCCGGACCAGCGGATCGATGGGTCTTGTTGGCCCGCGCCAGGTCCTGGTCGCGGCCAGCGTCCGCAAGGGTGCCTCGGGCCAGTGGCAATTCGTCATTCAATCGGACAACAGCAGCAGCCGCTCGGGCCTAAAAGACGACCATCGACTTGTGGCGGGGGAGTATCGCGGCCACAGTTCGTCCTCTGCCGGTATAGGCAAGCAGCAAATGTTCGACGGAGATCGACCCGTCGAACTATTGCGTTTGAGGACGAACGAGCGGATTGAAGCTGGTCCCGGCAGTTGGACCCGTAAAGAATCTCTCGACCCCGTAGACGGAATCTTGATCTGGATCGAGCGGAAGAAATAGGACACCGCTCACGCGAGCATTCGGGCCTCGCGCGCTACAGCGTCGGTCCCACATTCCAGGGAACGAACTCTTCCTGGCCGATGCCGTGCTGCTCGCTCTTGGTTCGGCGACCGCTGGCCACGGCGATCACTTCCTCGAAGATCTCGCGGCCGACGTCCTCGACTGTGCGGCCGGTAAGAATCGCGCCGGCGTTGATGTCCATGTCGTCGATCATTCGCTCGTACATCGGCGTGTTGGTGGCGATCTTGATCGACGGCGTGGGCTTGCAGCCGAAGCAACTGCCGCGGCCGGTCGTAAAGACCATCACTTGCGCCCCGCCGGCCACGATTCCGGTCACGCTCACCGGGTCGAGCCCGGGCGTATCCATCACGACGAATCCTTTGGCCGTTACCGGCTCGGCATATCGATAGACTTCGGCCAGGGCCGTGCTGCCGGCTTTGGCCACGGCGCCGAGCGACTTCTCGTAGATCGTGGTCAGGCCGCCCTCCTTGTTACCCGGCGAGGGATTGTTGTCGGGCGTGCAGTCAAACAGCCCGGTGTACCATTCCCACCAGCGAATACGATCGATCAACTTTTGGGCCACGTCGGGATTGCGCGCGCGGCGCGTCAGCAGTTGTTCGGCGCCGTAGATCTCCGTCGTTTCGCCCAACACGACCGTGCCGCCGGCGGCCACCAGCATGTCGCTGGCCACGCCCAGCGCCGGGTTGGCCGTGACACCGGAGTTGCCGTCCGAACCGCCGCAATTGGTGCCCAATATCAATTCCGACACAGCAATCGGCTCGCGCTTGACGTCGTTTACCTGGGGCAGCATCTGCTCGACGAGGCGCGCCGCGGCTTCGATCGTCTTGGTCGTGCCGCCGACATCCTGCATGCTCAGCACGGGTGGGCGCGCGACCCCGGCCGATTCCGCGCCGCCGATCTGCACCAGCTTTTGATCATCGAGCAAGTAACCCAGCGTTGCCGTTTCGCATCCCAAACCGATCAGCACGTAGCCGCCGATATTCGGATGTCGCGCGATTCCGCCGAGCACGCGGTTGAGCGTCGCATGGCCCTCGCCCTTGAATTGCATGCCGCAACCGCCTCCGTGCGTGAAGGCGACGACGCCGTCGACGTTGGGATACGGCGCAAGTGCTTCGCCCGTGAACCGCGCGGCGACGTACTTGCTCACCGACGCGGAGCAATTGACCGTCGAAATGACCGCGACGTAGTTGCGCGTTCCGGCGGCGCCATTGGGCCGCCGAAAGCCGTCGAACGTGCGTCCGGTGATCGGCTGGGGGTCGGGCGGGATCTCGCTGGCGGCGGCGTAGTCGCGGGCAAACTGCCCGGCTGCCAGGTTGTGGGAATGGACCCAGTCGCCGGCGGCGACGTCGCTCGTGGCAAAGCCGATGATCTGGCCATATTTGACGACCGGCTGTCCTGCGGCAATTTTCGCCAGCGCGATCTTATGGCCCAAACGGACCGGCTCGGCAAGCCGCGTTTCGCGCTGGCCGGCGACCACCTTGGTTCCGGCAGCCAGGTCGCGGGCCGCCACGCAGACGTTGTCGTCAGCGTGCAGAAAGATGGTGTCAATCGGGTTGGTGTCGATCATCCCGCTGATCCTAACGCGCGCCCGATGTCGACGCCAGATTGCAGCCATTCGGCGCGTTGCATTGTAGGTTGCGCCGTGCCGCGGCCTACGCGAACAGACGAACCACGGTCCGATGGCAGTTGCGACACGTCGCCTAACTGCTGGGGAAATCCGCCTCGCGCGCCAGCCCGGTCAAGAAGTTGCGGGCTTGCAGATAGTTCCTCGTATCGATGTCTTGGATGTACCCTTTGAGCTTTTCGAGCGCGTCGTCGACGGCCGTCCGAATCCTCGCGTGCATCGCAAGGCCGACCGTGCCGTTGGCGTGGGCCCGCGCGGCGAAGAGTTGATCGAGCACTTCGCGGTCTTGCGCAAAGACGTTGTCCCGCAGCGCAATGGGCCAATCGATCTGTCCCGTGACCGGATCAAGCGCCGACTCATCGAGCCGCTTGGGCGCCGCGTCGTGTGCGATCCGCGCCCAATCCTGGCTTGTCAGTGGCGGACCACGTTCGGCGTCTCGAGCGGCCCGGTTGATGCGCCGCTTCTCAAAATAGGTGTTGGTCCATTCGACCTGGTTCTGCATTTCGCGGCGGCGCGCTTCGGCCAGGTTGACAGCGGCTTCGGACGTCAGCAGGTTGTACTGACCCTTGGCGCGAATCGCCATGCCAAGCCCGCCGTAGTAACTGCCGGCGGCGGTGGAACCGATGCCGCCGGTCACGCCGTTCCAGCCGAACCCGTAGCCGCCGAATCCGCCGTACCCCATTCCGCCGAATCCGTAGTAGGGCGGCGGTGGGTACGACTCACTGTTCGGTACGGTGGTGGGCACAACGGCGGGTGCCGCGCCTTGTTGCCCGACGACCATTGAGGAGATACCCAAGAGCAAGGCGCACGAAATGCAGCAGCACATTGCAAAATCGCGATACATGATTCGGTGTTCTCCTCGCCGATTGGATTCGCTCGGCCGGCACACGCGGCATCGTATGAGGACGATGTGCGTCGGGCAACCGCGCCGCGGCCTTCCGCGACGGTAAGCCCGCATTTCATTGTATCTTGGCTCGATCGCTGACTACAATAGTTTGCAAGCCCGGTTGTCCACGGCTGCGTCTCGTTTCGACCCTAACGACAACAGAAAGAGCGTAGAATCCCATGCGCAAATCAGTGTCCGCCCGCGCGATGGCAATAGCCCGATCGAAGGGCGTTTGGGCCATTTGGTTCTTGGTAATTGTGGTGGCTAGCGCGCGCGGCGCGATCGGGCAGGAATCGATCGCCGCGCTGCGAAATGCGCTTTCTGCCGACGATGAACGGGCACGCGTTGCCGCCATCGACAAACTGGCCGGCTTCGGGCCCGCGGCGAAAGACGCCGTCGATGATCTAGCCGTGCTGCTGACTGACAAGTCGGAGCGGGTACGCGCGCATGCCGCTTACGCCCTGGGAATGATCGGGCTGGCCGCGAAAAGCGCCGGGCCGGCCTTGGCCAAGGCAGTGGTCGACGACCCAGACGTTCACGTGCGACGCGAGGCCGTCGAAGCGATTGAGACCGTGCAAGTCGACATCCAGATCGCCGGTCCTGCACTGGCTAAAGCATTGCAAGATGATGAACCAGGCGTGCGCATCGCCGCCTTGGATGTCTTGACCGACATCGGCGCTCCCGCCGTGCCGATATTGTCCAAGGCGCTCGAAAACGAAGCGACGCGGTACTGGGCCGCGCTGGCGCTGGGAGAACTTGGTCCCGTTTCGAAACCGGCGGCCGACGCGCTGGCCAAGGCCCTCGACGACAACCGCCCGCAAGTTCAGAACGAGGTCCTGATCGCCCTGGCGCATGTCGGCCCCGAAGCGGCGTCGGCCGCGCCGGCTGTCGCGAAGCTGCTAACGTCCGACGACGCGTCGGTACACGACGCGGCGGCGTACGCTTTGGGCCGGATGGGACCAGCCGCTGCCGACTCGACCGATGCACTGCGCACGGCGATGAAAAACGGCAAGGGCATGCTGCCGACGATCTGTGCATATGCTCTGGCGCGCATCGAACCCAACAACAAGCAGGCTCTTCAGAAAGCCGACAAGCTTTTGACTTCCGCGATTCGGCACGAAGACCCGAGCGTACAGTCAGCCGCGCTGCGAGCGTTGCGCGAGTTGAACAGAACACCCGCCGAGCTGGCGCCGCAGTTGGCCGATTGCATTGTGGACTGCGATCCGTCGCTACTGCGCGAAATGATGGACATTTTGGCTGCTTCTGGAGACGCCGGCGTGCCCGCGCTCATCGAGGCTCTGAAACGCCCTGAGTCGCGTGGTCCCGCGGCGCTCGTACTTGCCCAGATCGGCCCAGAGGCCAAAGCGGCTGTCGGACCGTTGACCAATACGCTGGCCGCCAAAGACCTTGGCACGGAAGTGCGACGCGAAGTTATCTTGGCGCTGGCTGCGATGGGGCCGGACGCTTCTTCGGCGACCAGCGCGCTAACAAAAGAGCTCGAAAATCCGGAACCGCGGGTTCGCGCGCCGGCCGCGTACGCGTTGGGTCGAATTGGGCCCGCGGCTCGCGCCGCGCTGCCGAAGCTGCGCGGCGGTCTCGATTCGCAGGACGACGTGGATCGCGTGGCCAGTGCATACGCCATCGTTCACGTTGCTCCTGGCGATGCTGACGCAGTACAGGTGGCCGTGCCGGTCTTGATCCACGGATTGACCAATCCGCTTGCGCCGGCACGACGTGGCGCTGCCGATGCACTCGGTCACGTGGGCAAGTCCGCGCGCCGCCTTGCAGAGGGTCCGCTCCGCGACGCGGTCAATGATCCCGATGCGTCCGTCCGTGCTGCCGCACGAGACGCCCTGACGAAGATCGGCGCCGCCGAACCTGCCAAGTAGCGCTAACGTCTCACTTCCCAAGAGTACCGCACCGGCCCGCGCCGAATCGTCGCACGCGCAACCGTTGCTAGCGGAGCCGCCGGGCCCCGGTTTCAGGCCCATTTGCCCGTCGCAGTACGAGCGGAGGCGGCCCGCAAACCTGGCCGTCCGCTATACTATTCGATGGAGAGAGCATCCGGCACGGCCCGAAAGTCCTGCCGCCAAGATCGACCGGGGCCCGAACGAGCACCATCAAGCGCCGGCGTGCGACAGCCGCCTACCATGGCCACTCAAAACGACAACCCGCCCCAGGCCGCCACTCCGAACGCTGGCCCATCGAGCCACTCGGGTGGGCGCGTCGTCGAGTTCGACGATTACATCGAGGCCCAGTTGCGCAAGACTCGCGGTCATGTGCGCACCGTGGACGTTGCGGCCAACCTGATGGTGCTGGCCGCCGGCACGCTGGCATTTTTCCTGGTTGCCGCGTTGTTTGATCACTGGCTGATCACCGGCGGACTTGGCTTCTGGGGTCGCACGTTGTTTTTGGCTGCGTACGTCGTTTCGGCCTTGGGCTTTCTCGCTGTCCGAATCGGTCCGTTGCTGTTGCACCGGATCAATCCGCTGTACGCGGCGCACACGATCGAACGGAGCGAGCCGTCGCTCAAGAACACGCTAGTGAACTTTCTGTTCTTTCGCTCGGATCGTTCGGCGGTTAGCCCGGTGATGTATCGCGCGATCGAGGAGCAAGCCGCCACGAACCTGGCCGGCGCGCACGCCGACATGGCAGTCGATCGCTCGAACCTGGTTCGCATCGGCTACGTGCTGTTGACGATCATCTTCGTCGGCGCGCTGTACGCCATGCTGTCGCCCAAGGGGCTGTTTCAAACTGTGGGGCGGATTGCCGCGCCCTGGGCCGACATCAGCGCTCCGACGAGCACGACCATTTCGCATATCGAGCCGGGTGACACTGACGCTTTTCGAGGGCAACAGATTCGCATCGCGGCCCGGGTTCAGGGCTTGGCCGACGACGAAAAGGTCACGCTCTTTTACACGACGGCCGACGGACAGATCGTCGATCGGGCGATCGAGATGACCCTGGGCTCCGACGGATACAAACACACGGCCACGTTGCCGGCAGGTGACGGATCGCTCCAGCAAGACCTGATCTACCGCATCGAAGCCGGCGACGCGATCACGCGCGCGTTCGACGTAACGGTTGTCGACGCGCCGACGATCTTCGTCGAAGCCCTCCGTTACGAGTATCCCAAGTACACCGGTTTGCTCGCGCAGCGCGTTGAACAGCAGGGCGACATCAAGGCCATCGAGGGCACGCGGGTCACGGTCGAGGGTCTGGCCAATTCCGGCATCGATTCGGCATTCGTCGACTTCGACTGTGACGGCAAACTCGACCAGCGCATGTCGACCGAAGAACAACGCGCCACGGCGTCGTTTCGGCTTGCGTTCGATGCCGACGGCAAAGAGCCGAAATACGGCTCGTACCAACTGGTCTTTACCAATACAGAGGGTCAGCGAAACCCGCAGCCGGTTCAGCATCAGATTGAAGTGACGCGCGACATTCCGCCCGAGATCGAAATCGTCGCACCTTCGAAGGAAGAAGTCGCCCTGCCGGCCAACGGTACGTTGACCTGGGAGACCGTCGCCAACGACCCGGACTTTGCGCTCGGCATGGTGAAGGTTTCGGCCGAACGGTCGGGCGAGCCGCTGCTGGACAAGTTGGTACTTTCGGAAACGCGTCCCGGCCAGTTCGTCGCGCGGGTGCCCTTCGACGCGAGCAAGTTCACGCTGAAGACCGGCGACGTGGTCGAATACTGGGCAACTGCCGAGGACAACAAGACTCCGCGGCCGAATCGTACCCAGACGCCGCGCCGACGCATCCGCATCGTCGAGCCCGACGAGACGCAATCCGAACAAGACCAGGTTGCCCAAAACGACCCGACCGGCGACGACGGCCAAGGCGAGCGGCGCGCCGGCAGCGACTCCGATCAACCGCGCGACGAAGATACGCCGCCCGAAGACAACCCAGATCCGGACCAGGAGCAGCAGCGGTCCCAGAATGCCGATGGCCAGGATGGCTCGCCCCGCCAGCAAGACGGTGATCAGCAGGATCAGTCGGAGCAAGGGCAGGGGGGTGACGATGGCCAGCAACGCTCCGATGATCGGCAATCGGAAGACCAGCGCGGCAACGACGCCGAACAAGGCGACGAGTCCAGCTCGACCGGCCAGTCCGGCGACGGGCAAACGGATGCATCCTCGAAGGGTGGCGAAGGCCAACCATCGGACGACGAGCCGGGTGTCGCCAGCGACGGCTCGAACGACGGCGATGCCATCGAACGGATCTTGAAGCACCGTCAGCAGCAGGGCAAATCCGACCCGGCGGATGAGCGTCAGCGCGCCGGCGAACAACGGCAAGAGCCTTCAGGCGACCAACAAGAATCGGATCCAACCGGATCGCAGGATCGCCAGTCGTCGGACAATTCTGCCGGCCAGCAAGACGACGGCGGCCAGCGACAAGAAGCCGATAACCAGAAGCAGACCCAAGTCGAGCCTGCCGGCGACGAGTCGATGCGCAAGGAGCAGCCCGGCAGCGATCCCGCGGAACGTCGCGGCGGGGACCAACAGGATCGACAAGGGCGCGAGCCGCAAGACGGCCAACAGCGCGAACAAGCATCACCGGACGGCCAGAAGCGCGACGCCGCCCAAGAGAACAGTGCCCAAGAAGACGGCCAAAAAGACAGCGACCAAAGCGACAGTGCCGAACAAAAAGGCGGCCAGCAGGACGATGCGCAGCGTAACAGCGGCCAGCCCCAGGAACAGCGTCAAGAACAGTCGCCGGACGACCAGTCAACCGAGGGGCAGGGCGCGCAGTCGAAGAGCGACCCAACTGGTGCGCAGAACCAGCCATCGCGCAGCCAGCAGCGGCCCGACACGAAGGGTGGCGACGGCCAGCGCAACAAGGGCAACTCGGGCGCCGGCCAGAAGAGCGAAGATCAACAGGGTTCGCCCAGTCCACAAGACTCGAACCAACCCCGCGAGAAGTCGGACCGTGAGTCGCCTGACAGCGAGTCAGATTCGCAAGACGCGAACAAGCCGCAATCGCCCAGTCAGAGCAAGCGCGAAAGCGACTCGGAAGGAGGCGACGAGGGCGATCGTTCTGGCGGCGGAAAACGCGGAGGTGGTCAGAAGGCCAACAAGCCGGGCACCGGCGGCGCGGGTCAAAACACCGCGGCTGACGAAGGAGCCGGAACTTCGCAACAGGAGGGGCAGGGCGAGACGTCGGATCGCGGTGGCGAAGATCAGGCAGCCGACGGTTCCACCGGCAGCAGTGGTTCGAAGAAAGGTGCCGGGTCGGAACAACGCGGCACAGGCGACAAGCCCGGGCAGCCGAATAGGCCCTCCGACGAGCAGCAATCCGAAGCGGACAGTCCCCGCGACGACTCACAAGCCGACGGCGAAGGCCAGCCCGGCGGCGGAACGCCCACCGGACAGGGCGGCGAGCGTGCCAACGACAACGAGCCGCCGGAGCGGCCCTCTCGTTCCGCGCCCGAAGTTGAGGACAAGGCAAACCTCGACTACGCGCGTAAGGCGACGGACCTGGCGCTGTCGCACCTGAAGGACGAATTAGCCAAGGACCAGCCCGACCCGGAGCTGCTCGAAAGCCTGGGCTGGACGCGCGACGACTTGCAGCGTTTCGTGAATCGTTGGGAGCAATTGCGGAAGCAGGCCGATACGCCCAGCGCCGAAGGGCGCGACGCGAAGCGCGAGCTGGACGACACGTTGCGGAGCTTGGGGCTACGGCCCCGCACGACGACGCTGCGGGGCAACGATGCACGCGACGATCAGTTCAAGCGACTGCGCGAATCGCGCCGCAGCAGTCCGCCGCCCGAGTACGCCGAGCAGACGAAGGCCTACACGCAGGGCACGGCCCGTGGCGGAAAGTAATCGGCTGCGCCGGTTGCCGGACCGCACGACGTAACGCGAATTCGGATTGTGCGGTTGCCGGCGAACCGCCGCCTGAGTGAACCACTATCGAGTGGTGGTCGCGTCGTGTCGATCGTCTAGAATGGTGGTTTCGACGGTTCTCATCGGCGCCCATTTTAGTTCCCGGGGCGCTCGGGTCGCCCATTCGCCATCGCACCGCCTAGTCCACAGATGCTTGAAAGTATTCCCAAGTACCTGGTGCCGTTCGATCCGAAGCGCGTGCCCCACCGTTTCACTGACGTGCTCGTCATCGGGGGTGGGCTGGCCGGATTGCGCGCCGCGCTGGCCGTGCCCCAGGATCAATCGGTGTTGGTCGTCACCAAGAGCGGACTGCGGCAATCCAACAGCAACTATGCGCAGGGCGGCATCGCCGGCGTGCTGGATCCAGAGGATCGGTTCGAAGACCACATTGCCGACACGCTTGCCGCCGGCTGCGGCCTGTGCGACCAGGAAGTGGTCGAGATGGTGGTCCGCGAAGCGCCGGACCGAATCAATGAGCTGATCGAATGGGGTACGAACTTCGATCAGGTCTCCGGCGTCCTCGACCTGGGTCGCGAAGGCGGCCACAGCCATCATCGCATCGTACACGCCTTGGGCGATGCCACGGGAAAGGAACTGATGCGGGCCGTGATCAACCGGGCCTGCGGCATGCCTAACATCGAAACGCTCGAAGACTCCTTCACGCTCGATCTGCTGACGCACGACGGAGCGTGCCGCGGCGCGCTCGTTTGGAGTCAACAAAGCGGCAAGACCTGTGTCTGGGCGAAGCAGACGATTCTGTGTACCGGCGGAACTGGCCAGGTGTTCCGCGAAACGACCAATCCCGACGTTGCGACCGGCGACGGATTGGCGATTGCGTATCGCGCCGGGGCCGAACTGCGCGATATGGAGTTCGTGCAGTTCCATCCCACGGTACTCTACATCGCCGGCAGTAGCCGCAGCCTGATCACCGAGACGATGCGGGGCGAAGGCGCGCGGCTGGTCGATAGAAACGGTCATGGCTTCATGACCGATTTCGACCCGCGGGGCGAACTGGCACCACGCGACATCGTGAGCCGTGCGATCGTCACCCAGATGGAGCGGACGCGCGCACCGAATGTGTTTCTCGATCTGACACATTTGGACGCGGACTTTGTTCGATCGCGGTTTCCGGGGATCGCCGCCAAGTGTGCCGAGTTTGGACTGGATATCACACGGGATCGCATCCCCGTCCGCCCCGGGGCGCATTACATGATGGGGGGCGCTACGGTCGATGCCGACGGGCGGACCACATTGCCCGGCTTGTGGGCGGCGGGCGAATGCACGTCGAGCGGGTTGCACGGGGCGAACCGCCTGGCGTCGAACAGTTTGCTCGAAGGCATGGTCTTCGGGGCGCACGCCGGAGCCGGGGCCGCGCGCGAAGCCGCCCGGCACGACGACGAGTTGCGCGCCGCGCCGATCTCCAATCCAACCATCGAAGACGGTGCCGAGAGCCTGAACCTAGGCGACATCCGCAATGCGCTGAAGAGCCTGATGGGACGCAACGCCGGCGTGCGCCGCGATCGCGAGCATCTGGACGAAGCGGCCGAATCGATCGATCGATGGTGCAGTTACGTATTGCCGCGGCAGTTTCCCGACACGGGTGGGTGGGAACTACAGAACATGCTCACCGTGGCACGCATCATCATCGAAGCGGCCCGCACCCGCGAGGAAACACGGGGCGTCCACCTGCGCGGCGACTTTCCCGAGCGCGACGACACGCACTGGCAGCGGCGGATCGCGTTTCGGCGTGGGACGTGACCGATCGACCGCGCGGCGCAGCACGCAACTTGTGGCAGCGGCCGTGCGCGACACGGCTAGCCGCGGCGTAGACGCCGATTGCGCCACACCGCCGCGAACAAGCCAACAAGCCCGATCGACGCCAGGGCGCACGTAGACGGCTCCGGCACGATGATGACGTCGTCGATGGAGAACTCCTGCCCGCCGACGATCATCGACGTAATATTACCCGTCAGGGTTACGCGCCCCAAGTCGCCCGAGATGGTCGAGCCCAACGAGTCGACCGTCACGTTGGCCCCGCCGAGCGTGGCCGGCAGCGAGAAGAAGGACGAGACGTTTGCCAGGTCGCCATTGACCCGCAGGTTCAAATTGCCCCCGAACTCGCCAAACAAAAAGCTCAACTCCGATGCCGGTCCGGGCAACTGGAAGTCGAGGTTGACGTTGCCCATGAACATGTAGTTGCCGGATCCGCCGGCGGTCGAGAATGGGTTGGCCACGGAGTCCAACACCGTTGCCGATCCGGACGTCGTGCTGCCCGACGGCAGGAGGAAAAACTCGGCCAGTTGCACGGGCACGCCGTTGGTGACGAACGAGTCGGGAATCGTCGGCGTGCCGGCGTTCAGATCGTACTGCTGGCCGAGGGGCAAGTCCTCGAAGTCCAGCGTGGTTGCATGTGCCGGCAGGCAAATGAACGACACAGCCAGAAATGCGAGCAAGGACGCGCCGGCGCGGGCCAGCACGAAAGTAGGTCTATCCACGGAAGCCACCCATCGAGTGTGAAAACGAATCGATCGAGACGGAACGTTGTAACGTCAGGCGAAACGTGTTTTCACGAGCGGCCTCCGGATAAACGAATTCGACCAGCCGGGCGGTGAGTTGCGGGGCAGGTCGACTACCGTGGGTCATGGTACCACGGCCGACATTGGGGTGACAAGTAATTTTTCTAGTTTGCCACCTCTTTCCTAGGGGATTCGACCGTCGGTCGCGGTCGGCGCGTACGCGCGCGTCAGTTTCCTCTAACGCGACGACACACGGTGGCAGCGGCGGATCGCGTTTCGGCGGCATTCATAAGGCGCTTCGGCCAATTCGTGGCATCGTGCTTGTGGTTTCACTAGAATCCGCCAAATTCAGATCCGAAGCGGTGGAGCGATCCCCTTCAACGAACTGTTTGGTGTGAAGATCTGTTGGTGTGAATCGACTCTCGCACCTCGGGAGGACGCGGCGGATGCGTTCGGCAGTGCCTCAGATCGTGCGCACCGTGGCGACGATCGCCGTCGTGTTACTGATGCAATACGGGTTGGCGCAGGTCGACGCTCCGTATCGGCCAAGCGTCATCAGTGCGTTGGTCGTGGCCTCGTTGACCATCACGTGTGGCCTGGCCAGCGTGTGGGTCGCCATCGGCCGCGACGGTTTCTTGCTCCGGTTAGCGACATTTCTGATCGCGTTCTTTGGGAATTGGCAATTCCTGCGCCAATGGGACGTGAGGGCGGAGTCCGAGATGATTCTGGCCTTTTGGGTACAGGCCGTGACGATCATCGGTGTGCTGACTCTGATGCGCGTCGTGCGGTTCACCACGACGCGTTCGTCGGTAGCCACCCTGTCAACGCTGTCGATCGGCAGCGAGATACCGCGGTTCTCTGTACGCGACATCATGCTGCTGACCGTGCTAGTGGCCGTGGCACTGGGAGTGGTCACGCGGATGCAGTCGCTCAGTGTGCGCCAGGATACGCAGATCGTCGCGTGTGTGGTTGGCGCGATCCAGGCCGGGATTTCGCTTAGCGCCGTGGTGTCGGTGCTGGTGTTTCGTTATTGGATATTGCCGTCTGTCATGCTGATTGCCGGGAGTCTTCTGCTGGGTTGGGGCGTCAGCGTCGCGCTGCGCTACGACACGGCCGCGGCCATGGTTGCGATCAGCGTCCCGGCAGCGGTCCAGGTCTTCGTGTTGGGCGCGACTCGGATTTCCGGATACCGATTCGTGCGGCGCACCCAAGCGTTCGCCGACCCGGGCGAAGCCGCTGCCTGATAGCGTCCGAAGCCAGCCAGGCAGCCGCATTTTGGACAGCCGGATTTGTGATCGTCACAAACGGCCGAGGCAATACAAGATGGCCGGGCTGGCCTGCGGCTGCCCAACCGGGTGGCGGTGTCCCGTTCGCGGGGAAATCGGCCTGAATCGGCGGCCGGCGGGCCAAATTGCTCATTTTCGCGGGCCGTGTCGATCCAAATCCGTCCACGTTGCGTAAGTCTGGACAGGGGACCGGCGTTCGTTGTAACTTCTTAGGCTGCATACCGCGAACGAGTGGCTCCTGGCGAGCGAGTCCATCGGCGACCCTCCGGAGAGGCTGTCCCGCGATGCCGCGGTTCTCGACACCAGCAATCGCAAGCCGGTGGATGCCCCGACGGAACCCTCGAGTTCGGTGCCACGTTATCCCCAACCCCTGCGCCCCAGCGGAGTAGTTGATCGATGAGCGAAGACCACGGGCCGGCCATGATCGAGGCGATCGGGCTGACCAAGTACTACGGCGATTTCGCCGCCGTCGAAGACGTATCCTTCCGCATTCCCCAAGGACAAGTCGTCGCCTTCCTTGGCCCCAACGGTGCTGGAAAGAGCACGACGATGAAGTTGCTGACCGGCTATTTGGCTCCGTCCAGCGGCGTGGCCCGAATCGCCGGCCACGACATGACGACGGATCGATTGGCCGGATCGCCCCGCTTGGGCTATCTGCCGGAGAACGGCCCGCTCTATCCGGACATGACGCCGCGCAGCCTGTTGGAATTCTTTGCCGACGCGCGCGGCATGTCGGCGGCGAGCAAGCGCGAGCGAATCAACGCCGTCGTCGAGCTGTGTGCGCTGCAAAGCGTGATCGGCAAGGCGATCGGCAAGTTGTCCAAGGGCTATCGACAGCGCGTGGGCATGGCGCAGGTGTTGTTGCACCAACCGGACGTGCTGATCCTCGACGAGCCGACCGCCGGTCTGGATCCGAACCAGATCCGTGACGTACGCGAAACGATTCGCACGCTGGGCAAGAGCAAGACGATTCTATTATCGACGCACATCTTGCAGGAGGTCGAAGCGATCGCCGGTCGCGTGTTGTTCATCAACGAAGGGCGGCTGGTGTTCGACGGATCCGTGGCAGAGTTCAGAGCCGACGGACGCGAGCTGGACGCGCGCTTCCACCAGTTGACCACCGAAACCGTCTAGGACGCGCTGGTTGTTTGACTTGCCAGAACCTCTGTTGACAGACCGACCGTCTGAGCAAAGACAACGAGACCGCGACAGAACAAGACATTAAACACCGGCCGTAACGTCGCCGGCTGATACCAATCCAATCCCATTCATCTTTTCCTGCTTGTCATTTCAGGTCGAAGCCATGAAACCCAACGTCATTAGCGCGATTTTCAAACGAAACTTCGTCAGCTATTTCAGCAACCCAACCGGGTACGTGTTCATTTGCGTATTCGTATTGCTCAGTTCGTTCGCGGCCTTCTGGCCAAACGAGTTCTTCAACGCGAATCTGGCAAACCTGGACCAGCTCAACCAGTACTTGCCGTACATCCTGCTGGTCTTCGTGCCGGCGATCACGATGAGCATCTGGGCCGACGAGCGCCGGCAGGGGACCGACGAGTTGCTGCTTACGATTCCGGCCGGCGACTTCGACGTCGTGCTGGGGAAGTTCCTGGCGGCCGTGGCGATCTACACCGTTTCGCTCGCGTTTTCTCTGGTGTCCAACTACTGCGTGCTGGACTACCTGGGCGATCCCGACTTAGGGCTGCTGTTGGCAACCTATTTCGGATACTGGGTTGTCGGGCTGGCGATGCTGTCGATCGGCATGGTGGCGTCGTTCCTCACCGGGAACCTCACGGTAGGTTTCATCCTCGGTGCGCTGTTCAACGCCCCGCTGGTTTTCGCATCGGCGGCGCCCTCCTGGATGCCGGTATTGCGACGATTGAGCATCAGCGAACAGTTCAACGACTTTTCACGTGGCGTGATCAGCCTGGCCAGCGTTGGCTATTTTCTGGCGATCGTGGCCCTGATGTTGTACTTGAGCGTCGTGCTCATCGGCCGGCGTCATTGGCGCGGCGGACCCGAAGGCCGATCGGTTGCGGGTCACTATGCGGTGCGCTTCCTGGCTCTCGTGGCTGTCGTGATTTCGCTCAACGCGTTTTTGTCGCGCCATGATCGACTTCGCGTGGATGCCACGACGGAGCGACTCAGTTCGTTGGCGCCGCAAAGCTTGGAGTTGATTTCCAACCTGGAAAACGAACGGCCCGTGGTTGTCGAGTATTTCATCAGCCCCGAAGTGCCCGAGGCCTACGTGCAAACACGCCTCAACCTGCTTTCCACGTTGCGGGAATTGGAGGCGGCGGCCGGCGACAAGTTGCGCGTGATCGGCAACGACGTCGAGCTGTTCAGCGAGGAAGCGACGCGGGCCGAACAGCAGTTCGCCATTCGCCCCGTGCCCGTCGAATCGCGCACGCGGGGCGCTCGCACCCGCGAAGAAATCTTCATGGGCCTGGCATTCACTTGCGGGCTCGACAAGGTTGTGGTTCCGTTTCTCGACAAGGGAATTCCGGTCGAATACGAACTGGTGC
This sequence comes from uncultured Planctomycetaceae bacterium, assembly GCA_937952415.1. Lineage (GTDB taxonomy): Bacteria > Planctomycetota > Planctomycetia > Pirellulales > PALSA-1355 > CALFYT01. The sequence continues at coordinate 43,796 of CALFYT010000131.1, read as the reverse complement.
GCTCGATCGCAACGGTGAGCCAGCAGACGCGCAAGAAGATCGGCGTGCTCACGACCGACGCGAAACTGTACGGTTCGTTCGATCAGCAAACCTTCACGCCGACGCGCAATGAATTGATCATCGACGAACTGGAGAAGCAGTACGAGGTGGTGCAGGTCGATCCCAATAGTCCGATCACCGAGCGGTTCGACGTGCTGTTGGCGGCGCAACCTTCGTCGTTGACGCCGCCGCAGATGGACAACTTCATTGCCGCGGTCAAGAGCGGCCAGCCGACCGCGATCTTTGAGGACCCAATGCCGTGGATCGCCCCTGACGTGCCGGGAACCACGGCGCCCAAACAACCGCCCGGCGCGGGCAACATGTTCATGCAACAGCGGCAGCCGCCGCAGCCCAAGGGCGACATCAACAAGCTGTGGGCCCTGTTGGGCGTCGACTTCAGCGGCGAAAACGTGATCTGGCAAGACTACAATCCGATGCCGAAGCTGACTGATTTCATTACCCGTGAATGGGTCTTCGTCGACTATGGAAGCGGGGCGCCGCAACCGTTCAATCTCGACAGCCCCGCGACCAAGCAATTGCAGCAGGTGTTGTTCCTGTTCCCGGGTTCGGTCAGCGGCTTGAACTCTTCGCCCTTGAAATTCACCGAATTGGTTTCCACGAGCGATCGGACGGGCACCGTGCGTTACGATCAGATCTTCGAGCCGTCGTTCATGGGCCAACCACGGATGAATCCGAACCTGTCGCTGGTGGAACGGCCCAGCAACGAGAAGTACGTTCTGGCGGCACACATCACCGGAAAGCCGAAGACCGAAAACATCCCGATGCACGATCAGGGCGCCGAGACCGATGCGGCCGATGCGCCATCCGAGAAGTCGGCCAACGACGCTTCCAAGGCATCGCCAACCGGCGACTCCGACGCAAAGGACGAGCCTGCCGCCGAGGGCGAAGCCGCCGACGCCAAGGCCGATCCCGAGATTAACGTCGTGGTCGTCGGCGACATTGATTGCCTCTACGGTGCCTTTTTCGCGCTGCGTGCCCGGGGCGATGATCCCGACAACGAATTCGAGTTTCAATTCGACAACGTCCCGTTCGTGTTGAACGTGCTTGACGTATTGGCCGACGACGATCGATTTGTCGAGATCCGCACGCGGCGGCCCGCGCACCGCACGCTGACCACGATCACCGCCGAGACGGAAGCCGCCCGCGAGCTGGCCGACGACGCGCGCGAAAAGTTTGTTAAAAAGTTCGAAACAGAACGGGCCAAAGCGCAGAAGAAGTTCGACGACCGTATTGCCGAGTTGAAGAAGCGCGAAGGCTTGGACCAGCAGCAGGCGATGATCGAGATCCTGCAAGCGCAGCAGGTTGGCCAACTGCGGCTGGATAGCCGCGTCGAGCAACTGAAGCGCGACCGGGATCAGCAGATCAAAGAGATCGAGAGCCAATCCGCGCAGCGGGTTCGGGAAGTGCAAGATCGCTACAAGCTGTGGGCCGTTTTGCTGCCGCCCATTCCGCCGTTGATCGTGGCGTTTGTCGTGTTTTTCAATCGCCGGGCCAGTGAGCGCGAGGGCGTGTCGAAGTCGCGGTTGCGTTAGCGGCCGCTCGCGCGAATGAAATCGCGGACCATTGTTGTTACCGAGAAACGTTTTTTGAATACACGAACAAACCGCCGGCAGCGTGAGCGACGCGAAGTGCAACGCGCTCGCAACGACTACCCGGCGCATTTCCTGACGAAGGTGTGATCGATGGAAAACCAAGAAAGTCGTAAGACCGCGATCTATGTCCTAGTGGCCGGCATGGCGTTGCTGGTTGCCTGGGAGCCATGGCGACCCGCCCCGCCCGACCACAGCGCCCCGCCCGAAGTCGGCACGAAGCTGTTCGAGACGTTCAAGGATCCGTTGGCCGCCAAGAGCCTGGAAGTCGTCCGCTTTGACGAAGACACGGCGACGATCCATCCGTTCAAAGTGGCGCAGATCGACGGCGTGTGGTCGATCCCCTCACACAGCGGCTATCCGGCCGACGCTCAGGACCACATGGCCGAAGCCGCCACGTCGTTAATCGACTTGGAAATCCTGGGCATGGTCAGCGACAGCCCCGGCGATCAGGAACTGTACGGCGTGGTCTCGCCCGATCCGCAAACGCTGCGCTCCGGAATGACCGGCGTGGGTACGCGCGTCTCGCTCAAAGATAAGAAAGACAAAGTCCTGGCCGACCTGGTCGTGGGCAAACAGGTCAAAGACCAGCCACAGTTGCGCTACGTCCGCGAGGCGGATCGCGACCTGATCTATGTCGTGAAGCTCAACACCGATCGGTTTTCGACGAAGTTCGAGGACTGGATCGAAGAAGACCTGCTCAAGCTCAACGCGTTCGACGTGCGCAATGTTTCGCTCAACGACTACTCGATCCAGGAGGCTCCGACGGCCCAGGGTCGAATGGGCCTGCGCATGAATCCGCGCTCGAAGATGACGTTGGCCTACGACGACACGAAGTCGACCTGGAGCCTTGTCGAAATGTCCGAGGTCGACGGGCAGGGCCAACCCGTGCCGACAACGCTGGGCGAAGGCGAAGAACTCGACAACGAGAAGTTAAACGCGTTGAAATCGGCGCTGGACGATTTGCAGATTGTCGACGTCCAACGCAAACCGAAAGGTCTGAGTCAGGATCTGCGGGCCAGTGACGAGTTTGTTAAAGACAACGAAGCGCAGGCCTCGCTCATCTCGCGCGGGTTTTATCCCGTGCCCGTCGACGATCACGTCGAAGTGTACTCCAGCGAGGGCGAAGCCACGTGTACCACCAAAGACGGTGTGCGCTATGTGCTGCGGTTCGGGCGGATCGCCGGTGGGCTCGATACGAGCGATGAGGGGGCGGAGCAGGGCGAAGGCGAAGACGCCGAACCCAAGAGCGACCCATCGCTGAACCGCTTCTTGTTCGTCATGGCGCAGTTCGACGAGAGCCAGATTCCCAAGCCCGAACTCCAACCGGTGCCCGGCGCCGAGGGGACGGATGAGAATCCGCCCGCCGAGGACCAACCTGCCGAGGAAAAGCCGGCCGACGAAGCCAAGTCGGACGACGAGAGCACGCCGCAGGACGATGCGGAGCCGACCAGCGACGAGCCCGCATCCGAGGATGCGTCGAGCGATACGCCCGACGAAGAGTCCGTGCCCGAAACAAAGACCGCGGCGCAAGAAGAGTCGAACGACCCGGCCGATGCGACGGAAGCAAAGGAGCCTGACGATGCGGGCGAGCCGGCGGAACAGCCGGCAAGCGCTGCCGCCGAGGCCCCCGCGGAATCGGACGACAAGGGAGAGGGCGACGCCTCCGACGAAGCGAAGTCCGACGACGCGCCAAAGTCGGCGGCCACCCCGTCTCCAGAAGAAGTGGAGCGCGTGGCCATCGAACGTGAGAACAAGCGCCGTCAGGAAGAATACGACGAAGCGGTGAAGAAGGGCCAGGACAAGGTCAACGAGCTGAACGACCGGTTCGCCGACTGGTACTTCATTATCTCTGACGATGTGTACCAGAAGATCCACATCGGTCGCGACGACGTCGTCAAGAAGAAGCAAGTCGAAGACGCCGTCGACGCGTTGGGCGACCCCGAGTTGAAGGACCTTCAGCAGGGGCTCGACGCGAAGTAGCCTCTGGCTGACGGCTGCTTTCGCGGCGCACGCTTGTCGCTCGTTGCCGCCATCGACGAAATGGCGATCGATTCAGGCAGCGAACGTCGCGCGGCCTACATGCCTAGTCCGACGCGTCGGCGCCCAATTCGCGGAGAAACTCAAGCGTAAAGATGCCTGTATCGTGCCCATCGCTGAAGGCGATGGCATAGGCATAGTTGCCGACCGGTCGCATGCCCAGCACTTTCAGCGGTTGGGCTTCGGCCTTGGAGATGACTTGCAGCCCGCCTGTTGGCTGCGGGGGCGCGGCCCGCTGTTCTCGGCACGTCGCGCAGGGGCACCGCGAGCGGAGCGTGCCGAACGGAATCGAGTGCGACTGGCCATCGCTCCATTCGATGCGCAGCCGGTTGCCTTCTTGCAGCTCGAGCTTGGTCGGTTGAAGGTTCATCGTTTAGCCTTTGCCCCAGCATCGTCGGTTATTTCGCGCAGTGCCTGCAACAGCCGATCGACTTCGCCGATCGTGTTGTAGTGCAACAGGCCCAGCCGCACGAGTCCATCCGGTTCGAGGTCGAGCGCTTCGGTCAGTTCCAGTGCGTAGAAGTGCCCATGCCACACGAAGATGCCCCGCCGGCCCAACCGTTCGGCCAATTCAGCGCAGGACATGCCGCGATGCGTGATCGAAACCGTAGGCACGCGCTGGTCGAGCCTGGTTGGATCGGTAATTCCCCACACGCGCACTTGCGGCAACCGCGACAGTCCGTCGAGCAGACGACCGCACAGTTCCCGCTCGTAAGCTCCGATCTGCTCGAACGCGGAGGCTAGTGCACCGCGGCGATTGCTTGTCGCCGGCGCGAGCGAACGTCCCAAGTCGGCCAAGTATTCGATCGCTGCCGCCACGCCGGCGATGCCCTCGTGGTTTTGCGTACCGGTCATCCATTTGTCCGGCAGGTCGTTTGACGCGGGGCGGACTTTGTACGCCGCCAGCGATTCGAGCAATTCCGGGCGACCCCACAAGATACCGACGTGCGGCCCGAAGAACTTGTAGGCAGAGCAGGCCATAAAGTCGCAGTCCCATGCAGGGACGTCGATCAAGGCGTGCGGCGCGAAGTGGACCGCGTCGACGAACACGTGAGCTCCGGCGTCGTGGGCCAGCCGGCAGATTTCGCGAATCGGATTGATCGTGCCGACGGAGTTCGAGGCGCTGCCGACGGCGACCAGCCGCGTACGCTCGTTGATGGCCGCGCGCAGTTGGTCCAGATCGAGCGTGCAATCTTCGGGTCGAAAATCGACGCGCCGGATCGTTGCACCGGCATCGCGCGCCGCCAGGACCCACGGGCTGACGTTGGCGTCGTGGTCCAATCGCGTGACGACCACCTCATCGCCCTCGTTCCAAGTTCGCGCCAGAGCCCGGCTGAGGGCGAACGTGAGCGTAGTCATGTTCGGGCCAAAGATCGTACTCTCGGGCGAGTCGACGCCCAGCAAGTCGGCAACGGCCCGGTGTGCGTCGGCGAGCATCGCGTCGCTTTGGCGGCTTGTCTCGAACAATCCACCGTGGTTGGCATTGGTTTGCCCAAGATACGTGCCGATCGCGTCGATGACGCGCTGCGGCACCTGGCTTCCCGCGGGGCCGTCCAGATAGACCGCGGGCTGCCCGTCGACGTGCCGCGCAAAGGCCGGAAACTGGTCCCGGCAAGCGTCGATGGGAAACGGTTGGCGGCTGACGGTGGTCATGCGTGGGTCTTTGTCGGTGTCACGGCTCAACCGCGCTCTGGGGATCGATGCGCAACTGCGCTGGGCAAGAGAGTTGCTGGTCGACGTCTTTCCAATCGGTCACGAACATGCAGCCCGGACTGTGCGTGATGGCCAATTCGCAGCCGGCGTTGAGCAGCGCCAATTGCGGTGTCACGCCACAGGCCCAGAACACCGGCACGTCGTCTCGTCGAATTGTGACCGCGTCGCCAAAGTCGGGCTGCGCCAGGTCAGCGATCCCCAGTTCCGCCGGGTCGCCCACGTGGATCGGCGCGCCGTGCTGCGTGGGATACAAGCTGGTGATGGCCTGTACCTGATCGACCTGGTTGGCCGGAAAAGGGCGCATGCTGACGACCAGGTTCCCGGCAAATCGGCCCACGGGCTTGCAGGCGTGCTTGGTGCGATACATCGACACGTTGCGCCCTTGGTCGAGATGCCGCACGCTGATCCCGCTGTTGACCAGCGCGTTTTCGAACGTGAACGAACAGCCCAGCAGAAACCCAACCAGATCATCGCGCCAGAGGTCTCGCACGTCGGTCGGTTCGTCCGGCTGTTGTGCGCCGTTTCGAAAGACACGGTAGCGCGGCACGTCGGTCCGCAGGTCGGCCGCCGGGGCGCACTGGCTCGGTTCTGGATCGCCGCGCTGCGTCTGTTCCAAGAGTGGACATGCGCGCTGGTTCAAGCGACAGAACTCGGCGAAGTCAACCGCGTCGTCCACTGGCACGATCACGACGTTGGCTTGCACGTATCCGCGCGCTAATCCGGCTGTCGGGCCGGTCCATTGGCCGGCTCGGATTGCCGCGCGCAGCGTCGCGGCCGAAGCACTGGCAAGTTGTTCTGGATTGGTCATGTCCGCTGGGAATTGCATCGTTCGTCGATGAAGCGTTTGCCCTTGCCTTCGACGCGCGGCAAACTGCCGGGTGTCACCGTGCGCACTTCGACTTTTAGCCCCAGCCGCAGACGCAGTTCGTCGGCAACGCGCGCTGGATCGTTCAGCCGATCTTCGATCTCGACGACCAACTGGTCCATTTCGGCGACGGTGCGGGCCGTCATGCGGTATTCCACGACTTCCGGAAAACTGCGCAGAATCTGCTCCAACGAACTCGGAAAGATGTTCACACCGCGAATTACCATCATGTCGTCGGATCGGCTCAGCACGCCGCCTTCGAGGAACACGAAACGATTGTCGCCGGCGTGCTGCCAACTGGGGCGTACCAGGTCGCCGGTGCGATAGCGAATGATTGGGCAGCCGGCGCGGCCGAGATTGGTCAGCACCAATTCGGCCAATTCTCCCTCGGCGGCCGGTTCCCCCGTCTTGACCGATCGAAACTCCGCCAGAAAGTCGTGCTCGTTGACGAACAGGCCGTGGCCGCGCAAGTCGCCATAGCCCCACGGGCCCACTTCGCTGGCGCCGCTATGATCCAAGACACATGCTTTCCAGGCCGACTCGATGCGCTCGCGCGTAGCCGGGACGGAACCTCCCGGTTCGCCGGCCAGCACCAACTGGCGCACGTCCAATTCGCCCACGTCGATCTGATGTTCGGCCGCCACTTCGGCCAGGTGGAGCGCATAGCTGGGCGTGCAGAAGATGACCGTGATTTTCGTCGTCCGCAGCAGTTCGAGCCGGGCCAGCGTGTTGATTCCTCCGCCGGGCACGACCAGACATCCCCGCGTGACCGCGGCATCGAACGCGCTCCAAAAGCCGATGAACGGCCCGAACGAGAATGCCATCAACACTCGGTCCGACGGCCCGATTTCGGCCGCATCGAGCACGAACTGCCAACAGTCGATCCACCAGTTCCAATCCTCGGGCGTGTCGAGCACGACCAGCGGTCGACCGTGCGTTCCCGACGTTTGGTGATAGCGCGTGTAGTGTTCGATGGGATAGGTCAAGTTCGCGGCCATGCTGCCGGGCCGCGACGACGCGGCCAACTCGTCCTTGAACGTGAACGGAAAATCAAGGAATTCGTCGAACGATCGAAGCGGCCCGTTCGCATCCTGCAACTGCTCGGACGAGATGCCCCTGAGCTTCTCCGCGTAGAAGCGGTTCTCTGGCAGAATGGCCTTCAGCAGCCCGTTGAGTCGCGCCAACTGATGCCGCTTGAGCGCCTCTTCATCGAGCGACTCCACCGCGCGACGGTCTTCTCGTGTGTGGGACGTCATGCTTCAAATCATAGAATCCGGCGGCATCGCTGACCAGCGGGCGAATCGAGAGCCGCAGGCGCAAAATGACCTGCGCGTCGAACAATCCGCTTGTTAGAATCACGTGGCCTGCCGCTGCGCGCCGAATCGCTCGAATCGCCCACCACCGAACTGTCGATCCATGTCCGACGCTCCTCACAAAGCTTCACTCGCGGTCATCTTTCTTACCGTATTCATCGATCTGCTGGGCTTTGGCATGGTATTGCCATTGCTGCCGATCTATGCCAAGGACTTCGCCGAACAACTCGGGCTAGAGCCCGGACACACGCGGATCGGCGTGCTCATCGGACTGCTGATGTCGAGCTTCTCGATCATGCAGTTCCTGGTTGCGCCGCTTTGGGGCCGACTTTCCGACCGCATCGGTCGACGCCCGGTGCTGATGATCGGGCTGGGCGGCTCGGTGGTTTTCTACACGCTGTTTGGCGTGGCCACCGTGATGAAGAGCCTGCCGCTGCTGTTCGCCTCGCGGATTGGTGCGGGCGTCGCCGGCGCCACGATCTCGACCGCGCAGGCCTACATCGCCGACGCCACCACGCTCAAAACGCGCGCCCGCGGGATGGCGCTCATCGGCGCCGCGTTCGGGCTGGGATTTACGTTCGGGCCGATGTTCGGATACCTGGCCGTTCCCAGCGGCACGGGCGATCCCGGGCCCGGTCCGGGCTACGCGGCCGCCGCGCTATCGGCCTTCGCGCTGGCGTTGGCCTATTTCAAGCTGCCCGAAAGCCTTCGTCCCCAGAGCCACGCCCAACGGCCGCACTGGTTCGACGTGGCTTCATTGCGCGGCGCGGTGGCGATTCCGGCAGTCGGTTTGATGCTGGCCACGATCTTCATCAGCGTCTTTTCGTTTGCCAACCTCGAGTCGACGCTGTCATTGATGATCGACGCCGACGACGTTGGCTACGCGTTCGACTTTCGCCAGGTGTGTCTCACCTATGCCTATATCGGACTGGTGCTGACGATCGTGCAGGGAGGCATCGTGCGCCAGGTGGCCACGCGGCTGCCCGAAAGCCTGATGGCCAGCGGCGGTGCCGTGGTTGAGGTGATCGGCTTCGTTGTCCTGGCACGCGCTGCGGTCTATCCGTCGCTTCAGATGCTGCTGGTTGGGTTGGCGATCGTGGTAACCGGATTCGCGTTTGTCACGCCGTCGCTCAATTCGCTCCTGTCACGGTGGACCGATCCCACGAAACAGGGCGGAATCCTGGGGATTGGCCAAAGTATTTCGGCGCTGGCGCGCATCTTGGGCCCGCTGGTGGGCGTGCCGTTGTTCGAGAATCGAGCGCTGGCCGAAGACCTGGGGCTCAAGGCGGCACAAATGCCGCTGGTGCTCGCTACCGTGCTGACGACCGTGTCCATCGCGTTGATTCTGATTGCCACCAGCCGCGGGCGCGATTTTCACTGCGACGCCGACGCCGCGCCCTCGGAATGAGCTTGGGCGGCGATCGCGTACCAGCCGCGTGTTGGGCCCGACCAATCACCGCGCCGCGCGGTCACAGTCATGCTTCGCCAAAGCCGCCGCCGCCGGGCGTTTCGATCGTCAGCACGTCGCCAGCTTGCGCCTGGAATTGTGCCAAGGCCGGCAGCGTTTCGGTCGAACCGTCAACGCGCACAAGCGTGTTGCGACCTAACTCGCCGGGCGAGCCGCCTTGCAAGCCGTAAGGAGCGTACGGACCGCGGCGCTGGGAAAGAATCGACACTTCCAACGGGCGCAGGAATTCGATCCGCCGGATGACGCCGTTGCCGCCGAAGTGCTTACCCGCGCCGCCCGAACCGCGACGAATCGCAAATTCGCGCACGCGCACCGGGTAGCGACGTTCGAGCACTTCCGGGTCGGTCAACCGTGTGTTGGTCATGTGCGTGTGTACCGCGTCCGCGCCCGCGGATTGCCGCGTGGCGCCCGAACCACCGCAAATCGTTTCGTAATAACCGAAGGTGGCGTCGCCGAACAGAACGTTGTTCATGGTGCCCTGGCTGGCGGCCGCCAGTCCGAACGCGCCGAGCAACACGTCCACGACGCGCTGCGACGTTTCGACGTTTCCCCCAACGACCGCGGGACAATCCTTAGCCCGGGCCTGCTCCTGTGGATTGAGCAGTCCGGGCGGGATGACCACGTCGACCGGTGCCAAGACGCCCTGGTTGAGCGGGATGTCTTCGTCCAGCAGACATCGCAAGACATAGAGCACCGCGGCCGTCGTGATCGCGCGATTGGCATTCAAGTTGCCCGAGTTGACCGGGCCCGTGCCAGTGAAGTCGATCGTGGCGTGATCCCCGTCGATGGTGACGGTGACGGCGATCGGCGTGCCGTCGTCCAGATGGTCGACAAACGGGTAGCTGCCCGGCGTAATCCGCTCGAGCGAAGCGCGCACCTTTTGCTCGGCGGCCGCTTGGATGTGGTTCATGTACGCGGTGACGACCGGTAGCGTGTAGCGCTGGACGAGCCGCGCCAGATCGCCGGCGCCGCGATGGTTGGCGGCCACCTGCGCGGCGACGTCGGCCAGATTGGCATCGACCGAGCGTGTCGGATAGGGGCCGAACAGCAGCAATTCGCGAAACGCGTTCCACTGGGCGGTTCCCGCGTCGACCAACTTGAAATTGCGGATCAGCACGCCTTCTTCGCTCAGGTTTTGCGAGAAGGGCGGCATCGACCCTGGCGAGATTCCGCCCATTTCCGCATGGTGGGCGCGGCTGGCGGTGAAGAACAGGATCCGGCCCTCGTCGCCATGAACCGGCGTGACGACCGTGATGTCGGGCAGGTGCGAGCCGCCGCGATACGGATCGTTCGTCACGAAGACGTCGCCCGAGCCCATCGTTGGATTATCGGCAATCACGCGGCGCACCGTCTCGGCCATCGCGCCCAGATGGACCGGCATGTGCGGCGCGTTGACGACCAGGTCGCCCGTCGGAGTGAACAATGCGCAGCTAAAATCAAGCCGCTCCTTGACGTTTACGCTGCTCGACGTGTTGCGCAACGTAATGCCCATCTGCTCGGCGATGGCGGCGAACTGATTGTTGAAAATCTCCAGCATGACCGGATCGGCGGCGGTGTCGACGGTCGCTGCCGGAGCTTGGTCGGACGATTCGTAAACCAGCAACTCGCCCCCGGAGAGTACTTCGGCTCGCCAGTTCGGATCGACGAGCGTGGTGGAAGCCGTTTCGCAGACAATCGCCGGACCGTGGATTTGGTCGCCCGGCTTGAGGTTCGCCCGATCGAACACTTGGGTCGCAACGAGCTGACCGTCGAAGTACGAGTCGACCGAGCGCGTGGCAACGGCCGGACGCGTCTCGACGCGGCGCGATTCGTCAAGAGCCGTCGACGTATGACCCCGCGCTTCGACGCGCAGGGCCACGACTTCGAGGGCGCGATCTTCGTGGACGTAGCCGTAGAGCTTCTGGTGCTCGGCCGAGAAGGCCGCTTCGCAGGCCGGCGTGGGGTTTTCTATCGGGCTGGCGACCACCAACGAGGCGTCGACGCCCTGATAACGCAATTCCACAAGCCGTGTTACGGTGATCCGGCCCGCGGGAATCCCTTCGGCCATGACGCCTTCGACCGCTTGCTCTTCCAAGCGCGTATACTCGACGGACAGTTCTTCCAACACGCCGGTGGTCAACGTGCGATACACGCCGCATACGGCATGCCGCTCGACGTCGGCCAGGCCGATCCCGTAGGCACTGAGTAATCCGGCATGCGGATGATGGAGAATCTTGCGAATGCCTAGTTCGCGCGCCGCGGCACAAGCGTGTTGGCCGGCCGCTCCGCCGAACGGCACCAGCACATAGTCGCGTGGGTCGCATCCCTTGGCGACCGAAATGGATCCAATGGCCTTGGCCATGTTGGCGTTGGCCACGCGGAAATAGCCCTCGGCCAGTTCGAGCCGTTCGTAGCGGCGTCCGGTCGCCGTTTCGATTTGTTCAATCAGTTCATCGAGGCGGTGTTCTGCCGCGAGCCGACCGCGGGGAACGGGAAACCGAGCCGGCGGAATCTTTCCCAAAACAAAGTTGACGTCCGTCACGCTGAGCGGCCCGCCGCGACCATAACACGCCGGTCCGGGATCGGCCCCGGCGCTGTCCGGCCCGACAACCAGTTTCACGCCGTCGAAGTGACAAACCGATCCGCCACCGGCTGCGACAGTCTCGATGGCCATCATCGGCGCAACGACGCGCACGCCGGCCTTTTCGGTCTCGAATTCCAGCTCGTAACGCCCGTCGAAGCGCGACACGTCGGTGCTGGTTCCGCCCATGTCGAACCCGATCGCCCGGTCGAACCCGGCAGCTTGTGCCACGCGCGAGAATCCGACCACGCCGCCGGCCGGACCGGAGAGGATGCTATCTTTGCCGACAAACGATTCCGCGTCGACCAGGCCCCCGGCCGAGGTCAACATTCGCAGCGAGCCGGTCGCCAGTTCTTCGCGGAGCGCGCGAACATAGCGCCGCAACACCGGATTCAAATAGGCATCCATCACGGTCGTGTCGCCGCGAGAAACGATCTTCACCAGCGGAGCGACGCGGCTCGAGACGCTAACTTCGTCGAACCCGAGTTCGCTGGCCACGTCGGCGACCAGCCGTTCGTGGTCGTCGTTGACGAAGGCGTGCAGCAGGCAAATTGCCAACGATTCGATGCCCTGGCCTTGGAGCGACTCGAGCCGCCTGCGCACGTCGCCACGATCGGGCGCGCGTATCACGTTGCCGTCGGCGTCGATGCGCTCATCGATTTCGACCACGGTAGCAAACAGCGGAATCGGCTTGGTGATCGACAAATCGAACAATCGAGGTCGGTTCTGGTAGCCGATGTGCAGGATGTCGCCAAACCCTTGCGACGTGACCAGGGCCGTCTTGGCACCGCGGCGCGTGATCAGCGCGTTGGTGCCGCGCGTGGTGCCCAGTCGAACGGTGGCCGGCGGAATCGGCTCGGACAATGGCAATCCAAGCAGGTACCGGATCGCGACAATCGGGGCTTCCAGGCGCGAAAAGAGTTCGTAGGCCTGGCCCGCGCGGGGATCGTCGGGCAGCGGCGCGGAGAGGTGCAACCGACCGGACGATCGTTCGAAGCGCGTAACGTCCGACTGCCCGAGCACCTGACCCTCGGCGTTGACCAGCCGGAGCTGAAAGCCGGTCCAGAAGTCGTCGGGATCGGTGGTTCGCGCGGGATCGACGATCACCGAGCGCGACGATTCGGCCCCGACCGATCCCTTAATGACGCCCGAGCTGAGCACTTTGAAGTGGTCGAGCCGCCCGTCCGCGCGGCGCGCGAAATTGTCGGTAAACGTGCCGCCGACGTCGATCCAGAATTCCCAATCGCTCATGGAGTCTTGTTTACCAGCGCACCGACAATGCGCGAAGCAGCGCGGCGCGGAACATCGCGAACGAGCATTGTCGGCACACGAAACAACCCAAAGCGGTTTGACTAGGCCGCGGCCGCTGGGGCAGGGCCTGCGACGTGCGTCGGGCTATTCGGACGCGGGCGGTGCCGGATCGGCGGCCGGAACCTGCACCGGTTCGAAACCGCGCATCTCGGGATTCGATCCTGGCGGCAGGCAGATCATGTTGATCGAAACGATCGTCCCAAACACGTTTTCCTGGTGGCCGAGAAAATTGTTCGGATTGAACAACAGCGGCCGGTGCCAAAACATGCTATAGCCTATCGAATTGATGTAGCGGATCAGGCTGTCGGACTTTTCTGGACGGTCGTTCTCGACGTACATGATGGGATTGAAGCGGCCGATAATTCCAGCGGCTCCGCGGATGACGTCCTCTTCCATACCCTCGACGTCGATCTTGATGAAATCGCATCGCTTCAGCGCAAAGTTGTCGAGCGGCACGACGGCGACCGGTTCGCCCTTGTCGTATTGCCCCAAGCCGAGGGCTCCAAAATTGTTTTCGCGCGTGTAGTCGAGTCCCGGAACCAGGACCGAGCCATGTTGGCTCCCGACGGCCTGCAAAAAGCACATCGCATTAGGAATGTTGTTCAGCGCCATGTTTGCGCAGAGCGTCTGAAACACAATCCGCTGTGGCTCGAATGCAAGCACGGCACCTTTGCGGCCGACCGTCTTGGCAAAAAAAACCGTGTGGGCCCCAAGATTGGCACCGACTTCGATCACGACGTGGCCGGGCTGGACGATCTGGCGAAACAGATCGACTTCGCCCTCAGAAAACTCGCCATACAAATCGAGCGAGCGGCCGACGTACATGTCGTTGACGTTGTAGACCATCTGGCCATACCGACACGCCTTTTGTCGATTGAAGGCCGTATACTCTTCCAAGGTGCGAGTCTCCTGATTACACGCTGCAGCCGTCTCAGGGAGTCGGCGCGCGCTTGCGCACCAGTTCGGCCAATTCGGTCTTGATTTCGGCGAACACACCCGCCCAGTCGCCGGCTTGCGGTTGCCGAAACAGTCGCATGGTTGGATACCAAGGACAGTCCACGCGACCGGTCATCCACCGCCATTCGGGCGATGAGGAAAGCGCGACCCAAACGGGAACTCCCAAACCGCCGGCCAGGTGGGCCGCAGCCGTATCGGACGTGATCACTAGATCAAGATTGCACATCACGGCCGCAGTGTCCATAAACGCGCCCGATTCGGTGTCCAACGAACTGCCCAAGTCGATCACGGGGAGCCTTTGGGCCAGCGGCGCGATTTGGTCCGTGCCGGGGCCCTTTTGCAGGCTGAGCAAATGCACGCCGGCAACCTTGGCCAACGGCGCAAACTCAGCCAGGGGAATCGAGCGCACATGATCGAACATGTATTTCGGATTGCCCTGCCAGACGATGCCGACCTTGAGCCCTGCCAATCTCCGCAGTTTCGAGCGCCAGGTCTTCAGCAATCGCGGTTCGGCGGCCAGGTACGGAACCCGATTGGGGATCGTGTCGAGCGTGGTTCCCAACACGGCCGGCAGACTCATGAGCGGAATGTGGACGTCGAAATGCGGCAGCGGGGAACCGCCGGGAATGGCGCCGGTGATGCCCGACGCCTTGAGCAGCGGCACCAATGCGGGAGGCGCTTCGACGAAGACGCGATCGGCGCCCGGCTGCAGTTGTGTGAGGTAACGAATGAAGTGCAGCGTGTCGCCCAGCCCTTGCTCGGCGAGCACCATCAACGCGCGGTCGCCCAGCGGCGAACCGTCCCATTGGGGCGCTTCGAGGTTGCGGATCTTGAACTCTTTGCACTTCAAACGCCACTCGTAGTCTTTCCAGCCTGACGCCAGATCGCCCTGGCTGAGCGAGACGAATGAGCGATAGTAGTGCGCTTCGGCGTTTTCCGGATTGATACGCAGCGCCTCGTCGTAGCTGGCCAGGGCTTCGTCGTGTTGCCCGAGCGTGTGCTGTGCCCCACCCAAGCAATAGTGGGCCCGCTCGTGTTGCGGGTCGGCTTCGATCGCGCGACGAAAATGCTCGATCGCCTGCCGCGTTTCTCCCAGCATGTGCAGCGCCGCGCCCACGTTGACCATGGATTCCGCGGAGTCGGGATCCAGTTCAGCGGCCGTCGCGTAATGTTGTCGTGCCAGGTCGTATGCCTTCTGGCTAAAGTAGATCGCGGCCAGGTTGTTGTGCGCTTCAACGCTATCGGGCTGAAGCTTGAGCGCCTTCTGGGCGTATTCCAGCGCGGCGTCATCATCGTTCTTTCCGTGGAGCAGCGACGATAGGTTGATCATCGCCTCGGCAAAGTCGGACCGGGCCGCAAGCGCCATGCGAAAACACTGTTCGGCTCGATCTGGATCATCGAGGCCGCGGTAGACGCAGCCCAGGTTGTTTTGCGCGGCCTCGTGTTTCGGATCGAGCACGACAGCGGATTGGAGCACCTGCGCCGCTTCTTCAAGCCGTTCCTGCGATTGCAGCAGCGATCCAAGGCGATGGTGCGCTTCCACGTGGCGCGGATCGATTTCAAGGATCCGTCGCCACAGCGATTCCGCTTGATCGTGTTTGCGTTGCTGGTTCTGCACGGCGGCCAGGTTCAGCAGCGCCTTCAGATAGTCGGGCCGCGCAGCCAGGGCGGCGGAGTAACACTGCTCGGCTTCGGCCAGATCGTCGCGTTCGCGGAGCAGGTTGCCGAGGTTGAAGTGCGCTTCAGCGAACTCTGGATGCTGTTGCACGGCGGCCCGATAGCTTTCGATCGCCTCGTCCGGCTTTCCGACCAGGTTCAACAGCGCGGCCAGGTTGTAGTGCGTTTGCGCGTCGGTCGGGTCGCGTGTCAGGGCGGCGCGAAAACTGGCTTCCGCCTTGTCGAATTGCTGCAACGTGGCGTAGACCGCGCCCAAATGGTTGTGATAGGCCGCTTGGTTGCCGTCGACGGCAACCGCTCTTTCCAATGCCTCGGCCGCCTCGCCATGACGACCCGCCTGATGCGCGGCCAGTCCGAGCAAGTGCCAAGCCTCGGCGCGTCCCGGCTCGACGGAGAGAACCTGGCGATAGAGTTGTTCCGCCTGCGCCAGCTCACCCCGTTGGTGATGCGCAAAGGCGGTCGACAATGTTTCGGCGGCACTGCTCACAGTTTTATTGTACTTGCGCGGTCGGGCCCCACGATGGCCCGCAGCTCCGTCGCCATCTGATGAAACACGCCCTCCCAGTCTCCCAGCCGTTGCTGGCGGAACAACCGCATCGTCGGATACCACGGACTGTCGGCGCGATCGAGCATCCACCGCCAGTCGACCCGCGCCGCCAACGCGACCCAGACGGGCACTCCCAGCGCTCCGGCCAGGTGCGCGACCGACGTGTCGCAGGTAACGACCAGGTCAAGATTCTTCATGATCGCGGCGACGTCCATCCAGGGATCGGCGTCGGGGGCGATGGCGCGCTGCAAGTCGTCGAGCGGGAATTGCCCGCCGAGCGCCTCGATCTGCTCAGAGCCGTGACCCTTCTGCAAGCTATACAGCCGCACGCCGTCCACGCGCGCCAGCGGCGCGAACTGCGAAAGCGGAAACGAGCGGAACTGGTCGTCGCGATGCGTCGGGCTGCCCTGCCAGCAAATGCCGATCCGAAAGCCGGGCCGACTGGACAACTTCGTGTGCCACGCTGCAACCCGATCTTCGTCCGCCGTCAGGTAAGGAACGTTTGCGGGAATCGATTCCAACGTTGTTTCGAAGATTCGCGGCAGGCTCAGCAGCGGAACCTGGCAGTCGTACTCGACGGTCGGCGGCGCATACCGGCCGCCGGCCGGCTCGGGCTGTACGACCAGACCGTCCATGCCCGAATGCCGACAGATTGGCAGCAGCGGCGCGGGCACCTCGAACAACGTGTGCGGACATCGCCCGCGCACCAATGGCAGATACCGCAAGAACTGGATCGTGTCGCCCTGTCCTTGTTCGGCATGTACCAGCAACGTCTTGTCTTGCAGCGGCGCACCGTCCCACTGCGGCGTCGGCAAACGGCGCATCACAAATTCGCGACACCGTAATCGCCATTCGTATTCCTGCCATCCCTCGGCCAGGCGGCCCATGCTCAACAGGAGCATCGCACGGTTGTAGTGAACGTGTGGCGCTTGGGGATCGGCCGCTAGTGCCGCGTCGAAGTGCGCAAGCGCTTCCGACTCGTTGCGCTGTGCCCGAAGCAGGGTGCCCAGGTTGTTGTGCGCCGCGCGATTGGCCGGTTGCAACGCGACCGTTTGCCGGTAGAGCACGATGGCTTCGTCGGTGCGGCTTGTTTGTTCCATCATCAGGCCGAGGTTGTAGTGCGCCGCGGCGTTTTGCGGATCGAGCCGGATCGCTTCTTGCAGCGGCGCTTCGGCCATCTCATGACGCCCGACCATCACGTACGCCGAGCCAAGATTGCCTTGATACAACGAGTTGTCCGGGGCCAGCGCGACCGCTTGTTCGAGATGCGCGACGGCTTCATCTCGCCGGCCCGCCTGAATCAATAGCGCTCCGAGGCGGTTCAGGGCTTCGGTGTTGCGCGGCTGCTCGCGAAGCACCTGCAGATAGATCGCCTCGGCCTCGGCCAGCCGTCCCGCTTGATGGTGCTGGAGGCCCAATGCCAGGGCTTGGGCGATCGTGAGCATCGGATATCTTCCTTGCGCGGCGGCGCGACGCGGCCCAAACCGGCGGCGCCGCGTTAGCGCTGGCCGACAGCAAACAGATGGGACTCGGTTCGCAGATACATGCGTCCCCCGGCAACCGCCGGCGTAGCGCGGCTCGTCTCGCCGAGCGAACTTCGTCCCAGCAGTTCGAACTCCGGCGCCGCGGCCAGGACGACGACGTCGCCGTTTTGGTCCACGCCGTAGATGCGATCAGCCACGCGAATCGGCGAGCTGAAATAATTGCCGCCGACGCGCTCGCGCCAATGAACTTTGCCGGTTGCCCCCTCGATACACGAAACCACGCCCCGATCATTCCACAGGAAAACCAGCGGACCCGCGGCGATCATCGTCGGAACGTACGGCGCGGACGACCCATCGATTTGGTAGCGCACTTTGGGTTCGGCGTTGGGCGTGTCCGGCGGCTCGATTGCGACCATCGTGTTAGTGCCGGCGCCGGATCCGGAAGTGGCCAAGATCAGGCCGTCGGCAAGAATTGGCGAGCCGACAGTCCGAGCCGGCAGGGCCTTGGCTTCCCACTTCGTCGATCCGTCATCCGGGTCGATGCCGACCACGCCGTGCGACCGGCCGACAACGATCAACTCGTCGGGCTTGCCTTCTCGCCGCCGCACGCACGGAGCCGAGTACGACGTATTCTGTTCGACCAAGACTTCGCGCGGCACTTTCCAGCGAACGGTGCCACTGTTGGTGTCGACGGCCACGAGAAAGCTCTCGCCATCTTGATCGTTCGTCAGCACGACCATGTCGCGATAGACGATCGGCGATGTGCCGAACCCATGCTGACTCACGAACGGACCCAGCGCAAAGCGCCACACTTCCTTGCCGTCGTGATCCAGCGCCAGCAGCGCGGCCCCCTCGGGCCCGCCCCACGCACAGTAGACGTGCTTCGCGTCGGCAGCCGGCGTGCTCGAGGCGAACGTGTTTTGCTGGTGCAGGTGGTGGCTCGTAGCGGGATAGTCTTGATGCCAGAGCAGGCGACCGTCGCGCGCCGAGTAGCACAAGATGTATTGTGTGCCGGTATCCGGATCCGCGCTGGTTAAAAACAACCGATCGCCCCACAGCACGGGCGACGAGTTTCCCTTGCCTGGTACTTCGACCTTCCAGAGATATCCGTCGGAGCCCCATGTGACGGGAATCGTCGTAGCGTCGCTTTGTCCGGCGCCGTTCGGTCCGCGAAATCGGGCCCACTCCTGCCCGAACAGCGTGCTGGAGACGGCCGAAAGAGCGATGGCCAACGTACCGGCAAGGATGAAGCGCATGATGGTGAGTTCCGTAAGGTTAGATGGAAACGAGACGCTGCAACGCTAGCGCTCGATGCCGTATTCGTCGATCTTACGATACAACGTCGCCCGGCCGATTCCCAGTAGGTTGGCCGCCTCGGGCACGTTGCCTGCGGTTCGCTTGAGGGCTTCCTTGATGAGCCGCTGCTCCCAATCGACCAGCTTCAGAGAGGACATTTCGTCGCCGGCAGGGTCCTGAAGCCCGAGATCCGACGGCTTGATCTGGTGACCCTCGGCCAGCACGACCGCACTGTCGATCACGTTGCGCAATTGGCGAACATTGCCCGGCCAGGAATACGCGATCAGCTTCTGCCGTGCCTCGGCCGAAAGCTGCAATGCAGGCCGACCGTGCTGGCGGCGAAAATGGTCCAACAGGAAATCGATCAGAACCCCGATGTCCTCGCCCCGCTCGCGCAGCGGCGGCGCCCGCAACTCGAAAACGGCCAGCCGGTAAAACAAATCCTCGCGGAACTTTTTTTCGCGCACGTACGTCTGCAAATCCTGATTGGTCGCCGCGATGACCCGCACGTCGACGCTTACCTCCCGCTGCGCGCCGACGGGCAAGAACGGATGACCTTCGAGAATGCGCAGCAACTTGGCTTGCCCCTCCAGCGTCATCTCGCCGACTTCATCGAGAAACAGCGTACCCAGGTCGGCCTGTTCGAAGTAGCCAACGTGGTCGCGATCCGCGCCGGTAAAGGCCCCGGACTTGTGTCCGAACAGTTGGCTCTCCATCAGGTCGTGCGGAATAGCGGCGCAATTGACCGAGAGCATCGGGCGGTCCGCGCGCGTGCTGGCTTGGTGCAGCGCCCGGGCGATCAGTTCCTTGCCCGTTCCGCTCTCGCCGACGATCAACACCGAGCCACTGGCACGAGCCAGACGATTGATCTTGGACTTTAGCTCGAGCATCGCCGGACAACTGCCAATGATTTCGCCTTGGTCCGGCAGCTTGGCTACCAGTTGTTGGTAGTCGGCGCTCAGGTTCCGCTCGCGTTGCGCACGCAGTAGCGCCACGGTCGTGATATTCGCCAACGAAATGGCGAATTCGAAGTCGGTTTGCCTGAAACGTCCTTGTTCGTGGTACGTGTGGATTGCTCCGAGCACGGCGTTGTCGTGCACCAACGGAACGCACAAGGCGTCGGCGTAGTGTTCCAAGCTTTCGGATTTGTCGCCCGCCCGATGATTCGCTACCCAGATCGCGTTGCGCTGTTGCGAGACCATCTCGGTGAGCGACTTGGAAAGTACCACGTGCGGGTCGGCATTGGGCGGCACGACGAGTCGCGGCTTCAGCTCGCCATTCTCGGCGAGCCATAAAAAGCCGGACACTGTCGCTCGCGTCCAATCCATCAGCAAGTCGAGCGAATTGCGAATCACGTCGTCCGGCGACTCGCACCCGAGCAGCTTGATGCTGAATTGGTACAACAGCAACAATTCCTTGCTGCGTTGCGAATCGCGCAGTGCCGCCAGAATGTTCGACTCAGAGGCGATACCTTCGACCGGTTGATTCTTGATCACGGTCTCGGTGAGTTCGCCGTCGGCGTGAGACTCGATGGTCGGCGGTTGTTCGGTTAGCCGGAATTCGAATTGACTTGATCCGATGCGGATATTGTTGCCGTCGGCCAGCACCGCGTCGTCGATCTTTTGATCGTTGACGAACGTTCCGTTGCGGCTATCGGCGTCGCGGATGTGCCAGATGCCGCTTTCCTGTTGCACGCGCGCGTGAACCCGCGAACAAAGCGGATCGTCCAGCGTGACGACGCAGTCCGGGTCGCGGCCGATACGATTCTCGTCCACCGGGTCCAGCAAGAAGCTGACGCCGGGCCGGCCGCCGACCGTCATCGTCAAGTAAACGTACACAGAAATGGACTTGGCGTTGCAAAGGGGCAAGTGGCATGCGGCGACGCGATCCGTAACGCGTCGGCAATACCTGTTCAGTATACCGCGCACGCCGACGCCGGGGCACTTGTTCGTGTGGCAGCGTCCGCTCTGAATTGCCGAGAGTTGTCGCCGCGGCGCGCCGCCTCCTACAATGCACGGACAGGCGTTCGATCGCAGCGCGTTTCGAAACTCGGCAAGCCAATTTGACTCATGGACACGAATTCCGCCCAACATCCGGTAACGATCGGCGTGCTGCTGGTAGGACACGGCTCGCGCGACGAGCCCGGCGTGGCCGAGTTTCTAGCGACTGTGCGGCGCGTGGAACGCGCGGCGCCGCAATGGGCAGTTGAACCGTGCTTCCTGGAGTTTGCGTCGCCGTCGATCGACGAGGGTTTTTCCCGACTTGCCGCGCGCCGCGTCGAACGCGTCGTCGTCGCACCGGTCATTCTGTTGTCAGCGGGCCACGTTCGACGGGACATCCCGCGCGAGGTGGCCCAAGCAGCCGCCCGCTTCCCGCACATCGCCGTTGTTCAAGCGGACCACTTGGGCTGTCATGCATCGCTCGTCGAGTTGTCACAACGCCGCTACGACGAAGCGATTGCCAATAGGTCGCCTGACGTCGCACCGCAAGAGACCGTGCTGGTCATGGCAGGACGGGGCAGCCGCGAGGCAGCGGCCATCGAAGAAATGCGGCGCTTCGTGCGGCTCCGCGAGGACGCAACGCCAGCCCGCGAAGTACGCACGGCGTTCTTGTCCATGGCCGAACCGTCGCTCGCCGACGCCCTAGACCAGCTAGCGCGCGACGCGCCGCGACGCGTTGTCGTACAACCGCATCTGCTGTTTTCCGGACGGTTGCTGGACCGGACCGAGCAGACGGTGCACCGCGTCGCCGAGAATAACCCGCGGACCGATTGGGCAGTCGCGGCACAGTTGGGCGAGTCCGACCTGCTCGTCGCGGCTCTGCTGGATCGCGCGGCAGCCGCGTGTGGAGACACGGCGGCTCGCCATTGATCGAGTGTCCTGCACGTACCTCGATGGTGCCGCTTGCGCGGTGATTCACGACCTTACGAACCGACAGGACCGGACCGACGGGAACTCGGCCGCCGTTGTCCGACACCGAAATCCCAGGGCCGGCGGCTCGCCAGCCGCCGATTGGGCCGATTCGCTGGCCCGCGGCGCGACCCAAACGTATGGTTTACCCGTAGCTACCACAGGCACCCCGATCCGCGATGCGGGGTAATCGGCGTGTGTTGAAGATCGCGGTTGGGCCGTGACGATGGAAGATGCTGATATTGCATTCTCCGACGGCCGCGGATACGATCCGTTTAACCCGTTAAAATTGCGGCACTTAGGATTCCTGGGAAGTTTTGCGAGGGACTCCAGATGCGAGGCATTTCCGCCATTTCGAGCCGACCACGCTCGCAACGTTTTTTTATTGGCGCTCTTTTGGCGGTCTTCGGTGCCGGCGCGCTGTTCATTTCGGCGGTTTCCGCCAGGGCCGAAATCACAGCTCCGCAGAAGAACGATCGGCCGATTACCCAGGCCATCACGATCCTGATGTCCCGTCAGCACCTGACGCGCCATCCGCTGGACGATGAGATCAGCAACCGCTGGATCGACAACTATCTGAAGATGCTCGACCCGCGCAAAGTCTTCTTCACGCAGGCCGACGTCGACAGCTTCATGGACTACCGAAACCAGTTGGACGACATGGCCAAGGTGGGCGACACCTCGTTTGCGTATCGCGTCTACAAGAAGTTTCTCTCGCGGATCGACGAACGTGTCGAATTAGTCGACGAAATCCTCAAAGGTCCAATCGACGTGACGATCGACGAGGAATTGATCACGGATCCCGATGATCTGGGCTACGCCCGCGATGACGCCGAGATGCGCGATCGGTGGCGGAAGCGGATCAAGTACGACCTGCTCGAGCTTTCGTCCGAAAAGCCGCCGCTGGAAGGCGAAGAGGCTCACGAAAAAGTTTCGCATCGCTACCATCACTTGGGACGACGGATGCAGCAGACCAGCGACGATGAGTTGCTGGAGATGTATCTGACGGCGCTGACCACGGCGTACGATCCGCATACCACGTATATGGGCGCGCACACGCTCGAAGATTTCGAGATCCAGATGCGGCTCAACCTGGAAGGAATCGGCGCGGCGCTGGCGGCTCCCGAGGGCGAGACGGTCGTCAAAAAGATCATCTCCGGCGGTGCCGCCTCGAAGGACGGTCGACTAAAAATGGACGACCGGATCGTTGGGGTCGGGCAGGGGGTTGACGGTCCGATCGTGCCGGTCACCGACATGAAGCTACGCGACGTCGTGCGCTTGATTCGGGGGCACGAGGGAACCACCGTCCGGCTCGAAGTGCTGCCCAAGGGCGAAACGAAGAGCAAGATCTACGACATCGTCCGGCAGAAGGTCGAACTGACCGACGCGGAAGCCCGCAGCGAGATCATCGAATACGGCACGAAGCCCGACGGGACGCCCTTCAAGATCGGCGTGATCAACCTGCCGAGCTTCTACATGGACATGACCGGCGCGCGAAACGGTCTGGAGAATTTCAAGAGCACGACCCGCGACGTCTCGCGGCTGCTAAGCGATTTCAACGCCAAGAACGTGGACGCCGTGATCATCGATTTGCGGCACAACGGCGGTGGTTCGCTTACGGAGTCGATCAAGCTGACCGGACTGTTCATCGACAATGGCCCTGTCGTCCAGGTCAAGGACTCCGACGGTCAGAAGACCCAGTACGACGACACGCAGCGCGGTGTCGAATGGGCCGGGCCGTTGGTCGTGCTGACCAGCAAGCTGAGCGCCAGCGCAAGTGAGATCTTCGCCGGCGCGATCCAGGACTACAAACGAGGCATCATCGTCGGCGACCCATCGACGCACGGCAAAGGCACGGTGCAAAGTCTGCTCGACCTGGGCCAGCGGCTGTTTAGCCGGTTGCCGAACGCCCCGTCGCTGGGTGCACTAAAGATTACCGAGCAACAGTTCTATCGCCCGGACGGTGCCAGTACGCAGAATCGGGGTGTGTTGGCCGACGTCGTGCTGCCGTCGATTACGGCCCAACTCGACATCGGCGAGGCCGATCTGGACTTCGCCATGAAGTTCGATCGGGTCGATCCGGTAAGTTACCGGCCGTACAACCTGGTCGACAACCAGATGATCGAACTGCTGAACCAGAACTCGGTCGCCCGGCGCAATGATTCGGAAAAGTTCAAGGAACTGGAACGCGACATCGCGCACTTTAACCGACAGAAGGAACGCAAGCGGATCTCGTTGAACAAGGAAAAGTTTCTCGCCGAGAAGAACGAGCTGACTCCTGAGAAGCAGGAGGAAAAGGAGCTCGAGGATCTCAACGATCCGGACCGGCCGGTCGTCAAGCGCGACTATTACTTCGACGAAGTACTTGACGTGACGACCGACTATTTGAAACTGCTCCAAGGCGGGCCGCAGGCCGCGGCAGTTGGCCGCCGCAGTTAGCCGGCAAGCGGCTCACGGCGTCCGTCGCCAAGCGCCGCCCGGTCAAATCGAACGACAACCAACCCCTGGCCATTCATCATCGAATGGGCCGGGGGTTTTTCTTGCGCGCACGTCCCGTCAGATGCACCGACCCTACTGAAATCCACGGCATTGGGAACCGCGGCCCAGCTTTCCGGCGCAAGCGGGCCCTCACCGATCACGTCAGCGGTATCCGCAATCCATCGTAGGCAAGTTCCATGCCTTCGGGCAGCACGTCGTTGGTCGCCGCGTGTTCCAAATCGTGCGACATGTGTGTGAAGTACGTCCGCTTAGCACCAAGGCGTTGGGCCACGTCGATCGATTCGGAAAGACTGAAGTGCGTTGGGTGGGGCTTGTGCCGCAACGCGTCGAGCACGAGCACGTCGAGTCCTTCCAGCAGCGGCCATCTATCGGCCGGGATCTCGTTCGTGTCGGTGCAGTAGGCCACGTTGCCAAAGCGGAAACCCAGCACGCGAAACCGTCCGTGCTTGAGACGAATCGGCGTGACGCGCTGCGAGAGAACCTCGAACGGTTCCTCGGCAATCGGCCGAAACTCGATCTGTGGCACGCCGCCGCCATACGTCGCCGCTTCTGGCGTAAACGCGTAATCGAACGACTTGCGGATCCGGGCCTCGACCTGATCCTCGCAGTAGATTGGCATGGCGTGGCCGAGGTAGTAGGGAAACAGCCGCAGGTCGTCCAGCCCGAATACGTGATCGGCGTGGTCGTGTGTAAACAGAGTCGCGTGTACGATACCGATCTTCTCGCGCAACAATTGCATGCGCAAATCGGGCGGCGTGTCGACCAGCAAGTTGCCGTCGGGCAACCCCAGGACCAATCCGCACCGCGTGCGATTGTTGCGCGGGTCGGCGCTGGTGCAGGTGTCGCAGCCGCATCCGACAACCGGCACTCCGATCGACGTGCCGGTGCCCAAAAAGAGCATCTGGCCACGGACGTCGGTCGAGTCAATCGGTTTGAACACGGTGATGTGGCTTCGCGTGAAGGCTTGCGGAGGCTGGCGACAACAAGCGGCCCGGGGCCCTGATTGTAGTGCGAACGAGGTCGCACCGGCGGCGACGAGTCGCCCCGCCAGGCATCTGGCCCCGAACGGATCCCCCCGATGGCTCGTATATGGATTGCCTGGGGGACACAGTCAACCGTTATTGACCCTTCGCGAAAATCGCTATAAATTACGGCGCTTGCGAATGTTACGCGCTTTTTGGGTATGGTGCCCGAGGAGTTGCGCGTGCGGGGCGTGGTCCGGCCTCTTTGGTAGACACGGGTGAATTTGGGTATGGATGTCCTGGAACGAATTTGGGAGTTCGTCGGCGGTTTCTTCAACGCGCTGGGCACGGGATTCGAGCGCGCGATCACGTCGATGTTCGGCTCGTCCAATGCCAGGTTCATCAAAAAGCTACAGCCCAAGGTCGAGGCGATCAACGCCCTGGAGCCGAAGTTCCAAGCGATGTCCGACGACGAACTCCGCGGCCAGACGACGTTATTTCGCGAACGATTGGCCGCCGGCGAGACGCTCGACGACTTGCTGGTCGAGGCCTTTGCCGCGGCCCGTGAAGCCGGACGCCGCTATCTGGGCATGCGACACTACGACGTGCAGTTGCAAGGCGGCATGATCCTGCACGCCGGCAACATTGCCGAGATGGTCACCGGCGAGGGCAAAACGCTGGTGGCGACGCTGCCGGCCTATCTCAACGCCCTGACGGGCAAGGGCGTTCACGTCGTGACGGTCAACGACTATCTGGCCCGCCGCGACATGGAGTGGATGGGCCCGCTCTACATGGGGTTGGGCCTGACGGTTGGCAACATCCAAAGTGGGATGGATTCGGGCGAACGGCAAAAGTCGTACGCTTGCGACATTACCTACGGTACGAACAACGAGTTCGGCTTCGACTACCTGCGCGACAACATGCGGCCCGCGGCCCGCGACGACGACCACTATCCGAAGCGCATGCAGCAGGCTCAAGGGCATCTGCACTACGCGATCATCGACGAGGTGGACAACATCCTCATCGACGAGGCCCGCACGCCACTGATCATCTCGGGCCCGGCGCACGACGACGTCACACGCTACTCGCAGGCGGACAAGATCGCGCGGCAGCTCAAGAAGGACACGCACTTCGAGGTCAAGGAGAAGGAGCACACAGTCCAACTCACTGACGACGGAGTGCGCGCCGCCGAGAAACTTGCCGGAGTCGAAAGTTTCTACACGTCGGGCAACATGGAATGGCCCCACTTGATCGACAACTCGCTGAAAGCCCATTACCTCTACAAGCGCGACGTGAACTACGTCGTGATGGACGGCGAAATCATCATCGTCGACGAGTTCACCGGGCGATTGATGCCGGGCCGCAATTGGAGCGACGGACTCCACCAGGCCGTGGAAGCCAAAGAGGGCGTGAAGGTCAAGGAAGAGAACCAGACGCTGGCCACCATCACGCTGCAAAACTTCTTCAAGCTGTACGACAAAATCTCGGGCATGACCGGAACCGCCATGACCGAGGCCGGCGAGTTTTGGAAGATCTACAAGCTGGACGTGATCGCCGTGCCAACGAATCGGCCGCTGGAGCGCATCAGCGAACCGGACATGATCTACCGGACCGAGCGCGAGAAGTATGAGGCCATCGCCGACGAGATCGAGCGCGTCCATCGGTGGGACGTAATTACGCTGAAGGATCGTACCGAGCGGATCGGCAAGATTCTGCATGAGAACGATGCCGACATCGAAATCCAACTGCGCGAAGACAAGCAAAAGGAAACGATTCCAGGGTCGTCGATCGAGCACGTGCAAAAGCACGGCCAGCCGGTGTTGGTCGGTACCGTCTCGATCGAGAAGAGCGAGCGACTCTCCGCGGCGCTCGAACGGCGCGGAATTCAACACCAGGTGCTCAATGCGAAGCACCACAAGCGGGAGGCTGAAATCGTCGCCCAGGCCGGCCGCAAAGGCGCCGTGACCATCGCCACGAACATGGCCGGACGCGGCACCGACATCATCCTTGGCGGCAATCCGGAAACGATGGCCTGGGCCGTGCTCCAGGAGAAATACGCGACGCGACTCGACGTGCCCAAGGAGGAATGGAACGCGCTGGTCGACGAAATCGAACAGCGCGAGAACATGAAGGCCGAGGGCGCGGAAGTACGGTCGCTGGGCGGACTGCAAATCGTCGGCACCGAGCGGCACGAGGCCCGGCGGATCGACTTGCAGTTGCGGGGTCGTTGCGGGCGTCAGGGCGACCCCGGTCGCAGCCAGTTTTTCCTCTCGCTGGAAGATGACCTGATGCGGATCTTCGCCGGCGAGTGGGTCAAGAACGTGCTCACCCGCCTCGGAATGCAAGAGGGCGAGGCCATCCGCAGCCGCATGGTCACGCGGCGCGTCGAGGGCGCGCAAAAGAAGGTCGAAGAGCGCAACTTCGACATTCGTAAAAACCTGCTCGAATACGACGAGGTCATGGACGAGCAGCGGAAACGCGTCTACGGATATCGCCAGTGCATTCTCGACGGGGTGAACTGCAAGCAGTTGATCCTGGAAATGATCGACAAGCAAGTCGATGAGCACCTGGATGAGTTCCTCGACAAGGATTACGGCACCGACACATTCGCCAAATGGGCCGGCGGGCAATTCTCGGTCGAGTTCGATGCGCGCGAGTTTCGCGGTCTCGACTATGCGTCGGCCTCGCAAACCGCCAAGGACGAGGCGCTGCGGCTGGCCGAAGGCCAGGTGATCGACGCGATCGAAGAGAACCTGCCCGAAGAGGAAGATCCCCAGGAATGGAATTGGCAGGCTCTGAGCGACCGCGTGAACCAGCGCTGGCGGTTGAACATCCGCGAGCGAGAATTGAAAAAGCTTGGTCGCGACGAGTTGGCCGAGCCGCTGATCGAGAAGGCACGCGAGGCGATCGACGCCGTCGATCTTAGCGAAGGGGCCCGCTTCTTGGACGAAGATTTCGGCGTTCGCGAGGCGTGTGCCTGGGTGCGCAACAAGTTCGACATCGCCCTCGATCCGGCCGAACTGCAGTCGCAGCCCGTCGACGGTGTCAAGCAATTGGTTCGCGATCGGGCCATGCAGGCCTACGAGCAGCGCGAGACCGAATACCCGGTCGTTTCCGGCATCGAGTACTTCACCAGGCAGGATGCCAGCGGCCAGAAGCGGGTGGACCGTGAGTCGCTGGTGGCTTGGGCCCGCGATCGATTCGAAGTGGAATTGAGTGTCGATGATCTGAAGAATCGCCAGCGCGACGAGATCCGGGCGATGTTCGTTGAGCACAGCAAGCAGCACCTGGCAAAAGCCGGATCCGCACTGGCCGAAGCGCGCCAGAAAGTCGACAAGCTGTTTGGCGACTCGCAGAACGAAGTCACCGCGGCCATCGCAGCCGGTGGCAACGGCGCGCTCACTTCGCTATCGGACTGGTTGCAGCAGAGTCTGCGCTACAAGGTTCCGGCCGAGAAGCTGGCGGGACTGAATCGCGAGCGGCTGGAGCGCAAGGTGGAGACGGCGGTCGAAGACCGTTACCGTCCGGAAATGCGGCGCCTCGAGCGCGAGCTAGTGCTCCAGATTCTTGACACGGCGTGGAAGGACCACTTGTTGGCGATGGACCACCTGCGATCCAGCGTCGGCTTGCGTGGCTACGCGCAGGTTGATCCGAAGGTGGAATACAAGCGCGAGGGCATGCGGACGTTTGAGTTGATGTGGTCGAGCGTGGCAGAGCGCGTTACCGATTTGATCTTTCGGATGGAAAGTGTCGACGCGGAAAGTGCCACGACCTGGAACGAGAGCGAAGCTATCCACGACGACGCCCCCTCGGCGTCCGACATCGCCGAACAGCAGCAGGCCGCGATCGACGGGACCCAGACCGACAAGAAGCAAGAGCCCATTCGTAACCGTGAACAACGCGTGGGACGCAACGATCCGTGTCCTTGCGGCAGCGGTAAGAAGTTCAAGAACTGCTGCATGCGGAAGGGCGGCGGCGCCGCATAAAGAATCCGGAGCGAAAGGCATTTCTTTGGGATGAAAGCCGCGGCATTGAATGCGCGGCAACTTCGGCATGCGGCGCGCTGCCGTTGGAGTGTTACCCGGGAAAGGAGTCCCGAGGCCATGCGATACGCTTTGAACCTGCTCTACGGCCTGCTGCTCGTCGCGGGCCTTCCGTGGCTGCTCGTGGCCGCGGTTCGCAAGGGTAAGTACCGCACCGGTTGGGGAGCGAAGTTCCTCGGCCTGGTTCCGCGGCGCACCTCGGCCCGGCCCTGCATCTGGTTGCACGCGGTCAGCCTGGGCGAGGTCAGCCAGATCGCGCCGCTGGTGGCCGAGATATCCGCCCGGCACCCGCAGTGGGAGATCGCCATATCGACCACGACGCGGACCGGCTATGAACTGGCGTGCAAGCGCTACGACCGGCATACGGTCTTTTATTGCCCGCTCGACTTCAGTTGGGCCGTGCGGACGGCCGTGCGTCGTATCCGTCCGGCGATGCTCGTGCTGGTCGAGCTGGAACTTTGGCCGAATCTGATTTCCGCGGCACAGGCGGCCGGCGCAAAGGTGGCCGTCGTCAACGGCCGGCTCAGCGATCGAAGTTTTCGCGGTTACCGCCGTGTGCGGCCCGTGGTCCGCTGGATTCTGCGACGGCTGGATCTAATCGCCGTGCAGAATGAGCGCTATGCCGAGCGGTTTCGTGCCTTGGGCGTCGGCGAGCAAACGCTGCACGTGACCGGTTCGCTCAAGTTCGATGGCGCGCAAACCGACCGCGACAATCCCCAGACGACCCACTTGCGCGGCGTGGCCGGATTCGCGCCAAGCGACGTGGTTTTTTTGGCCGGGAGCACACAGGAGCCCGAGGAGCGATTGGCGTTGGACACCTACCGGCAGTTGGCCGCGGATCATCCCAATCTGCGGCTGGTGCTCGTGCCGCGGCATCCTGAGCGATTCGACGCAGTGGCCGCGATGCTCGACGGCAGCGGTCTGCCGTGGCAGCGCCGCACGGCATTGGATCAGCAACCGGCCAATCCCGCGGCGCGGATCCTATTGGTCGATCGTGTGGGTGAGCTGGCGGCATGGTGGGGAATAGCGCGCGTGGCGTACGTCGGCGGCAGCATGGGCAGTCGGCAAGGACAGAACATGATCGAACCGGCCGCGTACGGCGCCGCCGTGTCGTTCGGTCCCAAGACCAGAAACTTTCGCGACGTCGTCGAAGCGCTGTTGCTGGCAGATGGTGCGAGCGTGGTGCACGACGGCGACCAACTGACGGCGTTCGTCCGGCGTTGCCTGGAAGACCCGGCGTTTGCCGAGGGGCTTGGCCAAAACGCCCAGCGCGTGGTTCGATCGCAACTTGGCGCCACGGCGCGCACCGTCGATCTGTTGGACGAATTGCTTTCGCACCGGCACGACGATTCCGCGGCCAATCGCCGCACAGCGGCCTGAAGAATGCTTCCGTGCGGCTTGCCAGCCTCGCGAGCGTCGCGTGTAGTCGATTGGTTGCGAGAGCCTACTCGGCGTGGCTATAATGCCGTGCTCTCAAATGTCTGCCAACGAGAGGGCGAGTGCCCCCTCAGTCCCGATCCGTCGAGGAGACCATAGCGTGGCAAGCGGAAAATACCTGTTCACGAGCGAATCCGTCAGTATGGGGCACCCTGATAAGTTGGCCGATCAGATATCCGACGGGGTGCTCGACGCGCTGCTTGCCCAGGATCCCACCAGCCGCGTTGCTTGCGAAACCATGGTCACGACCGGCGTGGCCATCGTCGCCGGCGAGATCACGACTAAGGCGGTCATCGACTATCCGACCATCGTCCGCGACGTGATGCGCGACGTGGGATATACCGATGACGAGATGGGCATCAATGCCGACACGTGCTCGGTAATGATTTCGGTCGACAAGCAGAGTCCCGACATCGCCCAGGGCGTCGATGAAAACTCCGACGCTGGCAAGTCGATCGGGGCAGGGGACCAGGGGTTGATGTTCGGCTATGCCTGCAATGACACACCGGAATTGATGCCCCTGCCGATTGCCCTGGCGCATCGCATTCTGAACCGGCTGACCGAGGCCCGCCAAAAGCACGAAGTCGAATGGCTGCGGCCGGACAGCAAAAGCCAGGTGACCGTTGAGTACGACGATCATCGCCCGGTACGGATCGACACGGTCGTCGTGAGCACGCAGCACGATTCGGACGTGTCGAACGAAGAGATTCGCAAGTTCGTCATCGACAAAATCATTCAGCCGGAACTGCCCGAGGAATTGGTCACCGGCGAGATTCAGTATCACATCAATCCTACGGGCCGGTTCGTGGTGGGCGGTCCGCATGGCGATTGTGGACTGACTGGCCGCAAGATCATCGTCGACACGTACGGCGGCTGGGGCCGTCACGGCGGCGGCGCGTTTAGCGGCAAGGACCCGACCAAGGTCGACCGCAGCGCCGCGTACATGGCCCGTCACGTCGCCAAGAACATCGTCGCCGCGGGGTTGGCCGATCGGTGCGAAGTGCAGTTGGCCTATGCGATCGGCGTGACCGAGCCGGTGAGCGTCCACGTCGACACCGAAGGCACCGGTCAGATCGACGACGAGCGGATCTGTGAGCTCGTCAAGGAGCTATTTCCGCTGACGCCCGGCGGGATCATCGAGTACCTTGATCTGCGCCGACCGATCTTCCGCAAGACGGCCGCCGGTGGCCACTTTGGCCGCAACGATCCGGACTTCACCTGGGAAAGCACCCGTCGGGCCAAAGAGTTGGCCCAGGCCGCCAAGGGTGCCGTCGCAAGCCGCGCGTGACGCACGGGAGTTGGCATGGATGCGCCGGGAGCAGTTCGCCGTGTCGCTTGGCCGCGCGCCGGTCCGAGCGTTGTCGTCCATCTGGCGCGGGCGACGATTGTCACATTGTTCGCGACACTGGCGCTGGGGGTGGTGTTGGTCTTTGCCCGGCGTGTTTCCGGCGCGCTGGTCGCTCCGCTGCCGATCGCGGCGCTGGTGCTAATTGCCCTCGCATTGGGCGTTGCGGCGCTGGTGTTTCGGAGCGTGCTCGGCCCGACCGCCAACACGGCACATCCGGGCTGGCGCTACACGTTGTCGTCTGCCCCGTCGTTGATCCTGCTGATGGCGGCCATCGGGTTGCTGGCACCTGGCACGCCGACTGCCGGTTTTGTCGTCGTGTTGGGCGTGCTGCTGTTGGAGGAAGGCTGGAGCTGGGGGCGATTGTTTCCGGCCATCGCGGTTGGCCCTACGACGTCGGACACGCCACTTTCGCGGCATGCGTTGGACCAGGAGACCATCGACGCGGCCCGCGCCGGCACCGACTTCCCCGCCGAGCCACCGGAATCGGACGATGAGCACACGGTCCAATGGATGCGTCGGCGGCGCGAAGACGACGGCCGGCAATCAATCGAGGGCTTCACGCGCGTCGACTTCGAAGCAGGGCAGCGCCACGCGGTGGCACACGTGGCGATTTGTCCGCCGCTGCCGCGCGTTCCGGTCTGCTATGCCGAGCCCTGCTCCGGGCCCGATGCCGAAGCGAACGTGGCGCAGGTGCTGCCGCACGGCGTGCGGATCGAGGTCAAACTGGATCGACTGGCCGGCCAGCCAGAGCAGGTGATCGTGGAATTCTCGATTCAAGAGTCGGCCGACGGCGACTGATCGCCGCCGGGTCGTTGCGCGATCGGCTATCGAACCTCGGCAGCCGCTGCCTGTAGGACGTTGCCCATCTGCTCGACGATCCGCGGCGTTGGCAGATCGATCCGTCCGTTGATCAAGTGGACGAAGTTATCGGCCAACACTTCCTCGGGATGGATGATGTACTTGGTGTTGTCGCCGATCTGTTGCGCATAGCCCGGCACGTCGGCAGGTTCAACCAAGATGGGCTGCCCGTCGCGGAGCGCTGGCTCCCAGCGACCGTTCTTGTTCTCCACCTGCATGAGTTTGAAATCGAGGTACGCAAACAAGTTGCCGCCCTGGGCCGGATCGTATCGCGCGCTCTTCGAGATAAGCACCGGCACCCATTCGCGCGGGCTCCCGTCGAATTCGGCGTTGAACGTGTAGTCGTTGCGTGGCGCGTCCGGGTTGGTGATCTTCTGCCGGCGCAGCGATTCCGGCAACCGCACCTCGTTCGAAGGTCGAAAGCCAACGATTGCGTAGAGTTGGCGGCGCAGCTCGGGATTGTGGCTCGACAGCACGTGGAAGATCTCGTGCGGCAGGATCTTGCCGCGGTTGCCACGCCGATTGTCGACGACGTTTTGTGGCAACACGATCGCCGCGCCGCGGCAATACGCCGCAGCGCCTTCTTCGTCGCCGCTGGTTTTGACCAGCAGGATCTCCGGCGGCAGGTTGAGTTTCCACGGCCGCAGCTTCTCGCCCAGTGCCGCGAACACCGGCGCCAGCCGCGCGATTTCTTCCTCGCTCCACGGCCGGACGTGGCTGGCAATAAACGCGAGAAACTCTTGTTCAGAAACGTCGCGATCGGTCTTCAGCCGGACTTGGCGATCGAAGGGGCTTAGCTGGCGGATGTAGTCGTCGCGCCGTGTTAGCGCTTCGATTCCTTGCACCACGTCGGCGAAGCGCACCACGGTTTGATCCGTCAGCCGCACTTCCGCGGCCTTCGCACGGACGTCAAACGTGCCGAGTACGGCGCCGATCGCAAACGCCGCTGCAACGCGATTCATGGACGTCTCCCACCAGGTTGATCAACGATTTACTTCACCCCCAGCATGACAGCCCACATGTCTCTTTGCCAGGGACTGTTGACCGTGCGGAAGCCGCAGTCGCACAGGTAGCCAAGCTGCGTGCGCAGCGGCTGATGGCAGTCGTCGCCGCTGGTGCGTGGTTTTTCGAAATGCCGGATGTTGCGGTCCTGCCATTTTTCCAACATTTCGTGGAACGATTCCGGAACGCGGCCGTCGGCCACGATTTCGCGCATGTGCACGCCCCATTTTTCGAGTGCCGCCCGGTACTCGCCGTCGTCGTCGGCGCGAATCTCGTCGCCGTTGACGAAGATTCCCAGCGGCTCGAGCGCGTCGTAGCACTGCTGAAACAAGGCTTGCTTCTCGTCGGCGTCCAAGTGGTGAATCGCCGACGTGCTGACAATGACCGACGGTGCGGCGGGCAACGCTTCGGCCCAATGGTCCTGTAGCCGCGCCACGACGAATCGGGCCCGCTCACCGAAACGTTCGAGCCGGGTTCTGGCCAACTCGAGAAACGGTTCGGACTGGTCGACGATAACCGCGGTGGCATTGGGAAACCGCGACAGAAGGATCTCGGCCAGCCTGCCCGATCCGCCGCCCAAGTCGACCGCCAGAAACTCGGCCTGGAGCGGTCGGGTGATCTGTTCGAGCACCGCCTGCTGCACTTCGCGATAGTGGGGGTGGATCACCTCGGCTGCGGCGTCGTATCCGGCCGCGTGCTCGGCCACGTTCCAGCGATAGGTTTGGCTCACAGGATCAGCTCCAACCGGGGTTTCGACCAGGACGTGGCCGTCGTCGTCGACAAGCCGCGATGCCGACAACGGATGGATGCGCCAGCCGTCGTCTCGGTTCGCGGGCGGTTGCCGAGTGCCAGTTTGTCACAGTACACTGGCATCTGCAACGCAATCCGGTTGCGCCCTTCTCCCCCAGCAGTCCGACGCCGCGTGTTCGTGATTCTCGGTCCATCGGAGTTCAGACGGCATGGTTTCGCCATCCGAAAACGACAATGCCCCGACCTGTGACGTCGTGATTCGGGGGGGCACGGTGTTCGACGGCGCGGGTTCGCCCGGCGCGGTCGCCGACGTCGCGATTTCGGCCGATAAGGTCCAAGCCGTGGGCCCCAACTTGCCCCAGACCGGCAAGCGCGAGGTGGACGCCACCGGCTGTTGGGTCATGCCGGGCATGCTCGACATCCACACGCACTACGATGCCGAGATCGAGGCGATGCCGGGCTTGGAGGAATCGGTCCGGCACGGCGTGACGACCGTTGTAATGGGAAATTGCTCGCTGTCGGCCGCGCTCGGCAAGAAAAAGGACATTCTCGATCTGTTCTGCCGCGTCGAAAGCCTGCCCCGCGACGTCTTGTCGAAGTGGATCGGCGACGATATCGCCTGGCACGGCGTGCGCGAATACTACGATCACCTCGATACCTTGCCAGTGGGTCCCAACGTTGCCAGTTTGATCGGGCACTCGAACGTGCGCGCCGAAGTGATGGGCATGGAGCGAAGCCTTCACGTCGGAAAGGCCGAACCGGACGAAATCAAGAGAATGCAAGGCATCGTCGACGAGGCGCTGGCCGAGGGCTATCTCGGCCTGTCGATCGACATGCTTCCCTGGCACCGTTTGGACGGCGAGCCGTTTCAGGGGATATCCGTTCCGTCGCAGCACGCCCATCCCAGCGAGTACCGTAGCCTGGCACACGTGGTGCGCCAGCGCGACCGCGTACTGCAGGCCACGCCCAACGCCCTGACAAAGAGCACCGTCGCGATCCTAGGCATGTTGAGCACCGGCGTGGGCCGCAAACCGCTGCGGACCACGATCGTCGCGGCGATGGACGTCAAGACCGACCGCAAAGTCTACCGCATTGCCACCATTGGCGGCACGATTCTCAACAAGTTGTTCCGGGCGAACATTCGCTGGCAAACGCTGGCGGAACCGTTTTTGAACTACTGCGATGGCGTCTACACGCCGCTGTTCGAGGAATTCAAGTCAGGTGTCGACGCGATCAGCGCCACGCCCGAGCAGCGCCGCGAAATGTTCACCGATCCGGAGTATCGGCGCACGTTTCGGGACGAGTGGGAAAGCCGCAAAGGACGGCTCTTTCATCGCAACCTGGCCGACATGTGGGTTGTGTCGTCGCCGGTCGCCGGACAGGAAGGCAAGTCGTTCGACGAGTTGGCTCGCGCCGCCGGCTGCGATCCGCTCGATTTCTTTCTGGATTTGCTGGCCGAGCACGACACGAAGATC
The DNA here is from genome assembly GCA_937952415.1 of uncultured Planctomycetaceae bacterium. Classification (GTDB taxonomy): domain Bacteria; phylum Planctomycetota; class Planctomycetia; order Pirellulales; family PALSA-1355; genus CALFYT01. The sequence goes on along the minus strand of CALFYT010000131.1, from coordinate 7,633 downwards.
CGCTGGAAGACGGTTGTCACGAATGATCGCGCGGCACAGCGGCAGTTTTTGTTTTCGCACGAGACGGCGCTACCGGGCTTCAACGATTCGGGCGCGCATGCCCGCAACATGGCCTTTCAGGACGGCGGCTTGCAGATGCTGCAACAGGTGCAAGCGAATCCCGAGGTGATGCTGATTGAAAAAGCGATCCACAAGTTGACCGGACAATCGGCCGAGTGGCTCGGGATCGACGCGGGACTGGTTCAGGCGGGGTCGCGGGCCGACGTGGTTGTGATCGATCCCGAACACCTGAAGACCGGTCTGGGCCCGCCGATCGAAAACTACGACGAGCGGCTGCACGGCGCGATGCGGATGGTCAAGCGGTCCGATGGCGTCGTGCGCCAGGTGCTGGTGGGCGGTCGAATCGCCTTCGAGAACGCGCAGTTCGTGCCCGAGTTCGGCAGAGAGCGGTTTGGCCGGCTGCTGCGCTCGAAGCGCTAGGCGGCGATTCGGCAGAATGCTCGCGCGGCCGCCAGACGAAGCCGCCGCCAGATAGTTTCGGCCGAGTGCGGGCCGCGTCTCGCATGCAACTGGCTTTGACGATTCGAGTCGTGCAGAGAAGAATATCATGGCCCGTTGGCCGCGCCACGTGTGGACTTCGATCATCACCTATCTGATGATCTTCGGACTGTTTCCGATCTTGTGTTTTCTGGCCTGGGCTTGGGTACGGGGTTGGATCTAGTCGGACGGATGGGCGCCACGAGGAACAGCGCGTGGATCAATTGGAGCAAGAACTCAGGGCATTGCTCGAGCCGTTCGGCCAGCAAGATGCGTTGGCGCATTGGAATGAGCTGGACCAGGCGCGACGTCAACAACTAGCGGCCGAGCTGCGGACCTTGGACCTGGCGGAAATCCGCGATTTGTTCCACAGCGCCGCCGCGGCCGAAGACTGGGCCCAACTCGCACGCAAAGCGACGCCCCCGCCTGCCTTTCGGCTCGATGATCGGCAGCCAACCATTGCGACCGACCAGGCACAGCGGCGCGGTGCCGAAGCGCTCGCCGCTGGCGAATTCGGAGTGATCCTGGTTGCAGGGGGCCAGGGAACGCGGCTGGGATTCGATCGCCCCAAGGGCATGTTCGCCGTCGGGCCGGTTTCTGGAAACACGCTGTTTCAAATCCTGCTGGAAAAAATTGTCGCCCGGGCCCGAGCCGCCCGGATGCGCATCCCGCTCTACCTGATGAGCAGTCCGGCAACGCACGCCGACACGGTCGCCTATTTGCGCGAAAACGAAAACTTCGGCCTGCCGCAGGACGATCTGACGGTGTTCTGTCAGGGAACCATGCCCGCGGTCGACGCCGCGACCGGGCGGCTACTTTTGCAAGACAAGCACCGCCTGGCGCTCAGCCCCGACGGTCACGGGGGCACGCTGGCCGCGCTAGTCAAAAGCGGCGCCCTGGCCGACATCCGAGCCCGCGGCATCCGGCAGTTGTTTTATTGCCAGGTCGACAATCCGTTGGTCGAAATGTGCGACCCGCTGTTTCTGGGATACCATCTGTTGTCGAACTCTGAGCTATCGACGCAAGTGGTCGCCAAGCGCACGTTGCGCGACAAGGTGGGCAACGTCGTTTCGATCGACGGACGGTTGCGGATCATTGAGTACAGTGACCTGAACCCACTGGACGACGACATTGTCGGCCGCGGCGTGGCCGAGGGCGCGCCGGTCTTTTGGGCGGGCAACACCGCGATTCACGTGTTCAACGTCGAGTTGTTGGAGCGCGCGGCGCGAAGTGCCACGGCGCTGCCGTTTCATGTGGCCCACAAGTCCGTGCCCTATGTGAATGCCGCCGGCCAGCGCGTCGAACCCCAAGAACCAAACGCGATCAAGTTCGAGCGGTTCATCTTCGACTTGTTGCCCGAAGCGCGGCGCGCCATCGTCGTGGAAGTGGACGAGCAGAAGGCATTTGCTCCGGTAAAGAACCGTTCGGGCGAGCAGCGCGACACGCCCGAGACGGTCGCCCGGCAAATGATCGCGCTGCATACCTCTTGGCTGCGGGCGGCCGGCTGCACGGTGGACGATGGCGTTGCGGTGGAAATCGGCCCCATGTTCGCTCAAAACGCCGAGGAAGTGGCGGCCCAGGTTCGGCCGGGAATGGTCGTGACTCAGCCTCGGTATTTTTGCTAGCCTACCGACCGTTTGTGGCGCCCCTTGCTAGCAACCGCTTTGGCGGATTTGGAACCGACCCTATGCTGCACGCGGTGATCATGGCCGGCGGATCCGGCACGCGCTTCTGGCCCGAGAGCCGCGCTGCGCGCCCCAAGCAGTTGCTGCGGTTGATCGACGAGCGTTCGATGATTCAGTCGACGGTCGACCGGCTGTCCGCGCTGGTTCCGCCGGAGCGAATTCTGGTGGTGACGAACCAACAGCTCATCGCCGGCCTGCGCGAGCAACTGCCCGACGTTCCGCCGGAGTCGCTGGTCGGCGAACCGTGCCGGCGCGACACGGCGCCCTGCATCGGACTGGCCGCGTTGTTGGTGTCGCGCGAGGATCCCGACGCGATCATGGCGGTGATGCCGGCCGATCATGTAATTCAACCCGACACCGCGTTCGTACAGGCGATCTCGCTGGCCGAGTACCTGGTGCGGCAGTCACCCGATCGATTGATCACGTTCGGCATTCGCCCGACGTACCCGGCCGAGTCGTTCGGCTACATCGAGCGCGAAGCGGAGTTGTCTCTGGCCGACCGGCCCGAGGCCGTCGGCACGGCGCCGGTGTACCAGGTCAACCGATTTCGCGAAAAGCCCAGTGCCGACGTGGCGCGCGAGTATTTGGAGGCTGGCACATTCTATTGGAACTCCGGCATCTTCGTTTGGCAGGCCGCGACCATTCTGCGTCAGCTCGAGGCGCGCCAGCCGGAGATGGTTGCCCGATTGCGCACGATCGTCGCCGCGGCGGGCAGCAAGGCCTATGCCCAAGTGTTCGCCCGCGAGTTTGAGGCGATTCGCGGCATTTCGATCGACTACGCGGTGATGGAGCACGCCGAGGACGTGTTGGTGGTCGAGGCCCCTTTTTCGTGGGACGACGTGGGAAGCTGGCAGGCGATTGCCCGCCTGGCCGGCACCGACGACGAGGGCAACACGATCGCCGGCCGGCACCTGGGGCTGCGCACCAGTGGGACGATCGTTCGTGGACCGGACGATCACTTGATCGTCACGCTGGGCGTTTCCGATCTGATCGTGGTACACACGCCCGACGCGACGTTGGTGGCCAGCAAGCACGACGAGGAGTCCATTCGCCAACTCGTGAAGCTGATTGCCGAACAGGGCTGGCAACAGTACCTTTGACGGAGAAGGCGTGTTGATGGATCGACGCACGTTCCTGTTGACGAGCCTGATCGCGGCGCGCCAGGCGATGCGCAGTTTGCCGGCCGAGGCCGAAGATATGCCGCCCAATTCAGACTCCACCGGTTACCCCAATGCCGTGCTGCCCACCCTCGGCGGCAAACAGTTCTGGAACGACGAACTGTTCTTCCACGATTGGCACATCCAGCGCAATGTGTTTACGGGCCACTACCGGCTTCTGAGCGGCGCCAATCTGCGGCACGCCTGGGGCACGTTTGACGAATGTCGTGCCAAGCTTCAGCAGATCCAGGACAAGCACCGTTTGCCTCCGATGCAAGGCCGGGCGGTGATCGTGCTGCACGGGCTGTTTCGCACTGCCACGGCGATGAACAAGATGTGCCGGCACTTGCGCGAGGCAGGCGGCTACACGATATTCAACGTCAACTACGCCAGCACGCGCGGCACCGTTGCCGACCATGCGCGCTCGTTGGCGCGCATCACCGACAACCTGGAAGGCGTCGAAGAGATCAATTTTGTTGGTCATAGCTTGGGAAACCTCGTGGTGCGGCACTACCTGGGAGACCAGACCGACCCGAATCGCGGCATCGCACCCGACCCGCGCATTCGGCGGATGGTCATGCTCGGCCCGCCGAATCGCGGCGCGCGCATCGCGGAGGCGCTGGGCAGGGTCGGAGCGTTTCACCTCGTTGCGGGCGCGTCGGCCACGCAACTGTCGCGCGGTTGGGACGCGTTGGAAGAGCGACTCGCCACGCCGGACTTCGACTTTGGCATCTTGGCTGGGGGCCGTGGCACCGAAACCGGCTACAACCCGTTGCTGGGCCAGGACAACGATCTGGTGGTCAGCGTGGCCAGCACGCGGCTGGCCGGCGCCGCCGACTTCGCGGTGGTACCCGCCATGCACACGTTCATGATGGACGACGCAACAGTGCAGCAGTACACGCTGCGTTTCTTGCAGCACGGCCATTTCGTTTCGGCAGCCGAGCGGCAGCCGATCGATCACGTCACGTTGGGTGACGAGGCTTGATCCGTCGTGTGCGCGTGCCTCTGCGGGGCTGGTTTCGTAGCCACTCGACCGCGCACCGTCGCCCCGGTGCAACTACGCGAAGCTGTTCCAAATGCGTATGATGGGTACGTGACACGTTCGCCAGGCAGAATCGCGGGAATCGACTACGGAACGCGGCGCATCGGGATCGCAATCTCGGACGCGGGGCAGTCGATCGCTAGTCCGCTGGACAACCACACCCGCCGTGGCGAGGCCGACGACCGGCGATATTTCCAGGAACTGGTCCAGCAGGAACGAATTGCGCTGTTCGTGGTTGGGTTGCCCGTCCACTTGGATGGGCGAGAAAGTCAAAAGAGTGTCGAGGCGCGACAGTTCGGCCAATGGCTCGCCGAGGTTACCGGCGTCGAGGTCCTCTACTACGATGAACGCTTTACGACGCAAGAGGCAGAGCTCGCACTGAGCCAGTTCGGCCTCACGAAGAAACAGCGCAAAGCGCGGCTCGACAAACTCGCGGCCCAAATCATGCTCTCGGCCTACTTGGAGTCGCGCCGCGCTCGGCCAGATGAATCGGGCGCGGGCAACGCCGGCGAATCAACGCAGGCACTGGACGACTGACACATGGCCAGGTTGATTTTTGGTTGTGGGTTTTTGGGCAGCCGCGTCGCGCATCGGTGGAAAGCAGCCGGCGAGACGGTGTACGTTGTCACCCGGTCGGATGAAACGGCGCGCCAGTTCGAAGAGACCGGCTATCGACCGATCGTGGCCGACGTTTTGCAACCGGACACCTTGCGCAATCTGCCTGCCGCCGAAACGGTGTTGTACGCCGTCGGCTACGATCGTACCGCCGGCGTCTCGATTCGCGAAGTCTACGTCGACGGGCTGCGAAACTGCCTCGAACACCTGCATCCGTCCGTCCAAACGTTGATTTACATCAGTTCGACCGGAGTCTATGGGCAGACCGACGGTCAATGGATCAACGAACGATCCGAGTGTCGTCCCACGCGCGACGGAGGACGCGCTTGCCTGACCGCCGAGCAAACGCTTGCCGCGAGCCGGCTCGCCGATCACGCCATTGCGCTGCGGATGGCGGGACTCTACGGGCCCGGTCGCCTTCCCAGTCTCGATGCCGTGCGCAGTGGCCAGCCCATCGCTGTGCAGCCGGAGGGCTTTTTGAACTTGATTCACGTCGAAGACGCGGCCGAGGTGGTCTTGTCGGCCGAACGACGCGCTACGAAGCCGAACCTGTTCTTGGTGTCGGACGGGCACCCGGTGTCGCGCCGCGACTACTACGCGGAGTTGGCCCGACTGGTGGCGGCCCCGCCGCCGGCGTTTGCGCCGCCGGACGATCGTTCGTCGTCCCGGACGCGGCAAGGCACGAACAAACGTGTTGATATCTCCCATTTGCGAGCCGAACTCGACGTGCGCTTCACGTATCCCACGTTTCGCGAGGGCCTGGCGTCCGCCTTGGATGCGGAGTAGAGCAAGCCGGGTCGGTGTGTGCCGCGTTTTCGTGAACCGCCGCGGACGGGGCGCTTGTCGATGCGGGCGTGCCGACTTAGAATTTGGCGACACTTCGCACGGTCAGGCGGCGGACTCCGACGAAAATCCGGGACACGGATTCGGCCGTCGCAACCCGCTTGCTCCCAATAGCACGATCGAACCAAACAATCGCCGGTGACCGCGCCGCGTTCATGGTGCGCCGGGAAATGCGACAACCTATCGAATCATGATCCATCGCAAACCGATCTTTCCAAACGTCATCGAGATGAATTACCAGGCCGGTCAACGGATCGGCTGCAACGTCTACCTGGTGTTCGACGGCAGCGAATGGCTGCTGATCGACATCGGCTACGAAGAGACAGTAGACGAGATCGTCGATCTGATTCGCCAGCTCGATTTTCCATTGGCGCAGTGCAAGAAGTTGGTGGCCACGCACGCCGACGTGGACCACGTGCAAGGGTTGGCCAAGATCGCCTCGGTCGTAAAGGCCGAAGTCGTCGGCCATCGCCTGGCGGCCGAAGCACTCGCCGCAGGCGACAAGATCAAGACCTTCGCCGAAATCGACGCCCAGGATATCCACCTGGACATGCCGCAGGTTCAGTTCGACACGCTGCTCGACGAAGGGGATCTTATTCGCTTGGGCGGCCTCGAACTGGAGGTGTGGTACACGCCGGGCCACACGGACAGCCAGCTATCGTTTCGGATGGGCAACTTGCTATTCAGCGCCGACAACATCTATCGCGACGGCTGTGTGGGCGCCATCGACGCGCACCACGGCAGCGACATCCAGGCGTTCATCAAGTCGCTGCGTCGGATTCGCAGTAGCGACGTCGAGTGGCTGCTGCCCAGTCACGGCCCGATCTTCCGCAAGGACGACGACCTGCTGGATCGGGCCATCTCGCGGCTAGAAGGCTATCTCCATATGGCCGATTTCGGTACGTGCGCCATCGACTGGCCCCTGATGGATGAGTGGGACAAGGAATTGGCCTCGGGCAAGATGCCGAAGTAGCACGCATCGAGATCGGCCGGCGACCGGGCCTGCTAGCATCCGTGCCAGCGGGCCGACAGCGCGTCCGGTGGCAAACTTTGCCGGCTGCCGAAACTTTGCCGCCGCACGCGGCCTAAACCCTAGCGGTTCTAACGGATATTCCCTCAATGCGGGCTGTGACGGCTGCCGATCCCATTGGGTAGACCCGCCGTCCGCAACCGCTTCCCGTACCTTGGCAGCCGCGGACGGTCCATTCCGCAATTCTCAGGGGGGAGACTTCGATGATCCGCCGGATCACTTTGGCGCTGTGCTGCGCCGCTGGGCTGTTCGTGTTGCTGACGGCCGATCAGGCCTGTGGCCAAGTCCCGTACGGCCAGCAAGCGTATGGCCAACAAGCTTTTGGCCGTCAATGGGGCGGCTCCTACAGCACCCGCGATTGGGAGCGACTGTACCACTATCCGTACGTCTACTACCCGCAGAATTTCTATTCGAGCGAGTACTACAAGAGCTCCGACAACTTGTACCACCGCTATCCGCAAGAGATGCGCGTGCCGGTCTACAACAAGCAGTGGATGAACTACTTCCCGGAAGGGCGGCTCTATCACTGGGGCCACCACTTCATCTTGGATCAGTTCTAGCCGTTGAAGGCTGGCTGCGCGTCGCCGCTTAACGCGGCAGTCCTCGGCTGCCGAAGTGATAGAGCACTTCGCTGGCCGAGGCGAGTTGGTCGAGCGACAGCCATTCGTCGGCCGTATGGGCCTGGTCGATGGAGCCGGGCCCGAAAACGATTGACGGCACGCCG
>CALFYT010000130.1 GCA_937952415.1 uncultured Planctomycetaceae bacterium | reverse complement strand
GTGCGGACGTGACTGGAGTTCAGACGTGTGCTCTTCCGATCTCGTGCCGCTGATCGTCATTCTGATTGAAGTCAGAGCACGCTACGTGATAGCCACTAAGACCCATGGCGGCTTGTACCGCGCGTACGACGTCAACCGAGCAGACCTCGTCGATCAAGAGGATGTCCGGCTTGGTCGATTCGGCGCACTCTTGAAGGTCGTCTGTTCGGGCCATCACCGAGTCAGTGTCGAAAAGCTCCTCTCCGTTCCAAAGTACGATCGTGACATCTTCCGCCGACGCGAACTGCGAGGACGCAACAGCGAACAGTAAGATCGCGATCAAGCGGCTGACCATTGGAGCCCCCCTCTTTGCGGTTGCGATTCAGAAGCTGACGATGCGCGCTGTTCCCACCTTTCGAGTCGCGGGATGCGACCCTAATACACCAAGGCGGGGCACCCTCCCAATAAAAAAGAAGGGCAACAGGCCGAACGTTGAATCTCGATGAGGCACCACATATATTGCCGCTTGGTACGCCCCATCGTGAGGGGCTGGCAGACGCATGTGTACGGTGGCTCTTGAACCCGCGTTCGTTGCATATTCAACGGCTTCGCGGAATTCTGGGGGACCAAGATGTCGTACGAAGCTATCCTCGGCCTGGTATCGCAGGAGGCCCCAACAAAGGACGACGATCCTTTGTCTGTTTCGCAGGGCATCGTGCGTGGACTCCTCATACGTTTAAGGCGATATCGCACTGCACTCACCGGCGACGACGCAGCAAGAGTCGCCAAGTACCAGGAGCGAGCGCGGCATGCAGCAGAGACCTTTTGGGCGGAACAATTCGTTCGCTCTCGGAGTGCTTTGCCTATTTGGCGCCGGGCGAGATTTCAGAGACGCGTTGCGGATGCGCAGGAGGCGGCCCTCCGGTGGCTTCAATCACGCAGTGGCACAGGAAAACACCACGACGACAATCAGCTCGTGCAGGCTCTTACTGCTTTGGCCCAGGAAATCGAGCTGGCCCAGGCCCGCCGTCGAAGCGTACGCAACCTCCGAGTGTGGACTCTTAAGTCGATCCTATTGGTTTCGGTGTGTGCTGGAGCGGTCGCTGCAATCTTCCTAGGTCTTGTCAGCGGCTTCGAGCCAATCGGAACCGAGATTCTGCGGCCATCGGCCCCCTTTAGAGAGGCCCCATTTGGGGCGCTGTCCTCCGCTCCGCAAGATCTGACCGGCTATTTCGCCGAGTTCTCAAGTTACTACTTTGGTCTGTCCGAGGACTTCCCATCGCACTTCTATCCCAGGCCGGACATCGACAAGTACCGATGGCCGATCGACAGCCCCGGCCAAATGGATCCTCCAGCCGCGATCGATCCATCAGCTTCCGTTCGCAAAGCACTTCTTCGGCCAGCTCGACACGTACGTTCACATAGCACCGCAGATGAATCGAGTACCGACAGAGTCCATCGCCAACTGTGGCGGGTGATTCTTCGGAACCGATCTCCATACCGCAGCCAGTTTGTCGGAACGATTCGGATCGATCTGAAGTTCCTTCGCAGGCTTGAGTTCCCGTGGCATCTGCTAAGTGTGACACCCGACGTGCAGGCGGGATACGAGAGCTATCCGTGGGCCATCGAACTCATCAATACGGGAATCGGGCCGGCCATCAACCTTTCCTGGTCCCTCCATACACGCGATGGGTTCAAGCTACGGCAGGGCGAAGCGTGGATCGTGCACGACCGGAAGCAACACGTACCGTACCTCGATCCAGACTTTCTGTATCCAACGCGTGAGATCAATAGCTGGCCGGTGTCGCCGCTCGTCGGCATGGCCGCGCCATCTCCAGCCGCTCCTGGCTCAGATACGTCCGGAGCGCGCGATGCGACCCCGACAACACCAGTCAACGCCGATCAACTCAATACAGAAACAGAACGCTCTCCGGAGGCACGGCAATCGGCCCACGCACCTTCCCTACTAGCCCGCCCGATTTTCTTGCGGCACACGTCCGGAGTCGTGGACGAAATGGATCTCGAGCGATTCTTCGTCCACGACGGAATCTGGTACGAAGTCATCCGAGAAATTGATCGATTGGCCGAGGTCACGCGCGTCTGCTACAGCACGCCAGCCGTCCTCACGATCAACTACGAATCGCTTGCCGGCCCGGATCATGAGCGGCACTTTGCTCATGACCTTCCTGCCAACGTCCTCTACTACGTTCGCACCGAACACCTGCTGGAGAGAGATCCTCGGGAAAAGAGGGTGGAGACGATGACCTACACGGTACAGCACGAAGTACCCCACAGTGTTGTCTCGATAGCCCAAGCGATCGTCCTGCCGTCAGTTCAACCTGATGGAATCGACCTACTCGTCGAATCATTCGAGCTTGACGTGCACGAGCTAACGGTGGGCGAAAGTCGTTCACAGTCCGTTGAGGTGAATCAATACATCAATCCGTCCGGCCAGATTGTGCTTTATTTGCTCGTCACCGACCCTGTGAATGCCCGCTATCACGCGGGTGTTTACATCAATGGCGAAGCAAACCATGAGTTTACTGTGGAGACCTTCGTGCCTCCGGTGCTCAGGTTCCCAGGCGACAACGAAGGTCGAAAGGCAGAGGTTAAACGACTTCAGGAGGTGTTCGCACGCTACAAGACTGGCGCACTGGTTAGTGCACCAGCGATCGAAACCGATGGAGGCAATGATGACAAGTAGTGTTTTTATCACGTGCGTGGCTATTGCCGCCGGCTGCGTTATGATCTTGCTGGGCTATGCAGTCTTTCAATCCCGTGGGCGAAGCAGCCAACAAGGCGTTCGTACCGTGGATCTGTGTCTCCGTTGGGGGTTCGCCTCCGTGCTCATTTTTGGCGGCGCTGCACTCGCGGTTTGGAGCGGATTTCGGGCGCAGTCGAGGGAATACTCAGAGGTGCTTGTCGACGATCTTGTTCAGAATGCGCTAGAGGGGGTCGTCGAACACCGATACGCAAATCCAGATGAGGTCGATGTCATCGAGCAGTGGCTCAACGCCTACGTCCGGCCAGTACCCAGTGTTCGGAAGCGCCGAATCGTACGAGTATCCGCCGACATCCCGCGGCGAGCTGTGAACAAGATTTCCACGGCAGAGCCGCTCTCCGACGACGAACGAATTCAGCTTCTCGATTGGCTCGCGTTCGAACTGGATCTCGAAATCGAGCCTAGCATTGAGGAACTGATTCGGGCAGCCGTGATTGATGGAGAGCTGGACGCCAGTGAGCGCAAGCTGCTCGCCCAGTGGCTGAATGCGGCTCCTGACTACAAACGCACGCGACGCAGGGCGATTCGCTTTCGGCGTGTTCCCGAGGAAGAGAGTTGGGAAGAGGCTCCCGCACCACCAGCAGCTGCCCCAGAAGCTGCACCAGAACCGCCAGCCCCGCCGGCGTGATGGTTTACGTACCATGTGTGCTTCAAGAACAAACGTACGCTGAGTTGGCTCGAGAGCATGGCAAAACTTGAACGTCCCTGGTTTCCAATCATCTACGTTCGAGGCTACGCCGGGAACGACGCTGAAATCGAGAGCACCGTGTCGGAACCCTATATGGGGTTTAATCTGGGCTCTACGAAGTTCAGGCAGTTCTGGGATGGTCGCGTGCAGCGGCACTATTTTGAGTCTCCGCTGATTCGGCTCGGCAAGGAGCACGGATACAGCGACGTCTATTCTGGCGGCTATGAGATGCCGCTCGACTTGGAGATTGATCCCAAGTCAGTGTTCATCTATCGCTACTACGACGAGCAGTATTTCGATGCTTTGACGGGCAAAGGCCACAACGCGACAGAAGTATCGGGAGCGGCACGAGATATAGAGGATTTTGCCACCGGGCTTAGCCTTCTCATTCTGCGCATTCGCGAGCGATCGTGCGGCAACGACGCACAGGCCAAGCAGGATTTTCGGGTCTACCTCGTGGGCCACTCAATGGGCGGTTTAGTAGGCCGGACGTTCCTGCAGAATGCCGCCTGCGGGGACGACGAAGCCCGAAAGTGTGTGGACAAAATCTTCACATACGCCACGCCCCACAATGGAATCGACTTCAAAGTAGTGGGCAACGTGCCCGGCTTCTTCACCGTCAACGATGTCGACAACTTCAATTGCTACCGCATGGCCGACTACTTGGGCCTGCTTGACGGAACGAACGTTGCGAACCTCAACGGCACGTTTCCGGTCGAGAGATTCTTTTGCTTGGTGGGGACCAACTGGCAAGACTATACGGTAGCTGGCGGCTGGTCGAGCCGGTTGACCGGACCTATGAGTGATGGGCTGGTGCGCATCATCAACGCGACCGTCCATAGCCAAACGGGAAAGAATGCCGTAGGGCATTGCCCACGAGCGTTCGTCCATCGGAGTCACTCTGGCCATTTCGGGATCGTGAACTCTGAGGAGGGATACCAGAATCTGGTGAGGTTCTTGTTCGGTGATGTGCGAATCGACGGAATCCTCGAGCTTGAAGAAGTCACTCTCCCAAGAGAAGTGGAGCAAGCGAAGGCCGATGGGAAGACGATCCGAGCTTCTTATCACTTCGAAGTCGTCGTTCGAGTCCGAGGTTATGGATGGGAATTGCATCGCCGTACCGTTCAAGACGAGTCGGCCATCTTTCGGACGTACGACGAGATGTTTCCGCCAGATGGAAGTAGACGTCGCTCGCCGCACCTGTTTTCTGCGTACCTTTCCACGAGAGCTAGGGTCAGGGAAGACCGTCCTTCGCTAGGCTTTGCCATTGATCTGGCGGTGCGCGTGCCCGAATACAGATCGACCGGAGATGGTGGCGGGACGAGTACTACGCTGGCTCCTACCTCTTTCGAGACACGGTCACGGTCGAGGCGACGCCGCAAGACGCGGGGTCCAACGCTCCACCCTTCAAGGTGCGCTATGGGTTCGATTCTCGAACGCCAAATCGCACGGCAACGCTGGCAGAGTCCCGCACGGAGACAGATGGCTATGCGTGGCGAATCCCCGTTGCGAGCAAGACGAAGGCGGGACCGGGAATGAGAGGTTCGTTGTTACTGCGAGCTCGTGCTTGGTCGTAGGCGTCTTTAGATACGCCAAGACAAGCCACACCACGGAGCCAGAATCTTATGCCTGGCACATTCGCGGAATGGACTGAGCGCATGAAGGTCTACAATGACTACGTTCGTGCGCTTGCCGAATACAAGAAGGTTGCTGCCGAGAACCTCATTCGACAAGCGGAGGCGCAGCAGAAGTGGCAGAAGGCGCGGGCCATGCAGATCGTTGTGCGTCAGCTGGAGCTGGCGATACGGGGCTTGAACCGCGAGAAGACGCGCAACAATCGAGAAATTGCCAAGATTCGAGCCCGAGAAAAGGATACGGAGTTGTTGATGCGTGGCCGCCGCACCAACCATTTCCAGGTTGCGTGGGGAGGTTTTGAATGGTTCATGAGAAAGGCGCTCGTCGAGCCGGGCGGCGACGACCTCTACGATATCGTAATCAGTAGTGAGGCCCGGCCGGCGCGCAATTTCCTAAACAATCGCCAGCCAGAGAAGAGTTGCGATCCGGTCCCAGAAGATCTACAGAACGTCTTGGAATTTGCGGACTGGATGCGGTCCAAGCAGTACATGGCGAGGTTCGGAAGGCCAGCCCACCGCGATCTGCGTGGCCTACTGGAATCCATCAACGAGATCGCCGGAGCGACGGTCGAAACCTTGCGTGACTATATCGCGCAGATCGAGCAAGGAACGTACAACGCTTGGCAGCCCGTTTCAATCATTGGGGTCGAGACCAGTGCCACCGCTACAAAGATCCAAGAGGCAGGCCAGGAAACGGAAGGCGGAAACTCTTAGGCAACACAGCCCGTATGATCGCAGTGCCGCGCGCTCACGAGATAGCCAGGATCTGATGGAACAAGCAACGCGTATTGCCGCCAGTATCGAAACGATCATCAGCCATCTTCAAAACACGCAATGGTGGCCCGGCGACATCATGCGCGATCATCAGCTGGCGCTGCTGCGCCCGTTGCTAAAGCACGCGTATCGGACTGTTCCGTGGTACCGACGCCGATTCGATGACTGGGCGTTGGGGCCGGAAGCGGCTGCTCGACACGACGTATGGGAGCAACTGCCGCCACTCACTCGGCTTGACATCCAAACCGCCGGCGACTCGTTGCACAGTACCCATGTGCCAACAGCTCACGGCAAAGTCTCGTCTCGCTGGACAAGCGGTTCGACAGCTTCGCCTGTAATGGTCCAGATCACGGAGCTCCCAGCCAACTTTTGGATTGCAAACTCTCTGCGGGAGCTCGAATGGAAAAAATGTGACGTCTCAGGCAAGTTGGCCGTTGTTCGCAACGTCCCGCCAGGATACGCGCGGCCACCCGACGGCGCGAAGCCGCCTACTTGGGGAAGGGCGACGCAGGAGCGACTCAAGACAGGGGACTGCGCCGTGCTCGATGTGCGTACGACGACTCAAGAGCAAGCTGAGTGGTTGGTGCGTGTGTCTCCGGATTGCCTGCAAACCTTTCCGTCAGTTGCTTCGGCGTTGGCCCAGTATTGTCTCGAAGCAAAGATGCAACTCCGGAACCTTAGCCTGGTGATGACGTTTGGGGAAACCGTCGACGACTCGGTTCGTGAGCGATGCAAGCAGGCGTGGAATGCCGACGTTTCCGACTCGTACTCGGCGAACGAGGTTGGCCACGTCGCCGCCCAATGCTGTCAGCTAGGCGATTATCATATTCACAGCGAACACCTGCTAATAGAAGTAGTCGACGATGATGAGCGGCCATGTGGTCCGGGGGAAGTCGGCCGCGTCCTCGTCACAGACTTGTTCAACTATGCGATGCCCCTTTTGCGCTACGAGATCGGCGACTATGCGGAGGTAGGTGAATCGTGCGCGTGCGGGCGAAGACTGCCAACCTTGCGAAGGATTCTCGGACGACAGCGCAATATGTTTGTCCAGCCGGATGGACGTACGAAGTGGCCATCCTGGGAAGCGGATGCAGTCAACGCTTTCGAGGGCAATCTGCCGATTCGCCAATTCCAGGTGGTACAGCGCAGCCTTTCAGAGCTTGAGGTAAAGCTCGTGGCGACTCGACGTTTGGCTGTCACGGAGGAAGCTGGCGTTCGTGGGCTGATGGCGCGTTGGTTTTGCGAGGGACTACATGTGCGTATCACCTACGTCGACGATATCCCGCGGGGCCCGAGTGGCAAGTTCGAGGATTTTCGTTGCGAGATTCGCTCGGAGGACTAGAATCCTGAGGCATCGATTTCGCGTGCTGCAACTTGGAGGTGGTAGTGATCCGGCTATCCCCGGAACAATTTCGATCCTTTCTCTCGCCCTATCTGATAGGCGGATGGCAACAAGAAGAGATAGTGCTTTCGGCTGTCGATGTTGAGCCCGGGCTGGTCCGGGGCATCATCACGCCGAAGCAGATCTTCCCGGCGAGTGACGGCACTTTGCACCTGGCGGTACCTGCTGCTTTCATTTGGATTGCGCAGCTAGGGATTATTTACGCATGTTGGGACCAAAAACTGCCCAAGAAACCCGGAGAGGTGCTTCTCCGAGAATTGCATCTCAAGTGCAGACGCGTCGTTGACGCGACGAGGGAGATTGATCTCACGATAGCGGTTACTGCCAAACGCGTCGTCGCCGAAGGTGTTTTTTACTCGGGCGATATATCAGTGGACCGTGATGCGTTCGTCGGCGAGGCCCGCTTTGTGCTCCCGATTCCACGCACGGAGGCTGAACCTGCGCCGTCCGACTTCATAGCCTAGAAAGGGACCGGTGGAACATGGCGGATACTCGCTTCGACATCCGATCGGCGCTGCCAGCCCTCATTGCTGAGCATGCCTGCCACCTGCCTTTAATCGAGCAAATCTGTACTGCAGCATGCCACTCGCTCAGCTGAGAAGGCTCGCGGCGAGGCAGCTTGCTGAAACACGGGCGGCCCTGCAAGTAAAGTATCCTGGGAGGCTTAGGGCGTGTCCCATTTAGGCGACCACAGCAAGACGCTACTGGTGCCAACAACTCATCGAGGAGTCGGGCGACTTCGGAGTTGGCCAAGATCACGGCACACTATTCGTACCTGTATGTCTTGCTTTGGGTCTGAGTGAACAGGCACTGGCCGCGGAATACGATCAGCATCTGACCAAGGTTGACCAACTGTACCAACCGGTGACTTCGCTGGAGTTGACTCTACGAGAAGCTACGCAAGTGTATGTTGAGGAGGCGGTTTTCGCGAAGCAGGCGAATCGGATTGGGGACGCCTTGCGCGATCATTTCGGAGTACCTGAATCTGCCTTACAGTATTTTCGTCTGCATGCTGTGCTCGATACAGAGCATAGTGCTGCGGGCCTTGAAATGCTTGCCGCGACAGCGAGGAATGAGCAACAGCGTCGACTAGTCGGCGACGTCGCGAGCGCTGCTCTGCAGCAATTCCCCATATGGGCAGTAGACATTAGCGGCGACTGATCTTCCCGCTCCCCCTCCCTTGCCATCAGCAGAACAGACAAGAAAAAAAATCTTGTCATCCTCACGATTGGGGGTATAACGGCGTCAGTTCGTGGGTTGCCCTGCATTTCTGCGACCCGCCCTGTCCGCGGGCTGAGGGAGGATTCAACCATGCCCAGCCGTTTCTTGTCGCGGCGACGACGCCGTCGTTCTGACTCCCGTCTTCGGAAACTTCACCATCAGCCGCTCGAAGAACGAACCCTGTTATCGGTCACGGCAGACTATCACGACGGTCTGTTGATCGTTTCGTCGGACGCGAACGACGACATCGTCTTGGGCTCACGCAATGGTCTGGCGAAGATCAATGACCGCGATACAAGTCTCGGCGAACTCTCCGCGGGCAATGTGACTCGGGTACGCGTGGTTGGGCGGGCCGATAGCCGGACTGTCGACCTGTCTGCCTTTACGCGCGCCGCGTTCCATTCGGTCGAAGAGGTGACATTCGTTGGTGTTCCTTGGGTGGACCCGGCCAAGGTCGAGCAGATCGCCGATGAAACTCTTGGTCTAGGCTGGGCGGCAAAGATTGGCATTGTAGACACGCGTGAGTTTTTGCTCAGCGGAAACTGGAGACAGCCTTTAGCGGATGGAAGCCTGGCAGAGCGCCTCACGCAGGCGGGGTGGGGAAATGCGCAGGGACTGCTTGACAGCATTGTGACCAGAGCGGGTCGCACAGCCGTTGTTGACTCCCTATCGTTCGCAACTGCCAACAAGCTCGACATTGACGTACTTTTCAACGGACGCTTGGAGCCAAGAAACATCAGCCCCGGCGAAGAGGTGCTGATCAGCGAAGACAGTGGATTGTCGGTGGACAGCTCAGTGTCGAGCAGTGGTTCTGATTTTCCACCAATGGGATTGTCGGGCGAGTCAGACATACATGTTGTCAGTGTATCGGACGCCACGGTCGCTGAGCCTCCGCCGGGGTCGGAGGAACCGGCGGCTATGGTATTTCAGGTCTATTTCGAGGACGACTTCACAGGCGGGGGAGTCTCGTTCCAATACCAAACGAGTGATGGGCCCGACGTTGGCGGCGCAAAGTCGGCAGACGGAGACTATGAGCCAATCTCAAGTCCCGCTACTACGTTTTTCAGCTCAGGCGAGTCTGCAGTCTATGTGACTGTCTGGATCAACTCGGACTCCGACTATAGCGAAGGGGATGAGACCTTCCTCGTGGAGATCTCGAATGTTACGGGGAACGCTGAGCTCGGTGAATCTCTTGGTTTGGGCACGATTTTGGACTCGCCCCCACCCCCGACTATTGATGTACTCGATGCCACGATCTACGAACCGGAGGACCCGACAGAGACCGCAGAAATAGTCTTCACGGTCAACCTGTCCGAGGCGGCAACATGGCCGGTTACTTTCGAATGGTCAACCCAGTCCATCGGAGAGGCGGAGAGCCCCGCCGACTATGAGGCGGTGAGCCAAGCTGGGCCGGTAACAATCGACCCGGGGCTCACGTCAACCACGGTCACCGTGCTCGTCAAGGGTGATGTGCTCGATGAGCTCGATGAGGCCTTTGAAGTGCACTTGTCCGCGATCGCTGGCGCCGATGAGGGTGACGTGGAAGCGGTCGGTACTATCCTGGACACGGACACCGACCTGAGCATATCCAATGCGGCCGTCTTCGAGCCGGATGATGCCGGTGACCCTCTGGCCCAGATGGTGTTCACGGTCAGCCTGTCGACGGCCAACTCCGTTCCGGTGACCTTCCGCTGGCAGACGCAGGCGATGCCGGGCCAAGCCGACGCCGACGATTACGTCGAGCAAGCGCTTAGCGATCCCGTGACGATTGCACCAACCGAGACAGTCGCCCTCATCTCCGTACCGGTCAAGTGGGACAATGTCTTCGAGTTGAGCGAAACGTTCGAAGTCAATCTCTCGGACCTGACGTACGCGAACGCGATCGACGATACGGGTGTTGGCACGATCATCGACAGCAACGGTGCGCCGCGCCTCAGCATCGGTAGCGTTACTGTTGACGAGGATGATCCCAATGAAGAAGTCGTCTTGACCGTGACGGTATCTCATCCCAGCAGCCAAGTCATTACGGTCGACTGGGACACCGTGGAAGCGTTTGCCGAGCATGTGGACGTCGGAGTCGGCGACTTCGATCTTGCCAGCGGAACCGTCACTTTTCAGCCGGGTGAGATTTCTCAGCCCATTGCCATCGCCATTCATGACGATGATGAGCCGGAGATCGATGAGTGGTTCGCTATGCTGCTGTCGAATCCCAGCGCCTATTCGGAATTGGAAGTTGCCGAGGCGGTTATCACGATCATCGACGACGACCCTGCCACGTTGACGATCGCGCCGCAGCAATTCACGATTCCGGAAAACAGCAAATTTGGCGACGAGGTCGGCACCATCGCATGGGCGGAGGATCTTCGACCCACCCAGCTGCCCGGGACGATCACTGTTCAGGCTGGTAATGGTGAATCGGTCTTTGACGTCGATGGCTCCACGGGCAAGATCACCGTGGCGGAAGGTGCTGTCCTTGACTATGAGACTTCTCCAAGCTCTTACGACTTGCAAGTGCGCGTCGGCACTCCGGGGGCAGATGATGAATTCGCCCTCATGACAATTACCGTCGACAATGAAGACGAAGCTCCGTACTTCACGGGAGTGACAAACGGACTGAATCCGATGGAGGGCGAGGTTCCCTCCCAGCAGTATATTGGTTGGGTGGGGGCCGAGGACCCCGATATTGATGGAACCGACGGGTGGTCCTTTGAAATCCTGAGTGGCGACGGAGACAATCAGTTCATCCTAGTGCCTAACCCTTACGCCCCGGACTACGGAGTGCACATCTATCAGACATTGGGGGCGGAATTGGACTTCGAGACGCGACCAACCTATGAGCTGACCTTGAAGGTGACCGATGCGGATGACCAAAGTTTGTTTGACACGACAGTCGTCACCATCAACGTCCAAAACATCAACGAGCCTCCCGAGATATCGCCGCAAACCTTGAGGATCGCAGAAAATGTCCCCAGGCATTCGGTTGTCGGCACCGTTGCTGGGTATGTCGATCCCGGGGAAACGCGAACCTTTACGATCACAACGCCCAACGTTCCGTTCGACATCGATCCCGATACGGGGCGCGTCACCGTAAACGACCCTGCGGCGTTGGACTATGAGGTTGTGCCACTCCATCAGTATGTGTTTGATGTGGCACTCTTCGACGGTGGCACATCCGAAAGCGCACAAATCACAATCGAGATCGAGCCCGTCAACGATGCGCCGGCACTCAACGATCATTCGTTTTCTGTGAGCGAGGACGCGCCATTTGACTACACCGTCGGCACGCTGCAGGCAACAGACCAGGATGATCCGGCCGACGCGCTGCGGTTCGCGATCACCACCGGCAACGAGGAAGGCATCTTTGCGATCGAGCCCAACGGAATCGCCGGCCAAGCCGACGTTGTCGTAGCCAAGCCGCAACTTCTCGACTTTGAGAGGACTTCGCAGCACGTGTTCTACGTCCAAGTCACGGATGACGGTGATGGGACGCTGAGCGGCACGGGCAAGGTCACCGTGACGGTCGGCCCGGCCCATGAGGCGCCTACGATCGCCACCTTCTCC
>CALFYT010000129.1 GCA_937952415.1 uncultured Planctomycetaceae bacterium | reverse complement strand
CGGTTCGCGTATGTCGATTCGAGTCTACAACACGCTGTCGAAGGAAAAGGAACCGTTCGAGCCGGTCGAGCCTGGAAAGGTCGGCATTTATCTGTGTGGGCCGACCGTCTACAAGCCGAGCCACGTGGGGCACATGGTCGGCCCGGTCATTTTCGACGCCGTGAAACGCTATCTAACGTACAGCGGTTACGACGTCACGCTGGTGATCAACGTGACGGACGTCGACGACAAGCTGATCAACGAGTCGCAGCGCCGCGCGATGAGCATGACGGATCTGGCCGACGAAATGACGGCCGACTACATGCGGAATCTCAGCACGATGGGGATCGACACGGTCGATCATTTTCCAAAAGCGACCGACAACATCGACGAAATCATCAAGCTCACCGAGACGCTCGTCGAGAAGGGCTTCGCTTATCAGTCGGACGGAGACGTCTACTTCGAAGTGGGCCGCGATCCCGAGTACGGCAAGCTGAGCAACCGCGATGTCGCGGAACTGCAGGGCGAAGGGGGCGAAATGGCCGAACGCAAACGGTCGCCCGCCGACTTCGCGCTTTGGAAAAGCGCCAAACCGGGCGAGCCCGCATGGGACAGCCCCTGGGGCAAAGGCCGGCCCGGCTGGCACATCGAGTGCTCGGCCATGGGGCGGCGCATCCTGGGCGAGACATTCGACATTCACGGAGGCGGGCTCGACCTGGTATTCCCGCATCACGAAAACGAAATCGCCCAAAGCGAGTGCGCGCACGGCAAGCCCCAGGCAAAGTATTGGATGCACAACGGCCTGATGCAGGCCTCACACGAAGTGGGCAAGGTGGGCGGCCGCAACACGCGCGAGATCAGCCCCGGCGACCAGCAGACCCAAGAGGCCGGTAAGCTGGGCAAGAGCAAAGGCGCCGCGGCATTCACCGAATTGCTCGAGCGCCACGCGCCGGAGACGATTCGTTTCTTCCTGCTCTCGACGCACTATCGCCGGCCCATCGATTTCAGCGAAGCGCGGATTGAAGAGGTTGGCACGGGGCTCGATCAGTTTTACCGATTCTTCAAGCGATACGAGCGCGTCACCGGCGAGAACTTCTACACGATCGATTACCCCAAGCGGCGCGCCGACGGCGACTTCGATCCGGGCGACGACACAGCGCTGGGCGCCGTGGCCGAGCACCGGCGGCATTTCCTCGAGTGCATGGACGACGACTTCAATACGGGCGGCGCCGTGGCTGACCTGTTCGAACTGGTGCGCGTGCTCAACAAGTACGTTGACGAGCACAAACTCGAGGCCAACAAGCCCGACGCCTCGCAACTGGCGGTCTTACACCAGGGCGCCAAGACGCTGCGCGAGCTGGGAGCCACCACCGGGTTGTTCCGCGCGCCTCCAGCCGAAGCGGCTGGAGGCGGGGGCGACGAGCTGGTCGGCAAGCTGATGGACCTGATGATCGAACTGCGTGCCGCCGCACGTTCGAAAAAGGACTTTGCCACCGCCGACCACATTCGCGACACGTTGGGCGAAATCGGCATCGTGCTCGAGGATCGCCCTGGCGGCACCGAATGGAACAAGAAATGACCGCCGGCAGCCGCTCCGCTGCGCCACGCATCCTGGGCATCGACCCGGGGCTCAACATCACTGGCTACGGCGTCTTGGAAATCGCCGGCGGCGGGATCCGGCTGTGCGAGGCGGGCGTGGTGCGCGGACAGACCAAGGGCTCGGTGACGGCACGGCTCAACGAAATCCATGCCGGCGTGGCCGACGTGATCGCCAGCTTGCAGCCCACCTCCATGGCGATCGAGCAGCTCTACTCCCACTACAAACATCCCCGCACGGCGATCCTAATGGGCCATGCACGGGGCGTGATCTGCCTGGCCGCCGCGCAAGCCAACATCGAGGTCGTGCATTACTCGGCGACGCAGATCAAGCGCATTTTGACTGGCGACGGGCGGGCACCGAAGCGACAAATGCAACAAGCCATTCGCCACGAGCTGAGCCTGGCCCAAACGCCCGACCCGCCCGACGTGGCCGATGCACTGGCGGTGGCCCTATGTCACTACTATCTGCACGTCCGCCGCACGCGGCTTGCGCAGAAGCCCGCTTGACGATCGTTTCTGATTCTCCGAAACCCGCGCGACCCGACTCTTGATCACACGAATCACCGGCCAACTGACCGTGTTGAAGGAAGACGCGCTAACGCTGGCCGTCGACGCGTTCGAGTACGAAGTGCTCATCCCCGAATTCTCGCGCCGCCAGCTTCAGGGCAAGGTCGGCGAAACGGTCCGCCTGCACACGATCGAGTACTTGGAAGGCAATCCGATGCAGGGCCGACTGACGCCGCGGCTCATCGGCTTTCTCACGGAGGTCGAGCGCGAGTTCTTCGAGCTGTTTTGTTCGGTCGACGGCGTGGGCGTGAAGAAGGCGTTGCGGGCCATGGTCCGCCCGGTGCGCGAGGTGGCTGCGGCCATCGAAGATCAGGACGCCAAGACTCTCTCGTCGCTCCCGGGCATCGGGCCGGCAATGGCCGAGCGAATCGTGGCGAAACTGCGTCGCAAGGTTCCCAAGTTCGCGTTGCTGGCGGCCCGCGATGAACCCGTGGCGGCCGATGTCGAGACCGACGTGGTCGGCGAGACGTTCGAGGTGCTGCTGTCGCTGGGGCACAGCGAGCGCGACGCCCGTCGCCTGGTCGACGCCGCCCTGGAGCAAAAGAAGAAGTTCAAAGACGTCGAGGCCATGCTCCAGGCCATCTATCAACAGAGTCAGGGCTAGGAACGTGGCCAGCCCGACTGTGCAAGCGCCGTGCCACGCGCTGCGCCGATCGATAGGCCGCAGTTTGGTGTCGCCACGACGAACGACCACCGCCCCGATCCCCCTGCCATGCATTGGGCGGCCACGTTATATTGCACACCGACGCAGATCCACCACGGAGGGCCCCCGCTCGTGCGCGAGCCGGTGATTAGCAGCACGACCGAAAGCGCCGAAGACGATCGCATGCTCCGCCCACGCTCGATGGGCGAGATGGTCGGACAGCGCGACGTGTTTGCCCGGCTCGAGATCGCGGTCGATTCGGCCCGCAAACGGGGTGACACGCTGGGGCATATCCTGTTCGACGGACCGCCCGGTTTGGGCAAGACAACGTTTGCCACCTGCATCCCGCGCGACTTGGGCGTGCCGCTACAGATTGCCAGCGGCGCCGTCTTGCAGGCGCCCAAGGACATGATCCCGTACCTGACGAATGCCGAGGAGCAGTCGATCCTGTTCGTCGACGAGATCCACCGGCTGCCCAAGTCGGTAGAAGAATTCCTCTATCCGGCGATGGAGGACTTTCGGATCGACATCCTGCTGGGCGAAGGGGTCAACGCGCGGACCATTAATATGACGCTCAAGCCGTTCACGCTGATCGGCGCAACCACTCGTGCAGGCCTGCTTTCGGCGCCGCTGCGAGACCGGTTTCACATCCGCGAACACCTGGATTTTTACGATTTAGACGAACTCGCCGAGATCGTCACACGTAACGCTAGGAAACTACAGGTGACGTTGGACGCCGAATCGGCCAGCGAAGTGGCAACACGCAGCCGCGGGACTCCGCGACTGGCAAACAACCGCTTGCGGTGGGTTCGCGACTACGCGACGAGCAAAGCAAAGGGCAAGGTAACCGCCGCCTTGGTGCGCGACGCCTTGGACATGCAGGGCATCGACACACTGGGGCTCGACAGTCAGGATCGAAAGTACCTGGAGACGATCGTGCGCGTGTTTCACGGGGGGCCGGTCGGGGTGGATGCGGTGGCGCATACGATGAACCTGGCCGCCGATACGCTGCAGGACGAAGTTGAGCCCTACCTGTTGCGCAGTGGTTTGCTCGTGCGTACGCCGCGCGGGCGAAAGGTCACGGCCGCCGGCTACCAGCACCTGGGCGTGCGGCCCGGTGAGTCCGGCGATGCCCAGCAGCCGCTGTTCGATTGACGGCCGACTCGGGAAAAAATGGCGCGACTTGTGGAAGAACTTGAGAATTCGCAGGGCCGAATGGGGGCAACCTGGCGCGAAAACCGCTGGAATTTGCTCGCCGACCCTGGTTGGGAGGCAGCCTGCTCGGGCGAATTGCAACCGAACGGTCGGTAGCCCTAAATGGTTGTCCAAACAGGCTTTGCTAAACGAACTATTCCTATATTGATGCTTGTAAGGACCCCCTAGTTGCTTTAGGATACAAGCACTGCGAAGGGACTCATATCGCTTGATTGTTATGTGTCCGTTTTTTGCCCTTCTTTGACGAACGTGGCCGGTTCTCGGCTGCAATAAACCTGGCCTTCCTCGGCGAATTCTAGGGAGTCGAAGCCAGGCACTTCCTCGAAGAACGGCTCTGAGGGAGGAAGGAAAGTGGCACTTTCTCAGGCTGCTTTTGACCGCCTCGTCGCGGAGCATGGCCCGGCGCTGTACCGGATGGCCTATCGCATGATTGGTGACCGGCACGAAGCTGAGGACGTTGTTCAGGAGACCTATCGTTCGGCTTGGAAGAGTCGCAAGGGCTATCAGACGGGCCGCAGCGAGCGGGCCTGGCTGGCGGCCATATTGCGTCGCCGCGTTGTCGATCGTTGGCGCCGGCAGACGTTGCCGGGCCCGGCAGGCGGCGACTTTACGCCGGAGGTTGAAACACCTGGGATCGACCCTCTGGCCGACGAGTTTACTGACGAGATGCAACAGTCGCTGGACCGCCTTCCAATGGAATTGCGCGAATCGCTGTTGCTGGTCGTCGTCGGAGAATTAACGCATCAAGAGGCAGCCGATTTGTTGGGAGTGCCGTTGGGAACGGTGCTCTCGCGTGTCAGCCGTGCCCGCGAAAGACTGCGCGAGTATTGGCTGGTGGTGGCGCGATCCACGGCTGGTTGACACCCACCCTCGCAAGCAATACCCACTGGACGATTCCTACCGAGATTACGACCCTAGCGTTGTCTCATGTCCGAGTTTAGTTTCGACGACTGGATTGACGCACAGCTGCGCAATGTGCCGCTGCCACCGAACCTGACGGAACGGTTGGCCGCAAGCGGTCCGTCGCGGCCGCCCGGCGCGACCGCCACGCAGGTACCCAGCGATAGCCAGGTCGAAGATGCGCTGCGCGACGTTGCCATCCCGTCTGATCTTCAGGTGCGTCTTCGACGCATCGCGCGACCGCGGCGCCGATCCGCGCCCATGTGGCGCCAGGTGGCCATGGCCGCCTCATTGTTCCTGGTAGTGGGCTTGGGCGCCATTGGTTATTTCGGCGTGGTTACCGGGGTGTTCGGCCCTGCCGCGCCGCGCATAGCCCAGACCGGTCAACCGGCGTCCGTCACTGCTGAACCGACGTCGCCAAATCCGACCACAACGCCCGCCGCCTCGCCGGAACTTGCCCGCCGCGAAGTCAAGCAGGCGACCCAAACGGGGCCGTCGGCCGACCAGCCTGTCGCACCCCTGCCGACCGAAGACGTAGCCCGCAGCTCGCCCACCGTGAGCGAACCGACAGCGGCGCCGCCGACACAGCCAACGACGCTGGAAGCTTTGGGCTCCGGCGATCAGTTGGTTCGTTTGCCGGAACTGGAAGTGTATGAAGTGGCCGGCAACCGGGGCGTCGCGCCGCCGATGGTCCGCGGCTACGACTTGCTGTTTCAGCTTCGCAACGGCGAGCATCCGTTTGTGGCACCTGACGCGCACCGTGATCTGGCAACGACCCGCCTGCCATTTTCGTTCCACACGGCGAGCTTCGACTCGGCCCTGCAAGCAGTTCGTAACGGCGAGTTGCCACCGGCCGAGCAGATTCGCGTCGAGGACTTCATCGCGGCGCACGACTACGCCTTCCCCAAGCCGCCCGAGGCTGGGTTGGCGCTGCACATTGCAGCCAGCCGTTCGCCCATGGAAGCGCAAGCCGCCGCAAACCGTGAACCGCTGCACCTGCTGGAGCTGGCAGTACAATCCGCATCGTACGATGCCCATCCGCACCATCCGAATTGGCTGATCGTCGCGGTCGACGTTTCGGGCCAGACCCGTTTCGATGCCCGTTTGGCCGGTGTGCGGCGTGCCCTGGCGAAGTTGGCCCAGCGTATGGGCGAGGGGGACCGGGTGACGCTGTTGCGCTTCTCGGATCAGGCCACGGTTGTCAACCAGAATGCGACGCGGGACGAACTCGCTCAACTTGCCCGGTCCGACGCCCTGACCGAGCAGCAAGGTGCGGCCAATCTCGTCGGCGCGATTCATACGGTCAGTCAGCTCGCCGGCAGCGTCGACACCCTCGATCCGCGTCAGGTCGTGGTGATCACCGGCGATCGCGGCAACTTCGATCGGGCCGCCGTGCCTCAGGCCGTCGAGAAGCTAAGCCGTCTGGCGGAAATGAATATTCCGTGGCACGTGATTCGCTTGGCCGCTGACGAGAACGACGCGGTATGGAACGAACTGGCCGAAGAAGCGGGGGGACGAGTCGTGTCCGCGCCGTCGGCCGAAGCGGTCTATCAGTCGCTGCACCACGCGCTGACTGGGTGGCCGGCAATCGTCGCCGACGACGTTTCGCTTACGCTCAAATTCAATCCTCAACAGGTTCACTCCTACCGCTTGCTGGGTCACGAAGTCACCACGCTGACCGGCGAGGCAACGGTTCCGGTGCAGGTCGATCTTGGGCCGGATCAAACGGCGATTGGGCTGTACGAAGTGGTGCTCAAGCCCGATCCGACGCAAACGATCCCGGCGAGCAGGCTTGTCGCGTCGGTCGAAATGACGTGGCGCCATCCGCCGACCGGCCAAGCGGCCCGCATCGTTCGCCCGATCTTGCGGGATCAACTGGGCGGGTCGTTTCTCTCGGCTCCGGCCTGGTTTCAGGAGGGCGTGCTAACGGCCAAAGCCGCCGAAGCGCTGCGGGGTTCGTCCTACGCGGGCCGCTCGCGTCCGGTTGTCGGCGTGCTCGATCTGGCCAAGAGCCTGGACCCGAGCATCTCCTCGGGCCACGACTTTCAGCAGCTTCTCGAATTGCTGACCGCTGCCCGAAAGCTGCGTTAAGTTTTGCTCCGGCAACGGGCCTCGAATGCGGTAGCGGATCGAGGATCCCGGCAGCGTCCGATCCCCGGGATTCGCTTTCCGCATTGTTCGTCCGAGCATCGATCTGCGCCCGCGTGGCGGTAGGTGCATGTCAAGCCAAATCCAACGGTTTTGGCATCGGCCGCATCCGAAATCCGTACGCCCACGACGGTTGTATGCCGTCGTTCGAGGTTATAATCAGCTTCATGGAGTCCGCTCATCCTGGGCGGCCGTTGTCGCCGTCGCGGCGCCATTCATTTGGGCTTCGAGTACGATGCCGGCCGAAAGCGGTGGGATGACGATCCAGTCGCGTGGCGCCCCGGAACGTGCCACGCCGTCCCCTTCGATCAGTTCTGCGATCCGACCGTTCTACCCGGAAAACGCGAAATGCACGACGCATTGAGGCGGAAGCTCATCCTGATGATTATGGTGGCGCTGGGCATTGGCCGCGGTGCTGCGGCGATCGAGCCGGTCGACGACTTCTTGCAAGCGCTCCGCAAGCGCGGCATGTTCGACGAGGCACTGATCTACCTGGAATTGATCGAATCAGATGATCGTATCGCCGAGCCGATCCGGCAGCAGGTCGGGTTCGAAAAAGGCGTTACATTTCTGGAGAACGCCGGCAGCCAGCGTGACTTGCAATCCGACGACCCGCGGCTGGAGCGGGCCGCCGAGCTACTACGCCAGTTTGTCGCCGACCACCCCGATCATCCGATGATCGGATCCGCCAACATCCAATTGGCGAACATTTTCGTCGTTCGAGCACGTGCGGGGATGGCGGCCGCTGCCCGGGACGGAGCCGACAGATCGGAGCTAGCGTCTGCGCGCGAGCAGTTTGACGAGGCCCGCGAGAAGTTCGACGAGATTGAAACCGATTTGACCGCGCGCCTGGCCAAGTTGCCCAAGCTGGTCAGCTCGGATGACGAAGCGACCCGTGAGCTAAAGCAGCGATTGGCTGGCGACCTGGCCCAGGTTCGCCTCTTGCGTCCGTCCATCGACTTTGAGTTGGCCGAGAGCTACGAACCGGGCAGCCGGCAAGCTAACAAGCTGCTTCGCGCCGCGGCCGAAGGCTATCACGAGCTCTACGAGGCCTACCGCACGCGAAGCGCCGGGCTGTTGGCCCGCTTGCGTGAAGGGCGTTGCTACCAGCAATTGGGCGAAACGACGAAGGCACTTGGATGTTTTCGCACGCTGATCGATCTGCCGGACTCAGAACAGACGCGTTCTTTGCGCGCCAAGGGCACACGCCATGCGCTTGAGTGCCTTACGGCCGAGAACGAGAAGAAGTATCAGGAGGCGATCGAGCGCGGTCAGAAGTGGGAACAAGCGGCAGGACGCGGACAGACGGATCCCGACGCGCTGGCCATTCGCTACTTGATGGCCGTCGCCTACCAGGCACAATCCACCGCGCTGCCGGCGCGCGACCCCAATCGCAAGAAGCTTGCCGGCTTTGCACGTCAATACGTGGCACCCGTGGCGCAGCGACCAGGCCAATACCAGCGACCGGCCAAAATGATGCTGGTCGCGCTGAAGGCCCCTCCGGCGTCGAAGGACGCCGACGACTCCAAACCAACGTTTTCCACCGCATTCCAACAGGCTCGGGTCGCCTTGGAGCAGATGCAGGACGCCGAGCAGCAGCTTCAGGCACTTGCCGGCGACGGCGACCAGCAGAACCGCGAGGCACTGGCGCGACGCAAGCGAGCCGGCGCGGCCGAGGCGGTGCGTGCCCTGCGCCAGGCGCTGCAATTGGCCGACGCGAACGTCGGCGAAGAGGAACTCAGTTCGGCCCGCTACTACCTTTGCTTCTTGGAATGGGATGCCGGCCACCTGTTCGACGCGGCCGTGTTGGGCGAGTTTCTTGCCCGGCGCTATCCCGATTCGATGGCGGGTCGCCAGGGTGCGCGGATTGCGTTGGCGGCCTACATCAAGATGTATGCCGATTCGACGAAAGCCGACAAGCAATTCGAAACGGCGCGAATCGAAAAACTCGGCAAGGAGATCTTTGAGCGATGGCCCGGTCAGACCGAAGCCGACGAAGCCGCGCTGCAACTGCTCAGCTTTGCCACCACGAGGGGCGAGTGGGACCAGGCCCTCGAGTACTTGAAGAAGGTGTCGGCTGACTCACCCCGCCGCGGCCAGGCCGAGTTGCGCGCCGGACAGGCACTGTGGTCGGCCTATCTTCGCCGGGCGAATCTTCCGCAGGACGAACGTCCGCCACAGGACGAGTTGGACGCGCTAAAGAAGCAGGCCCAAAGCGTCTTGGAGGACGGCATTACGCGGATGGAGGCCTCCGGCAACGTCGATGCGACGCTGGCCGCCGCTGTGTTCGCGCTGGCGCAAATTTGCGTTGATACGGGCCAGGCGGACGCCGCGATCAAGTGGCTGGAGCACGAGAAGGTCGGCCCCCTGACTCTGATCAAAGCCAATCATCCGGTGGCCGCGCGGCCCTCGTTTCCGATCGAGTCGTACAAGTTGGCGCTGCGGGCGTACATCGCGGTGCATCCCCAGCAACTCGAGAAGGCCGAAGAGGCGATGGATGCCCTCGAGAAACTTGTTGCCGGCGGGGGCGATGCCAAGGCCGCCGAGAATTTGACCGCGATCTACGTCAGCCTGGGCCGCGAATTGGAACAGCACCTACAGGATCTTCGTAAGAGTGGCCAGACCGACCAGCTCGAGGCGGTGTCGCAAGCATTCGAGATCTTTCTTGATCGCGTCGTCAGTCGCGAATCCGGCTCGGATTACGCGTCGCTGAATTGGGTCGCCGCGACGTATTACAGCCTGGGCGGAGGCTTTGACGACGGACAAGTCAAGACGTCGAGCAAGGCGACCGACTACTTCAAGAAGGCGGCTGACGCTTACGGTCGCATGCTCGAGCTGGCCGAAAAAAATCCAGACATTCAAAAGCAGCCCGAGAGTTTGCTTGGCGTGCGGTTGCGGCTGGCCGAATGCCACCGCCGGGCCAACGCGTTCGATAAATCAATCGAAATCATCACCGACGTGCTCAAGCAGAAGCCGAGTCTTCTGCCTGCTCAGGTCCAAGCGGCCGAGACGTATCAAGCCCGTGGCCAGCTCAATGCGAAGAGTTACGCCATGGCCATCCTGGGCGGCGCGCCCACTCGGGACGGGCGGAACACGATCTGGGGCTGGGCCAAACTGTCGAAGATGACGATGAACGATGATCGTTTTGCGCCGATTTTCCACAAGGCCCGGCGCAACATGGCCGAAGCTCGTTTTCAGTACGGCCTCGGCCAGAAAAACCCGAAACGAGACAAGGTGCTCGAAGCCGCCAAGCAGGATCTCTGGCTGACTTACAAGCTGCGGCCCGAGTTGGGCGGCGAGGAATCGCGCGCCGAGTACGACCGATTGCTCCGCCGCATCCAGTCGGCGTTGGGCGGTGAGGAAATCGGCCTCGAAGAATTCCAACAGCGTGAATCCGCCGCGGCCACGACGGCCACTGCGGAAACAGACCCATCCTGAAGAGCGAACCGATGGCAAGACGGCAAATCGTACTACTTCTGGCATTTGGATTGATCGTCGGCGCGGCACGGCTTGAGGCCGCGGATCGAGTGAAGCTCAAGGCCGGAAACCAGTCGGTGGGCACCGTCACCCAAGTCAGTCCCACGCAGGTGGTGGTCGAGCTCGGCGCCACGAAGCGCGAACATGCGGTTAACGAGATTGAATCAATCACGTTCGACGACGAGCCGAATAACCTGACGCAGGCCCGGTTTGCGGTCGACACGGGGCGGTACGACGACGCCCTGGAGTTGCTCGGCAAGATCAACACCCGCGACGTCAAGCGGAGCGTGATCGCGGCCGACGTTGGTTTTTACAAGGCGATCGCCGCCGCGCGGCAAGCGCTGGCCGGTCAAGGTTCGATCGCCGATGCCGGGCGTCAATTGGTCACGTTCGAGCGAGCGAATAAGGACAGCTACCATTACTTCGAAGTTTGCGCCACGCTCGGCGATCTGCTGGCCGCGGTCGGAAGGGCCGGCCAGGCCGAATCGTACTATGACAGGCTGGCAGCGGCTCCTTGGCCCGAGTACAAGATGCGGGCTGCGGTGCTGGCAGGCCGAGCCCTGGTTGCCCAGAAGAAGTTTCCCGAGGCGATCGCCAAGTTCGACGCAGCCTTGGCCTCTGAGTCAAGTGACAAGCTGCCCCAGCGAGAAAAGCTGGCCGCCCTGCTGGGCAAAGCATCGGCCATGGCGGGCACGGGCAAGACGGACGAAGCCGTGGCATCGACTGAACAGATCATCGCCGAAGCCGACCCGGAAGATCAGGAGCTGCACGCCCGCGCGTACAACGTGCTTGGCAATTGCCATACCGCGGCCGGGAAGAAGAAGGAGGCGCTGATCGCCTTCTTGCACGTGGACCTGCTCTATTCTCAATTCCCCAATCAGCACGCCGAGGCTTTGGCCAATCTGGCGGACCTTTGGAACGACGTTGACAAAGCCGATCGCGCGGCCCAAGCCAAGGCCTTGCTCAAGGAGAAGTATCCCAACAGCACCTGGGCACAGAACTAACTCGCCCGCGGCCGGCCAGGCCTTGGCGGAAATGTTGATCAGCCACTACACTGTGGCAGGCCGCGCCGGCCTGCAACAGTCGGCACCGTGCAACCGTGACCAAACCAGTCGCGCAGGGCCAACGACGAAGGCGACCAAATCTCACAAGGAGCTCTCATGCGGTACCCATCTCGCCAGCGCTTTCGGATCTGGGCCCTGCTCTGCCTGATCGTTGTCGCGGTATCGATCAGCGTATTGCCCAGCAGCGCATGGCTCAGCCAGGCTCAGGCGCAACAGGCCGATCAGGGAACCACCGCCACCGACGAGCTGCCGCAGCGGCGCAGTGCATTGAGCTTCTACTTCGCGGCGTTGGGCGTGACGTATACGGTCACGTTCTTGTTCCTGTCGTTCGTTTTCGTGGCGCTGATCGTGATGAACGTGATGTCGATTCGCCGGACCAGCGTCGTGCCGCCGGACCTTGTCGACAATTTCGACGTGCTGTTGGGCGAAAAACGATACCAAGAGGCATATGAACTGGCCCGCAACGACGAGAGCTTTTTGGGTCGGGTCCTGTCGGCCGGATTGGCCAAGTTGCAGGAGGGCTACCCGCAGGCCGTCGAAGCAATGCAGGAGGTGGGCGAAGACGAGAGCATGAAGCTCGAACAGCGGCTGAGCTATATCGCATTGATCGGCACGGTCAGTCCGATGGTGGGACTGTTGGGCACGGTCAACGGCATGGTGCGTTCGTTTCGCGTGATCGCGGACAGTCCGACGCAGCCGAAGCCCGCCGAGTTGGCCGACGGAATCTCCACCGCACTAATCACGACGTTGATCGGACTATGCCTGGCGATTCCGGCGATCGCCCTGTTCGGCATTTTTCGCAATCGGCTTTCGCGGCTGGTGCTCGAAGTGGGTATCCAAAGCGAGCGGTTGATGAGTCGATTCCAAAACGTAGGCGCTAAGAAACCACTGCAATAACGGCGCGGGGCGGAACGGGCGCACTCGTCGAATTCCGCGGCGTGCGTCCAACGCCGACCTGGAGACATCGATCATGAAATTCCGACGCAAGAGCCAGGGCGAGTCGCCGGAACCGGACATGACTCCGATGATCGACATGGTGTTTCAGTTGATCGCCTTCTTCATGGTGTTGTTGAACTTCGGCGAAGGCGAGATCGACGCCCGGATCAAGCTCCCCAGCAGCGAACTGGCCAAGCCGCCCGAAGCACCGCTGATCTCTCCCTTGGTGCTGCAACTGACCGAAGACGACAAAGTGATCTTCAGTGGAGAGCCGATCGCGATCCCGGCGCTCGAACGCCCGTTGGCCACCGAAGTTCGGATGCTTGAGCTCAACGGGCAAAAAGCTTCCGAAGCCACCGTGGTCTTGCGAGCCGACGAAGACGCCAAGACGGGCGTCGTGCAGGAAGTGATTCGGATGTGCCAGGACAAAGGCTTCGAGAAATTCGCCCTGCGGGCGAAACAGGAGCTCGAGCAGCCCGAGGAGCTCAATTGACGCGATGAAGATCCGTCGAACCGCCAGCAACGTTCCCGATCGCGTCGATATCACGATGACGCCGATGATCGACATCGTGTTCTTGCTGCTGATCTTCTTCCTGTTCAGCTTCAAGATTGTGGCCGTTGAAGGCGACTTCAACATTCGCATGCCCGCGCCCGGCGCCGGCACACCCGACTTGGAAGCCCAATTGCCGATCAAGGTGCGGCTGACGGCCGATGCCGAGGGTAACCTGACCGGCATTCAAATGGCGGATCGACCGTTGGCCAGTTTCAGCGACTTGCACGAGCAAGTGATGAGCATCGTGGGCACCGATGCGGGCCCAAACTCGGCGGCCGAGAATACCGAAGCGGAACTCGACTGCGACTACAACCTGAAGTATCAGTACGTGATCCAGGCGATCACGGCGATCTCCGGCTACGTGACGCCCGACGGTCACATCGTCAAGCTGATCCAAAAGATCAAATTCGCCCCGCCCAAGAACCCCGGTTGATCGCCATCGGGGTTCATCTGGTGGGCGGTAATTCTTCCGGTACGGTCACTTCGCGACGGCCCGCTGCGCGCCGATCCGCGACACGCCGTCCGCTCACCCGCGCGGGTGGAATTGCTTGTGGACCGCTTTGAGCCGCGACGGGTCGACGTGTGTATAGATCTGCGTGGTCGCGATGCTTGCATGACCTAGCATCTCCTGCACTTGGCGCAAGTCCGCGCCGCCGGCCAATAGGTGGGTTGCAAAGCTATGGCGCAGGGTGTGCGGGCTCATTTCCGCCGCGATTCCGGCCCGCGCAGCGAATCGTTTGAACAGTTCCCAGATTCGTTCCCGCCGCAGGCGTCTGCCGCGCGTCGACACCAGCAGCCAACCGGGCGCGGGCGACACGTGGGCCACAAGCTTCGGCCGCTCCTTGGCAAGATAGTCGCGCACGGCCAGGATGGCACGCCGCCCGAGCGGCACGACCCGTTCCTTGTCGCCCTTGCCGCGGCAGACGCAGTGCCCTTGGTCGAGATGCACTTGTTGCAGTGTCAGGTTCGAGACCTCCGACGCGCGGCAGCCGGTGGCATAGAGTAACTCAAGCAGGGCCCGGTCACGGCGCCAATGCGGTTCGCCGGGGCGCGGTGTTTCGAGCAGCTTGCCCACGGTTGCCGGCGACAGCACGTGCGGAACGCGCTCCCAAAGTTTCTGGCTGCCCAACAGTTCGGCCAGGTTGTCTTCAAGCAGGCCCTCGAGCTGAAGGTATCGAAAGAAAACCCGCAGCGAGGCGATGTGTCGGGCGACGCTGGCCGGCGCCAGTTTCCGTTTGTTCAGCCACGCCACGTAGTCGGCCAGTTCTTGGATCGACAACTGCGCAACGCGGCGGCCGGCCAACCACGAATAGAAGCGGCGCAAGTCGCGATGGTACGCGGCCACGGTATTGGCCGACAGGTGGCACTCGCTGCGCAGGTAGTCGACGAACGATTCGATCCATCGCCCGGTCACGGCCCGGCCGGCAACGGCCGACGGTTTGAGCAATTTGCGTCGTGGTCCACCCATACCGGTATTACCGTCCGAGAGTCGAATCTGCCGCGATATTCCGGGGCCGGTCGCGGCTTGGTAGCGGTCGAATCCATCCGTGCCTTCTGGGGACTTCGTCCGAACGGCAAGGCCCGCTTGATCCATTTGCCCGGGCGGAAGGCGTCTCCTATGTTACAGAGGCTGCTTGGCCGGGGGTGACGGCACTTCGGCGGCGCGGGGCGCGTCGTGGCGACGCCGGCGTCGATCCATTCGGCACAATCGTCATGCACCGCAAAGTTTGCCCGCCGGCTCTGGAGACCGAAGATGAACGTGCTTGTTACTGGTGGAGCCGGCTATATCGGAAGCCACGCCGTGCGTCTGCTCATGGAGGCAGGCCACGACGTTTGGATCTACGACAACCTGTCGTATGGCCATCGGCAGGCCGTGCCCGATGGTCGGCTGATCGAAGGGCAACTATTGGACCGGCCGCGACTGGTCGAGGTCCTTTCGGCGCACAATATCGAAGCCGTCATGCACTTCGCGGCATTTGCCCAGGTCGGCGAGTCAGTGGCCGATCCGGCGAAGTACTACCAGAACAACGTGGTGGCCAGCCTGAATCTGCTCGAGGCGATGCGTGAGACGGACGTGCACCGCATCGTCTTTTCCAGCACGACGGCCACGTACGGCGTGCCCGAACGGATTCCGATCACCGAGGACGAGCCGCAGCGGCCCATCAATCCCTACGGCTTCTGCAAGTTGGTGATCGAGCAGGCGCTGGCCGACTATTCGAGCGCCTACGGTCTTGCGTATGCGGCATTGCGATACTTCAACGCGGCAGGCGCCAGCCCCAGCGGCGACATCGGCGAAGACCACGATCCCGAGACCCACTTGATCCCGATCGTGTTGCAGGTCGCGTTGGGGCAGCGCGACGAGATCACGCTGTTCGGCGACGACTACCCAACCCAGGACGGAACCTGCATTCGCGACTACGTCCACGTCGACGACCTGGGCGATGCCCACGTGCGCGCGCTGGACCATCTCGAGCCGGGCCACGGCCTGAAGCTGAACCTGGGCACCGGGCGCGGCCACAGCGTGCGCGAGGTGATCGACGCCTGCCGCCGTGTGACCGGTCATGCCATTCCCGAGCGCATCGGCGCACGCCGCGCGGGCGACCCGCCCGAGTTGATTGCCAACGCGTCGCTGGCCAGCCGCGTGCTGAATTGGCAGCCGAAGTACGTCGACGTCGAGTCGATCATTCGCACGGCATGGGCCTGGCACTCGTCGCATCCACACGGCTACGCACGCTAGTCGCGCGGATCGCTTGTCTGGCCGCGCGCGGCGCATCTCACGCATGGCCACGCGCCCCGCAGCGCGGATGTTGTACCGCGCCACGACTCCGATAAGATGGTGGTGTCGGCACCCCCGCACTCTGGCGCGAGCACGCGGCCGCCGGAGTTTCGCAATGGGAGTACAACAGGTCATGGCCATCATCGCGCTATCCGAAATGACGAACGGTCAAGAGGGCGATTTGTTCGTCTTGATGACGTCGAAGGAGGAACTGACCACGCGCGACGGCAAACCATACTTCAAAGTGGGCTTTCGCGATCATGCCCGCGAGGTGAGCTTTCCGATCTGGCACGATTCGCCCTGGGGTGCCGATTGCCGTAATGCGTGGCAGCCGGGCGCGTTCTACAAAGTGCGCGCTGTTTACCGCGAGACGAACTACGGCCCACAGCTCGAACTGCGCAAGATTCGCGAGGCGGACGAGTCGGACAAGTCCGACGGGTTTTCGCCGGCAATGTGCATGCCGAAAACGCGATTCGATCCCGAGGTCATGTTCGTCGAACTGACCGCCACGGCCCGTGAACGGATCGAGGACGAGGCGCTGTGCGGCCTGGTTGTCGACATTTTGGAGGCGAATCGCGCGGCGCTCTTGAGCCTGCCGGCGGCCACACACAATCATCACGCGTTTGTTGGCGGCTGGTTGGAGCACGTGCTCAGCGTCACCCGCTCGTGCGTCTACCTGGCCGACAAGTACGACGAGTACTATCCCGACCTGCAACCGCGGCTCGACAAGAGCCTGGTCGTCGCGGGCGCGATCTTGCACGACATCGGCAAGCTGCGCGAGCTGGAGAAACAGCCACAGGGGGCCGAATACACCGCCTCAGGCACGTTGATCGGCCACATCCTGCAAGGCCGCGACATCGTGCGCGAGGCCGCCGTGGCGCACGACCTCGACCCGGAGGTGTTGCTCCGGCTCGAACACGTGATCGTGTCGCACCAGCGACTGCCCGAATGGGGATCGCCCAAGCCGCCGATGACACCCGAGGCCCTGATCGTTCACTATGCTGATGATCTGGACGCCAAGTACCAGATGATGGCCTCGATTCTGCGCGACGACGCCAACCCGGGGCCGGTCACCTCACGCAAGAATGTCTTGGGGCAGAAGGTCTATCGTGGCGGGGCGTAGTCGGGCGCGACCAGCGCGCTGTCCGGCGGTTCGGCGACTGGCAGCCGCTCGTCATCCGGTTCGCGGACGATGCGCGCGCCCAAATGGGCCAGCTTGTGCTCGAGCCGTTCGTAGCCGCGATCTAGATGGTAAACCCGGCGAACTACGGTTTCGCCTTTGGCGGCCAGGCCGGCCAAGACGAGGGCGGCGCTAGCGCGCAGGTCCGAGGCCATGATCGTGGCCCCCGATAGCCGTGAAACCCCGTCGACTTCTGCCGTGGCTCCCCGCCGCCGAATCCGCGCGCCCAATCGGTTGAGCTCGGCGACGTGCATCAGCCGATCCGGAAAGACCGCGTCGCGAATCGTGCTGCGGCCGTCGGCCACGCAGGTCAGCGCCATGAACTGCGCTTGAAGGTCGGTCGGAATGCCCGGATAGGGACGGGCCGTGATGTGCAACGGACGACCGCGCCGCGACACGCCGGCGGCCACGCCGCCGGGCACCAATGAGATTTCGACCCCGCCCTCAGTCAGCGCGTCAAGCACGCATCGCAACTGTGTCTCGTCCGCGCCGTCGACCGTCGCTTCGCCACGCGTGATGGCCGCGGCAATCAGCAGCGTGCCTGCTTCGATTCGGTCGCGAATTACGTGGTGCTCGCCGCCGCCTAAGCGCTCGACACCTTCGATCTCGATGGTCGCGGTTCCTAAGCCCGAGATC
Source organism: uncultured Planctomycetaceae bacterium (assembly GCA_937952415.1). Taxonomy (GTDB): domain Bacteria; phylum Planctomycetota; class Planctomycetia; order Pirellulales; family PALSA-1355; genus CALFYT01. Next base: position 1,196 of record CALFYT010000129.1, on the reverse strand, counting down.
TTGGCACCCAGGCCGTTGAGAAACTGGCCCAAGTCGGCAACTTCCGGCTCCCGGGCCGCCGACGTGATCACGGTGCGACCGTGAGCCAAGGCGGCAGCCGCCATGACGTTGGCCGTGCCGGTCACACTCGGGCCGCAGGGCCCTGACAGGTCGATGGTCGTGCCAACGAGCCGCCGCGCTTCGGCGACCACGTAGCCGTGCTCGATGCGGACCGTGGCGCCCAGGCCTTCCAGGCCGCGCAGGTGTAAGTCGACCGGCCGGGTGCCGATGTTGCATCCGCCTGGCAGCGAAACCACCGCCCTGCCCCGCCGCGCTACGAGCGGTCCCAGGACGCAAAAACTGGCCCGCATGCGTCGCACGAGCTCGTAGTCGGCCTTGATTGGGCGAGGATCGACGGTGGCCAGGTGGACGTGACCGTCGCGGTCGCGTTTGGTCTCGACGCCCAAGTGGCCCAACAGCAGCGCCAGCGTGTCGACGTCGGCCACTCGGGGCACGCCGCAAAGCTTCACCGGCCCGTCGGCCAGCAACGCGGCAGCCATGATCGGCAGCGCGGCGTTCTTGGATCCGCCCACGGAGACGGTTCCGCGAAGGGGCACGCCGCCGGTCATTCGCAGACAATCCATCGCTGGGCTCGTTCCGTCGGTTGGTTCGTCGATGTGCCGCGCTTTGGTTCCACATCGGCCGTGTGTGGCGATGCATGATTCGCGTCGTGCTACGGTCGCCGCGCGACCACCACGCGCGGCAGCCCGGCCAGATCCTTGATCGTTGATTGATGTTCGAGCCGTTTTTCTGCGGCGACCAGCGTTTCGACCCGCTGTTGTAGCATCGGGCTGATTTCCAACAAGAGCGTTCCGCCGGCGGTCAGGCGCTGGGCGGCTTGGGGAATCAGTCGCTCGATCACATCGGTACCCGACGCTCCGCCGGCCAAAGCCTGCTCCGGTTCGTATCGGCCGACGTCGCGGTGCAGCGCCGCCAACTCATCGGTTGTGACGTAGGGCGGGTTGCTGGCGACGATGTCGAAAGTGCGTTGCGGAGCTACCGCCTCAAACAAGTCGCTTTCGATCAGCTCCACGCGCTCGGTCACACCCAAGCGCTGGGCATTCTCGCGAGCAACTTCCAGCGCTGCGGGACTGATGTCGATCAACGTGACGGGGGCGATTTGTGGCGTACGACAAGCCGCCGTGATTCCGATCACG
>CALFYT010000128.1 GCA_937952415.1 uncultured Planctomycetaceae bacterium | reverse complement strand
TCCCATCGAATAGTTGATCACCTCAGGCTTCTCTTCGACGAGCTTCTCAAATTCCTTACGAGACAACTCGCACAATTGAAACGCGCGTGGATCCTTTGCCTCACGCAGGATCAACCCCAGGCTTTGATAGACCCCAGCCAGGTCGTTGCGAACGCCATCGGCGTCGGGGAACCTTGCCACAAGCTCCTCGTACAGTCTGCGAGACCGATTGAAGGCTTGGACGACGTCCTTGACCTTGTCCCAGGGTATTGCCGCGACTTCGGCCCGATTCTTGTACCAACCGGCAGCCAAGCCTCCCAATTCGTCGAAATCGCTGTCTTCGCGGACAAGCCGTTCAAGAATATCCAATCCGGCCACGTACGGCGCGAGCCATTCCTCGGAGCCGTTTGCGTTTGTGAGTTCAGCGATGCGGAAATATGTGGCTGCAATGTCCGCCTGGATTCTTGGATCATCGCCCCGCTCCTTCGCTAAATCCAAGTAGTACGTCAATGCGGCTTCAACCAGCTCCTTGCGCAATGGTAAAAATCTCGTCTCCTCAACCAAAGTGTTCTGGCTGATGCGTGTGTAGAAGGCTTCAACAGCTTCCCCGGCGCGCCGGTAGCCGTCCTCCGCTCGACGACGCTGCTCTTGGGCCACCGCCAGATTGGCTGCAGCTTGCTCCCGCTGCCGGTTCGCCTCTTTGAGATTGCGCTCGGCCCGAATGCTCTCCGCGGTAGCTTCTTTGGCGCGAGCGTCTGCCGCGATGGCGAAGTACGTTGACACAACGATACCGGAGAGAAGCACAAGTGCTACCGCGCTGGTGAGCGCCGCCACGGTTGGATTCCGTTTGCACCATCGCGAGCAACGTTCGATTCGTCCAGATGGGCGGGCCAAGACCGGCACTCCCGCGAGGAATCTGTCCAGGTCATCGGCCAATTCAGCGGCTGACAAGTAGCGACGAGCTGGTTCTTTTTCCAGAGATTTGAGCGTCACCATTTCCAGATCGCGCGGAATGCGGTCGTCCAGCGCACGGGGACGCGGCGGCTCGTCTCTTTGAATTCGCGTCAGCACCATCTGGGCCGATCCGCGAAATGGAAGTTCGCCGGTTGTCAGTTCAAACAGTATGACCCCCAAGCTCCACACATCGCTGCGAGCGTCGGCCAGATGGCTGTCCCCGGTCGCCTGCTCTGGGCTCATGTAGGCGGGCGTTCCGAGACGCGTCCCAACAGATGTCATCTCGCAATCCGGCGCCGACACGCGGGCCAAACCAAAATCTGCGATGTGGGGCGCCCCGTTTGTGTCTAGTAAAACGTTGGCCGGTTTCAAGTCCCGATGAACCACGTTGCTCGAATGGGCTTCATGTGCGGCCACAGCAAGATCTCGGACCAGTTTCGCCGACTCCGGATAGGAACGCCGCGCCGCTCCATCGGTCAGTGATTCCTGCAGAGTCGTGCCTTCGATTAGTTCGCTTGCGATGTACAGTGTATCGTCGATTTCACCCACATCATGGATGGCGACAATCGAGGGGTGACGAAGTTGGGCAGCGGCGCGCGCCTCTCGCATGAATCGTTCCACATCGCGCTGGTCGAGTAGCGCATTGGCACGCGGAATCTTCAGCGCCACGTCTCGCTCCAAGCGGGTATCGTAGGCGCGATAGACCGTACCGAAAGCGCCTCGGCCAAGAACAGCTCTGAGCTCGAAATGACCGAAGCTGCTTGGGAGCATACGGCTCGGAGAAACCTCGCTGCCTTGATGTGGCGTTACACTGTCACCCAAGCCTCCACTCGCCTGCGTCCCCTGCAAAGTGAACTGCTGGCGCGCCGCCTGTATGGCGGCGCGAAATTGCGGTAGCTGCGATTCATACGATTCCCAATTGATGTCAGCCCCACCACGCTGCACGTAGCTTGCGTCGAGCAAGACTAACTCTCGGACGAGCGCCATGCGGCCGGGCTCAGAAATGCGCTGCAGGAGAAGTTGAAAGTCGCCTGCCTGCCCCGCTTGCCGCTGCCTCTCAAACTCGTCACACAACGCGTCGATTTGAGCCCAGATCGAGCCTGGCACCTCGTGACCGTCGTCAGTCATCCGACATCTCCTGTCCCCAGATGGTCCGAATACACTGCAGCTTTCGCTCGACGCTTCGCAGGGCGATGCCTAGCTCGACCGCGATCTCGCGGTTTGAGTAGCCCTCCAGCTTTCGGACTGCGACGTGCTGCAAAGACTCATCCGGCAGCAACTCAAGCAGCTCTTGGCAGCGCACGTCCAACCCGCCGCGCAACGTGGAAACCCAGCGCACGTCCTCAATTTTGGAGCCCCCTTGTCCCTCGAAAGTGTCGTCGCTCAGCCGCCCAAGCGGGATGCGTCGCATTGCGCCACCGCGTTTCTGGCGCCCCGAGTGGCGCTGGTGCTTAGTAACCTTACGGCGCGTGAGGACGACCAGCAAAGCCCAAAGATCGTTGCGGTTTGCGAGGCGTTCGAAGTGTCCCTCCCGGAGGCGACGGCAAAAAGTATGAAGCGCGCTGAGGGCAGCATCTTCTTCGTCCGCCGCGGCCAAATCGTCACCCACGAGCCTGGTCCGAGCGGCGGCAGACATCCGCTCGAAATAACGCTTCCAAAGCTCATGGGCGGCGAGTGAATCGCCGTCCCGCAAAGGTTTGAGCAACTTTGTGACGGAACCTTTCTCGCTCACGGTACTTGCCCCGGTGGGTTGCGCAGTGCGTGAAAACGCGGGAATTCCTCACCTGATAGCGGTGCGTGGCGGGTCTCGCCCCGCGTTGTCTATCCAACTATAGGGGGCCAACGCATCGATAGCCGCCTCGGTCTCCTCTATGGGACCGCTTGGCGTTGTGCCAAGCAGCTCCCAACGGGCGGCCGAAACGAGAGACTCCTTGATCCCCACACAGCAGGTATTAATCATGCCCTCTCAAGTAGGAAATTACAAACAGAATTCGGGAGGCGCTCATGAAGACACAAGCTTTGCATTGAACTTACTTCATCTGTTGATGCTTTGGTTTTCATGAGGAAGTTCCTTGATGATTGCTGCTTTGAAAACTGCCGCTTCCGCATGGATGCAACGCCGCCTACAATGCCTGCATTGTGACACCGGAACGCTTGTGGTGCTCACGGCGTTCCTCGGTGCGACGATTGCCAACACGGCCTCTGCCGCGATCTTCTTCACGCCGTTTGGTGCAAGCGGCGAAGGCGGCACGGTCAACGGCCAGGTACTCGCCTTCGGCTCCGGCGGCGAAGTGTTCGAGCTCGACGCATTCCTGAACATCTCCGGTACGGACTTGAATGGCGCCACGCTCGGCACGAGCGCCCAGCTCTCGGTCGATCCACTCCCCGCTGGTCTCGCCTACACCTTCTCCACTGAATTGAGCCTGGACGCGACGGACCTAACACTCCGATACGAGTTCACAAACAACACCGGCGGCACGCTGCTGGACGTCTGGTTCTTCTCGTTCGTCGACGCCGAGATCGACGTGGCGATCAACGACTACTTCAACGAAGCCGGCTTCCAGTTCGGCTCGCCCGGAACAGGCCCCGGCGATCGAGACGCCGATGCCTGGGAAATCGACGAACCCGGTTACGTTCTTGGCGACATCTTCGGCAACTTGCTCGACGGAAGCCTCGACAGCACGAACTCGGTTCCGGCGGCGTTACCCGACGACGTGTCCCTCGGGCTCGGTTTTTCACTTGGTGATCTGCCGCCTGGCGCCATGGGCACGATCAGCGTCCTGCTGTCCGAAGACGGTGATGTCGAGGGGTCTTTGGCTCTTCAGCACTTCGACACCGACGCAGCGTCATTTGATTCACTGACCGTTTCGGGCTCGGTCGTATTCGTGCCGGAGCCGACGACGTGCTTGTTGCTCTCGGTTGCTGCGTTCCTCCTGCTCGCCAAAAGCTCGACGCGCCGCCGCGACACCTAATCCCCACAAACCCTTGCGATGAATCGGAGGCACTGCTGGTGGCCATGCAAATGCGAAAACGACTCCGCCAACCGCTCACTCGTCGTTTGCGCCTTGAGCCGCTTGAACAGCGGCTGCAGCTATCGGCGACGATTTTCGAGGACTTCAGTTCGGCGTCGGGGCTCACTCTCAACGGCACGGCACAAGTGACCGGAGGTCGCCTGCGGCTCACGGCGCCAAACCCCTACACCGCTGCCAGCGCGTGGTTCGATCAGATCGTCGATGTCGATGACTTTCTTGCCAGGTTTGAATTCGAGCTTCAGCACTCACCTGGCCAGGGTATTGGCCCTGGTGATGGATTTACATTTGCACTATTGAACGCGGCCCTAGACGGATCGAATTCGCTGGGGGAAAACGGGGGGGCCCTCGGCTATGCAAAGCTTGGCGGCACGTCCTTGTCCGGCTTCGCAATCGAGTTTGACACGTATCACAATCCCGAGTTCAGCGATCCAAACCGCGTCCACATAGGTCTCGATCTGCAAGGCAGCGTGCACTCGCAGGTCGTGAGCAACCCCTTGCCGATCAGCCTGGTAAATGGCGGTGTCCTGCGAGCCGAAATCCAACTCCAGGCCGGGCAGCTCAACGTGCGAATCGGCCCCTCAGGCGGGACTGCGTACACGGTGTTGACGACAACCGTGCCCGGTAGTGCCATCCCGCAAGACGCGCGTATCGGCTTTACAGGCTCAACCGGCCAGGCGATGCTCACAACGTCGATCGACGATTTCAGCTTTGGCTCACTGACCGGTGATCTCATCAACGAGCAGTTCAACAGCGATGCGGCGTACACCACTCTCGGGGACGCGACGACTTCGAATGGCGAGCTCGTTCTGACCGAAGGCTTTGGCAATGCCTCAGCAGTCTGGTTCTCGACACCTGTCGGCACCGACACGTTGACCGCCACGTTTCAGTTTCGAATCGACCAGCCGTTGGGCCTCGACTTCGGCGATGGCTTCACTTTCGCGGTCATCGATCCGGCGGTTGATCCAATCACCAGCACGCTCGGCGACAACGGTGCCTCGCTCGGCTATGCCGGGTCCAGCAATGCGGCGGTCGATTCCGGTTTCGCGATCGAATTCGATGCGTATCACAACGATGGGATCGACCCCGAGTACCCGCATACCGCGCTCAACATTGCCGGCAGCGTTGACTCAGTGTTCGTGGCACCGCAGGCGCCAACTGAATTGCTGGTGGATATTGCGAACGGAGAGTTGATGCTGGTGCAAATCACTTGGAATCAACAGCATGTTGATGTATTCCTGACCGGGCCGAGCCGTCCATCAACACACATCCTGCGTGCGCCGCTTCCTGCGGGCGCGTTTCCGAGCAACGCCCGTGTTGGTTTTACGGGGGCAACTGGCCAGGCTGCCGAGCGCGTGCGCATCGACAACTTTCGGCTATTCCGGGGGCTGCCGCCTGTACCCACGGGCTTGGCGGCTGCTGCCACAAGCCCGACGTCGATCCGGCTTGCCTGGACGCCGGCTATCTCCGCGGGCAACTACTTTCTTGACCGCGCGATGTCGCCCGATGGTCCGTTTCAGCAGGTCGCGATCAAGTCGGCAACCCAAACATTACACATCGATCAGGACGCGCAGCTCCTGCCCTCAACGACGTACTACTACCGCGTCCGAACCGTGAGCGGCGGAGTCTCTTCGCTCGACTCCGCCGTTGCGATGGCGCGCACGCTATCAGACGAGGTCGCCTTCAACTCGGGTCCAAGAGTCATTAACCCGGTGGGCGGGGATTCGTCGGTCGCTCCGTTTGGCGTGTTTGACCAGGGTGTCAGCTTTGTTGACATTACTTTTAGCGAGGCGGTTCAAAATCTACAGACCGACGACGTAGCCGTTGTCAAGGTCGCATCACAAGCAGCACAACAAGTGTCCACGCGCCGCGAGAATCCACGAGCGAATACTCCGATTGCCGTCACCTTCATTGAGCCCCTAGGTGGCAGCAAGTATCGCATCCATTTTGACGAGCAAACCGCGGTTGGCAACTACTTGGTTGCCGTCGGACCCAGTGTAGTTGACCTCGATGGCGCTCCGATGAACCAGGACGGGGATACTCTGAATGGCGAGAGTGTCTTCGATCGCTTCCTCGGGACATTCTCAATCGCCCACACCGCGGGTGACCTGAACACGTCGTTGTTGCAACAAATCGCGAACAACGGCATCGACTGGTATTTCGACACGTTCCAACACAAGCCCGGCTTTGGTGTCACGCTCAGCGTTAGCCTTATCGACGAGCTAATCGACATTCTATCTGCGCCGGTTCCCGTACTGGGATGGTTATTGCCATTCATCAAGCTTGGATTTGTCGAAGTCAACTTCACAACGATACTTGACCTTGCTGACTTGATGGGAGCCACCGCTGACGGTCGGAACGGCTGGACGACTATCTGGCTTGTCGGAGGCGTTACGGGAGCGAGTCTCGGCCTCGAAATTCCGATTTGGTCGAATATTGGATTCGGCACCTTGCCGATCGCAGGCGGAGACGATCCAGACGACGATCCGTCGCGCGGCTGGACCTATTCGGCGGTTGGAGGCTCAACTCCCGTATTTGAGATGACGTTTGGCTCGTCTAGTGACCAAGATGGCTTTGATTGGTTCGACAAGAATCTGCAGCTCTTTGCTCGCTCTGCGGTCGGAAGTGTGGATCTCTTCAACGTCGACACTGAATTGCTCTCGTTCGATGTGCGCTTGGATGCGTTGCTGGGCGGGGTGACCAACCACGGCACCCTTGGCTTGCTCGATGACATTGCGATTCGATCGCTCCGACGTGCCATTCCAACTCTGTCACTACCTGCGCCTTTGCTCGGCACTAGCCTTTGGGATGATATTCTGTGGCCAGCGATTCAAGGTAACCCATCGCCATACGTGCGACCTGCGGCATTGGGCACAACCGTAGAACCGTTGACAATCGGATTAGATTCGTTTGCGAGCGCAATCGCCGCCCGATTGGCAACTCAAGCCAGGGAGAGGGCGCGGGGCGACGGTGCTCGCGAGGCAATACTTATGCCTCCCGGTCCTTCCATACCCACTGCCCAAGATGATGATCGGGCCGAGCCGGTTTCTCCACCAAAAGTCGCCCCTCAATTACAACTCAGCCCGTCCGAGTCGCGTCGATCGCCGCGCGAATCGGAAGTCTCTCAGGTCGAGACTCTTGATTCTCGCGCCGGCACATCCTTGCGTATGCGCTACAATGCCCGACGCCTCCGTTGACGGATGCGCTGCGCCAGGATTGCCCCACCGAGGCAATATGAAGCGGTGGCAATAAGTACGATTGCGCCTGCATCGTGGCCAACGTGCCCAAGCACCACGGCGGCAACTGTCCACGCCACGGCCAACGCGACATTCACGGCGATGCCCGCTGTCATTCCAGAATCCGGATTGCCGCCACAGATACGGACAATGACACCGACGAGCCACGGGATGATCGGGGATACAACCGTTGCGCTGATCAAGCTCGCAGTCAAGCCGAAGAGGAATACAACTGTCAGCAAGGTCATGGCGAGATGGTAGCAGAGGGTCGGCATGGCGCGCAAGCACGTCCGCCGGTGCGGCGGCGAATCGGTGGCGTTGCTGGCGCATCACTCGCCTGAAGCGCCTCATGAAACATCGCGGCAATCTGACGAACCTTCGGCGTGGCAGACTTCAATTACGCACAAATCAGAAAGTTGTACCTCATGTGCCTTCGCTAGACGGGTCCGCTAGCCAGCGCCGTAGACGCCCCTTCGGTTCTGCAGGGCCAGTGAGTCGATTTTGTCAGGCAAGGTGAACGCACATGGAGATACGGCACCGGGAGCAACACAGCTACCTGTTCAGAACAGGCACCCCAGCGAGGTCGCTTGCGCGGGGCATCTACCGTTGCCGATCTATTCATCACGTGCAACCGCTGGACAGGCTTCCCAATCGCTGGTAGCGTCCTCTCCTTTTTGGCGTGTCGCCAAAGAGGAGCGAGTGCTTCCTTCACTTCACAGATTGGAGAAGTCTGATGAGCGAAAAGAAGAAACCCGAGCGCATCTTCAGAATCGGGGACGTATCGGCGTCGATCTTCTTGCAGGAGACCGGTAATGACCGGACGTTCCGCACGATCAGCCTGCAGAAGAGCTACCTCGCAGAGGGCGAGCGTCAGTACACGGGCTCGCTCTCGTTGGCAGAATTGCCGGCGGCGATCGAAGTCCTGCGTCTGGCCCTCGGGTACGTCGCGGGAGACAAGGAAGAGGCCGTCGTCGCCTGAACAGGTACTGACGGCAATCGCAACCGAGCGGTGGGCAGCAATGCCTACCGCTCTCTTTAAGAGCGTGACGATTCATCAAAGCACAGTGTCGTCAGCGTCGCCGCACGCGGGACACGAGCGTCGCGCCCGCTGCTGCAAGTAGCGCCGCCACAGCTCTTCCTGCTCCGCGAAAGCGCGGTCGGGTTGTTGGCGATCGTCGTCTAATTTCGGCTTGAGTTCCACCGTCGTCTTGTCGGTGGTCGAGTGCTCGGCGGTCATCGTTGTCTCCTTCGTCAGCGAGTGATCGTCTGACCCTCACTGGCTTTGGGGGCAAACGGTTACGAGCGGGAGACAAAAAAGGCGGAGCCGGCGGGAGAGGAGCGACAGGAAGAACTCGCAAGGGCGAGTGCCAATCACCGATTGGAACGGCTTTGCTCTGACTTAAGCGGAGCGCCCAGAGGCGGAGCGGTCGGTTGGCCGGCGGCAATGCCGGCAAACGACGTGTGCCATGTCGCCCTATCGACGAGCAGCTGACGGCCATGGCAAGCCGAGGACATCGCTATACTCGCTGCCAAGTAGAACCCACACAGCGCCATCGGATGCCGTGCGCATGACAACGAGCGGATCGCCAAGAATGTGGTGGTGAACGAAATCGACGTTCATGGCACGTATGTCTCGCATTTCATGGCTTGCGACGCGGAGGATGGAAGCTTGAATCGCTGTATGGCCGTACCCGGCGACTGCCGCTGGCGTGGCACGGTAGCAGAGATGAACGGTATCGGAGACCGCATGGAACGCGGACAGTGCAATCTCATCGAGCGCGCGGCAGAGGGACGCAAGATCGCGGCTGACGGCAGTGTGCTCGATGGAGAAGGACGCGTTGGCTGGCGAGTTGGGCTGCATAAGGGCGGCATCATGCCATGCATCGGCGCAGAGCGCAACCGTGCGCATCTCGAAGGGAAGCTCTCCAGCAAACATCATCGCAGACTGGCAGGACGACAGCTCTTGCGTTTTGTCAACTCGATTCACTTCCCCTCCTGCGGCGCTCGGGCATGATGCGCGGCCGGTGCCCAGGACGCTCCTGAGCCCGGAACCGTGTTCCATCACACTGAAGGAGGATCGTCATGATCCAAAGCAACCTCGTGCTCCATCGCGGAGCACGCGAAGTGGACGTTGAGGAGCTCGACCGCGTTCCCTGTCCTCCGCCCACCGACACGTGGTTTCCCGTCAAACATTCGGTTGTTCTCGACCGGGTGTGCGAAACATTGACCGGGGCGGGCTTCGGCATCGACAAGATGCAGCTGTCACTTGCCCGCGACAATCAGCGTTTCTTTGGGACGCTGACGCTCACAAATCGCTTGCACGACGACGCGTGCCTGGCGGTCGGCGTTCGTAACTCGACGGACAAGTCGTTCCCGATTGGTCTCGTCTGTGGCTCACGCGTGTTCGTCTGCGACAACTTGGCGTTCAGCTCTGAAATTGTCATCGCCCGGCGGCACACCAAGTACGGCTCCGATCGCTTCCACGAGGCGGTCTCGCAGGCAGTGCTCGGACTCAATGAGTACCAAGTGTCTGCTCAGCAGCGGATCGCCCAGTTGCAAAACTGGGAACTGTCGCCGCTCGAAGCGGACTCGCTTCTGCTCAAGTCGTTCGAGACGGGCCTCGTCTCGTCGAGGCTGCTGCCTGCGGTGATCGCCGCCTGGCGGAATCCAGAGCACGTCGAATTCCAACCGCGTAATGGCTGGAGCTTGCTCAACGCCTTCACCGGCGTCCTGAAGGAACGTCAGCGCAAGGCTCCGCAAGAAGCCGCGTTGCAAACGATTCAGTTGCAGCGGCTTCTGGCTCCGCCTGATGTGATCGACGCTGTGTCGATGCCGGTCGCCGAGGACGGATGATTCAACGATGGAACAAACGCCCTCAGCCAGCGATGGCTGGGGGCGTATTTTTGGTGCACTCCGCAGCTCAGGACGGTTCGTCATGGGCGCGCAAGGCCCAGTGCAAGGGCCGGTTTGATGTCGCGGCGTGTCGCTTCCTGCGGGATAAGGCCGGCAGGCCTGGGACCCTCGGCAATTGACTCGCGATGCTACATTCTGGAACGTGACCAGTCATCACCGCCGTGGCCGTGACCTGGGCCGCCACCTGGATCCGCTCTTCGCCTCGACACAGGAGCCCGCGCGAAGCGGAGCGTTTTTCTGTTGGGCCTTAGCGTCTGGTTGCGATCATGGGTAGAGATCGCGAAGCAGGACCAAGTCATCGCTGTGCAGGACGCGCTGAACCCGGCCCTTGGGCATAAAGGTGTACATTGCTGCAGCCTTATTCCCGTGGTGCTTCAATCCCAGACAGTGCCCGATCTCGTGGAGGGCGACCGTTTCCACGTCGTGCTCCTCCGCTCCTGGATCGAGCGACCAAATCGTTTCGGTCGTATCGAAGTGACATGGCAACGGCGGCAACGTCGAGATGACAGAGGCGCCAGGCGGATAGTCCGCGTGCGCGACGACGATCCCGGTCATATCAAAGTCGGGATCATTGCTGGGCCGACATTCAACGCGAATATCTTCACCTGAGTTGACTTCAGTAAGGGTCAAGCCAACGCCCGCGCTCTCCCAGGTTTGGCAGGCAGCGAGCACCGCGGCTTTCAGGTCGCTTTCAAGAACGTTGGTCCCGGACAAGTCGCCGAATGCAATTCTCAGATCACGCCGATCCCACGGAACCGGGATTGCCGCAGCGATGGCGTCGTCCGGCATCGCACAGCGAGCCGTCTCCATCAATCTCCGCGTTGCGTCGTCGAGCTCGCCGGTCACTCCTAGCCCCGCGCGTCGCTGGAACAGCTGTAACGATTCCGTAATTGAGCCGCCCTGCGGTTGGGGTGCAAATGCAGCAGTGCTACTACGCGCTGCCGCAAGCGGAGAACCGGAGGCACGTTCCCGCGTCGCATTCAAAACATAGCCGAACCGACGCAGGTAAGCGGCAACGTCTATCGGCTTCGTCATGTTGATCCTCCTGACGATCGGCCTTAGGGAAGTTCAAGCTGACCGCCCGCAAACGGCAGCGCGACCGGTTCAGCCGCGGCAGGAAGTTCCAGAACTTTGGGATCGACAGGCTGCAATAGCAGGGTGATATTCAGCGCTTTGCGATCGCCGAAAACTTCGTCCTCCTTCAGCCTGCGGAGCGCTGGTGCCAGGTTCAACAAGGCCGTGAAGCCTTCGGCGTGACCTGCCGCCTCGCGTGGCTCTCGTTTCTTGGGCTCCCGGTGATCGTGACCCGCCCCGAAGAAGGTGAAATACCCTAGGCTGTGCGGGTCCTTGGTATCGGTCTCGACGGTGACATCTTCCTTGTTCAGGTAAGCCCGCACTTCCAGCGATATCCCCTCGTCTTCCTTCACCTTGATATCCCGAACCCGGAACAGGGCCGTCCTTTTTTTGTCTTCTACAACACTCTTCAGCCGCTTCTTCAAAGCAGCCGTAAGCGCGATCGAGAGCGTGAACGGTTCGCCGAGTCGCAATTGCATATTCGCGGGAACCGTTTCCACTTCCCTCTTGTCGTCACGACGTTCTGCTTGAGGCATGGGACCGCTCCTGATTGGCTGTGCTGCTGCAATCGCCGATTCCTTCGGCACGTACTGAACAGCGATCAACGCCGGATCCTCGAGGAATTCCTGCACCGTGCGCGACATGGCACTTCCGTCGCCGGCAACGAATTCCTCGAAACTCATGTTACCCCATGTTCGGTCGTTCCCAGAAGCGCAAGGCTGATCAAAAGCCGGATTCCTGTGGCTCGGGTCGCTTGCAAGCCAGACATCCCACAAACGATCGATGTTGGCATGGTGCGACCAGAAGAGCGGATCGAAGGCAGCCGTCGGGGGCACACGAAGATCTCCCCACGGGCGGAACGCGGGAGGATTCCGGTGCCACCCGATCCGCACATGGACCATTCCGTGCGGACCGCCCTCGAAGGGAGAAATACCCGCGTTCGCACTTTTCGTGCAGCTGGCAGAGCTCCCGAATCCCTCGAACGTGTGGACATTCTCGACCGTATCCTTGATGACGTCGCTGCCAACGTCCTCATCCCGCAGCGGTATGGGATGCCGCCTGGCATCGAAGAGCGGGTTGTTCATTGGATCTGCAAAAATCGCGGGGACGCCTCGCTGAGCGGTCCAGTTCCAGTATGGAATGGTCAGCGGAACATCCGGCATAAAGTCCGCCGCAAGGTCGCGCAACGCGTCTTCGAAGTAGAAAAGATAAACTCGGTGCCACGGCAGAAACCACCAGTTCCCGTGCGGGCAGTGCAAAGTGTGTACAAGCGCCTGGAATGCATAACCTTGTTTGTCCTGGCCCGAGGATGCGGGCATCGTCAGATTCGTGCCGGACCACTGCGGAACATCGGGCCCTTTCATCTTCATCCGACGAACGGCTTCCCGGTACTTCCTGACCTCGTTGTCGGTCAGATCCCGCACGTCTTTCCGCAGCCGCTCCCCGAGAGTTCCGCCGCCGGCGTAGAGGCGACTGGCTTCAAGTGTGCCCACCGCGGCCGCTGACGTCGCCAGCATCTCTCGGCGAGTGATTCGCAAGTTCGAAGACACGCGTGTGCGCGCCCGCCTGCCGCCATCCGATGGGAATCTGCTCATCGCGTGGTCCTCGCGTGAAGAAGAGATTTACAGGTCCATACACCGAAACACTAGGGCGCCTCTCTCTCGCGCCAACTTCCGAGCAGCGTGTTGAAGACCTTCGCGGTGGTCGTTGGCTCTTCACTCAGGCACGCCCGTGTGTCCAGATTGTCGGCTTCATCCAGTGACCGGCAGTCAACGAGGGCGTCTAAACGGTTCGTTCGTTGCGCATGTAGAATCGAACGAAGTCTCTAGCTGTCGCTGCGATTTATTTTCCAGCGCTGCTGTCACAGTATTTGCAGCGCTTGCATCGCCCATTCGGTACGTTTATAACACACCCTGCTACTGGTTGAACATATACATCAGACGGGGGGGCGGCTTATTCTCCTTGTTGCGATTCCATCAATGGCGAGTACGAATTGACTGTGTTTGGAGGCTGGTTTCGAAACGACTATCCACATACAGGGCAACCACGACCGGCATCAACTTTCGGCTACTTGCTGCCTCGTATCTCGCTCTCACATTCGGATTGCCACGATCGTCACCTGCCCCCGCGGCGTTGAGCGGCTTGCGCGGAAGATCTCAGACCCTGCTTCCGCAGTAAATCGCTGTCTATAGGCAAGTTCGACGAAAAACCACGGGGATTCGTCAATGGCCGACGATGCGATGAAGCTTACAGACTTCCCTGATTACCTGAAGTCGCTGAAGCTCGACACTACAAGCCACGACGCTGAGGTGCTGCTGCTTACTTGCATCGACTTCCGCTTCTTTCACAAGGTAGCAGAGCACATTACCACCGCCGGACTGTCCGGAAAGTTCGACCACATCATCCTGGCCGGTGCAGAACTGGGAGCGGTAGTTGATTTCCCGCCGGAGCCGAAGCTGCACTGGCAACAGTTTTTCCTGGAGCACCTCGCCCTATCTAAGGATCTGCACAGCATCAAACGTGTGGTTGTCCTCGGCCACCGTGACTGCGGGGCGTACAAGAAGTTTAAGGTGCTGCCGGACAACCCCGCCCCCGACATGGAGCGAGCAGCGCACAAGCAGCACGCCGACCGACTAGAGGAGCTAGTCAAGCGGTTCCACCCAGCGCTGGTAGTCGAGAAATACCTGCTCGGCTTGGGGTCCGCGCCGGCTGACCCGCTCAAGATGCAGCGACTCGCGTGAAGGCACAGCGGCACGGCCGAACCAAGCGATGCACCTGCCCAGCAAGGAGTCGATGCCTTCCGTGATATCGGCGCGTTGGCATTTCGCGAGATTGCAGGCGATGCCGAAGATCTCTGCACTTTCAGAATCAAGATTCAAGACGCCCGCCTTCCCTGCTCGCAAGGCCCTGACCTGCCGGTCGAAGTGCGTAGTGAGGGCGTGTCCTGGGCGCACAATCACCTGCTTCCATCCTGCCTCGGTCCGAGGCCGACGAGCGTTGCTCGTTGCAGGAAGGAGCCCCGTCCGGAGACGGGGCAAGCGGTGACGGTGGTCCGTCACGCGCAGAAGTGACAGCGTCCGTGCTGCTCGGAGGATTCGAGGTCGGGCGCGAAAGGGATGGCCCACTCAACATCATCATTCTCGCCTTGGAGCGTTCTGGAAATGAACTCCAGCAGCCGCTCGCGGGTCATCCAAGACGCGGTGATACTCTCGATCTGGATGTGGGGAGCGCCGGGGGCGGCCGGCTTCTTGAGGATGGCGTACTCCTGGGCTCCGTCGCCCGACGTGGCGTCGTTGAGGAACAGGTAGTTGCCGATCTGAAAGCCTGTGCAGCCGCACCACGTGTGCTCGGCGAGCTTCTCGGCAAGTTCCTCGGACGTTGCGACAGGGGCGACGCACCAGGTTCGCGACTTGTGCATCATGGGAGAGTCCTCCATTCTTGAAATGAGCAAGCAGAATCGCTGCAACTCCCTGTCCGAACGCGGGCAGGTGGAGGAGCCTAGCGGCGACTTGTGAAGTGCGCAAGCGTTTCATCTGCCCAAAGAGACCGCCGCTTGGGCCTCGCGGTCAGTCGCCGTGGATGCGGCGGCCGTGTGCAGTGCGCGTTGGGCACACGCGACGGCATTTGGACGAGGCAACCGAGGGAGGAAGTGCTAGAACAGCGTCGCCTGTGTCGTCTGCGTTTCTTCGGGCTGCAGGCCCGGCGGCGCGTGATCCTCGGGAGTCAGCGCGTTGAGCTTCTGCGCGAAGTCCGGGGAGGCTGGATCGGCCGGCATACTTGTGAGTCGAAAGATCGGCTTATCGTTCTGCGCCGCCCACTCGATCACTTCGCGCTCTTCGTCGATCGCGTCGCGCAGCACGCCAATTTCCTCGACGTTCTCGCGCACGACCTCGGCAACGTGCTCTAGGCGGTCGTGAATCGCGGCGAGTTGTTCCTCGACGATGCTCTTGAGCTCCCCGAGGGCTTCCAAATACTGCTCGTGACGCTGCCGCTCTGAAGGGGTCAACGATCGTGGGGCCTCGTTCTTTGTTGCGCGTCGATCAGGCATAGCGAGGCGAGAGTGCCGTAGAATCCAACTCGATGCAAGCGTATGCATTGCCGTTACAGCGAATGCACTCCGGGCGAAAAGTTTGCTTGCTCATGCCCATAAGTGGGCGTAGGATAGGTGTATGGAGTCTTCTCGCTCTGAGAAATCGCCGTCGGACAACGTGGTCGTTCGTAAGGCCAAAGACCTGAAGAGTGAAGTCCGCGTCTGGGTCTGCTCGCTATTCGGGCGGGAACTCGCCGACGATGAAGAAGTCGCCGTGGCACTTCCCGACGCAGCCACCGGCCAAGTGAAGGGAGACCGCGCTCAGGCACGACGCGCACTGCTTGCGTCCATGGAACACCTAGGCGAGCGGTTTAGAAACGTGGCAGACGACGACATGGAGGCCGCCCTCGATGAGGCAATGAAGGCGGTGCGGCCTTCTTTTGAACCACGGACCTGATGAGGGTCCTGTGCGACACGAACGTTCTGGCTCGGGCCGCGACACGGCCCGATGGTCCGGCACAAGAACTGATCCGCCGTCTGCTCACATCGGACAACCACGTGCTGGTGGTCACCCCGTTCGTTTTGGATGAGCTTGTGCGCGTGCTGGGCTACACCCGCGTGCGGCTACGCAGCGTTGCCAGCACAGAAGAAATCGCCCGTTTTCTGGACGGTTTAGAGCAAGCGTGCGAGCTGGTCGAGGCTCCTACCTCGACATTGCAGTCCGTTCCGGGTGATCCGGACGACGATCCTGTCCTGACCGGCGCAATGCACGGCCGGGTCGACGTTCTCTGTACGCGCGACCGGCACTTCCATGCGTCCGATGTCGTTGCGCTATGTGCACGCTTCAAGATTCGCATTCTGGATGATGTGGCGCTGCTGGCTGAGCTTCGCCAAGCGGAATCGGCGGAGTGATCACGTTCATCGGACTGCGCGCGGCGGCTTGGGACCCGATCAAGTAGGCGCGTCTTCGTGTGCCGAGGCAAGACCCGATTCACAAAGGAAGCTAGCGGGCGTCGTAATTCTTCGGCAGCCCCATGGTTTCGCACACATGTCTACTTTGCGTTTCGGTGAGCTGGCGGCAGTAGTGCTTGCCTCCCCGTCGCCAGAATAGGCGAAGCGGTTCCTGACCTTCGGCAAAGGCAAACCATTTGCCGGTTTGTATTCTTGGCGGCAACACTTCGAGGAAATACCACCAGGTTTCTTCGGTGATTTCTGCAATGCGCGCCGCGTTGCTGATTCGCGCGATGGTTTCGGACCATGGCTCGTTCTCAGGCTGCGGTGCGGCATCCAGCTCACCAGGCAATGGAGCCATGAGCCGTTGCAGTGCCTCGCCTGTTGGAAGGTCGGATGGGGACATGCCGGCGCAGCATGCACGCGTGAGCCTGGGTCGTCAAGCAGACTCTCGCACGCGCTATCTCAGCGGCAGTTGGGAGGGGCTATACAAGGGCCGCCGCTAGCTGACGGGCGACTAGTGCCGCCGGTTTCGCGTACCGGTGACGGGACGTTCGTCGCAACGTCGCCGGCGATTGTTCGTCGCCGTGCGCACTTGGTGGCGGCAGCGTCCGAACGGAGAAGGGCGAAGTGGGCACGCCACCCACGAGCAGTCGCATGTAAGCTTGGTATTTTGGAAGTGTGAGCAGATCTGCGGGCAGGAGGTCACCGGCAAGCTCGCTTGCGAGAATGTCGGCATCGCTCTGCGACGATTGAAAGGCGATAATCGTGCCCACGTTCCCGAACAGGGCAGCACGCGTGTACTCGTCGAGCTGGTCCAGGAACTGCGTGGCAACGGTTAAGGAGAAGCGATACTTCCTGGCCTCGGAGAAGGTCGAGGCGAACGCATCGGTGGCAAAGTTGCTGAACTCGTCGATGGAGGCGAAGAAGTCACGCCGCTCCCCTTCCCGCGTGTCGGCCCGGCCCATAGCTGCAATCTGCAGTGCCGTGACGATGAGCGCTCCGAGCAGGTTACTGGCGTCCTCCCCGATCCTGCCTTTGGAGAGATTCACGATGAGGATGCGGCCTTCGTCCATCACTTGGCGGAGATCGAGCGAATTGTACGGCTGGCCGATGATGTTGCGCAGAAGCGGATTGCTGACGAAATGGCCGATCTTGTTGAGGACAGGGGATATGGCCTCACCTCGCAGCCGCGGCGGCATCTGCGCGAATTCGCGCTCCCAGAAACGGCGCACTGCCGGGTCGCGCACGCGCTTGATAATCCCCTCTCGGTAATCGTTGTCGGAAAGCAATGGCAGGATGTGAACGAGCGATGAACCGGGAACCTCCAAAAGTGCCAAAAGCGCGTTGCGCAAAATGTGCTCCAGGCGTGGCCCCCACATATCTCCGTAGATGCGCTTGAACGCGGCGACAACGCCCGATGCAACAAGGGAGCGCTGTCGGGCATCGGCGCATGCCAGCAGGTTGAACGATAGCGGATGGGCGGCATCACCAACGTCGAACAGCACGACGTCGTTTGTGCGGGGCCGTGGAATCGATTCCAACAGAGAGTCTGCCAGGTCACCGTGCGGCTCGATGCACGCCACTCCTCGTCCCGCCCGGATGTCCGCCAGTAGCAGGTTCTGAAGCAGCGTCGATTTGCCGGTCCCGGTCTTGCCGATGATCGCCGTGTGACGCCGGCGATCGTCGACGGGCAGGGCGACGATGTCACGTTGTCCGCGAAACTGCGTGCGGCCGACAGGGACAACATCTGGACGTCCAGAGAGGCTCGCCAAACGAGCCGGCGGTTCCAGTTCTCGGCTCTCGACCCGGGCGAGCGTCGGCGTCCGCACGGTTTGGCACGGTGGGTGAAAGAGGGTTGCCAGCTCTTCGCAAGACAGCAGTTGGACTGCGCCCTTGCGGCGAGAGCGATGCGGCCGACTCGCGCGAAACACGGCCGTGCGCGGTGAACTGAAGTGCCCAAAGTTGCCGGCCAACTCGCGAACGCGCTGCCTTATTCTCTTCCGGCGGGATGATGGACCGGAAACCGAGACGCGAATGCGTGCCTCGAAGAGCAGCCGGCCGAGTTTGTCGCTGGCCGCCTGCAGGTCCTCCTCTCGATCGTGGTAGCGAGACGCGGAGATGTCAAGGCTACTGCGATCTCCGCGCTGTGGAGTGTGTCGCGCAGGCAATGAAACAACCTGAGCGAGAAATCGACGCCACCATCGCGGTGACATGGCAGCCCGCGCATAGAATCGGGAGAGCCGAGGACGCCCGCGGAAAAACGGTCTATCCAAATGGCGTAGGCACCGCCGCGCTTGTGCCGGCCGCCTGCGGGCGGCCGGACGCACGACAAGCTCCACTTGGCCAAGCAAACCTTCACGTTGGAGTTGGACCAGCGTCGTGAGAATGCCTGTAAGCGGGTCGGCCGTGACTCGATTCAGAGCGTCCTCAAACTGGCTGTATCGCCGACAGGGAAAGAGATCCGGGACAAGTACTAGGTCGGTGCTCCACGTTTCTGCGTCGGCGCGAGCATCGAGCGCGTCGTCCGGCAAACGATCAATCAGGCAATCTGGATAGTTGGCGTAGACTTGTTGTTCGACCACAGAGCTAAGCACGCGAGGCCCGGCCACGCACTGGCCCACGTTGCCCGCGTGAACGCCGAACAGAAGGCGAAGTGGAAGACGACGGGTATTCGCCTGGTGGACGGCGGCGAACGCGATTTCCGCGTACAGGGGACCGCGATCGTTCGTGGCCGGCGTGCGTAGTCGGAGAAGCACACCGGCAGTCTAGCACACGCGTGGGAGCCACGGCTGACAAGGCTCGCGTTTCGGTATGTCCGTCGGAGGCACCTACCAAGACACCAGTCGGGGCCGAGCGCAAGGTAGTGCTTGAAACCTGCGCGCCGATCGACTCGAATACCCACGGAACAAAGAGTATGCTTCTGGAACCAACGCGAAATTGGCGAGTGTCCGTCGGCTGGGGAGTCGACGTTTTCGCCGGTGAAGTGATTTCGATCGCCGATTGGATTTCCCCTGAAAAACTGGAGGCTCCGATGAACGCAATGAAATGGATAGCCGGTGTCGTTTTGATCGTTGCGCCTTCCGCGCTACTCTCAGCGAGCGATGAGAAATCGCAAGGCAAGGATTCTGACGCGAAGCCATGGGAAGTCGAAGCAGATGCGAATCTACCGGCTATCGAGGGTGCCTTTCGCTGCGAAGCTGGCTGGTTTGCTCTGCGGGGAAATCTTTCTGGTCCGTCCCACGGAGTGTTTCGCGTCGGAGTTTATGGCGAGCCGTTTCAGCAGGTTGGCGTTGCCTACAAGCGCTTAACGTACGAAGGCCAGGGCAACATCGTCTCTGAGACTGGCGTGACATATCGCGGACACGCCTTTTCGACGGGCTACGATGGCAAGAATGGCCCCAAGTATTTGTTCGTGTCACAACCTGATCATCACCTACTCAGTTACCGCACGTATCCACAGCAGGTTTGGAAGTACGTTGCGAAGTGCACCGAGGAGAATCTACTTGACTCGAGTTCGAAACGGAAACCCCAGGAAGCGACGTTGGATGCACTGTAGGCGCGTCGCAAGTAATCGGTTGAAGTCCGGTTAGGACCCTTGCGTTCGCGACCGGTTCGCTTGGCAGCGGCGCTGCCAAGTGTCGTTGGGGAGTGCCAGGATTCCCCCGCCCCGGATGTGCTGTCGATCCGAGGGCGGGGCCTGCTGGTTCTGCAACGTTCCTTCTCGAGGCGGTGCCCAATCCGTTAGGCAAGGTCCTTGTGTCAAGGAACCAGAATCCCCGGGCGCTACGAGCCACGGACTGATCGGAAGTCTGTGTCGGCACTGCGGGTGCCTCCGATGTCGGAGAGAGGAGCCTGCACGGTCACAGACTCACGCCGAAAACCGTCAAAACGGAGAACCGGCAGGAGCGAGAGCCTAGCACGGCGTCGCCACGGAGCGCAACGCCGCCGGCGGGCGGGCGGAAGCCAGTTTGATGTCGGGAACAAGGGGCTGGCCGTCGCCGCGGTGGTCGAGGAAGCGTGGGGCCGTGACCGGGTGATGCGTTGTGAGATAGGTGGCCAGCGTGGTCCCATAGAAGAGCGTGCGGTTCGGGTCGCGAATCACCTGGGCCGCCAAATCTAGTATGTGCGAGAGCCGCTCGCGCGAATTCTGGGCCGACACAAACAGCACGCGGAAGCGGTGCCCCGGCCGCCGGTCTTGGAACGCGTCGTAGGTACGGATTTTTCGCTCGATGCTCTCGGTGTCCTTCTGGGAGCGGACGCGCTCGGTGCCGTTGTCGATCTCTACGAAGAACCGGAATCGCTCGCGTCCGCGCATAAGCAAAAACGAGCAGTCCGGATAGACGCTCCGGGCGCCTGCGTCGAGGCGAATGGTGTTCTCTCGGTAGAAGCCGGCCAGGCTCAGGCCGGACTGATGTGCTCCCCAAGCGGTATGGACGATGAAGTCGCTCAAGGCCTGCTGGTGCGGTTGCCGGCCAAGAGCCACCCGCGACAAGAAGCCTTTGGTGGGCGGCTCGCTGTCCGGCCCATGCACGAGTTGGTAGCCTTGGCGTGTTGGTACGTAGTAGTTTTCCGGTTGGCCGGGTCGCAGAATGGCGTAGCGATGTGCGGCGACGAGCTTTGCGGCGGCCAGCCGCTGCAGCCGGTCTCGGACCAGACGAGCCGAAGAAAACGGCTCGGTCCAGGTGCAACTGAGCTTGTGCAGCTGTCTCGCGGTGAAGGGCGCGTAGTGGAGAGCCGCCAATAGTTCGCGATCTCTGGGCGTAATCTGCCAACCTGGGGAGGAACTTGCCATAGGTCGGGAAGCAGCGTAGCATCCCCCTCCCTATTTGCCTTCCAACTTCCCTTGCATGCCCGAGCGAAAGTCAGCCTTCATCAACGTCGACGCGCTGCTGCCGCAGATCAGCGTTGAGCAAGCAGCAGACTTCTACGGGCTTACGCTGCCCGAGATTCGCCAGGTCGGCGACGAAATCCGCATGCGGTGTGTTCTGGCCTGCGGCCGCAGTGAGGAGACGGGCGATCGGGCCATCGCGATCCAGGCCAACCATCCGGTGAAGCCCTGGAAGTGCCACGTGTACGGCTGCCAGAAAGGCGGGAACCTGGTGGGGCTGTGCGACCTGATGAAGCCTGGCGCGAGCTCCGGCGGCCGGCCACGCGGCCAGCGCTTCAAGGAAATAGCCGCCGATCTGCAGGCGATGGTGACGGGGGACGCTCCGCCCACGCGAACCGACGACAAAGCAGCAGCGGCTGCGCCGAAGTCACCACCCAAGCCGCCGGTCAACGTGCCGCTGGCTCTTTCCGAGAACGAGCGCGCCCGCGACCTCGTGAAGCTCGATGACCAGTTCATCACCGATGTGGCGGAGATGCCACCCGAGGCCAGCGCCTACTTCCGCCGCCGACTGTTCCTGACTCCGGAAGTTTGTCAAACGTGGCGCGTGGGTTACCTACCGCAAAGTGCGAAGTCGCTACTACGGGGGAAGGTCGTCTACGGCTACCACTCCCCTACCGGCGAGCTCTTGACCTGGTTCGGGCGCGATCCGCGCTTTGAGCAGAAGATGACGGCTTGGAGGACGTCGGATCGCAGCGATCCGGAGCCGATGAAGACGCAGTTCGTCAAGGGTTTCCATCGTGGCCTGGAACTATATGGCGAACATGCAGTCCGCGAAGCGGCGGGGGAGGGCCGCAGATCCGCAACAGGCGCCGGACTAATGCTTGTCGAGGGGCCCAATGACGCGATCGCACTGCACGGTTTGGGCGAGTTTGCCGTGGCCGCGTGCTCGAACACACTCACACGGGAGCAAGCTGCGCGTGTCGCAAGACTTGCCCGCGACGTTGCCGACGGCACCGTTGTGGTGCTGTTCGATTGCGACGAGGAAGGCGAGCGCGGCGCCCAGCAGGCTCTTGCGTTCCTGGCCGAGTTCGCACCAGTTCGCCTTGGTTGGTCACGTGCCATGCACGCCGGCCGGTTTAGGGAGCGGCAACCGGAGTCGCTTACCTTGCCAGAGGTTCGAAGTCTTGCGAATGGCTATTCGGCGCACGGCGCGGAGCGGTTGTAGCACATCAATCTCCGCAGCCTCCCTGTACGCCCTATTGTGATCGCACGCCACATATGGTCTGTCGAAGGGGGGCCGAGCAGTAGTTGACAAATCAGTTAGATTATCTCTAATAAACCCCTCTTATGGTGTAGGTTGAAGCATGACGATTGGGCGGCCAGACTTGCGGCGGAGGATTGCTCAAGAACGTGCCCTTACGTTGCGCTTCCAGACGTATTGGCAGCACTACAAGAAGGCCTTGCTGGGATTGGCCACGCTTGCGGGACTAGCAGGAATTGGGCCGCTGATAGCCACGGTCTACGCGGATGCTTGGGCTCAACGATTGCTTGCCGGTGTCGCAGCTGCTCTACTTGTGCTACCTATTGCCATCATCATCGTATTGGCGATGTTGCAACTCGTTCAAGCGGGCCTCGAGACGCGACGTCGTGCTCACAAATGCGATGCATGGGAACGATGTCTATTCCAGCTCCTAATCGTGAATCGCGTTCTTCGCCAGCGAACATCTGTGCCGGCATTAGTCAAATGCATTGAAACTCCTCGGGGCATTCCAGACTTCCTGACGCAGAGTGTTCAGGAGATGTTGCGGTACTTGTCTAAGGCTTTGGAGCAACTGACGGAAGGGCGCACCGTAACCAGCCAATTCGTGCGAATAGATGAGAAGAGCCAGACACTGGAGGAGACGTCCCTCAGAACACTGGTCGACTACCCTGACCTGTTTTCTTCCCGTATGCGGCTCGAAGAGGATTACTTGGCGAAGAAATCTGGAACTATCTACCACTACGTCTTTCAGACTGGAATGCCGTTTGAATTTCGGAGTTTGGCGGACCTAGCGGCCCATGTTGAGATTGAGACCTGGTCGGGCATGTCAGAACACGTGCAATCGGGTGACATAGCGTTAGTTAGAGTAAACGGAAAAGCAATCGGCTGCGTCGTTGCGGATTCCCCCGACGTAGATGCGTTTCCAGACTTGACGCATCTCGCGGTACGGTATACGGCTCACGCAATTGGCTGCATTCATCAAGAAACCGAATTACTGCTTCGTGTTTCCACAAAGCTGCGAGAGCTCACCGTCTCACGGAGAGAGCACTCGACACGTGCTGAGTTGTTGGAGAAATCTCGTAGCGAGGAACAACGGAAAGTGCAGGTAGCCACGAGGCAGTTGGCGACACTTGAACGCGAACTGCAAGAGGTGAAATCAGAACGCGCCCAACTTAGTTCCAACGCGGCAGAACGCGCTCGCACGATAGTCGAGAAAGACGCTCGGACGAGAGAGCTAGATCGGGAAGTTTCGGAGCTACGATCTCGAGTTCGCAGTGAAACATCACGATCACACAGACTCCAAGAGCAACTCGCAAGAAAGGAAGCAGAGCTCGCCAGAAAAGATGCGGTTAACAACGAGCTGCTTGAGCGCATCGAGTCTCTGCTCCCCAGGGTGTCCAGTCTAAGTTCGCACGAGGAGCGGATCGGTGGACGTTCGGCAGAGGATTCAACGGACGGAGACCAGCCTACAGAACCGAATCGCGCACCACGTTGACCTAAGGAGGAAATTGAATGGACTTGGAATTTGTGGAGGACTACGATATCGAAGTGAATGGACGGACCTATAAGCTCGGCGATGAAATCGCTTGGAATGATAATGAGGAAGGCGATATCAGCAAGATTGATACACTCGACAATGCTTCCATAATTGCCGCTGAGAAGCCAGCTCCGCTTGACTTTCGCCAAGCACTGATCACCGCTAGTCTCTACGAAGCGCCCCATTCAATTCAGACATCGTCGGAGCGCGAGGAGTATGATTTGCAGGGTGCTGCCGGTAGTGATGCAAATTAGTCAGGAGGGCTAACGTTGGCGGCCTGAGCACGCTTTCGCACGTCAAGAGTTCCGCTGCTGTTGGGCAGCGGTGTCGTGCTGCTCCCGCAGCCGTGGCCGGTGCGGGGTGCGGGGGGAGTGCGGAACACGCTCGGGGGCCGGCGGCGACACGCCGCTTCGTGTTGGACGCGCCGATCACTTGATGAACCCAAGAATCCTCGAGGCCCCGAGCCCCCGGCCAAGCCGCCAGTAGTCGCCGATGATCGGCGCGGGCGTGTCGCAGGACGGGGGCTCGGGGGCGCATGCGTCCCCCGAGCGCTGTTCCCTCCCAGAGGTGTTCTACCGCATGGTAGAGCCGTTGCCAGGTCGGCCTCCGGCCGCCGGCACCTCCGTCGCGGCCTCCGGCCCTGGTGACGGTGATAAGTCGTCGGCAATGTGGGAGGCCGAACCGTGGCTGGACCCGTGACGGTCCATTTCTTCTAGCGCTTCACGCGGTGGATCGTCGACGGTCGCCTTGGAGATTCGACGGCGATCGAACTCGCTGCGTGCGTGCTCCATGGCCAATTGAAGAAACCTTGTGCATTCCGTCTGGGACAACCGCCGCCATTGGTGCAGCAGCTTCTCTCTGCGGCGGCGGCGTTTGCGCTTCTCTTTCATGATGGCCGCATCCTCGGCGGTTTCGTGGATGGCTTCGCTGGCCGCACGATCGCGAACTCGTTGTTGCTTCTCTTGCCGCTTGGCGGCAGCGGCAAAATACGGCACCGCCGAGCCGAAGAAGAGGTCCTCGCCTCGGTAGTGCTGCTCGACCGAGCGTGCCACGGGTGCCGTGAGGCTGTTTAACACGTCGAGTTCATATTCCTTGAGCAGTTGTTTGGCCCGCGCGATTTCGTGCGGTTGGGGCACGTAGTCCCCTTTTCCGAAACGGTGACAATGGTAGAGCCGAACGAGTACGGCCGCCTCACTGCCAACGGATGGCGTAGGCTCGCGTTTTTCTCTGACCGCGGCGGCGGCTCGTCCTTTCTGCCGCTGCTGATCCGGATGCAGTTCCAGGTTCACCCGCCACACACCCGCACGGATCTTCTGATAGCGGACACTCGGGTCAAGCGGTTTGAGGTAGCCGCAGCCTTCCAGTTCGGCGACCAGATTCTGAAAGTTCCGCTTGAGGTCCTTGCAGTCGGTCATCCCCAAGTGCCCGCACGCAAGGTCTTGTAGATCTCGGGCGTAGGGCTTGGGCTTCTTGCCGGCGTGCCAGACCTTGTTGAGGTGCCGGAGCAGATGCTTGGTTCCCGGGCGCTTGCACGAAAAGTACAAACCCAAGTCCAGGTCGACAACACTCCCCTCCTCCAAGCTCGTGTGCATGTGCCGCGTGAACTGCACGTAGCTCTCAGGAGTCCGGTCAGAAAACCGCCGGCCCGGCCGGCAGACGACCTTTGCCTCGGCCAGGATACCGGTGACCAGAAACGATTCGACTTTCCGTGTCGTGCGGCTGTACCACACGTTCTCGTAGGTCGCTGTGACGGCCTTGAGCCGCTTGAGCGAGGCCCGCAGGCGGCGATAGCTCGCCTGATTTCGATGCCAGCCCAAAATCTGCAGTAGTTGCCAGGGCACAAACGGCACGACGTCCGAGCGGAATTCCTGTCGCTTGGCCAGTAGCAGCAGGGCAATCAGCATGTCATGGTCCGCCGCCGTGGGCAGGCCGATGCGAGACGGGCTTTCGAGCGTGACCTTCTGTCGCGTGCAGTCAGGGCGATCGATGACGAACTCGGCGAAGTCGCGTTGCTCGCCGCGGTCCCCCGTTCGCTGCTGAAACGTGGCCGTGCCAAGCGGCCAGTCGGCGAGCACCAGATGGTCCTTGCCCAATCGCGATCGCGTGTCGGACGCAGCCGGTGAGGAGGTTGTGGCTACCATGCCCAGTGACAAGAAGAAAACCTTCGGCACACACCGCGACGCCAGTCGCCCGTTTGCGTGAAGGTGTTTACGACAGACGAGCGTTTACGCTTCCCCTTATAGAGATTCGCGCAAGGAGTCGCATTGGGTTTCGCGTAAGGAGTCAGGTTTCCACGGCAGAGAAATCGCGTAAGGAGTCGCATTGCAATGCGACGGGTTACGCGAACAATACGGCGACCAATTGGCCCGTTGAGTTTGTGGTGACAGTGTCGGGGGGCGTGTTCAAAAGGCATGCTATCGATGTAGGAGGCGAGACCAAAGGCCACGACGCTTGGTCGGCGTGGACGTGTCGCCGGCCGGCGTTTGTTTGCTTGTTGGCTTCCTGGTGTCGGTGGTCCGCTTCGCGGCGCCACGCTTCTTGACCGAGCGTTTCTTCTTGGATCGTCGATGCCCCGCAGGGCGTCGTGTCTTCTTCTTGGTTTCCGTCGTAGAAGGACTCACCTCCACGGTTGACGGAGCAGGCTCGCTTGTGGGATGTGCTGCTTGTGTTGTCTTGGAACCATTGTCGATCGAGCCCGTCGGAAGATGGTCCGACCGCTGACTGGGTGCGGGCAGCAGGCGTCCCTGCAAGTCCGCCATCAGGGTGTGCAGATTGCGGACGAGTTCGTTGGTTTGCTTTTCGAGTTGCACGCGCTCGGCGATCTGCTGGTTCTTGATCTTCAGTTCTTCTTTGAGATCCTTCTTGTCCCGTTCGAGATCGTGAATGCGATCTCGCAGAATCTGCTCCAAGGCCGGACGCGATTCCGTTGTGCTCGTCTTGACTTCTCCGGTGATGTCGGTATCGGGACGTGGCCGCTCCGAACGCGACGCGTTGTCGCGGCGACCATACTTTTTCTCCAGCCATGTCGTACTCAAGTACCAGGTCGGATTCTTTCCCTGGATGCAAAGCTGGTCGATCGTCTCCGGCGTGACCCCCATACCTGCGACGAGCCTCCCATCCTCGGTGTGGAGCCTGCAGTTCTCCAGGACTTTTGGGTTCTGCAGTTTCATCGCGTCGGAGAGGTCACGAGAGAGTTGCCTGTGCGAGCGCTGGTACTGTTCTGCCGCTTCGATCTTGGTGATGAAGCCGGCGATGGGAGTGGATGGCATACGTCAGACGGTACGACACGAAATGGTTGGCTTAAGCCTAGATCGAACGGTCGTCCGTCGTCAACCATTTGACGTACCCCGTTGGCATACGCCATGACGTACGGTCGGCGTACCCGGGGGTCTGCCACCAAGTTCTTCTCTTGAGGAGTAGCACGCGGCGCGAGGTCGCACAGCCGTTGACGTACGTCATCGCGGCAGTGGCATAAGCCATGATGGGACGACTGACGTACCGTTGGCGTACGTCAAGGCGTAGGGGGTAGGCCACAACATGCGACGGTACGGCGGCGTACCGACACCTGTCGGGGGACGTATGTCACGACAATCAGATGGGCGAGTCGATCGGCGCTGCCGGACAGCCGTGCAGGCATGTGTCAGAGTGGGGCAGTGACGTACCGTTGACGTACGTCAACGCGACAGCGGGCGAATGGTGGGCTCGTCCATCCGCGTGCCGCGGCACATCCGTTGCGACAACGGTCCGGAGTTCACTGTCCAGGCGATCCGCCGTCATGGTGAGCATGCCGGCCTGGAGATGCTGTACATTTAGCCAGGCAGCCCGTGGGAGAACGGATTTGCCGAATCGTTCTTCAGCCGCCTGCGCGACGAGCTTTTGAACTGCGAGGAGTTCACCAACCTAGCCGAAGCGCGGTGGTTCGCCCGTCGGCGTCAGCAGGAGCACAACCACGAGCGTCCGGACAGCAGCCTGGTTTACCGGCTGTATATCGAGGAAGGACTCCAAATGCGTTCCAAACGGCCTCGCCGACACAAGAGCTGCCAGGTGCGTCGCCAGCGGGCGACCATCGCTCGACTCAACGAGAGCTGGAGCATGGACTTCACGGCCGACCAACTGTTCGACGGCCGCCGATTCCGGCTGCTGACGTTAGTCGATAACTTTAGCCGTGAGAGCCTGGCGATCCGCGTCGGCCAGCGATTGACCGGGAATGATGTCGTAGGGACCTTGGAGGAAGTGGTCAGACGCTGCGGTCACAAGCCGGCAACGATCCGCGTGGACAACGGACCGGAGTTCATCTCCAAGAGCCTCGACTTCTGGGCCTACTGGAATGGAGTGCAGCTCGACTTCAGTCGGCCGGGGAAGCCCACGGATAACGCCTTCATCGAATCGTTCAACGGAAAGTTGCGTGGCGAGTGCCTGAACCAACACTGGTTCCTGTCGCTCGACGACGCCCAGGAGGTGGTTGAAGCATGGCGGGAGGACTACAACCGGAACCGGCCCCACAGCGCCTTGGGCGACCGGTCCCCGATCGAGTTCGCGAGTTTTTTAGCGGGGGCTAGCCCCGCTAAAAAACCTCGTTGCTCTTGCATTCCAAGTGGATCAAACTTGGGGGCAAGGTCACGCCGAGGACCACGTTCACACACGCTAGCCGCCTTGCGCTGTATTGCCTTGCTATTGTCAGCTCAAGTTGCTGGATGATCGGCTTCGCGTCCACCGACCGACCCGCTCAACCTCTCTCAGCCGCGGCTACCCCGCGCCGACGCTGCTGGCTAAGGCTCGACTTCCACGGTAGGGTCATGAAGCGTCGACGGGGGATGCATGTGAGCGACAAACGCATCAAGACTGACCACGGATGTCTGTTAGAAAGTTAGTGCACGTCCTTCAAGAGGCCCGTCTCCTGACATGGAAAGACAAGCCACGGCATGCGCGATGCGAATTTATTAATTTGACACGCGTGCAATCCTTTGGTTCAATGGCGCACTGCTCGTGTAGAGTACATCATTTGCCCTATTTCGGGGGTGAGCAATGACGTTCGGACATGAAGGCACGTCGGCCTATCCGAGAGTTGCACTGCTTTTCTGCCTTCTTCTCTGCGGATGTGGATCCGTTCAGTCTGAATTGCCAGCACTGGGCGAGCGGGGCACGTTGCTTGAGTGCGAGGAGCCTACGTGGGATTTGCGCCAGATACGCGCAATGACACGACATTCTCATGTGTTTCGGATCAAGAATGTGTCAGAGGACGCTGTCAGGCTTGGTCACGTGCAGGGTGACTGCGGGTGCATCGTTGCGCGGAGCTACCCGAATGAGATCAAGCCCGGTGAGATTGTGGAGCTGCCGGTAACGATCGAAGGCCCCATCTCATCAGGTCGCCTCCATCACGAGGTGCAAGTTTCGACCGCGTCCCCTGTTGAGGAACACTACACCCTCAAGATAGTCGGCACGGTGGAACCAAATCCGAGTCTGTTTTCGCCGACAATGCAATTGGATTTCGGACGACTTGTGGCGGAAACCGAGACGCCTGTTAGGCGGCTGGTTGTGGCCCGGCATGATGGATCGCCGGTGGAGTTCCGTCATATCGGCTCAGAACCTAAAGCCATACGCGTGGCAGCTCCGGCTGTGGCGACAGACCGTCTGCCGAACGCGGTCGAAATACCTCTTGAAATCGATGTGTCAGCTCTCTCGTCAGGAAAACACACGCTTGAATGTGTGGTCGTCACCAGTCACGAAACGAAGGAATTCGCACAACTCACGATACCCGTGGCGGTTGAAATTGCGGCATCCAACCAATACGTGGACTCAATCGCCGTGCATGGGATAAGGCCGGACGAAAGCAGGGACGTCGACCTCCTTCGTTCCGGCTCAGCCATCGCAAAATCAGTTCCGATCGTTCGCTTCGAGGGCGATAGCCGAGTTGCCATCGAGCCTCTAGCAGCTGACGACGGATCGTTCACCGGCAAGCTTCGTGTATCGGTCGGGCCGTCGTCGAGTCAGGCGAACGCGCCGGAGTTGCTGACAGGATCTGTCGAAGTTCGTTTCCCTGATGGGAACTCAACGGTACAGTCGATCCCCGCGCGGCTTCTTGTGTTGCCTGGTAATGCAGTGGGGGAATCAACACTCGGGGGCTCATAATGCTTCATCGATGGGGGTTGCGACTTGCTCGCTTCTAGCGCCTCGCCCAGCGACTCGGCTATTTGTGGTACCCGTGTACGTCAGCAAGAAAAGGAGGATGACGATGGCTTCATCAAGGTTTTGGGCGCGATGCCTTGCGGGACTGTTTCTGATCACAGTATTCGAAGGTGGACTCGTGGTCGCCGTTGACTACGAGGATCAGGAGTGTGTCGCGAAGCCTCAGGAACTGTCCACTTGCAGCAGTTATGGAGCATATACATGCGGTAAGACGGAAGGTTGTAGTGGTGACTGTTCCGATTGTAGCGGTCCCGGCAGCTTTCCTGCCATGATTTGTGTCGACGAGAAGGATGAGACCTGTGCCGGTAACGAATTTAGCTGCGGCGCAAAGGTGATCGGCAACTGCCAGCAAGCTGCGAGCTGTTTCTGCGATTGGATGACAGTTTCGGGAGACTGCCGTTTCGGGCAATGCTGATTGAGTCCTACGTGGCGCACTCGTCTTTGCCGGACCGGGCAACCAAAGAAGCCGCGGCCCACAACTTCAACAATTGGAGGCTCAAGATGTTTCATCGACGGTATTCGCGCATTGCGCTCGGGCTTATGTTGGCTGCTGTATTCGAAGGTGGTCTTGCGCTTGCCGCTACATACGACGATCAAGAGTGTAAAAACAAGGCCAGCCACTTAAGTACATGCACAAGCTATGGCTCTTGGTACTGTACGTATAAGACGACCGGCTGCAGTGGGAGCTGCTATACCTGCGGCGGCCCAGGGAGCATACCGAACAAGTACTGCGGAGAGGAGAAGGACGAGGAGTGCGAAGGAAACCTGTTCCATTGCGGCGCTAGAACTAACGGCAACTGCCAAGATGTGGGTGGTGGTAGTTGCATCTGCGACGGAATGGACGGTGCTGGGGGTTGCGAATTTGCTCACTGCTAGCGCCTCGCCCAGCGACTCGGCTATTTGTGGTACCCGTGTACGTCAGCAAGAAAAGGAGGATGACGATGGCTTCATCAAGGTTTTGGGCGCGATGCCTTGCGGGACTGTTTCTGATCACAGTATTCGAAGGTGGGCTCGTGCTCGCCGTTGACTACGATGACGAGGAGTGTGTCGCGAAGCCCCAGTCACTGAGCACTTGTAGTAGCTATGGAGCGGCCAAGTGCAATGGCACGCAGGGTTGCAGTGGTGACTGCTACACCTGTGGGGGGCCGGGCAGTTTTCCTGACATGATCTGTGTGGATGAAAAGGACGAAACCTGCCCCGGTAACGAATTCGGTTGCGGTGCAAGGACGAATGGTAATTGCCAGCAAGGTGCAACATGTTTTTGCGATGGGATGACAGGTGGAGGGAGTTGTACTTTCCATCATTGCTAATTGGCCCCTGATAATGCGCTGTTTTCGGCGTTGGGAGGAAGTCGTGGACATTCTTAGCGGACACGTTCTTAGGAATCTAGTTTCTCTTGCCGCTCTGTTGGCGGCACTTGGACAGTGCTGCACGGCCTTAGCTGGGACGCAGGTGACCGCTAAGGATGTCCTCGCCCTACCAATGGCCGATCGGCGGAGTGTCGTGATCGACGGCGTGCAGGAGCGTGCACGAGAATTAGACAACGTGCGCGCCACAATTCATGTTGAGCGATTCAACGCTCAGATCGTCGACGGCGATGTGGGCGAGGTAACGGAACGACTTGATCGAAGCGACCAGACTATTCGCCGGATCGGGGACTCTTATCGATTCAATCGTACATACCGTCAAGGAGGCTCAGACGAAGTGCTGTACGAGTCGAATAGCGGTTACAATGCGGGTACGGGCATTACGCGAATGTGGGGTTCGCACTCGCAGCTGCCGTACCCCAATGCGCGTGTTACCTATACGAAGGATCCAGTAGTGCGTGAGAATTGGTACGGCTACTTTCTTGGCGGCAATATCGATGATGTGCGTCCATCGTTCTTGCGTTACTTGATCGATAACGGGAAGATATTGGAAGTCACGGCCGCGAGTGGTGACCCGACGAAGCTGGTCGTGACTGTGTCCAAGACACACAAGGACAACGCCCAGGACACGCGATCTTACTGGTTGTCTCCTCAAGATGGCTATTTTATCAGTAAAGTCCAACGTCGTTGGGAACGGAAGGGGGACGACGGGTCGCTTGCCTTCGATTATCGAGACTGGACAGTGTTGGAAACCCAGTCGATCGACGGGGTGGTCTTGCCCAGCAAGATTCGCGTCATAGCTAGGTCGCAGTTCTTGCCGGCAGATGTCGGGACTGTCTATGAGATTGAGGCCACGGATCTATCGCTAGGCGATGTGACAGAATCTGATCTTGCAGTGGACTTCCCAAACGGCACGGAAGTCAACGACATGATTGAGCAGAAGATCTATTTCGTCGGGCGTGAGAGTGAGTCCAGGACCTATACAGAGGGCGAGACGATTCCCGCTGATGAGATTCGGCCAGAAGCTCGGCGGTATTCGTGGCTTCTTGTTGGCAATATTGCGCTAGTGGGTGTCGTGATTCTCGCGCTGCTGGCGCGCCAATATTTTCGGGAACGCCGGGTTGCAGGATAGTTCCCAAATTGTGCCTAGCTGTCGTATTGGGAAATGGGGGCGAGGTTGTGTGCTTGGCGTGGGTCCATTCGACGTTAGGTCGCAGAGCCGCGAGCTGGGGCTTCTCTGTGGGTACGGCCGCGTCCGTTCTTATGATAGCGGCGGCTGCCAAGGCGTGGTCACTTTCAGTAGGTGACGCTAGATCGGTTAGCGAAGACACTATTGCAGCCGTCGCAATTGCTTGGGAGGCCTGCCTTGCGTTGTGGCTCTTCCAGGGCAGCTATGTTCGCGCCGCACGTTGGACAGCGATTGCGACATTTGGAGTCTTCAGTGCTGTCACACTGCATGCTTTGGCGTTAGGTCATGCTACGTGTGGGTGCTTTGGTGCGAGATCAACTCCGCAATTTATGTTCGGTGTTGACGTGGGAATTTTGGTGCTTCTTTGCCTTTCTGGCCCAGAGCTTGGACGCACCTGTGGTCGCAGCAAACTGATCGGAGCTGCAGCCGGGGGCGGTTTGGCCTTGTTTGTTGTGGCGTTTTCTGGCATCGGGACACCTCGCACCGAATCCACGAGCACTCGTGTTGGCAGTCGATGGGAGCTTATGGAAAGCGTTGAAGAGGGCCCCGAGTTGGACAGGGGCGCGTGGTCCGTCGTGCTTCATCGGCCTAGTTGTGACGAGTGCGAGCGGTTTCTTTCGAATCTGAGGACATCCGAAGCCGGGGTCTTCCACCGAATCATCCTTGTGGAGATTACTGAGTCCCGGAGGCACAGCAGTCGGACCGATCAGGTGTTCTCGGCGTTTCCCCGGGCGACGTGTCGGACGCGAGATGCTTCAGGAATCCGAACGCCAGCCATAGTGTTGCTCAAAGACGGAATCGTGCTGGGGCGGGCTACACCGAACGGCGCGCAGGACATCGGACAGTGCTTTCACGACGTCGTCCGGGAATACGACGCCGGCGGTTAAGGGCCCACAAAGGCGCAACGACACGTAGGCGGCCGACGCGCAGGAGGAAATCGGCAAATGGCAGCGACCAACCGTGGCAAGTAGAGACCTACAGTGCAATGAATGATGGCGATAGGGCGAAGTGCCGACGAGGCGTGAGCATCATTGAAGTCCTTGTTGTCTTCACGATTCTGAGCTTGCTAGTTTCCCTGATAATTCCTGCTATTCAAGCAGCTCGCGAAGCTAGCAGACGTATGGTGTGCCAGAACAATCTGAGGCAACTTGGAAGTTGTCTAGAACGTTTCTCGTCTGTGCAACGTCGTTATCCCTCTGCCGTTACGGCGAGCGTACAAGGTCCACTGACTGGCACCCCCAGTATTCGCATACGCAATTACATGGTGGACATCTTGCCCTACATCGAAGAAGGCGGGATCACGGCAGCTTATTCCAATGACCACGACTTCTGTGATCATCGAAACCAAGCTCTTTTGTCGACGTACCTGCCGTGGATGATCTGTCCGTCTGCTCCCGGGCGCGACCGCTTAGCTGAATCTCAACTTCGGCTCGGCGATGTTCTAGACGCTTCCTTCTCAGAGGACGAGGAACTGCAGGCGGTGTTTGACGCTTTGCGGAGCGGCTATTCGTGCGAGAGTTTCCTTGGGGCCCCCGGAGACTACACAGTTGTGAGCGGCGTTGATGCAGCACTTGCCCGTGAATTGGGGTACACAAATGCGGCGGTCGGTAAGGAGCTGGGTCCGTATCCGGTTTCCGGCGCCTTCCCACTGCCGCTAAATCAGTGGGGTGAGTTTCGGCGTTCCGCGCTACTGTTGCTGTTCGGCAGCGGGCAGTTTGAGTTTTCCCGTAGTCTGCGACCGCGAGAGTTTCGCGACGGGCTAAGCAAGACGATATTTATGGCCGAGGATGCCGGTAAACCACAATCGTGGATTGCCGGTGTTCGCAGAAGTGACCGTGAGCCAGTTCCGACGGCCCCGTGGGGTCATCCCCGCAACATAGTTATTGTCGGGATTCGGTGGTCCAAGTCCCAGCAAAGAGTTGTCCAGGCACACAACAATCAAGAGGTCTACTCGTTCCATTCAGGAGGCGCAAACGTTCTCTTTGGCGATGGCCATGTTGCAGGTCTTGCCGCCGAGACAGAGCCTCGCGTCCTTGTACGGCTAGTCACTCCGAATCGCGGTGACAATCTATAGGGCATCCTTGATAGTGTGAAGCGTATCGTCGCTTGCAAGTATGCACTAACAACCGGTGAAGCACGCCGTGTATAGTTGGACAGTATCTATAGTCGCCGTCGTGGTCTATGGAGCGCTCGCAGAATACGCCTTCCATCGTTGGGCAATGCACCAGCCGCGATTTGGACGTGGCTGGTGGTACACGAATCACACGATCGAACATCATGCCAAAGGTCGAAACGACATAAATATTTCGGTCAGCCCAGTGCTCGTGCTCCTTGCCGCATCTCCGGTCATAGTATTGTGGTTTTTCGTTGGATGGGTAGTGGTGGTCGTGGTGATTGCTGGGTCGTGCCTATACAGTGCAACTTGGACAGCACTTCATTCGGCACACCACGACACAGGATTCACTTGGCTAACGCGTATTCCGGGATATGCTCAATGGCGACGACACCATTTGGCACATCATGCAGATCCTTCGACGAACTTTGGAACTATCTTCATCTGCACGGATCGCATTTTCGGGAGTTATGAGAGCGAGAAATAGTCCGAGCAGACTTGCCGATAGGTAGAATATGCGTTCGTTTTGTGAGCCGCATTGTCGAGTGTCCCCTGCGCTTTTGAGAGGCTCGGGGCTCCAGACGAGTCAAAATGCTAAACAAATTCACCGAATGGTGGCTAGAACTCCTGTTAGGGTTGGGCATTGCTTCGTTGTTCATTCAGTGGCTATTCGGGCAACGCGTCGTTCTTGCGTTTTTTACGACGTGGTCTTGGCCAAAAGTCTGGGTGTTTCACGTGGTTGTTCTCATCGCGCTGATTGCTCTGCGTCACAGAAGTGAACGTCACTAAACGGCGTATCCAGGCGTATCCATTAGATGTCCAATCGACGCATACTGGACAGTCCGGTCGCTATTGTTGGAGTGGGGAGTGCCGGAGGAATCGCCGTGGGCCTCTCCTACCCACCATGGAATGTCGCGTGGCTCGTATGGATAGGGCTTGTTCCCGTCGCGTGGCTTCTGGTGTCCGCGCCTGGGAATAAGGCTGTCTATCTTGGTGGGTGTCTTGCCATCTTCGGGTTCGCACTCACTGCGCTCGATTGGCTGCGCACGTGCTATCTACCCGACGGCTTTATTGGTCCACAGACCAACTCATGGCTGCTTATCGCCGAGGTAGTGGCCGTGGGCAGCGTCGCATCCTTTTGGCTTGGACGCCAGATTGCGCTCCGAGCCCGTGCACCAATGATGATTGGTTTACCGCTATTCTGGGTAACCGGGGAGTATCTTCGATATCACATAGGAACATTGATCACAGGGCAGCCCTTGCCGTGGTTGCACGTCGGCCTGCCTCTGGGCACCAACCTCGTTCTTGCACAGGTTGCAGACATAGGAGGTGTGTGGATGCTTTCTGCGCTTGTCGCATTCGTCAATGGCTGGATGTTTGACTGTATTGCGGTCTTTCAGCGTCCCATCAGCTTGAAAACCAAAGCACGGAGGTTAGCCATATACGTGATTTCCGGCGTCACCATCATCGGCTCAGTTGCCGCCTATGGGCAATGGCGGCTAGCTGATAGATCATCAGAGGTTGGGCCACATGTTGCATTGATGCCCGGGAAGGTGAACCCAGCACCACACGGTTCCTCGCGGCACACATCTCAGCTACGCGGGGTAGACAAGTCGACTGGTATAGACCTTATTCTCTACCCAGAGCTTTCGAGTCAGGCATCGATCGTCTACCAGTCGGCAGGAGGCCGCTTGAAGGAACTCCCTGCGCTTTCCACAGTGCCTTCGCAGGTCGCGAAGCAGTCGTTTCTTGAGCTCGCTAGGTTGGTGGACGCAACCATTATGGTCGGTGCGGGCAGGATCGACGAGCAAGCAGGTCAACTTCATCGCTATAACTCGCTCGCGTGCATCGCGCCGGAAAGCCAGTCGATGACTGTATATGACAAGATATACCTGGTGCCGTTTCGAGAGTACACGCCGCGCGGGCTGGGCTGGTTTCGGGCACGAGGTCATAGTGGGCTAACACGAGGCACGACGCGAATCCCGTTCGTAGTGAAAGGACGGTCGAACGGGCGGTCATACCAAGTCGCACCGGCCATCTGCTGTGAGGTTGCTTTTCCAAGCCACTTTCTACATCAATCGTGGCGGGGCAACGACGCGCGTGGGGGGGTAGATTTCTTTGTGTGTGCGAGTGACGAACCGCCCAACCGGCTGGACGGATTACAGCAGATTCTACTCTTGATGACGCGACTTCGAGCAATCGAATCCCGAAGAACAATCGTCCGTAACGTCACGAATGGCTGCTCGGGGGTTGTAGATGGCGAAGGGAGAGTGCTATACAATGTGGATCTCGTGCCTGCGGGCAAGGCGATGAGCGTTGGAGACATTCCGATTAGTAGCACGGTCTCGTTCTACAACACGCACGGCCATCGCGTTCCTTGCGCTATCGCCGTCGCAACTGTACTTATTGCGCTGTGGTACTCCGACCTGCCAAAGAAGTTCGGCAAGCGACAGATGGTGATGTAGATGTGCGTGCCGAGTTGAGTGACGCTCAAATCAATCTCGACGTGTCGGCCGGGGACAACTACGACTCCTGTTCGAGTGACGCAGGCGGCCTCGCTCTCGGAATCAGGTGGGGCACATATTTGCCGTCCCAGTGCAACTCGATCAAGCGCTTTACGGAAACCTCCCAACTTGACAACTCCGCGGGGAAAAGTTCAATAGCCGTCCTGTCGCCCCGACTTGCTTCCAAGTCCCGCCGAAACTTCGCTTTAAGTTCCGGTGCCCAGCTCATCCGCTGTCCCCACTGACCGCTGGGGGACGTTTCCAAGCAGCTCGTCGAGCGGCGGGGCCAGCCAGTCGTCGATCAAGAGGGCAGTCGCGCTTGTCTCTGCCGATGCCCGGCGTGCCGTGCTGGCGAACACGGCGTCGATCGCCGCGGCATGGGTCGGGAACGACGGCTTCGGCGGATCTCGCCTGGGCAGCGCGTCGGTAACGCGGACCAGCACAGCCAGCATGTCGCTCGTGGTGATCGTACCGCTCCCGTCGACGTCGTTGCGCGGATTGTAGCGCGAGGAGGTTGTCTTGACGCCGATCTTGGCGAGCGTTTGCGCGACATCGGTGAGCTGCACGCGCTGGTTGCCATTAGTATCCCCCGGCAGAACGTTGAGGCGGAAGTGAAAATCGCCGCCGGCGAGGCCGTTGCCCGAGGGAAACGTGTCCGAAGAGCGATCGCTGGTCGAGGTTGGGTTGTCCCATTCGCCGTCCAAGGCATTTCCGGCCGCATCGCGGATGCCGGCGGGCCCGCTGTCGAGCGAGAGCAGGAGTTTGTCCGCAGGCAGGTTCGCTGCCAGCGTCCAGGTGGCGGTGTGCGAGGGTGCGTGATACGTGAAGCCACTCGGCAGCAGCGTGTAGCTAGCGCTTTGGCTTCCCGAGACGAGCAGGTCGTCGTTAGCCACCACGACGTCCTCGCTGAACGAGATCCGGATCTGGCGGAGGTTGACCCACGGCAGGGGATCGAGCTGATCGCCGTCGCCGACGGGGATCGCGTAGCCGTCGGAACCCAGGCCATGCGTTTGCAGGTAATTGCGAAACGACGAGCTCCAGGCGGGAGACGAAACCGATACGCTGGTCACTTGCGGCGGAGTCACGTCGAGCGTGCCGGTCGACAGCCCGAAGGAGAGGGCGTTTAGCGTATTCTGCACGCCCCAGAAACCCTCGTTGGGCACAAACGCGTCGCGGCCGAAGTCGACGTCGATATCGTCGGCCGAGCCGAACACGAAGTCGGGCCCGACGCCGATTGTATTGGCCAGAAAGCCGCCCTGGTCCATCAGATCGGCGTTCTGCAACCCGTTGAATTGATCGGTGTGCCAGTTGCCGAGGAAGTGGCCCGCCTCGTGGGCCACGATGTTGCCGACGCCCGTGCCGATCAAGTCGAAGATGGTCGCCCCGGGAGCGCGGGCGAACTGATTCAGCGAATCGGGGTCGTCGGCCGGTGCGCTGAGGATATCAAGCAGCACGACGGCGGTTTCGCTGGTGTCGAAGTTGCCGACGTCGATTGACTGCGCGACGCCAATCGTGGGGATGCCCAACTCGGGGATCGAGCCGCCGATGATCACGCGGCTCACGTGGGGCTGGCCCCAAGGGTCGGCGTGATCGCGGCTGTTACGGATTTCGATGTCGAACTGCCCGGGAACGCCCGAGGCGCTATAGTCGCCGTTGTTGCCCTGAGCACGCAGGTCGTCCGAGAGGTTCTCGGCCACGACGGCCACAATCGCGTCGATGACTGCGTCTTCGTCGCCGCCTGAAAGGCCCCAGCCAGGGAGGAAGCTTGCCAGCGGCGAGAGCACCGCCGGGCCTCCCCCGCCATAGAAAATGGAGGTGTCCAACGCTGCACCGTCGAAATCGAGGTACAGGATCTGCCGCGTACCAATCGGTTGGGCTTCGAGCGCGGGCCGGTAGACGTGCAGGTCGAGCTCGTAGTTCCCTCGAGTCAGCGCGCCCGAGGCGCGGACGAAATAGGTGCCGCTGGTGTCGATCACCCACGACAGCGCGGCGCGGCCCGCTCCGCTCAGCGGCGAGGCGGTCGGATAGATCACCGGGTAACCGCGGCGCGAGCCGATCAACTCCTGGCCGGACGCGTCGAGCAGCGAGAGGGTGTCGGCCCCGCCGAACACGTTGGCGCCCAGGATATCGCCGGCAGCCAGTTCCAGGCGGTAGTAGTCGACGTCGCCGGGATTTCGGGCGATGGTGACGAAGTAGAAACCCGTGCTTACGGCACCGGTGCCGCTGGAGGAATCGAACGGATCGCTCTGAAAGCCGTATCCGATGCCGCGGACGGCGACGTAGAAGTCGTCTGCATAGGGCGCCGTGAAGTCGAGGTAGCTGTCGAAGTTCGTCGCGTCGTTGTTGGCGGTCAGCAGGTTGCCTGCGCTGTCGTAGATGCCCACCACGGAGTCCAACCCACTGCCGATGTCGGCCGCGTTGATGTCGACGGTGATCACATCGCCCGCGGCCACACCGGGCACTTGATAGAAATCATAATCGCCGCTCGTGCCGCCGAAGGGGCCATCGCCGATGGCGGCAAACGCAGTGACCGAAGCCCCGCTGACTAGCCCCGTTGGGTTCGCCAGCGGAATGGCGCCGTCGTCCTCGGCTACGGGAATGAACGAGGATGGCGGCGTCTTGGCGTTCAGACCGATCTGGACCTGGTACTGGCCAACGCTGGCCGCGCCGCCGCCACTGCTGGAGTCAAACGGATCGGCCAAGAAGCCGGAGAAGTATCCCAGCACGGCGACGTAGAAGTCGCCGTCGAAGGGGACGGGAAACTCGAGGTAGCTATCCAGGCCGCCGAAGTCGTCATTGGCGGCCCAGGGGTTTCCGGCTGCGTCGTAGACGATCACCACGGAGTCGAGCGAACCGCCAAGCGCGAACGAATCGACGTCCACCGTGATCAGGTCGCCTCCCAGGGCGCCTGCGACTTGATAGAAATCGTAGTCGCCGCTGGTCGCGCCGAAGGGGCCGTCGCCGATCACGCCGCTGGCAACGACCGTCATGCCGCTTGTCATCCCAGTCGGATTGGCCGAGGGAATCGAGCCGTCGTCTTCGGACGTGGCGATGGGCGTCAGCGCCGGAGCGACTCCAACGGAACCGCTGATTTCCACTGCCACATGCTGGCCGATTCCGAAGCCGAGCGGCACGGGATCTGCCGAGAAGCGCGTGTTGTTCGGTTCACTCTCATTCACGGCCACCGCTGGCACAAGGTTTGGCTGGAGGAGTGGCGCTGCCGTGGGTGCCGGCGAGCGGTCTTCGAGGTGCATTGCCAGCTCCGCTCGGCTGACCCCCGCGGGAAGGTAGGCCGTTTCCACGGCTGCCGTCGATGCGGCCATGCGCTCTGATTCGTGCTTCGTGGCCAGGGCTCGCTCAATGGCTGCAGCTTCGGGCTGCGCGAATGCCGGTGGCGCTGTCAGGATTGAAGGCACAGGAGGCGGGGCGCTGATCGCCGGTGCACGCAAGAACTGGCCCGGAGTGATCGCGAGCAGAACACGGTCTTCTAGTGCCTCGATAACGTGCGCATTGCGGCGGTGCGGGGCCGGGCGCGGGGTTGCCGATCGGCCACGATTGCGCGGGTTGCATGTTGGGCGTTGCGTCACGGGTCAACTCCTATAGGGGGGCTGGGTATAGGTCATCGAGCAACGCCTCGAGCAGCACGTCCTCGAAGCGAGCAGGGTCAGGTTCCGTGGACGCGTCCAAAGTGACGCTGCTGCCTCGACTTTCGTCGAGCGATGCGACCGAGGAACGCAAGGCGGGCATCTCCTCACTCAAGTTGCGCTTCAGCGAGGAATTCCCTTCCCAAGCGAACGCCTCCGCGTCCGCGTTCAATCTTGCGGCCTGACCCGGCGCAATGGCCGCAAAGTCGCCTAGGACATTTTCGGCATCGATATCTGCAGTTGGCGCGGCCGGCGGAACGGCGATGTTGATCTTCGTCAGAGTGCCGAGATTGTTTCGCGAGATGAGACTGTCAACTGCACTGACCAGGCCGCTGCGGTCGAAGTCGTAAAGGTTGGTAATGGCGGCCCCGAAGCCCGGGTTACCCCGGGTGGCGATCTCATCGGTGGCGCTGGTGATCGCCAACGTGGGGCTGCCGCTACCCGTGTCGCCAATGCGATTGCCGAAGTAAGAACGGTCGCTCTGGGCCAGGCCGGTGTTGGTGTTGTAGCCGCCGACTACGTCGTTGCCCTCGACGATCACTTCCAGCCAGCGGTTGGTGATGGCACCACCGGCCCAGATAAGTTCGACGCGGTCGGAGCCGCCCACGCCGGCGCCGGGACGGACGGAGACGCTGACCGGAGCCGGAGCGGATTGCCAGGTGCTCGGCGTGTTGTTCGCGCCGGCCTGCGTGCTCATCCGGAACGTGAAATCGCTGGCTGTCAGCGTTCCGGTCGGGTCGGCGATATCGACCATGATGCCGTTGATGCCGCGCGAGTAGCTGGAAATGTTGGCGAAAGTCGCGACGCCGGAACCAGGCAGGTAAGCGCTCTTGTCTGGCGCGATGGCCAGGTCGTCCGACGTGCTTACGCCGGCCGTGTTGCCGTCGAACTTCGACTGGTTGTAGAAGAGATGGCGTCCGACGACTTGGGTGATGGGGAAGACATCGATCTTCAGATCGTATCTGTTGTTGACCGCACCCTGATAGCCGTAGACGCTGATGTAGTAGATCTGTCCGGCGGTGACGGGGAATTCCAAGTGCTCGTTGTCAGTCGTGGAAGTCGCCGTGCCGATGAGTGTGGCGCTATCGTAGACCGCAAGATCGACATCGCCGCCGGCGTGCAGGAACGTCAGATCGATCACGGCGGTGGTGGTGGCCGCGGCCGTGAAGCGGAAGTAGTCAAATTCGTACGGAGCGTGAATACTGAGGCCGGCCTCGTAGCGCGCCCCCAACGTTCCCAGATTCGTCGCCGTGCCGGCACTCTGATTTGCCTCGAAGCGATCGGGCGGAATCGGCACGGTGATCGCCAGGTCGTAGTTGTAGTTCGTGTCAGCGCCAGCAAAGAACGAACTCACGTGGACGACTACGAAGTAGCTCTGTCCGGCGGTGACGGGAAACTCGACGTGCTCATTGTCGGTGTGTGAGTTACCCCCAGCGATGGGAGTGCGGTTCGCGTCGTAGATCAGCACATCGACGTTGCCGTCAACATGTAGAAACGTCAGGTCGACCGCGGCGGTCGTCGTGGATTCGGCCGTGAAGCGAAAGTAGTCGTGATCATGTTCTTCGTTGATGCTCAAGTCCGGCTCGAATCGCGTTCTCACGACTCCCAGGTCGGTGGCGGAATCGAAGTAGTTGTTGGATTCGAAACGATCGTCTGGAATCGGAGCAGTTACTTGCAGGTTGTAGTGGGCGTTGACGGCGCCGTTGTAGCCGTATACTCGGACAAAATACTGCTGCCCCGCGACCACGGGGAACGGCACGTGCTCGTCGTCGGTCGTCGTAAATCCTCCGGCAAGGAGTGTTTGCGTTGAGTTAAAGACCTGCACATCGATATCGCCGTCTAGATCTGAGAAGTAGACGTCCACCACGGCGGTGCTGGTATACGCAGGCGTGAACTTGAAATAGTCGTTGTCACTGGAGGAGTGGATCGTCAGGCCCGACTCCCAGCGAGCGCCGAAATTGCCGCCCAGTTGTGTGGCTGAGGCGAAGCTATTGTTCGAGAAGGGCTCCTCGAAATCATCCGGCGGAATTGGCACCGTGATCGTCAGGTCGTAGGTAGGATT
Source organism: uncultured Planctomycetaceae bacterium (assembly GCA_937952415.1). Lineage (GTDB taxonomy): Bacteria > Planctomycetota > Planctomycetia > Pirellulales > PALSA-1355 > CALFYT01. The sequence continues at coordinate 15,834 of CALFYT010000128.1, read as the reverse complement.
GGTCGCTCCGTTGAAGCCGTAGACTTCGATGTAGTAGGATCCCCAGCTTGGTGAAAACTCGACGCGCTCGTTGTCCGATACCGAATAGGATCCCGCAATGAGGTCGCGGTTCCCGTTGTAGACCCTGACGTCGATGTCTCCATTAGCGTGCAGGAACGTCAGGTCAATGGCCGCTGTTTCGCCGAACGGCGGCGTGGCAGGAACATAGAACGTGAAGAAGTCGCGATCGGCCGCGGCATGCACGCTCAAACCGGCCTCGTGGCGCACCCCCAGCCATCCCACGTCGGTCGCCGTCTCAAAGCTGTTATTGGGCTCGAAACGGTCCGCGATGAAGAAGGTGTTGTTGACAGTCGCCGAATGGCTCACGGTCCCGTCGGCGATTTTCTCCGGGGCGATTGGCGAAGCAACTGCCGCGGGCGGGTCCGGCTCAACGATCTTGGTGCTGCTGATGCTTAGCAGGTCACGCGATTCAAGCAACTCGAGGCGATGGCAACGAGCGCGTATGTCGCGCCGCTCCTTCCCATGCCGGAACGTCTGACGAAAACCCATGTGAAGGCTCCTGCGCAATAGAGCTCAAGTAGTCGCCGAGAGTTCGAACTCCACGTCATCCAACACCCCATCCAGCCAATCGTCGTCCCACGCCGAGCCGTGCTCTCCGGCCAGGTCTAGAGGAACGCTTGTCGTCTGGCTTAAATCCGTTCGCGGACCCGGATCGAGTTCGGCAAAGAACTTTTCGCGGGGATTCCGCGCGGGTGTCGCGAGTCGTTTGGCGCAGTCGAAGTTCCCGGGATTCGCCATCGGTTCCGCTGCCAGTTGGAGTGCAACGGCGATCGCATCCGCGAGTGCTTCGTCGTCGGAAGCAGGCAGGCCGGTCGGCGCGGCCGGTGGGCCCGCGATGTTGATCTTCGTCAGAGTGCCGAGATTGTTCCGCGAGATGAGACTGTCAACTGCGCTGACCAGGCCGCTGCGGTCGAAGTCGTAAAGGTTGGTAATGGCGGCCCCAAAGCCCGGGTTGCCTCGGGCGGCGATCTCGTCGGTGGCGCTGGTGATCGCCAATGTGGACGTACCGCTTCCCGTATCACCAATGCGGTTGCCGAAGTAGAAGCGGTCGCTCTGGGCCAGGCCGGTGTTGGTGTTGAATCCGCCTGTGGCGTCGTTGCCTTCGACGATCACCTCCAGCCAGCGGTTGGCGATGGCGCCGCCCGCCCAGATGATCTCCACGCGATCCGATCCGCCTACACCAGCGCCCGGCCGTACGGAGACGCTCACAGGGGCCGGGGCCGCCTGCCAGGTGCTGGGCGTGTTGTTCGCGCCAATCTGTGAGCTCATTTTGAACGTGAAGTCGCTGGCGGTGAGCGGTCCGGCAGGGTCGGCAATGTCGACCATGATGCCGTTGATGCCGCGCGAGTAGCTGGTGATGTTGCTGAAGGTCGCGGTGCCCGCGCCGGGCAGCAGGGCAGTTTTGTCGACGGCGATGGCCAGGTCGTCCGACGTGCTTATGCCGGACGTGTTGCCGTCGAACTTGGACTGGTTGTAGAAGACCCAGCGGCCCGCCACGAGTGTGGGGACAGCGGCTTCAAACGCGCCAATGTCGATCCGGGTAGTGCCCGCACCGTCCCCTTCAACGATGCGGCCGTAGGGAGTACCGCGCTGATCGTAGAGCGGCACCTCGCCGGCACCGGCTATGGCAGCGGGATCGCCGGCGTCGATTGCTGGGCTGCCGATCTCGAGTGCGTGCGTCGGTGTGGGGCCGCCGTTGTCGGCCAGGGGTCCGAGCAACGGAGCGGTCCCCACCTGATCGCCCGCGCCGGCAAACGCCGCCAATCCATTACCGGTGCCGACGAGGTTGTAGCCGAGAGACTGGAAAGAGTTCGTGCCGACTGGCGGAGCATTGTCGACGTCGCTCCCCGTATTGCCCGCGACAATTGATCCATGGAGCGAGGTCAGCGTGGCCGTGTCGCCGTAGGAGCCGATGCCTCCGCCCTGGAAGGCGGGCGCCGAGTTGGCGGTGATGGTCGAGTGGCGGATGACGCTGGGACCGGCGAAATTGTAAAAGCCCCCGCCGTAGGTCAGCGCCACGTTTCCGCTGAGCGTGCTATTGATGATCGTCGTCATGCCAGGACTTGAGTCAGTTACGCTAACGATCCCTCCCCCCAGGTTGGCCGTATTGCCACTCACGGTGCTGTCGCGCATCGTAAGAGTTCCAAGAGTGGCAACGCCGCCGCCGTTGACGGCCCGGTTGTTGCGAACGTGTACGCGATCGAGTGAGAGTTGCTCGCGGTTGTAGATGGCCCCGCCGTCGCCGTTCGAGTCGGCTCCTTCCAGCGTGAGCCCAGCGATGCTGACGTCGATCAGCGGGGCCGCCCCGTCGTTGACGTTGAAGATTCGCGTTCCATCGCCTGACGCGCCACTGGGGTCGAATGCCTGCACCCGGAGCGCGTCGGCACCCGGGCCGTCGATGGCCAGCGGGTCGGAGATGGTCAGTGCGCCAAGCGTCAACAGGACCGTGCCGCCCGATAACGCAGGATGGAAGGAAATCGTGTCGGCTGCGCCGGCATTGCCGTTGGCCAGCAGGATGGCTTCGCGAAGTGACAGATCGCCGGGGGCGTGGTTGCCGTCGCTTTCGTCGGTCAGGATATCGACCAGGTAGTTCTGAGGCGTGCCTGTGTATTCGAGAGCCCCGACGTCAGTTCTGCCTCCGATGATCCGGACGTAGGGATTGCCGCGCTGGTCGTAGACCGGGACCGTGCCGGTTCCCGGCGTGAGCCCGGGCTCGCCCGCGTTGATCGCCGGACTGCCAGCAAGGAGCGCGTGCGTGAGAGTCGGTCCGCCATTGTCGGTCAATGGTCCCAACAGCGGGGCGACGCCGACCTGGTCACCCGTCGCCGCGAAGATTCCGAACCCCAGCCCGCCGCCGACGAGGTTGTAGCCGAGCGAGAGGAAAGAGTTGGGGCCGATAAAGCCCGACGCCACGTCGCCGCCGGAATTGCCGGCAATGATCGTGGAATAGACCTGCGTTTGCGTGTCCGCATCCGGATAGGACGCGACGCCGCCGCCCTGCACGCTGGGGCTCGAGTTGGCCGTGATTGTGCTGTGGCGGATAATCGTCTTGCCGTTGTAGTTAAGAATGCCTCCTCCGTAAGACGCCGTGTTGCCGCTAAAGGTGCTGTTGGAGATTGCCGTCGTCTCGCTAGAGAGGGTCGTCGAGCTCAGTAGCCCGCCCCCTTCCGTGGCGCTGTTGCCGCTGAACGTGCTGTCGGCGATGGAGAGATTTTGCCCGTTGTATAGTCCGCCGCCGTTCGTGGCGGTGTTGCTCTGAATCCTTGTCTGACTGATCGACGAAGCGCCGCCCCCAATCAACAGGATTCCTCCGCCTGCGTAGGCGGTGTTTCCGCTGATTGTGCTACTTGTGATCAGCATTTCAGTATCGGAACCGTAGATGCCGCCTCCGAGTCTATTGGCAATGTTCCCCAGGGTGTTGCCGTTGACCGTGACGCCCATCAGGCTGGCCGAACCACCGGCGCTGTAGAGCCCCCCGCCGGCAAAGGTTCCACTATTGCCGGAGATTTCGCTGTCGCTGATCGTCAGCGCGCCGCCCGAATTGAAGATCGCGCCGCCGGAATAGCGGGCATCGTTGCTCGAGAACACCGAGCCGACGATCGACGTTGTGCCGCCGGCGATGAACAGCCCACCGCCGCCGTCGCCCGAACGGTTGCCCAAGATCGTGCTGTCGACGATCCGGAGCGTGCCGAATGCCTGGTGAATCGCCCCGCCATTGTTCCCATCGACATCCGACGTGGCGTTGTTGGTAAAGACCGACTCGAAAATCGAGAGCGTTTCCGCCGTGTTGATGGCGCCGCCGTCGCCGGATACGTCGCCACCGGTGAAGGTCAGGCCGCCAATCGAAAGCACCGGCGACTGGAAAAAATTGAACACGTTAAAGATGCGCTGGCCGTCGCCATTCTTGACCGCGGGCGTCGGATCGTAAGCACGCACCGTAAGCAGTGCAGCGCCGGGACCCACGATCGACATCGAGGCGTTGGGCGCGATCTGTCCCAGCGAGGAGAGTACGATCGTGCCGCCGTGCAGCGCCGGGCTGAACTGCACGAGGCTGGGCTCGGACGTGCCATTGGCCAGCCCGATCGCCTCGCGCAGCGAGAGATCGCCGGGAATATGGTTGCCGTCGTCTTCATCGACGAGCGTGTCGACGGTGAACGTGGCAGGATTGGTCTCGAAAGCCCCGATGTCGATGCGGCCGCCCTGGACGCGTCCATAACCCGCGCCCCGTTGATCGAAGAGCGGCACGCTGCCCAACCCGGCCACAGCGGCGGGATCGCCGGCGTTCACGGCCGGGCTGGCTGGCAGCGGCGCGTGCGATTGGGTCTTTCCGCCGTAGAAATTCAGCGGCCCCAGCAGCGGATCGGCGACGCCAGTCATGTCGCCCGGCTGTGCGAACGCGGCGATGGCTTTGCCCGATCCGATCAGGTTGTAGCCCTGAGAGACGAACGAGTTGGTTGACGAGGTCACGAAGTCGACGTCACTGCCGACGTTGCCGGCGATGATCGAGGAGTGGACTTCGGTGCTGGTCAGTTGGTCGCCGTAAGAAGCGACGCCGGCGCCCTGCCCGTCGAGTGACTCGTTCTTGGTGATGGTGGAGTGGCGCAGGATCGTGCGGCCGTCGAAGTTGTAAATGCCGCCTCCGCGGGAGGTGGCAACGTTGCTCGAAATCGTGCTGTTGACGATAGTCGTCGTCTGGGTCGTGAGGTTCGTGTCCGAATAGATACCTCCGCCCGCCAGAGCGCTATTGCTCCTGATCGTGCTATCGAGGACTGTCAGGTTCGCACCGCGCGAGTCGATGGCGCCCCCGGCATTGGTCGCCCGGTTGGCGGTGAGAGAAACTTGCTCGAGCGTCAGGTTCTCGCGGTTTCGGATCGCTCCGCCGTCGCCGGTGACGTCGCCGAAGGTGAGCTCCAGCCCGCCTATCGACACGGTCGTCAGGGCCGGCTGGCCGTTGTCGACGTTGAAGACTCTCGTTCCGTCGCCCGCCGCCCCGCTGGAATCGTAGGCCCTGACTTCGAGCAGGTGCGGCCCGGGACCGACGATCGAGAGGCTCTTGTCGATCACCAGCTCCCCCAGACTGGAAAGCTGGATCGTCACCGCCCCGCCGCTGGTCAGAGCGGGCGCGAAGTTGATCGTCTCCCCCGGCAACGCGGCGGCGATCGCCTCGCGCAAGGTTGTTAGCCCATCGTTAGCGTTCACGTCCAGCAGCGTGTTCACGGTGATCGCCAGCAGCCTGCGGTCTTCTAACTGCTCGCAGGATAGGCGTTTGCGCTTGTTAGTTCCCTGCAGTCGGGAGCGTCGACGCTCAGGACGCGCGGCTGGTCGCTTAGAGAGGAATGAAGGGGGCAACATGGCTTGGCGTTTCCGGTGGAGCTGGGCGGCAAGTTGGAACTTGCGTTTCGAACAGATGTCGCTTCGGCAACCAATGCCCCGTTTTTGGCTCGGTTGCGCCGCGCATGGTGGCAAGAATTGAGACCGGTGCTGAGGGACATCGGGGCTCTAGGAAACGGCGCAGGCGAAAACTACAATGATGCCGGCGTGTGACGGACTGAGCCGAGATGGCTTAGCCGCCTCACGCGTCTTTCCGGGGTTCGCAGTCGTTGATCTCTCCCCCATGGGCACGCTAGTCCATGAGCGACGTGACGCGGATTCTTTCGGCCATCGAAGCGGGTGACCCGTGCGCTGCGGAGCGCCTCTTGCCTTTGGTCTACGACGAGCTGCGCAAGCTGGCCGCAGCCAAGCTGTCTCGGGAACGCCCCGACCACACGCTGCAGCCAACGGCACTGGTACACGAAGCGTATCTACGCCTCGTTGGCTCTGCGCCCGACTTTGCCTGGGATAGCCGTGGCCACTTCTTCGCGGCGGCCGCCGAGGCCATGCGGCGCATCCTGATTAATCGCGCCCGTGACCGGGGTCGGTTCAAACGGGGCCGTGGCTGGCAGCGTCTGGATTTGGATGCTGTGGCCGAGGGCGACGGTGCCGTCGGAAGCGAGCTCTTGACTCTGAGCGAAGGCCTGGATCGGCTCGCGGTCGAACATCCAAGGTGTGTCGAATTGGTGAAGCTGCGATTCTTCGCAGGCCTCAGCGGTGCCGAGGCGGCCGCGGCTCTAGGTATAGGCCGCCGCACCGCCGATCGCTACTGGGCATTTGCCAAAGCCTGGCTCTACGACTACTTGCAGACTGCTGAAGCGTAGCGAATCAGGGATAGCGCGGCGGAATTCGGGGTGAAAGAGGGCATTGTCCAGTAGAGCACATTGTGTCCTGCGATGAGCCATTCGAATGAACTCGCACCATTCTCACGAAATAACCCTCTTTGCCGATGCCCTGCAGTACGAGACGGCGGCCGAGCGGGCCGAGTTTCTCGACCGTGCCTGCGACAACAATTCGGCCCTTCGGGCGCGCATCGAAGTGCTGCTGGAAGCGCATCGGGCCTCGGGCGAATTCCTGGAGCGCGGCATGGACGACGATTGCGCCCTCACGGCGGAGAACGCGCCCCAGACCAGCCACGAAAGCACCGGCTCGATGGTCGGCCCTTACAAGTTGCTGGAGCAGATCGCCGAAGGTGGCATGGGCACGGTCTGGGTAGCCGAACAAATGAGACCCGTCCGGCGCCGTGTGGCCATCAAGCTGATCAAGCCCGGCATGGATTCCAAGCAAGTCCTCTCGCGCTTCGAGGCCGAGCGCCAAGCCCTGGCCCTGATGGACCATCCGAACATCGCCAAGGTGCTCGACGGCGGAATGACGGCCGAGGGGCGCCCGTTCTTTGCGATGGAATACGTCAAAGGCGTGCGCATCACCGACTATTGCGACCAGGCCAAACTCTCACTGGACGAACGCCTCAGCTTGTTCGTGCAGGTATGCCAGGCCGTGCAGCATGCGCATCAGAAAGGGATCATCCACCGCGATCTGAAGCCGTCGAACATCCTCGTGTGTCTGTACGATGGCAACGCGGTACCCAAGGTGATCGATTTCGGGCTGGCCAAGGCCATGCACCAGCCGCTGACCGAACGAACACTCTATACGGCGCATGGACTGATGCTGGGCACACCTTTGTACATGAGCCCTGAGCAGGCTGAGTTTAACAATCTCGACATCGACACGCGGACTGACGTTTATTCACTCGGCGTACTGCTGTACGAGCTGATCACCGGCACAACGCCGCTTGAGCGGCAGCGCTTCGAGGACGCGGCCTGGCAAGAGATCGTGCGCTTGATCAAGGAAGAGGAGCCAAGCCGGCCGAGCACCAAACTCAGCGGCAGCGCTTTTCTGCCCGCGATTGCCGCCCAGCGCAGCCTCGAACCCGCGCAGCTTCGCCGGGCCGTTCGCGGCGAGCTTGACTGGATCGTGATGAAAGCGCTCGAAAAGGAGCGATCGCGGCGCTACGAGACGGCCAACGGGCTGGCACGCGACATCGACCGCTATCTGCGCGACGAGCCCGTCGAGGCATGTCCGCCGTCAACCGGATACCGTTTTCGCAAGTTTGCGCGTCGCAATCGGGCAGTAATGCTGACGGTATCGCTTATTTCCGTAGCGATGCTGCTCGGCACGGTCATCAGCACCTGGCAGGCTGTCCGAGCAACCCGCGCAGAGGCGCTGGCCGAACAACGACTCGTCGGAGAAACCAAGGCGCGTACCGAGAGGGAGACGGCGCTGAAGCAGGCAACCGCGGAGGCCGCCAAGGCCAAAGCGATTAGTAATCTGCTGCAGGACGCGATCGAATCAGCAAACCCTGATGCGGCCAAGGGAACCGACTACACGGTTCGGCAACTGCTCGACGAGATCGCGGACAAGCTGCAAAACCGGCTCGAGAGTGAACCCGAGGCTGAAGCCGCACTCCACGCCACGATTGGCAATGCCTATCGGAGATTGCACCAGCTCGACGTGGCCGAGCCGCACCTGCAATTAGCACTCGACATCAGGAAACGCGTCCTTGGCCCAGAGCATTCGGAGATCGCCGCCAGTTTGCTCGACTATGCATGGATTCCTTTCGAGCGTGGTCAGGATGCGCAGGCAGAACAATTGCTGCGACAAGCCCTGCAGATGCATGCGACGCTAAAGCTGGAGAATGAGGAAACGATGGCCATTCGGGCGTTGCTTCACTTTGCGCTTCTCGAGCAAGGGCGCCACGAAGACGCCGAAGTCGTGTTTCAGCAAGCCGCGTCTGTTGCCCAGCGCAGTTCCACGTCGATTGGTGAGTTTGCCAATATGCTGACGCACGCCGCGGCAGACGCCGTCTTGACAGGTGATGCTGTAAAGGGAGAACGCTTGGTCCGACAATCGCTTGATTTGCACCGACGAACTCACGGCGAGAGCCACCCAGAGTTCGGCTGGGCTCTCTTTGAGTTGGGTTGCGCCCTGCGAGCGCAAGATCGATTCGACGAAGCAGAGTCGATGTTTCGAAATGCATTGGAGAACTTTCGCAGTAACTTTAGCGAAGATTATTACGGTATCCCCCGCGTCATGAACGCGAATCGGCATGTGGAGGAAAAATGGATCGAATCGCGAATCGCCAGCGGACAGCCGGAAGCGATTGACGAAGCACTTCGGCGCGTCGATCGAATCGTGGCCGCGGGCTCACGCGACGCCGTTGAGCGCTATTCGGTTGCACTCCTGCTCAGGCACGTCGCCGAGCAACTCTTGCAATCGCAAGCGTATCGGCAACAGGTCAAAAAGCTGCATCAACGATCTTTCAACATGCTTCAGGATCTGGTGAACGACTACCCAGACATTCCCAGCTATCGCGAGCAGCTCGGCCACGCCGGCCGCCTTTTGGGCTGGAGACTTGTCGACAACGGCAGCTTCGAGGAAGCCCGCACGGCGTTTCAAGTCGCAGTCGACGCTTTCGAAGAATTAGTCGCTTCGAACATCAATCAGCGCGACGGCTTCTATCGCCACTTTCTCGCCAGCACGCTGGTGCAGATTAGTACGTTGCCATGTGACGACGACAAAGCGCTTGAGAAGTCCTGCGAGGCGATGCAGCGATCGCTTGAAATCTATCAATCACTGATCGAAGAGTTTCCCGACAAGACGGCGTACCGTGACGAGTTCGCATCCGCTCAGGCAAACGCCGCGGCCTTGAACGCCCGTCACGATCACTCGCAGGAGGCCGTCGAGTAGAACACATTGTGTCCTGCGATGGGCCATTCGAATGAACGCACACCATTCTCACGTCATTACCATCTTCGCCGATGCCCTGCAGTACGAGACGCCGGCGGAGCGGGCAGAGTTTCTCGACCGTGCCTGCGGCAACAATTCGGCCCTTCGGGCGCGCATCGAGGTGCTGCTGGAGGCCCACCGGGCCTCCGGCGAGTTTCTGGAGCGCGGCATGGGCGACGACTGCGCCATCACCGCAGAGAACGCACCACAGGTCGGCCATGAAAGCGTCGGTTCGATGGTCGGGCCTTACAAGCTGCTGGAGCAGATCGGCGAAGGTGGCATGGGCGTAGTCTACATGGCCGACCAGCAGTCGCCCGTGCGACGCCGGGTGGCTCTCAAGATCATCAAGCCCGGCATGGACAGCCGGCAGGTGATCGCACGCTTCGAGGCCGAGCGTCAGGCACTGGCCCTGATGGACCATGCCAACATCGCCAAGGTGCTCGACGCCGGCACGACCGAGGCGGGCCACCCCTACTTCGTGATGGAATTGGTTCGCGGGATCCCGATTACCGAGTACTGCGACCAGAACCAACTAAGCCTGTCCGAGCGCTTGGAGTTGCTCGTCCAGGTCTGCCACGCCGTGCAACACGCGCACCAAAAGGGGATCATCCATCGCGACCTGAAGCCCTCGAACGTGTTGGTCACCCTCAACGATGGCCGGCCGGTACCCAAAGTCATCGATTTCGGCGTGGCGAAGGCGATCAACCAGCGGCTGACGGAGAAGACGTTGTTTACGAACTTCGCGCAGATGGTCGGCACGCCGCTTTACATGAGTCCCGAGCAGGCCGAGATGTCGGAACTCGACGTCGACACGCGGAGCGACATCTACTCCCTTGGCGTCTTGCTCTACGAGCTCCTCACCGGTACGACACCGTTTGATCGGCAGCGAATGAGCGAGGCGGCCTATGACGAGATCCGCCGCATGATCCGCGAGGAGGATCCACCGCGGCCCAGCACACGCGTCAGCACGCTGGCTAAGACGCGCACCGGCACAGCCGCCCGGCGGCGGGCGGACCCCAAGCGGCTCAGCCAGATGCTGAAAGGCGAGCTCGACTGGGTCGTGATGAAGGCGCTGGAGAAAGACCGCACGCTGCGCTACGAGACCGCCAACGGCCTGGCCCGCGACCTTCAGCGTTACCTGAGCGATCAGCCGGTCGAGGCCTGTCCGCCTTCGGCCCTGTATCGGTTGCGCAAGTTCGCCCGCCGCAATCGCGCGGCGTTTGCCACCGCGTCGCTGGTGACAGTGGCCCTCCTGCTGGGCATCTTCGGCAGCACGTGGCAGGCCATCCGGGCCACGCGGGCCGAGCGTCTGGCCGAGACCCGGCTGATTGCCGAGACTAAGGCTCGCACCGAAGCGGACCTGGCCCGCGAAGCGGAAGCCGACCAGCGCAAGCAGGCCGAGGCGCAACGGGCCGAGGCGGAGAAACAACGTGCCGCCGCCGAAGCCAACCTGCAACGCGCCAAGGAGGCGGTCGACAAATACTTCACGCTAGTCAGCGAGAGCAAGTTGCTCGACGTGCCGGGTTTGCAGCTCTTGCGCAAAGAGTTGCTCGATTCGGCGCTCGACTTCTACAAGACACTTTCGGTGGAGCGGGTTGACGACCCGGCGCTGCTGGCCGAGTTGGCGGTGACCTATTTGCGGGTCGCGGAGATCGACCACGCCGTCGATCGTAACGACGATGCCATCGAAGCGGTCGATCAGGGGCTGGCCGTCGTCGATCGGCTGTTGCGCGACTTTCCAGACGCGGAGCAAGACCACCGCCGCCTGGCGGGATACTGGAAAGGCTATCGGCGCGCGACGACCGTCACCAGCATGCCGAAAGACCCCGAAGCCGCCCTCCGCTCCATCATGCGGCTGATGGACGTCTGGCGGATGTTGGCCCAGAAGTATCCAGACCAGTCCGGGTTTCGCAGCGATCTCGCATCGCTCGCGTATCACACGGGCGACCTGCTCTCCACGGGGGGCAGTCCTGCGGAGAGCTTGCCGTTTTTCACCGAGGCCCGTGCTTTGCTGGAAGACCTGGTTCGCCAACGACCTGAGACCTCGGAATACCGGGCCGATCTCGCTCTGACGTGCCAGTACCAGTCCCGCAGCTTGGACGCCATCGGACGAGATCAGGACGCTGATGAAGCGTCTCTGCGTGCTCTGTCTCTGCGCGAGCAGTTGGTCGCCGAGTTTCCGGAGTCGCCGCAGCATCGTGCTGATCTGGGGGCCAGTCTCGGGCAGCGCCGCAGCTTTGTGGCGAAGCGCAATCCAGACGAGGGCCTTCGATACGCGCGCCGCGCGATCGAGGTGTTCGAGGCGCTGGCGCGCGAGTATCCCGATGCAGTGCTCTATCGCATCGAGCTGTTCAATGCCACCAGTCGCTTGCTCAAGGCCCAACTCCGCTCGGGACGCGAACAATACGTCGCAGATGCCGTGCAACGAATCGACGCGTGGTTGTCCCTGCAACCGCCAGAACCGGCTGCTCGCGAGGGCTTAGCGATCGAAGTCCGAGGTGTCGCGCAGGCGGTGCCGCAGCCCGAGTTCAGGAAGCTGGCGGAGGACCTGCATCGCCGCGCGCTAGAAATGTTCATTGCCTTGAGCAAAGACTTCCCGGACTACCAGGGGCACCGCGAGAATATCGCGCATTCGCTTCGCGATCTGGGCTGGCTCACGCGCGCGGACGGCAGGACCGAGGATGCACGAGACCACTTCGAGCAGGCGGCAACCTTGTTCGAAGAGTTGTCCGCTGCGGCCATTCCTCAACGCGGAGGCTTCTACCGCGACCTCCACGCCGGCACCTTGCTGGAACTGGCGAAGATCCCACCGGGTGAGCACGCATCCGAGGCACTTGATCAAACGCTCTCCCGCGCCATCGGAATCTACGAGTCTTTGGTTGCCGAGTTTCCCGATAGTGAGCACTTCCGACTTTGTCTCACCAACGCCTTCTCATCCGCCGGTCAGGTTTATGCCGGCCTTGGCCGAACTGTGGAGGCCGAGGGCTACTTTCGCCGTGCGATTGATCGAAATCCGCGCGAGTTCTGGCCCCATCGATATTTTGCCGAGTTTTTGGCCCAGCAGGAACGCTTTGCCGAGGCGGAGTCGGAACTGCGCGCGGCACTCGAGATCAATCCGCACGCGCCGCTAACCTGTGGCCTGCTGGCCGATGCTCTGGACAGACAGGGGAAAACCGAGGAAGCCATCGCTTGGGCCCTGACGGCGGTCGAGAGCGAGCCATTCAACGACGACCACGTCAACCGCCTCGGACAACTCGTCGGGCGCGACACCGAACCGACAATCCCTCCCGAACTCTCGGATCGCGTGCTCAAAGCACTGGCGAGCTGGTATGCCGCTCGCGGGCAGTGGGCGAAGGCGACGGCCGGCATGGCGAAACGCGTGGAGGATCACCCGGACGATCACTATGCCTGGTACCAACTCGCGTTTCTGTACGCCGTGCAATCTGACACCGAAGGCTACCGCAGCCACTGCCAGCAGATGCTCGAGCGCTTTGGCGCAACGCAAGATCCGCCGACCGCGGAGCGTGTGGCCAAGGCGTGTCTGATCTGGCCCTGCGGAGAGGACGTTGCGCTGCCGGTCCAGATGGCCGAGCGCTCGGTCGAGCTGGCGCCGGACCACGCTTTTCGCGCTTACTTCGATCTGGCCCGCGGTTTGGCTCGCTATCGCGCCGGTGACTTTCGATCGGCAGTCGAATCGCTCGATCTGGCAATCGCGGCAAAAGACCGGATGGAGCCCAGCGGCCACGCCATGGCACTGGTACTGAAGGCGATGGCCTGCGAACGTGCGGGAGAAACGCAGGTAGCCCAGGCTGCCATGGCCGAAGCCGAATCGGTGTGCGACGCACTACCGAAGCTCGAGAATGGCGACGCTCCACTGCCATGGAACTGGCACGACCGCATCGGCGCCGAACTGCTGCGAGCCGAAGCCGCCACCCTCTTGAAAAACAACATTTCGAACGACTAAGCGACTTGTCTCTGGCAAGTCGCAGTGAGTCTACTACGGGAGCAGGCGTCCCCGTCGACGGCACGATGGAATCCGGGCCGAGCCGTGAATTCCACCGGGCTTTCGAACCCGGCCGCAGGCCGTTGCACCTCTTGTTCATCGGACTGCACGTGCCTGGCCCCGGTCGGCCGCGCCCTGGGTCGTGATGGCAGCGTCGATGATTTTCGTGCCGGTAGCGATCAGAGACTGGCTCGATGCCTCATTTCGAGGCGAGAAGCTCGCTAACTGCTCGACCATTTTGGGCCCCGTTGGGCTCGAGTTCGCGCCTAGGCTCGCGTCTGGAGCGGAGCCGGCGGGGATATCGGTGGCCGGGGGGCCGTCGCGCGTCAGCAGGTCGGTCATCGACAAGCCGATCAGCAAGGCCAGCCACAGAAAGCCCGCCACGGCGGCCAGTCGTACGATGGGCGATCCGTGCCGCACGTGCATGAAGAACAGCACGATGAGCACGGCCTTGACCGTCGCAATCGACAGGGCCGTGGTAATGCCCAGTCCGGGCCCCTCGATCAGCCCGGCCGCGACGGTGGCCACCAGCAGCACCAGGAGGGCGGCGAGAACGCCGGCGTAGGTTTTCACGGGAACGATCTGTTCAGACATCGCTAGCGAATCAGGTAAAGCAAGGGAAACAGAAATACCCACACGACGTCGACGAAGTGCCAGTACAACCCGGTGATCTCCAGCGGCGTGTAGTACTGGCTCGTATAGTGGCCGCGCCAGGCGAGCACACAGACAACGGCCACAACGCCGACGCCGATGATCATGTGCACGGCATGTAGTCCGGTCATGCCGAAGTACAGGGCGAAGAACATCTCGACGTGGCGGGGTTCGACGGCTTCATCGTGCGTTTCGCCGAGTGAGAAGCTTGCCCCCGGCACGTGATGCTCTTCAAACTTGACGGAATACTCGTAGCCCTTGATTGCCAGAAACACGGTCCCCAGCACGATCGTCGCCGCGAGCAGCGCGATCGTTGCCCGGCGGTTGTCGGTCTGCGCTCCGCGGATGGCCAGCACGATGGTGAAGCTGCTCAATAGCAGGACGGCCGTGTTGATCGTGCCCAGCACCAGGTCGAGATGCCGGCTCCCCTCGATGAAGGCCGGCGTGTACAGCGTGCGGTAGTAGGCATAGCCGGTGAACAGGCCGCCGAAGAACAGCACTTCGGTCGCCAGAAAGATCCACATCCCTAGTCGGGCAGCGTCGAACTGCTGAGACGCGTCGTCGAAATGATGGGCAACGTGTGAGCTCATGGCGATGTTGTTTCAGCGGCGGCCAACTCCGGCTCCGGCGGCGGGGCCGTCTGCGGGGTCCAAGGCGAGTATTGATAAGGACGCTCGGTCACGCTGGGCGTCTCGTCGAAGTTGAATGTCGGCGGCGGCGAGGGCGTTTGCCATTCGAGCCCCGTGGCCTGCCAGGGATTGGGGCCGGCGATCTTGCCGTACCGCAGCGACCAAATCAGGTACACCAGCGGAATCAGATACCCCACGCCCAGAATCGAGGCCCCGGCGGTGGACATAACGTTGAGCACCTGAAACTCGTCGGGATACACGTGGTAGCGGCGGGGCATGCCGAGGTAGCCCAGGAGGTACTGCGGGAAAAAGGTGAGATTGAAGCCGAAGAAGATCAGCACGGCCGAGAAGCGTCCCCACCACTCGGGATACAGGCGCCCGGTCATCTTCGGCCACCAGAAGTGGATGCCGGCCAGATAGCCCATCACCATGCCGCCCACCATGATGTAGTGGAAATGAGCCACGACGAAGTACGTGTCGTGCACGTGCTGGTCGACGGCCAGCGTCGCCAGAAACAGCCCCGTCAGCCCGCCCATCGTGAACAATCCGATGAATCCCAGCGCGTACAGCATCGGCGTGTCGAGCGAGATCGAACCCTTGTGCAGCGTGGCGGTCCAGTTGAACACTTTCACCGCCGAGGGCACGGCGATCAGCATGCTCAGGAACGAGAACGTCAGGCTGGCCAACACCGACTGCCCGCTGACGAACATGTGGTGCCCCCATACCAGGAAACCGAGCACGGCGATCGCGAGGCTCGAGAAGGCGATAAACGTATATCCAAAGATTCCCTTACGGGCAAAACATGTGATCACTTCGCTCACCACGCCCATGCCCGGCAGAATCATCAGGTACACCGCCGGGTGCGAGTAGAACCAGAACAGATGCTGAAACAACAGCGGGTCGCCGCCCAGGTTCGGATCGAACACGCCCACGCCCAGCACGCGCTCCATGCCAATCAACAGCAGCGTGACCGCCAGCACCGGCGTGGCCAGCACCATGATCAGGCTGTTGGCGTAGTGGGCCCACACGAATAGCGGCAGGCGAAACCAGGTCATCCCGGGCGCCCGCATCGTGTGAATGGTGACGATGAAGTTCATGCCGGTGAGGATCGTCGAAAAGCCGCTTACGAAGACGCCGATCGCCGTGAGCATGACGCGGGTGTTGGCGTAGGTGCTACTGTAGGGTGTGTAGAAGGTCCAGCCGGTGTCGACGCCGCCGGTGAGCATGGCCCAGACGGTAAACAGCCCTCCGCCGACGAACAGGTACCAACTGGCCAGGTTGAGCCGCGGAATCGCCAGGTCGCGTGCGCCAATCATCATCGTCAGGAAGAAGTTG
>CALFYT010000127.1 GCA_937952415.1 uncultured Planctomycetaceae bacterium | reverse complement strand
AAAACTAAAGGCGGCCGACGAAGGCGGCGAGAGCATTTTGCATAATAGTCAGGTCCTCTTCTTGTCCGGCATGCATGACGGCAGCCATTACGCCAAGCGATTGCCCGTGCTGTTGGCGGGCCGTGCGGGTGGCAAACTGAAAGCCGGACGCGTGGTGAGTTTCGATGGCAAAGAGGACCGACGTCTTTGTCGGCTGCTGCTCTCGGTCGCGGACAATATGGGGGCGCCTTTGCCGGACTTCGGCGATGCAGACGAGGCGTTCAAGGAGTTTTGTTGAGATGATCGATATGCGAACGATTGTATGCTTGCTGATAGTTGTGTCGTGTACGGCGACCGCAAGCGCCGATTTCCAACAATCCGTTCGTCCGCTGCTCGAAAAACATTGCATCGCTTGTCACGGACCAAAAAAGCAAGAGGGCGACCGACGCTTCGATCGGCTCACAGGCAATCTTTCCGCACATCCGGAAGAAGGCGACGTTTGGGCGGCGATCCTTGAGCAGTTGGAGACTGACGCGATGCCGCCGGAGAAGCAACCGCGGCCTGGGGCCAGCGAAGTCGCGACTGCCACGACGTGGATCAAAGAAAACGTTGGGCAGGCATATCGGCTAATCGCGCGCAAGATGATGCGTCCGGAAAATGGCAACCATGTGCCCCATGATCGGCTGTTCGATCCGAAGACTGCCGAACAAGCGCCGAAGATCGCGGCCAGCCCGGCACGTATATGGCGGGTGTTGCCCCAAAGCTACGAGGACCAACAGAAGTGGTGGCTCAGGGCTAAAGGAGCAGCCAAGGTCCGTGGTGACTCGGTATTGCCCGCGCCGTTCGGACTGCACCCCGAACACGAGTTGAAAAACTACTCGTTCCTTTACACGCTCGAAGCGTCTCAGACCGAAGGGCTGGCGAACAACGCTCGCTCGTTGTTGATCCGCATGATCGACGGCGATCCAAAGAACGACCGGTCATTGATACGCAAGCTCGCGCTCGCCAAGGAGCCACCTGGCGATGAAGAACTCGATAAGGTGATTGTCGATCTTTATCGGCACTGGATTGGTCGTGATCCAGAGGACGACGAGCTGGCAAGCAAACGGTCGTTTGTCGCCAAACAGATCAAGACGTTTGGCAACCGGGAGGGCCTGATCTACGGTTTGGTTCCGGTCATGGCTCATCCGGAAGTGTTCTTCCGCCGTGAGTACGGGGCACCCCAAGCTTCTGGAGAACCTTCAATCCTACCGCCGCAGGAACTTGCGGATGCCCTGAATCGAGCCTTACAGGTTCGCGGTAACTCCAATCACTTCGCACGCTATGTGGCGAATGGCCGACTCGATAGTCGTGACGACGTCGTCGCCGCACTGGCGGATTATGAGAAACATCGAAAGCTTTCCCGAGCCGAAACCGTACATCGGTTTCTCGAAGAGTATTTTGTTTATCCGCATTCGCTGCATGTCTTCAAATGCCCCGACGACGTCAAACAACAGCAAAAGGAAAACGGTCTATTGTTCCGAGGCTTCGACGCGACCAAGACGTTTGGCAGAGATAAGGCCGTCGGAGAAACGCACAAAGTTATCGACAAGATTCTTGAAGAAGACCGGCGGGTGCTCACACAATTGCTGACCGTTCGCACCGACTACATGGGTAAATCCGACGCTGTGTTGGAATACGAGTTTCAATACAACAAGCGGAAGGCAGAAGGCAACATTGACCGTATGGAAAAGGAGCTTGCTCGGACGGGCGAGAAGAAACTGCCTGACGACAAGCGAGCCAAGGTCACGCAGGAGTTGGAGAAGCAGCGAAAGCGGCTCGCCGAGCTGATCGCTCAACGAAAAAGCCCGGATCCAATCGGGCCGGATCGTATGGGCGTGTTGACGCAACGATCATGGCTGGTAACCCATTCCACCAACACCGAGAACCACGCGATCCATCGTGGCAAGTGGGTTCGCGAACGGTTGCTGGGCGGACGAATTCCCGATGTCCCAATCACGGTCGATGCGGCGTTACCGGAAGACCCTACCAAGACGTTACGCCAGCGGATGCAGAAGACTCGCAATTCCGAGTGCTGGAAGTGTCATCGGCTGATGGACCCACTCGGCCTGCCGTTCGAGCAATGGGACCATTTCGGCAGTTACCGCGAAACGGAACTTGACAGACCGGTTGTCGCAAGCGGCGAGATTATCGACAGCGGCGATCCAAAGCTCGATGGACCTGTTTCCGGTCCTCAAGAGCTGGTTCAGCGTCTCGCCAACTCCGAGCGTGTGCATCAGGTTTTCGTACGTTACGCCTTCCGCTTCTGGATGGGCCGTAACGAAACGCTTGATGACTCGCGAACAATTCAAAATGCGTATAAAGCGTACAAAGAAAACGACGGTAGCATGTCATCGCTTTTGAGATCACTACTGACGTCCGATGCATTTCTGTATCGCACGGGAGCAGTGCCAAAGGAGGAACTTTCAGATGAAAATTAGTCGCCGCGAATCAATGAAGTATGCTGCCCTCGCCGCAAGTGGCGCAATGGTGGGTTCACCGTTTGCTCCGCCAGTGCTCCAGGCAGCGGCGACGACATCGGACAAAGGTGGTCCCCGACGCTTTGTCTTCTTTCTGTTCAGCAACGGACTACATCCGAATCACGTGCGGCCAAAAGAACTGCTGGAAACAGCGAAGACTGACAAAGTCATCGATGTCGATATGGCCGCGCACAAGTTGCCTGAATGGTCGGCGCCGATCGAAGCGTACAGAGACCGCATGACGATCATCCACGGCGTCAACGGCGAGCACTGCAACACGAATCACGGCTCGCCGTTCGGTTGTCTTGCCGGAGTGAAGAAAGGCAAGTCACCATCCGCCCCGACGATCGACCACGCTGTCAGCCAACTGCAACCGAAAACGCCACTTCCGATGCTGGGGATTGGACTCAGCCAGCTCGGCACGATGCAAACCAGTCCGATCAGTTACAGTTCGTCAGCGGCCGGTGAGGCAAAACCGCTGCCGCTGTTCTCCGATCCGCGCATGGCATATCAGAACATCTTCGGTTGCGTTGCCGGCGGAAAGTCCGAAGCCGGCTTCCTCGCCGAGACTGCCTGGTACGACCAGATGCTTGCCGATAGCGACCGCTTGCGGCGACGTTTGGCCGGTGAAGAGGCCGCCAAGTTCGACGTTTATATTAACGGCCTCAAGCAAGCGAAGCAGCAGCGGTTGGATCTGGTGAGAATCAAGGACAAGCTGGCGAAGGCCAAGCCAGACTACAACGATCGCTTCGAGAATCCACAGGAAAGCGGCGACTGGTGGCAAGCGGGCATCGATGTGGGAGTTGCAGCGTTGCAGGCTGGTGTGACCAATGTGCTGACAATCGACGCCGGCCTCAGCGGCCCGGATGGCATGCCGTTGGATACGCTCGGCCTTCAAGGTGCTGTCCAACAAAACGGCGAAGGCGGCAAGCCGCGCGCGATCAACTCGCACTACCTCGGTCACATGAACCAGATGGACGAGTCCGTCTGGGTGACGACTCGCCACTACAGCTTCAAGATGCTGGATCGGGTCATCAAACCGCTTGCTTCAACACCCGAACCTGGCGGTCAAGGTTCGATGCTCGACAACACGTTAGTCGTCTACACCAGCGATTCCGGCGAAGTGCAACACTCGACCGGTATACACTGGCCGTTCGTGTTGATCGGCAACCTCGGCGGACGCTTCCGCACCGGGCGTTACATCCAGTATCCGACATGGGGGACGAGCCTGAACCCCGGCTCCGGCCAGTGGGGCAAAGGGCGGTTCCAGAAGCGCCCGGATAACGGCCGGACGATCAACGCGCTGTGGGCCACCATGCTGCACGCGATGGGTAAACCAGTGGATCATTTCAATCTGGACGGCGGTCGCGCCGGTATCGACAAGTTAGGTCCGATGGAAGAGCTGTTGACTTAGAACGTGTTTTGAAATTGCCTGAATAAAGAAAAACAGCTACGGCTCCGTCTTTTGACATCACTCATCGGATGGAGCCGTAGCCATGAAATGCAGGACGCAGTATTCCAGTGATTTGACGAATCGACAATGGCAATTGATATACAAGTTGTTGCCGGCGCGTTCTGGTCGAGGCCGCAAGCCGATCGATCGTCGGTGGGTGATCAATGCGATTTTGTATGTGGTGCGAACAGGTTGCCAGTGGCGAATGTTGCCAAAGGACTTTCCCAATTGGAGTACGGTATACGGAGTATTTCGAACCTGGAAGATCAATGGCGTGTGGCAGCGGATTCACGACCGATTGCGAGAGAAGGTGCGGAAAGCAGCCGGCAAAAAGCCGACCCCCACCGCTGCGATTATCGACAGCCAGTCGATTCGCACGGCCGAGGGTGGAGAAGAACGAGGCTATGACGCGGGCAAGAAGATCACCGGCCGCAAGCGACACATCGCGGTTGATACGCTGGGCATGGTGTTGGCGATCGTCGTGCATAATGCAACTTGCCAAGATCAATGCGGGGCGGAGTGGGTGATGGATGTACTAGGCGAAAAATTTCGGCGGCTGAAAGTGATCTTCGGCGATTCGGCCTATGGTCGGTCAGGACTGCCGGATTGGATCGAGCAAACCTTTGGCTGGGTGGTGCAAACGGTACTGCGTCCGGTCAACGTTAAAGGGTTCGTCGTATTGCCGAAACGGTGGATCGTAGAACGGACTTTCGCATGGCTAGGGCGTTACCGTCGCCATAGCAAAGACTATGAAAAAACGGCCGCCTCCAGTGAAGCCATTTCCTACATCGCCATGATCAGCCTCATGTCAAAGCGCCTCGAAAACACTGGAAACTGAATTTCAAAACACGTTCTAAGAGTTATCCGAAGTAGTCCAGGGTCACCGAGACAACAACAGCGATCAAACACATGAGTACCAGTACAACCGTTGCGCAGAGTGCAACCGCCAAGAAAACCCTATCGGTGGTGACCTGACTGCCAATTGCCCGGAAGAGCAGGTGCAGTACGCTTCGGCTGGGTTCTCGATCTCTTCGTTCACGCATCAAGCCCTCACAGCCAGTTGACAATTCCCGCAACCATCCCCGCTGGTGGACACTTCCACCCACTCGGGCCGCTTTTGCCTGAGTAACTAGTTCGCCACACGGAAGTTGTAGTACGCCAGAAAAAGCGCTGCGGCGGCCCCGATCATTCTAACTTCTTGCTACCCCAGCGAAAGCTGCGCGACCCGCCACTTCATGTCGGATCGTAGTCGTTGCGCTGACGCTTAGTTTTCTACTGCCCCCAAAAGCGCTCCTGTCCCACTCTTCCGCGCCGAAGCGAACCGGCCTTCGTGCTCGCGGTCTTGAAGACCGACGCGGGAAAGCAATTCGTTGGAAAGCACTTTCGGATGTTGGCAATGTGTCATCAAATTGACAACCTGCCGACTAGTCCGCTCGCCCCATTTACTGCCCGCGGTCGTTTTCAC
>CALFYT010000126.1 GCA_937952415.1 uncultured Planctomycetaceae bacterium | reverse complement strand
CACATGGACCAGGACTTATTGGGTCGATCCAGAGACCAAGCTGCCTGTGCGGATCGAAGCATCCGTGCGCAGCACCAACCCTAGATTGGCAAGCAGCGATTGGGTGAAGAGCGGGTTTGTCTTTGATGTGCCGCTCGACGAGTCGTTGTTTAGCACCGATCCGTCCGAGGGATATCGAGACGTGACGGGCCGTGATCTCGAGGAAGTCATCGAGTAAGCGAGCTGCGATGCACGGGCGACAGGGCAACAGCCGCCTGGCACTCCTACCTTTCCGTGCTCCGGCGAGCGGAGCCAGCGGCCCAGTTGGCAGCAGCGCGTTCGCCACTTTCCCCCATTGCTTGCACGCGGCTTGCGGCGCGACGTATCATGGGGCGTATCCCACCGCACCGCTTATAATTGCGCCAGGAGTGTCGACCATGCGCCGCTCGTCGATGATCGTATTTACCGGTTTGTTGTCGCTGGGGCTCGTGCGTTGGAGCGTTGCCGCCGAACCGCTGCCGGTGGTGACTGATGTCGAGATTCAGCCGCTGTCGGCCAGCGTCAAACGCGTGGCCCAAGCACTGCAGTTCGCCGGCGCGCCGCTGTCCGACGAGCAGCAGGCCGCGCTCGACAAGGCGCTGGCTAACACGAATGAAGCTGAAGCGGTCAAACAAATCCAGGCCGTGCTCGACGAACTGTGCCTGGTGGGCGTGAACATCAATCCGGAGAGCCGGGTGAAGGTGGCGCCCGGCGAGGCGCCGGCCAGCCTGTTGCAGCAAGGGCGGCGGATCTTTCTGGTCAAAGTACACAACGAAGGCGGTGTGACCGCGCCGCTGCGCGTTTCCAGCCCCAACGCGGAACCGCTCTACGAACGGTCGCACAACGGACCTCTTCCCGAAGCGAAAATCAAGCCGAACGAAGTGGGCGATCGCTGGCTTGACGTGGCCATGCTCGACGGTCAGCCGCTAAACAAGACACTCTCCGGCTTGCCGCTTGAGTACCGCCTGATCGAACTGTACAGCCGCGACGTCGGGCGGCGTGAAGCGAAACTGGTGTTCGACGTCGGCCAAGGCACGCAGGATCTGGGATTTCGAAATGAAGTGAACATCCTGTTCAACTGCGAACCCTCGGTCGAAGTGATCCTGGAAGTGCTCGACACTGACGGCACGCCCACAACCGGCCACTTCGTGATCAAGGACGAGAAGAACCGAGTCTATCCGGCCATGTCGCGGCGCCTAGCGCCCGACTTTTTCTTTCACGAGCAGATCTATCGCCACAGCGGCGAAAGCGTGATGCTGCCGCCTGGCAAGTACACGGTGACCTACGGGCGCGGTCCGGAATATCGGTTGTTGACCAAACAGATCTCGGTGCCCGCCTCAGTCTCGCACAAAGAATCGTTTCAACTCGATCGCTGGATCAAGATGGCCGACTTGGGCTGGATCTCCGGCGACCATCACATTCACGCCGCCGGCTGTTCCCACTACGAAGCGCCGACCGAAGGCGTGCAGCCGGTCGACATGATGCGGCACATTCTGGGCGAGGACCTCAACGTCGGCTGCGTGCTTTCCTGGGGCCCGTGCTGGTACTTTCAGAAGCAGTACTTCGAAGGCAAGGTGCACAAACTGTCGCAGCCCGAGTACTTGATGCGCTACGACGTCGAGGTGTCGGGCTTTCCCAGTTCGCACGCTGGCCATCTGTGCTTGCTGCGGCTATCGGAAGATGACTACCCAGGCACGACCGAGATCGAAGAGTGGCCCAGTTGGGATCTTCCAGTGCTGCAATGGGGCAAGTCGCAGGGTGGCGTGGTTGGCTTTTCGCACAGCGGCTGGGGATTGCAAGTCGCCGGGCGCACTCTGCCGACGTACGAGATGCCCAAGTTCGACGGAATCGGCGCCAACGAGTACGTCGTCGACGTCGTTCACGACGCGTGCGACTTTATCTCCGCAGTCGACACGCCGGCGATCTGGGAGTTGAACATCTGGTATCACACGCTGAACTGCGGCTACACGTGCCGGATCAGCGGCGAGACCGATTTCCCGTGCATCTACGGCGACAAAGTCGGCTTGGGCCGCATCTACGTCAAGCTCGAAGATGGTCCGCCGTTGGACTACGACAAGTGGGTCGATGGACTGCGCGACGGGCGCAGCTATTGCTGCGACGGGCTGAGCCATCTGTTTGATTTTTCGGCTAACGGGCTGGGCGTGGGCGAGCCGGGCGACGGGGGCCGCACGAGCACGCTGGCGATCAAAAAGGGCGAGCCGCTCAAAGTGGCTGTCAAAGCGGCCGCGCTCTTGGAAGACGAGCCGCGGGAAGACATCCGCGAGAAATCGTGGGACCAGAAACCATACTGGCACGTCGAACGTGCTCGGGTCGGCGATAGCAACAAGGTGCCGGTCGAGTTGATCGTCAACGGCCAGGTCGTCGAGACGCAAGAGATCGAAGCCGACGCCGACGTTCGCACGTTGCAGTTTGAGTACACACCCGAGCGGTCAAGTTGGGTCGCGCTGCGGATCCTGCCCAGCTCGCACACAAACCCCGTATTCGTCGAGGTGGACGGCCAGCCCATTCGTGCCAGCCGGCGCAGCGCGCAATGGTGTCTCGACGCGGTCGACGTTTGCTGGCAACAGAAAGTCAAAGCGATTCGGCCGGAGGAGCAAGCCACGGCGGCCGAGGCATTCGACACGGCACGCAAGGCATATGCTAAGATATTGGCAGAGAGCCAGGTGGACTAGTTTGCGGTTCGAAAGTGGCTCGTCGGGCAACAAAGCTGCGGAGCCAGATCGTACTCATGCGACGGAACCCTAGCGCGATCCGATAGTCACGAACAAGCATGCGCCGTATTAGCCAGCCTATGTATTGCCGACGCATCGTCGCGGTGGGTTTGCTCATCGCGTTGCTATTGACCGTGTCGGCCAAGGCAGGCGGACTCGATGGCGAGACGAACACCGACGGCTTCAACCCGGCCGTCGAGCTGTATAGCATCGCCGAAGCGCAGCGCTTGGGCCACGTCGCGCGCCAGCGCGCATTGGTCGATGCCCTGGGCACTAGCTTGCTCTATTGGCCTGGCGACTTGTGGGGTGCGCCGGTGGGCGTTCCGCCGATCCGTCAGCCGATCGGCTACGAGACGAAGCAGTTGGGTCCCGAGCGCTGGATGTATCGCCCACTCTACGATCCCCCGGTCGTGGTCGAAGCGATCGGTGACGCGGAAGTTTCCGATGTTCCGCTTGAAGGTGCCAATGCGGTGACATCGCCGAAGGGCGCAACGGACCGACCACAATTGCCTGCTCCGCGCGATGCGCGACAGGGCGATTTTATACCGCCGACTCAGCAACCGGACGGCGGCGGACCCGCGCTGCCCAAACCGACCGGTCCGCGGGAATTCTAAGGCGAACCGCCGGCGCTGCCGGGAGTGGCTTACGGGCCCTGGCCGGAAGTTTCCGGATTGCTCGGCCCGGTATCTTTGCCTGGCCCCGTATTGTCCGTCGGCGCCGTGTCGTTGGTTGATACGGGATCGTCGTCGTTGTCGCCGTCCACGGCGGCCGAGGCGGCATCAGGGCTTTTGGCATCGGGCGAGATGACCGGTGGCGGCGAGCTATCGGTGCCCAGCCTGGAGTAGAGGGGGAGATGACGGTAGTACACTTCCAGGTTGTAGATCGACAGGCAAGTAACGAAAAGTCGCCCGCCTTCCACGCCCCAGATGTCAATCTGCGAATCCCAACTGCCGGCCTGCGGACCCTCCTTGACCTGATGGGCGGGGACCTCCTCGCGCATCACGTTATTCCAACGCGTCCAGATTTCGCCCTCCATGTGGTGCGCTGCTTGCGTCGCGTAGTACCAGTAGTACACGTTGACGTCGCGACCGGCGTTGTACGTTACCGGAACGTCCAAAAGCGCCGAAACGCCCTCGACAAGTCGCGGGTCGTTGCGCGGCCATCCAAGATACTGGCGACACAATAGCCCCTCGGCGGACATCGCGGGCGAAGAGTTTGCCGTGCCCCAATAGCCATATTGCCGACCATCTTTAATCGCCGCGATGTCCAAGTAGCGGTTGATTCCGAGCAGGGTTTCCTCGGGCACTTTCAGTTCGGCCATCCGCGCGCTTTGCAACGCCATCATGAACCACCCGGTCACCGACGTATCGGAATCCTGTTGGGGATAGTAACGCCAGCCGCCTTTGGCCGGATCCTGGGCGTCAACACAGTACGCGACGGCGCGGCTGGCCGGCGTTCGAAACGCTGGGTCTTTCGTCATGCCATACAACTCGCAGACGGCGATCGTACACTGCGCGTGGGTGTAGAGCTGTTGCAGTTGCCGATGCATCGTGCCGGCGAAGCGCCCGTCCTTCAATTGCATCTTGAGCAGGGCTTTCCACCCGTTGCCGACGACCTGCTGATAGTTGCCGGTCTTGTGCGTGTCGCCATGACCTTGGAAGGCCAATAGCGCCATGGCCGTGGCGGCAGCCGTGTTCTCGTCGCGCGCGCCGTCGGGGTACGGTCCGGACAGACTCCACGATCCGTCGCTGCGCTGTTGTTCGGCGAGCCACTTCAGGCCCAGCTCGACCGCCTCTTCCGTGGCTTTGGTTCCACCAAACTGCTTCAGCAATGCCTGCCGGCTTCCGGCTCGTCGGCCGGACAAGGCCAAGGCGATGCCCGGCGCATTCGAATCGCTATTGGTCATGGGCTGAAACGTGGCCAGCGGCGTGAGCTCAAGCTCTTGCAATTGGGGTGGCGCCACGAGCGGATCTTCGACGGGCGGCAATTCGCTGGGCGCGACGACCGGTTCGGTGACCAGTTCTTCCGGATTGGCGTCGGCAACCATCACCGATGGGTTCTCAAGTTGCTCGCCCAAATCTTCCGAATAGCCGGCTTCGATTTCCAATTCGGCAGCGTTGTCGGCCGCGCTGACGACCAACAATCCCAACACGATCAAGAGCACCATGTGAAACACGGTGCTGACCAGCCAGGCCGGCGCGTTCTTGATGATTTCACGCAGGTCGTCCTGCTCGTCTTCCAGATCCTCGTCGTCGTCCTCGTCCGGAAACTCGTCCGCGGAGCGCTGCGGCAGCGGAATGGGCCGGCTCGAAGCGACGCGCGAAAGATCGCGCTGCGGCGGGGTGCCGGACGGTGCGTCGGCGACAGGCCGATTGGCCGAAGCGCGTCGCTTCCCGATCGGTTCCTCTTCGCGCGGCTGATCAGAGTTTGGGACCGCCATCGACGATCTCCGTTCCACGGGTTGCAGGCCGCCCGGCGCGGGGAACCGGCTCGAAGAATGGCCCCGCTCGATGCTAAGAATGCCTACCGAACTGCCCCAAAAGTGAGTCTAACCCTGCGAATCGCAAGCGCCAAGCGCGAACGCCAAGTGCCAAGCCGACTTGCGCCGACGCGGCTGCCATTCTGTCGCCGTCGTGGTCCGACCATGGCGGCCGGGCGCGTTCGCTCATCGGCGCGGTACGAAATGGCCGATGCAGGCAAGTATCAAGCAACTCGACCGCTTTGCCGCACGTGATGCGCGCCTCTCGACGCCCGATGGCCCGGTCGGTAGAATGACACTACCGCGTCGGACGTCGGCAGGACGTTTCGTCGCCACAATTCATATCGCGGGGTGGAGCAGTCCGGTAGCTCGCGAGGCTCATAACCTCGAGGTCGCAGGTTCGAATCCTGTCCCCGCCATTCCGGGTAGTTGCGAGAAATCGCCACTACTCGCAAGCCCCGGCAAACCCGGGGCTTTTTCTTGCGCTGGGGTGGCCGACTGCGGCTCCGTGCGCTCCCTCGCGTGCGCTTGCTGCGCCGCTTTCTGCGCCACCTGTGCGCCCCCCGGTTCGTTGCCAACGGCCCGGGCAAAATGTTCGTCGGTCGTCATCAGGTAGTGCTGCATCGCAACCTTCGGCGTGTTGCCCAGCCAGCTCGTGACGACCTGCACGGGGAACGATTCGACCAGTTCCGTTTCGCGGCTGGCGCGCAGGTTGTGGAACAATCGGGGCCAAGGTT
This sequence comes from uncultured Planctomycetaceae bacterium, assembly GCA_937952415.1. GTDB lineage: Bacteria > Planctomycetota > Planctomycetia > Pirellulales > PALSA-1355 > CALFYT01. The sequence goes on along the minus strand of CALFYT010000126.1, from coordinate 2,097 downwards.
GCAGGCCCGCGCGGCGGACGATTTTCTCAAACGTGGTTCGCAGGTTCGCATTCATCCAGCCCGCGGGCCCCATTGCCGCCTTGCGAAACCTTGCATCGACCACGTATTCGGCTCCGTCGGGCGCCAACTCGAACGCCTCCGTCAGATAGGGCCTGAGCTCAATAAACAGGGGGATCGTACGGCTCGCCTTGCCCGCGTGGTGTTCCGTCTTAGGCGAAGTGACGACGACACGGCCTGTTTCCCAATCGACGTCTTGCCATCGCAGCGAAAGCACCTCGCTCGGGCAACGAAGACCACCGTAACGGGCCAGCGCGACGATCGTTCGCCAATGATGATCCGGGCAAGCGTCGAGGACACGGGAGATTTCGGCCCGGGTCACGAATCGCTGGCGATCCTTGATGCCCGTCGCCGCGGCCTTCACACCGTCGAATGGGTTTTCGTCAATCAGCTTCCGTCTCCGCATCGCGTGAAAAAACGAGCGGGCCACTTGCAAGCGTTTGTGGATGGTCGTTGAGGCCAAACCGCGACCGACAAGCCACTGCTTAAAGTCATCGGCATGGCCCGGTGCAATATTCCGCACGTCGCACGACTCGCCAAAAAATTTGGTCAAGTCCCGAATCACCTGTCCACGCACGATCTTCGTCGCCGGCTTCAAATCGGCACGCCCATCGATGTATCTCTTTAGAAACGGCCGGAGCGTGTCCGTCACCTTTGGTTCGGGATGCGGAATCAGGCCCACCTCGGCAAGCTTCTTGGCCATTCGTGGGTCTAGGCCTGCGACCCAGTGGGCCAAATCCGCATCCATCCGCCGGTTGAGCAATTGCCCTTCCAGTAACTGCTCGATGCGATTCTTTACGGCTTCGGCTGCTCGCTGAGACACCTTGCCTAAGCGGATCGTTGGCCGCCGCCCGTCCGCAGCAATGAATAAGATACGCCGCTTTCCACCAGGATCAGTTGCGATACTCGCCATCGTTCATTTCCCTTTCGTTAAGCCTCTTCGTTGGTCACACTACCTCGTCACTTGCTAGCTTGTAAAGCATCTGTGCCGTACCACCGGGAGAAGTCGATAAATCGCGCGCACCGGGCGCAGTCCCGCCGGATCGACCGCCCCTCATGGATTAGCACTTCAACCGACGTCGTTGAGCCGCAGCGGCAGACTGGCTTCGCCGCGGTCGCCTGCGCAGTATTGCGTGTCGCGTGCCAGCATCGCGGCTGCAAGTGGGCGATTAACTCGGCCTTGTGCGTTCTCAACTGCTCCAACAAATCAGGGGTAAGCACGCCCTGGGGAGCATCGACGGTCAAATCACCGTCGTCATTCGCGACCAGCCGGATGCCCTGTGCAACGCACTCCCCCAAGAGATCGCTGACCGCCGATACGGGGTTCGTCATATCGTCACCTGCTGGCGGCTCTCGTTCTCAGATGACTCAGAAGCGCTCCCAATATTCCCAGAATTGCCGCTGCCTGGCCCCACTGCTGAATTGCGGGAATTGTGGGAACGGTTTTCAGGCTTCTTGGAATTGAATACTGCCGGGTTCACTTCGTACTTGGGTGACGGCGGACGGCCGGGTCCACCCGGTTCCGCTGGAACCATGCGGATGTAACCTCGGCGAGTGAGCTCGATTAGCGCCAGATCGATGTCATCGGCCTTGGGAAATCGCCGCTTGCCCTGGTGCTGGGCTTCGCTCTTGGTGAACCCCCGACGTTGATGTCGCTCGATCCACCGCAGTACGTACCGAGAATCCTCGTCGCCAGTCCCTTCGTGTGCTTGCATCATGTTCAGCACGGCTTCCGCGTGCGGAACGAGATAGCGTGCGATTTCGATTGCCGAGAGCAGCGTCGGCAGAGCGATTTCTTCGGTCGGGCCATATTCCACACAGTGGATCACCGCGGCAAGGCGGAGCGTCTCGCCGGCCAGCTTCCCGCCCCAATCGCGCATGATCTCCATCTGGCCGCCGTCGGCGAGCATAGCTTCAATCTCGGCCTCCCATGCCTCGAGCCTGGAAGTGGCATCGGCGCTGAGATTCAGCGTGATCTTCTCCTTCTGAATCTCGGCCATCGCCTTCACGGTTTCGTGATAGGCGTCCCGCACCGGATCG
>CALFYT010000125.1 GCA_937952415.1 uncultured Planctomycetaceae bacterium | reverse complement strand
CCTGTCGATCTAACGCCGGAAGGTCTCCGGTGCGTCGCTGCGGCGCTAAACGCCGTGGCCAACCCTAAAACCGAGTAAGTCACAAGAACTGGCCGCGGCCCCGGGAGGGCCGCAGCGGCGCACGAATTTTTTTCGGCGGCGGCCCGTATGCAATTCCGCGCGCGTTTCGCGCACCGGTGCGCGCATTTCGGCAAGCGCCGCAAGCCGCCGTGCAATGAACGCTACCGCTTCCGCCGCCAACGCCACGTGCCAAGGGCGACGACGCCGAACGCAGCCAGGATGATGCTCGACGGCTCGGGGACAATCGCGATTCCCTCTGGAATGTCGGGCATGCCTGTAAGAAGTAGAACTGGATTCGATCCGTCCAAGTCACGACGGATGATATCGTGTCCGAAGGCGGGGACGACATCCTCGTTCGTGTAGTAGATGTGTCCGTTCACCAGGTCGAGTGCAACGTCGCGAACCTTGTGGTTGGCGGAATCGGTGATCAGCGTCACACCCGAGCCGTCCAAGTTCGCTCGCAAGATCTCCGAGTCGGGTGTGCCGTCGATGGAACTAGCCCAGTACATGTGGCCATTGGGCACATCCAGGGCGATTCCCTCTGGAATGTCGGGCATGCCTGTAAGAAGTAGAACTGGATTCGATCCGTCCAAGTCACGACGGATGATATCGTGTCCGAAGGCGGGGACGACATCCTCGTTCGTGTAGTAGATGTGTCCGTTCACCAGGTCGAGTGCAACGTCGCGAACCTTGTGGTTGGCGGAATCGGTGATCAGCGTCACACCCGAGCCGTCCAAGTTCGCTCGCAAGATCTCCGAGTCGGGTGTGCCGTCGATGGAACTAGCCCAGTACATGTGGCTGGCTTCCGCCGAACGAACGATGCTACCAGCGACAAAGACAAGTATTACAGCAACAATTGAGAACTCGTGGCGATGTTGCATTAGCGTTCCTCCAGCTCGTGCGCAACGCTGGCCTCACCGCTAGGGTGATTTCGAAGGCCGCAGGCGAGAGTACAACAGAACGTCAGCCGTAGCCTGGCAGTACTTCGCGTGCATACTAAGGGCCGCTCCCGCCTCTATCAAGCGTTCATCCTAAAATCTGCCGCAGTGAGTCGTCGCAAACGGCGAGCGAACGAACAGCGTACAACGGCTACCGCTTCCGTCGCCAGCCCCACGCGGTAACCGCGGCGCTAGGTGCAGCGTCGTCGCCGGCGCAGGGCGGCAAAGGCGACTAAACCGAACGCGGCTAGGGCAATGCTCGACGGTTCGGGGACGGTGGCCACGCGGAAACCCACACTGGTGTACACGTCCGCCGGGTCGTCGTTGTTCCGGAACGGGGACTGCAGGTTGTGCGCGAGGCTGACGTACGAACCGCCCCGCATGCCCCGAAACGACCCGCTGATAAGCGATTCGTTCCATTCCCACACGTTGCCTCCCTGGTCAAACGTGCCGTAGGGGCTGACTGAGGTGGTGTACGCACCCGCATCGGTTTGGTCGCCAACAATGGAATTGTAGTTCGCCGAGTTGCTGCCGCCCGGAGGAGCCTCAGCAATCGGGGCCGAATCGCTAGAGGTTGGAGAGTCGAAGTAGTTGCCCGTGGCGCCGTCGTTCTTGTGATAGGCTGCCTTGTACCACTCGTCCTCGCTGGTCAGGAACCACAGCGCGCCAGAGTTGCGCGTGATGCTCAAGCTGTTGCTCGGCGTCGGGGTGCCGCCGAGAAGCGTATAGGCACCCGTTTCTGTATCGCCAGAACCCTGGCCGTTGTGCAGCCAGTTGGCAAAGCGGATCGTGTCGTACCAACTCACATAGTTCACGGGCCTATTCTCGCGGCCGGCAATCGCCGAGTAGGCATAGCTGCCACTGGAACCGCTGCGTGTGATCCCGCCGAAACCGCCGCCCATGGAGGTATTGTAAAGAGCCAACGGATCGCTGGCAGCCTTCGCATTCAAGAACTCAGCGTACTGCGCGTTGGTCACTTCGGTCCTGCCGATTCGGTAGTAGTAGGCCACCGCGCCGAAGGTGCCTTGTGACTGCACTTCCCCGGTGTTGCCGGCGTTGCCGACCGGGACGGTAGGAATCGTAACAGCGAAGGCGGCAAGCGGCGCTGCGACGAGAGTCGCAAGCAGAACGCCCGAAGCGATGGAACGTGTCATTAGCGGACTCCACAGTGGTCAAACCAGCAAGCGAGTCAGTACGCCGTCCCATCCATTCCGTGTCCGTGAGCCTAACCGACCGTGGGGGTAAATCAAGTATTTTTCTGGAGATTCAAGCCGGCGCATTAGGGGGCCAGGAAGACGCCGCCGAGATAGTGGGCGAAAGCGTCTAGGCGCAGTGCATTTGTGAGTGCGCTAGCCAGGCTTTCCGCCGCAATCCCCACGCGGCAAGAGCGACTAAACCGACTTCGCGCCGCCCCGGGTTGTTTCCCCAAGGCGCCGCGTCATACTGCCGAAAACACCGCCGCCTTCAATCCCGCCCCGCGCCGCCAACGGTGAGCATCATGGAAATTGCCATCGCCATCGTGATCATCCTGCTGGGCATCGTCCTGGCCGTGGGCATGTTGGCCGTGCCGATCGTGCTCGTTTGGCTTGTGATTCGATCGCTGGGCAACAGCGGTGGAGGGTGGCAGAACCTGAGAAACACCTTTGCCACCAGCGGCGCGCCGGCTGGTGACGTCCGCCGCGGCCAAACGCTCCAGATCGGAGCGGTCTTCTACAACCACTGCGCGACCGTCGGAATCTCCGACGAAGGGCTCTATGTCGCGATCGCCGGCAGCACGGTTTTGATTCCGTGGGGCGAGTTGCAATCGGTCGGCCGTGCCCCGCTGGTGCTCAAGCCAATGCAACGGCTCGCGGTCGGCAAACCATCGGTGGCGACGATGGGCATGTCGTCCAAACTGTTCGAGTCGATCCGCGGCCGGTTACCCATGCGTTGACAAGTGCGCCGCTGATCGCGCGGCGCCAATCGCGCGGCGGCCGTCGCGCCTGCTTCCGCCCGCAGACGCGTTCGTGGCACGCAGACCTGCGCTAATTCGATTGCACGACTTCGCGCGGCTCGACGGCCCGATGCTCGCGCGCCGAGATGTAGCACGCCTCGACCAGCGCCATGGTTTGCAAGTTGTCGGCGCCGGAGTGCGAAGGAATCCGACGCTCCTCCAGCGCGCAGAGCAGTTCGCACATCGGACCGGCAAACGCATCGGGAAACCAAACCTCTTTCCAACGCGGCGCCAGCCAGTTCGGACCGCGCTGGATCGTCGTGAAGTCGATGGTGCTGGGCGTGCGCGTCGGATACTTGGGCCAACCGATCGTGCCGCGGGCCGTGCCCGTGGTGCCCTCGACGCGCCAGGTAATGCCGATGTCCGCGGCGGCCCCTTCCTGCGACGGGCCGGTCCAAACGTCGTCCCAACTGGCCGCCCGCAAGCCGTTGGCGTATTCCAGGATGTACAGGCAGATGCCGTCCTCGTGCGCGAATTGCGCACCGGTGCGTGGATCGGTCCGTACGCTGGCGAACACGCGCTCGGGCTCGCCGAACCAGTAGCGAAACGCATCCAGGTGATGGATGCTCATGATCCGCAGCGTGACCCAGCCCTGGCGCTCCTGCCAGGGAGCCCAATGCGGAATGGCCCGCATGTCGATCGTGGCCAGCACCGGTTGTCCCAGCTCGCCGCTGTCGAGCAGCGCCTTGCACGCTTGCACCGACTGGTCGTAGCGCATGTTTTGGTTGACGGCCAGCACGATGCCGGCACCGGCGCACATCTGCACGATCTGGTGCGCCTCGGCATAGCTGGTGCCCAGCGGCTTTTGAGCCAGCACGCCGCGCACGTGATCGGCGTGCTGGACCACCTCGCGCATCACTTCCAACTGCACGTCGGGCGGGACGGCCACGTCGACCACCTCGACCTTCGGATCGTCGAGCAATTGCTGGTACGTGTCGTACGGCTTCGCGATGTCGTGGCGCGCGGCCACTTCGCTGGCCCTTTCCGGACGACGCGACGCAATCGCGATCGGATTCAGCCCAGCGGCCCGATACGCCACCAGATGGCAATCGTCCATGATGAACCCGGCACCGATGCACCCGATTCCGACCTTCCGGTTTTCGGGAAGCTCCAGCGGCTCGTGGAGCGAAAGGACAGCCTTCTCGGGTCGCGAGGACATGTTTGGGGCGCTCCTATCTTCGATCGCAACGGCGGGCCACGCGTGTCGTCCCGGCGGTTGTTTGCCGTGACGTCCGCTCGATTGTCGGCTTTCAAGCCCGGTCGAGGCAAGATGCGATCAGCGGGCCGCGTGTGTCGCGGGCAATTCGACGGGTGTCTCGACCGGCGGAAGCCGCCGCATCGTCGGACCGACGTGACCGGCTGCCACGACGGGACTCGGCATTTGTTGCACACCAAACGGCGCCGCGGCTGGCATGGTGGCAGAAACCGGGGAGCCATATGGCTGGGGCACTGGCGTTTGCACGGGCGGCTGGCCGGCTGGTTGTGCGGGGACGTCGACCGGCTGCACTTCGGCCACGTTCGTTTCGTCGACGGCCTGGAACATCGGCTCTTCAATTCTCGTGGTGTGCGAGATCAGCTTACCATCGCGCCGCACGCGACCGATCAAGGTCTCGATTTCTCGGACGCGGCTCGTGCGCACCGGCGCCGCAACGCCGTCGATCGTGCTGGCCAGCCGCACGGTCATCCGTGGGTCGCCCTGCACATTGCTCGAAGCAGGCATCTGCCGCACCGCGGTCAAGACGCTCTCGAGTTCGGCGATTGGCACGTCCAGGCCCATCGCTTCGTGAATGCCGTCGGCCAGCGTGAGCCCAGGCAGACTATCGTCGGCCAACTTGCGCGCTCGTTCGAGCCAGTCGGGCAGCGACGACGAGGACGACGCGCTTTCGGTCGTTGCTTTGCGCACCACGCACTCGACCCGGGCATATCCGGCCTTGCCGGCCGGGTGCGGATAGCGAATGGCCACGGTTGTGATCCGGCGCTCGGCGTCGGTGCCGGGACGCTGTCCGGGCAAGAACTGCAATACGGCCGGTCCCGTCGGCTCGCGGGCAGCAATGTCGCGCACCACGCGATACGTGATCGACGCGGACTTTGTCGTGCTGGTTCCGCCGAACAACTGCGACTCGTTCTTGCCCAGCCCGCTGCATCCGGCAATGCACGTTGCTGCAAGCGCGCCTAGGCACGGCCCAACCATCAAGCGTCGACGCCGCGCGCCGTAGCAATCCATCTGTCGCCCCCCGAACGATTCACCAACGAACCTGCTGGCCGTTGCGCGCACGGCTTGGCGCGCCATCGGTCCGCACAATCGGTATCGGCTGCCCAACCGGCACACCTTGAACAGCCGGAATGACCGCAACGACGTTGTTGGTTTGCGCAGTTTGACGCACAGCGGGTGCTAGCAGGGTCCTGATAGGGCACTCATGCGGGGACTGGGTAGTTTGCGAAAAGTCCTCCGCATGTATCGGTTGTAGCGCTCGACTCGCAGTTTTTGCAGAGTGACGATTCTGCCGTCGATGACTGTTGTGCGGGCGATAAGCGTTATCGCACTTGGGTGGGTTATTCCGAAAAACGGGGGAGACGGTCATGTTCAAGGCCAAACCATGGGCCATCGCATCGTTGGCGATGGCCACCGTGTTGCTGGCTGCGTCATCGCGGGCCGGCGAGCGTTTGAAGCGTAGTTACGATTTGACGGGGTACCAGACTTCGCGCCGGGGCGCTTCGGCGCCGCAGCGCGTCAAGGTCTGGCGCAGCGCGACGCCGACATTGACTGCGGCCCGCCTCAATCAGGAGGAAGACGCCGAGGTGCCGCCGTTGCCGCCTCGTGCTCCTGACGGCAGCACGCCGTGGGAAGACAGCCAATCGGATCAGGGTTCGCCCTTCTTGGACGAATCGTACAGCGGCTCTGATTCGTCGTGCGACATGGGTGGCTGCTATTCCGGCTGCGATTCGTGCATCGGCGCTTGCGGATGCGGGCCAGCCTGGTGGGCCCACCGCTCGTTCGTCTTTGGCGAGTACTTGTACTTGCACCCGACGGGCATCGATATGGCGCACGCCATTCAGCAAAACGGCACCGGCGGCGCCGGCACAACGCCGGAGGGGCGCGTGGGAGTTGTCGATCAGGCCTACACGTCGGCCTACAGCGTGGGCTTCGGCGTGGCGTTGAGCCCGTGCGCCAGCATTCAGGCCAGCTACGTCAACTTCTTTAGTCACAATACCGACGTATTGGCCGCGCCGGCGGTTTCAGGCGGTACGGTCGGTTCGCTGGTGTTCCATCCCGAGTCGATCAACGAAGGCTCGACCAGCTCGCTGGTCAACGCGGCCAACGACATCGACTTTCAGACCGCCGACATCGAATACCGGCGGTTGCTGGCGGCCGGTCCGCGGTTCGCGTTAAACTACGCGGTCGGTGCACGCTACGCAAAGTTGGACCAATGGTTCCGCCAGGTCGGCAATTTCGCGCCGCCCACCGGCACGATCCAAACCACGACCAACATCAACTTCGAGGGTGGTGGTTTGAAGGCCGGGCTAGACGGCATGCAACGACTCGGCAATACGCGTTTTGGAGTGTACGCCGAAGGTTTCTTGAGTCTGGTGTTCGGAACCTTCCGCTCCGACTACGAGCAGTTCAACGTCACGACCACGTCGATCCAGGCCGCGTCGAACTGGCGCGATGAGCGCGTCGTGCCCATCTTGGAGTATGAAGTCGGTTTGAACTTCACCAGCCGCTGCGGGCGCTGGCGTTGGTCGAGCGGCTACTACACCGCGTTTTGGTTCAACGCGATTGCCACGCCGGAATACGTCCAGGCGGTTCAATTCGCAGACTTCGTCGATTTGGGCGAGACCATCGCGTTTGACGGCCTCGTCACCCGCCTTGAATTCCGCTACTGATCTGACCACGTCATACGGAAACTCCCCACCCCGTCGCCAGGGCTGGTTCCCCGCCAGCCCTGGCTCTTTTCGTTGGCGCACAAGTCGGTGCGCGGCCGCACTCGCCTGATCGCGCGGAGGCGCGGAGCCCTGCTGATCTTGGACGGGCCGCCCGGGTGCGATCGGCCAACGCTTCTTGCCTTGCCTTCGGCCAGCCAGCAGACCGGTTCTCGCGCCGGCATCCCCCCGGGCTGGTCTCCGCTGATTCGCCGAGCCTCGTGCAGTTTCGCCCGCAACTTTCGCCGTCGATCGCCACTTCAGCGGACGGTGATATTGCTTATGCAGCGGGCCGAAATTGTTTGACAGGAAGGTCTTGGTGCAATACCCTGTCTACCTAGTTCAGCCATTTTATTGCCAAACCCCGGCGGCTAATTGAGACGTCGGCGGCTGGGCAACCGGTCCGGCGTGGTGCGCTCGGAACACTGCCGCCGGCCTCCGCCTGAGTCACGGGCGGAACCAACGTGAGCGACATCTTTGGAGACGGCCCCGTGAGATTTTCCCTTCCCAGCCGACGCGCGTCCCTATCTCGGAAAACGCCCCGCCGCTCTTGGCAGCTTCGCCCGATCGGGCACGCACGCCAAGGTGCAGATCTTGCGCTGGAGCCACTCGAGCAGCGCATCGCCCTGTCGGTGACGCCGACGCTCACCGGTGCCGCGCCCAACTTCGTGGTCACCTTCGTCGACGACAATACCGGCACGATCGACAACAACCTGGAACTGCGGGTTGCTGCCGGCACCAATGAATTGGAATGGGCCGTCAACGGGGGTCCGTTCAGCAACGACCTGGACCCAGCCGGCGGAACACAGAGCGCGACGTTCGACGACATCGCCGACATCATCGTCCAGATGGAATTGGGTAGCGACGCGCTCACCTGGGATTTGCAAACGTTCGCGTTCGACGCGCTAATCATTCCCGACGTGGGCAATCCGCAGCAGACCAACCTTCTGCTCGAGGACACCGGATCGGGCGATACCGTCGACGTCAACCTGACCGGCACCGAAATCATCGTCTTCAATGGTTCTGGCGGAAACGACATGTTGACCGCCGATACCGGAGGCGGCGACCACAACCTTCGCGTCGACAACTTCAATACCAGCCTCGATCGGATCACTTCCGACGTGCTGCCCGAGATTCGCTTCGGCGACCTCGATACACTCGAAATCTCGCAGGCAACCGTCGGCACAGACGTCGTCACGTTCGCGACGTTGAACCTGATTGGCGCCGACAACTATCAAACGGATCTGTTCGCGTTCGACACGCTCGTGATCGAAGGATCCAACGCGGTCAACGAGACGTACACCATCGAGCAGTCCGGCATCGGCGTGACCGTGACCGACGTGGTAGGCGGCGTCTCCATCGAGCAACTTACGAGTAGCCTGGGACTGTTGCGAATCGAATCGCTCGGCGGCAACGATCGCGTCACGGTCGATATCGACACGACCAGTCCGATCATCGTGCCCATCCTTTTCGATGGCGGCTTCGGCGCCGACGAATTGACGGTCACTGGTACGCCAACCACGGCGATCGATGAAGTCATCTACACCCCCGGACCCGCGACCGGCGCCGGCAATCTCCGTTACGAGAATGCTGCTAACGCGCGCTTGATGAGCATCGAGTTTGCCAATCTCGCGCCTGTGGTCGACCTGGTCCCGGCCGCTATTCTCACGGTCAACGGGACCAACGCCAACAACGCAATCAACTACGGGCCCGGCTCCGTCGCCACGAACGGACTGGTCAGCGTCGACGGGTTCGAAACGATCGAGTTTTCGAATAAGGCGACGCTCGTGCTCAACGGGCTCGCCGGTGACGACAAGTTCAATCTCAACAATCCAAACGTTCCCACGGCACTGACCGGAATCACCGTCAACGCGGGCGATCCCACGGCCAGCGACACGCTCGTCATCAACGGACGGCCGGGCGAAGCGTCGGAGATCATTCGTCTCAACCCGACCGCGGTCGGGGCTGGCACGATCACCAATGCCGGCGTCCCCGACGTCGACTTCACCGGAGTCGAGCAACTCGAGGTCGTCTTGCAATTCGACGAAAGCGACAAGTTCGCCGTCGACGGGACCCTCGATGACGACCACTACCGCGTGTACTCCGGCCCGGAAATCGGCCGCGCACGCATCGAAGGCACGATGGCAGAGGGGGCCGTCGGCGGACCCTTCGCGCTGCCTTCAATCGACGTACACAACCAACTGCCGAGCGGAAACACCGGTACGATCAATTTCTTCAACGTCGGAGGCCAGGACACGATCGAGATCGTTGGGTCGTCATTCAATGACACCTTCGATATCTCGCAACACATCGTCACCGGCGGACTAGTCGACCATCTCGTCAATGGCGTACTGACGAATCGGATCTTGTTCGACCAGATCGACCGTGCCACGATTGACGGCCTTGACGGCGACGACGTGTTCAACCTGACCCAGGCGATCGCCTTCGACCTGGATCTCAACGGCGGCAACCCGTCGGCCAGCGACATTGCCAATCTCAGCGGCGCCAGCGGACTCGTGTTCGTCAGTCTGGGCGACGCTGCCTTGGCTTCCAACACGACAATCACCGGCTACGGCGTCGGCACCGTAACGCTGAGCGAGGTGGAAGTGGCCAACCTCGACACCGAGGGCAACGCGCTGAGCGTACTCGGCAATGCGACCGATGAAACGATCAGCTACCGGCCGACCGGTGGCCAGGCCGGCACGTTCGAAAAGGAAGGCCTCAACACGCAGTTCAATTTTACCGATGTGACCGACCTGTTCTCGATCGACCCGTTGGCGCTGTCCGACGAAGTCGTGATCGTGGGCACCGCCGGAAACGACCAGATCGACGTCTCGCAGTCGGCCGGATCCGTAACCGTCCAGGTCAACACGCGCAAAGCGGTCAACCTATCGGCAGCCAACACGCAATCACTGGTCATCAATTCCGGCTCGAACGACGACCAGCTCACCGTCAACAGCACCACCGGACCGGTGCTCGTGCCGATCACGTACGACGGCGAAGGCGGAACCAACTCGCTGCGGCTCGAAGGCGGCATCGCCCAGACCGATACCTATTGGGTCGGGCCCGATCCGTCGGCAGGCAAGAGCCAAATCACGTTCGCCGGCGGCACCCAAACCGTCCACTTCACCAACCTCGCGCCCGTGCTCGATTTGGTCATCGCGCCGGTGCTGACGGTCAACGCCAACAACGCCAACAACGCGATCAACTACACACAGGGCCCCAACAGCGGCAACGAGGGGATCAACTTCGCGCTGACCGGCCTGGTCAGCGTCGATGAATTCGAGACGATCGAGTTCACCAACAAGGAAGAACTCGTCATCAACGGGCTGGCCGGCGACGACAAGATCAATCTCAACAATCCCGCGGTGCCGAACGCGCTGGGCACGATCACGGTCAACGGCGGCGATCCCACCGCCAGCGATCATCTCGTGATCAACGACAACTCGCCCGGAATCGATGCGTTCGGACTGACGCCGACGGGCACCGGCATGGGAACCATCACCCACGTGAATCCGGTACCCGTGACGATGTTTACCGGCATCGAGCATCTTTCGGTCGTCGTGAAGCAAAACGACTTCAACACGTTCTTCGTCGACGGTACCGCCGGCGACGATTCGTTCCGGGTCGACTCCGGACCGGAGATCGGCCGGTTGCACGTGGAAGGCACGATGAACATCGCCGCGGGACAGTTCTCGCTGCCGTCGATCGACATCTTCGGCCAGAATGGCGTCAACGCCGCGTTCAATCCCACCGGCGGCGGCACGGACACATTCGAAATTGTCGGCACCGAGGGCAATGACGCGTTCTTCGTGACATCGGGGGCCGTGGACCACGAAGTCAACGGCTCTGAGGTCAATTTCATCCAGTTCGACAATGTCGATGCGCTGATCCTGGACGGCCGCGACGGGGACGATCAGTTCGAAGTGAACGGATCCGGGGCGGGCGTGATTCCGTTCAGCCTCCATCTCCTCGGCGGCAATCCTTCGCACAGCGACATCGCCGACTTCAGCTTCCCGACGGGTCCGGTCGTTGTCTCTCTGCCGGACGCGGTGATTGGACCGGATATCACGATCACCGGCTACGGTGCCGCCGCCGCCATGCTTTCGGGCGTGGAAATCGTAAACATGGATACGGACGACGAAGCGCTAACCTTCGTCGGGACCGTGGACAACGATACGTTCACCTACACTCCGACCGGCGCCGAAGCCGGCAGGGTCTCCTTGGACGGACTCAACACCGTCTTCAACTTCACCAGCGTCGCCGCCGCGCTGACGATCGCCGGCGGCACCGGCGACAGCGCTGATCACGTCATTGTGCAGGGCACCAATGCCCGCGACACCATTCAGATCAATCAGGGCGCGCGCACCGTCGCCGTGCTGGCCAACAACGTTACCGCGCTTAAGACTCTGACGCTGGGCAACTCCATCGAAACGCTCACGGCCCAAGGGCGCGCCGGCCAGGACACGTTCCAGGTGATCCCGGCTGCCGGCATTGGTCCGTTCCCGCTGGACAACTTGCTGATCAACGTCGACGGCGGAAACGCCGGCGAGAACAACGCCTTGGTCGTCGCTTCGTCGTTTGCCGGCGCCATCCTGCCGGCCAACACGTTCGTCGTAGTCAATCGCAGCGCCGTAGCCAACTCGGGCACGGTTCGCGTCTTCCAAAACGCGAACGCCAATCCCGATATCAACTACCACAACGTACAGGTCGTCTCGCCGCAAGTCGCCGGTACGGATCTCGCACCGAACCTGCTGATCCTCGGCCCGGATCATTACGAGCCGAACGAGCTGCAGGGCAATGCCGCGTTTCTTGGCTCGGCGGCAACGATCGAAGTCGAGCATGCGGCCATCTTCCCGAACGCGGCCGAGTTTCCCGGAGTGCCGGCCGACATCGACTTCTATCGCATCATCGCGCATGCCACCGGCCTGCTGGACTTGCAAATCTTCTTCCGCACGTTCGCCCCCGGACTCCTGCCCGGCAATGGCGCGCTCACGCTCGAAATCCGCGACAACCTGGGCAACGTCGTCGGTACGGTTGCTCCCAACAACGACGGGCTGCGAGCGGTGATCCCGGTCGTCGGCGGGCGCAGCTACTATGCCCGCGTTGCCGGCGCCAACGGCTCAGTGGTCAACGGCTACAGCCTGTCGGCCAACAATTTCGCCGTCGCCGCGCCTACCGAAGTCGTATTGGATCCGGCCGACGACACGGGCCAGAGCAATCTGGATCACGTCACATTCGAAACAACCGACGTCCACTTCTTCGTCCATGCCGACCTGGCTGCCTTCGCCGACGCGGGGATCACGATCCTCACGCCGGGACAAGCTGCCGGCGGCGTCACGCCCGGCGCGGCGGTCGAAGTATTTGTCAACGGCGTTTCGGCCGGCTTCGCCAGCGTCGTGCCTGGCACGGACAACACGATTTTCGAAATCGAACTGAATGCCGATCTGGTCAACTTCCCGGCCGGTGGCCCCAACGCAGCCGGACCGGTCGGCTATCCCGGCTTCCTGAATTTGATCACCGCCGCGGTACGGATCTTCGACGTGCAAGAAGACGGCGGCGGCGCGCCCGACCCGTCGACCGGCCGCGGACCGCAGTCGCCGCCAACGGAAGTCCTGTTCGACAACATCGATCCGCTTGCACCCTCGACGCCCGAGTTGCTGCCGACCAGCGACAGCGGCACGCCGGGCGACAACGTCACCAGCGTCAACCCGCCCGCGTTCCAGGGCACCGGCGAAGCGAACACGATCGTGCGGATCTTTGCCGACGGAACGCTGATCGGCGAAGGCCTCGTCGGCTCGGATGCGACCGATGGCGTCTTGGGCAACGGTTTGGGCGCATGGGAAGTCACGGTCGAACCGATGACCGACGGCCAATATGTCATTACCGCGCAGCTTGAAGATGTCGCCGGCAACCTGGGCGAAATCAGCGAAGGGCTCGTTTTCGAGCTCGACACGACCGCGCCCCAACGTCCCACAATCGACCTGTTGGATAACTACGACACGGGCATGTCGAATCTGGACAACGTGACCTACTTCGTCACGCTCGACTTCCGCGTATCGGCCGAGCCTGGGTCCGACGTGGTGATCAAAGACGGCAATACGGTCATTGATGCGTTCGTGATGCCAGCCGCCGCGTTCACCATTCGCACGATCACCTGGCCCGTCGCGGCCATCGCGGCCGAAGGCCCGCATCCGCTTTCGGCGGAGGTGACCGACGCCGCGGGCAATCGCAGCGCGCAAAGCGAAGAGTTGCTGGTCACGATCGACACGATTCCGCCCGATCCGCCCAGCACGCCCGAACTGCTCGACGCCAGTGACAGCGGCACGCTGGGCGACGGCATCACCAGCGTCAACCCGCCGGCATTCAAGGGCACCGGCGAGGCGAACGCGAAGGTACGGATCTTCGCCACGCTGATCGGCGTGCCCGGTGCCGAACCGGAATTGGTCGGCGAGGGGATGGTCGGATCCGACCTGACCGATCCGCCAGAAGACCTGCCCGACGAACCACCGATCGGCGCGTGGGAAGTCACGATCGAGCCGCTGGCCGACGGCCAATACGAGATCACAGCTGAACTGGAAGACCTGGCCGGCAACATCAGCGAGATGAGCGATGCGTTCATTCTCGAGATCGACACGCTCGCGCCGCAACGCCCGACGCTCGACCTGTTGGACAACTTCGACACGGGCATGTCCGACATGGACAACGTCACGTATCTGACCGAGCTCGACTTCCGCGTTTCGGCCGAGCCCGGTACCGAAGTGGTGATCAAGGACGGCAACACGGTGATCGACATGTTCATCATGCCGGCCGTTCCGTTCACGATCCGCACGCTCGACTTCGTGGCTTTGGAGGGCATCAACGGCATTCCGGCCGAAGGCCCACACCCGCTCTCGGCCGAGGCCACCGACGACGCCGACAATCGCAGCGCCCAAAGCGAAGAGCTGCTGCTGACGATCGATTCGACCGCGCCCGACGCGCCGTCGACACCCGACTTGCTGGCCAGCAGCGACAGCGGCACGTTCGACAATGACAACGTGACGAACATTCAGGCGGTGGCGTTCGATGGTACGGGCGAAGCCAATGCGAAGATCCGCATCTTTGCCAACGGTTTGCTCGTGGGTCAGGGCGTGGTCGGGTCCGACCTGACCGATCCGCCGGCCCAACTGCCCGACGATCCGCCGGCATTCGGCCACTGGGAAATCACGACCGAACCGCTCGACGACGGCGAGTGGCTGATCACCGCCGAGATCGAAGACCTGGCCGGAAACATCACCGTGCAGGAAGTCGGGCTAACCATCTGGGTCGACACCGTGTTGCCCAACACGCCCTACCTGGATCTGACCGAGACCAGCGATACCGGCCGCAACAACCAGGACAACGTCACCAGAGACAACACGCCGACGGTAACCAGCACGATCGACGACGTGCAGGGCGCGGCGCTGAACAACTTCCCCAACGACATTCGCTACCGGATTTTCGATCGGCCGGGCACTGGCCCCGACGTGCTGCTGGTCGACTCGTTCGTCACCATTCCGGGCTTGAGCACGGCGAAATTCTTCACCGATACGCTGCCGGTGCTGGCTGACGGCGTTCACAACTTGAAGCTCGAAGCGGAAGACCGCGCGGGCAACATCAACGACTTCCTGCTCGAAATCACGATCGACACGGTCGCGCCGCCGGTCTTCTTCGGTTTTTCGGCCAACGTAAACGATGGGCTCGAACCGGACAGCGATTCGGGTGTCGAAGGCAATCCGGCGACCTTCACCGATCGCATCACGAACGTCACTCGGCCGACCTTCTGGGGCGAGGCCGAAGCTAACGCGATTGTTCGGCTGTTCGAACAGTCGTTCGGCGCGGCGTTCGTTTTCGGACAAGACGTCGCGATTCCGCTGGACGGAAACTTCGCGTTTCCCAATGGGCGGTGGGAAATCACCACAAACGTCGACCTGAACGACCCCTCGTTCTTCTTCCCCGACGGACTGCGTCAGATGGCCATTACGGCCGAGGATCTCGCCGGCAACGAGTCGGACCTGCAGGAGCTCGATATCTTCATCGACACCCAGGGACCGCAAGTCACCAACGTCGGCATCCCAGACCACCCCGAGTTCAACCTGTTCGGGCTAAAGCCAGGCAACGCTTCGCAGGGTCCGACGCCGCTGGTCTTCAGCCTTGCGATCGATTTGCAAGACCTGCCGAATCGCGTGGCCGAGTTCCTCTACAACGCGATCGACGCGGGCGTCGCCGAAACGCCCGGCCTGATCGAGGTCCGCGGCGATCACAATGGCGTGGTTGCGATCAGCAATATTACCGTCGAGCTCGACCCGCCGCAGGTCAACCAACCGGCCACCGCGACGATCGTGCTCAATTTTGCCGCGCCGCTGCCGGATGATCGATTCACGCTCACGATCGACGACGATCTGGTCGACCTGGCCGGCAACAACTTGGACGGCGAGAACAATGCGATCGAGCCGAATGACTTCCCGCTATTTCCCAGCGGCGACGGGCAACCCGGCGGCGATTTCGTGGCCCGGTTCACCGTCGACAGCCGACCGGAGATCGGAACTTACGCCGCGACCACGATCTACATCGACATCAATGGCAACCTGTTCTTCGATCCGCAAGGCACCAATAACGACACAACCAACCGCGACCTGACGTTCAACCTGGGCATCGTTCCGTCGCTGCAGGGCACGGTCACGCCGTTTAACGTCCACGACGGGCTGTTCGCCGGCAACTTCCCGGGCATCGATCATCGCAACGGCCATGAGGAAAACGGCGAGGTCGAACCGGCGAACGCCGTGTTGGGCTACGGACTGTTCGCCGACGGCTACGACAAGCTCGCGGCCTACGGCTACGATCCGATCCCCGGCGGATTCCGCTGGCTGATCGACACCAACCACGACGGCATCATCGATCCGGCCGCCGGCGACCACGCCACGATTCAGCCGTCGAACTGGCAGATCAACGGACTGCCCATTGCCGGCAACTTCGACGGCGACTTGGACAACGGCGACGAGATCGGTTTGTTCGACGGCACGCAATGGTTCATGGACACGAATCACGACTACATCATCGATGGCAGCGACTTGATCTTTTCGACCAACCTGCGCGGCGCGCCCATCGTCGGCGATTTCAACGGCGACGGTGTCGACGACCTGGGCACCTGGCGCAACGATCAGTTCACGTTTGCTTTCGGCTCGCAGCCCGGCGGACCGGGCACGCAGCCTACCTGGAGCAGCAACGTGCAGGCCGTCATCAACTGGGGGCTGCCCGGCACGGCCGACAAGCCGGTCGCCGCCGACATGGATCAAGACGGCATCGACGACATTGGTCTGTGGCTACCGGAGCGTACGGGCACGTTGCCGCTGGAGAACGGCCACTGGGAGTTCCTGATCTCCAACGACTTCGCGATGGAGCATCGGGGCGGCAACCAGGTCAATGCGCTGAATCATCCGTTCTCGCCAACTCCGCTGGGTCACGACATCTTCGCGCAGTTCGGCGATGCGTTTGCCCTGCCGATCGTCGGCAATTTCGATCCGCCGGTTGCCAAGCCCTCGCTGCCGGAACCGCAGGCCCTGCCGGCCATGCTGGGCACGTTGCCGATGGGCACGCAAGTCATCGACGGAGACCAATGGTACTCGTTCACGCCGCTGCGCGCCGGCACGGTGCGCGTCGAGGCCTCGACCAGCACGCCCGGCACGAGCATTTCGGCCACTCTGTATGATGAAAACTACCGCCTGCGCGGATCGAGCTCGGCGAGCGCCGATGCGCAGGTTTCGCTCTACTCGAGCATCACGGCCGGCGAGACCTACATGCTGCGGCTCTCCGGCGACAATGCGACCGCCGATGTGACGCTATCGAACCAGGTGCCGGTAAACGATCGCCTGGATACTTCGCGCGATGGCATCATCTCTCCGCTCGACGCCCTGCGCGTCATCAACTCGCTGATTCTTGACGGCGTCCATGCGACGCCGATGGACGCCTCCAACGCAGGGATGTACCTCGACACGACTCTCGACGGCATCATCTCGCCATTGGACGCGCTTCAGATCATCAACTACCTGATCACGCATTCTCCGTCGCCAACAGCCAGCCCGGCAACCGCGGCCGGCGATGCCGTGGCGAGCCCGTCGACCGCTACTGCCGACGACGCGGTGACCTTTGCCGTCGCGTTGGACAAGCAAGACTCCACGGGACCGACCGCCACGCCTGCCGCGATCGATTCGGTCTATGCCGAGCTCGACCCGACGCTGGCCAGCGACGGCGCTGCGAGTGACCTGTTGCTGTCCGACGCACCGGTCGTCGAACCGGACGACTCGGCCGACGAAGATGACGACGACCTGGTCACGGCCGACGTTGATTTGGACTGGCTCAGCTAGCGCCGCGTGCCATCCCGCAGCGTCGCCGCCAGGCACGTTCGGTAGCGCGCCGTCGGACCGGGCGCGCCCCATCGGCCGCCTCTCCAAAATCCCTCCCGAACGGCCCGCGATCGGGGCCGTTTTTTGGGACGTTTTGGCGGCCCGAATCTTTGCCTTAAATGGCCGTTTGCGACCTCGCCCGGCGGGCCAAAAAACGGTACAATTCGGGTTCGCCGATAACGGCTTATTCAAGGCCTCTATAGCTCTTGCCGTTTGGACGGACCCACTGTGGTACATGGCATTTTTACGATCCCGTTGCGGGGCCGAAAATCGGGGTTGTCAGCCGGGCCGGAAGCGGCTCGCTACCCATTCTCGGAGTTCGTCGCCGGGCCCGAAAACCGGCTGACCAACACGGCCCTCCAGGGGTTCATGCAGCGCGCCGCCACGACGTATAGCCCGCTGGTGCTGTACGGGCCGCACGGAGCCGGCAAATCGCACCTGGCCCACGGATTGATCGATTGGTGGGTCGAGCGATATCCCGATGCTCGGGTCCTGTATCTGCCGGCCGGCGACTTTGTGAAGCAGTACAACAGGGCGCTGGAGGAACATCGGCTCGACGAGTGGCGTGCTGAGCTGGAAGGCCTCTCGTTATTCGTCCTGGACGACGTCGGCCAACTGGCCAACAAGGAGGCCGCCCAACACGAGCTGACGCGACTGCTCGACGAATGGACCGATCGCGATGCCCTCGTCGTGGTCGTCGGTCGTTCCCTGGCAACGCACGCGGCCGTGCTGTCGCCCACGCTGCGCAGCCGGCTTTCGGCGGGCCTGGCCGTTCCGGTCGCCCTGCCTGGGCTGGCCACGCGCAGAACGATCCTGCAAGAACTGGCCAAGACTCGCCAACTCGATATTTCGCGGCGGATGATCGACGGCCTCGCCAGCTCGCTGCCGGCCAGTGTGCCGGCGCTGGTCTCCGCGCTGCTCGAATTGGAACTGCACGGTCAGCTCGCCGGTCAGCCGGTCGACAGTCGCCAACTGCGCGACCTAGTCGCCGAGCGCCGCGAGGTGCAAGCACCCACACTGCGCGAAATCGCGACCCGTACAGCCAAGTATTTCGGGCTCAAGCTGGCTGATCTGAAGAGCCCCCAACGACGCCAACCGCTGGTCGCGGCGCGGGGCGTCGCGATGTACCTGGCCCGGCAGCTAACCGACAAGAGCCTGGGTCAAATCGGCGAATTCTTTGGCGGACGCGACCATACCACCGTGTTGCACGGTTGCCGTCGCACCGAAGGGCTGATGGCCCGCGACCGCGCCACGCGGCAAGCGCTGGCCGACATAAAGAGGCTTCTGCATGCTCCGTGAGCCGCTGTGGAAAACTTGTTGTTCGGTGTCGCATTGCTGCCGGGTTCGCACGCGTACCCAACATGGGCAGCGGCCGAATCGTCCCGTCCGTACGGCAATCGACGTCAACCGACGCCCGCGCAACAGACAACCAACAAGTTATCCACGGCGAGGTAGCCCCGCGCGGCCGCTTACGCCCAGCGACAAACACCGAGCAGCGCGGACCTGGGACGCATGGCCATCAACAATCGCGGTTCGCATTCTTAATGCTACTGCTATTCAAAACACAATAAGGTAATGGACAAAGCAATGTACGGTCGCTCGAAGGTCATCGAGCAGAATGAAAGGCATCGTCATGAAAGTCACCTGTGATCGTGAGGCGCTACTCGCGGCGTTCCAGACAGCGTCGGCCGTGGTACCCAGCCGCAGTCCCAAGCCGATCCTGCAAAACATCAAACTCGAGGTCGATGAACAGAGTGCCACGATTCTGGCAACCGACCTCGAAGTTGGGATTCGGCTCCAGGTGCCCGGCATTCAGGCGGAAGTGCCTGGCAGCGCCATCCTGCCGGTGAATCGGTTTGGATCGATTCTACGCGAGAGCACCGACGCCACATTGCAGCTCGAGTCGGACGGCAACGCGACGACCGTGCGGGCCGAACGTGCCGAGTTCAAGCTGCCGGCAGAGAATCCGCAGGAGTTTCCAACAGTCGCCGAATTCACTGAATCTTCGTTCCACGAGCTTGCGGCCCGTGCCTTTCGGGAGTTGATCAAACGCACGATCTTCGCGACGGACAACGAGAGTAGCCGCTATGCGTTGGGCGGCGTACTATTGGAAATGGAGGCCGACAAGATCATCGGCGTCGGCACCGATGGCCGCCGACTGGCCAAGATGGAAGTGCCCGCCCAAAGCATCGAAGGGCATGCCACCGGCGACAGCATGACGATCGTGCCGTCCAAGGCGATGCACCTGCTGGAACGGGCCCTGACCGACGGCGATTCCGAGATTCAGATTGCCGCCCGAGCCAACGAGATCCTGGTGCGCAGTCCTCGGGCGACGATCTACTCGCGGTTGGTTGAAGGCCGTTTTCCGAAGTGGCGCGACGTCTTTCCGCAACGTACCAATACGGCCAGCATCGACTTTACGATCGGTCCGCTCTATTCGGCGGTACGGCAGGCGGCGATCGTCACCAGCGAGGAAAGCCGCGGCATTGATTTCAACTTCGAGCCTGGAACCTTGGTGCTTTCCGGCCGCGCGGCCGAAGTGGGCCAGTCGCGGATCGAACTGCCGATCAGCTACGACGGATCGGCCATCTCGATCAGCCTGGACCCGCGCTACGTGAGCGATTTTCTCAAGGTGCTCGATCCGGAAAAATCGGTCAACGCGGAGTTGAAAGACGCCGAAAGCGCCGCGGTGCTCACCACCGACGATGGCTATGGCTATGTGATCATGCCGCTGGCACGAGAACACTAAGATTTCATTCACGCCACGTCGGAGGATCGTTTCAAGAGATCGTGCGTGGCAAACGTGTGTAACCACTTGAGGGCCCTTGATGGCCGCAGGCAATCCACAACCGATCGGCGACATCCTGGCCGAACTCATGGCCCGACGTGGCTATGGGCGCGTCCAATCGGCCGAAACGTGTGCCACCGCCTGGCGCGAAGCGGCCGGCGAGGCCATCGCCCAGCACAGCCGGGCCACCGAAGTGCGGCGCGGCGTGCTGGAAGTGTTGGTCGAACATTCCACGATGGTCCAGGAACTCGGTTTTCAGAAAGCGGAACTTTTGAAACGGCTCGCACAGCTTGTGCCTGATCAGTCGATTCGCGATTTGAAGATCCGCGTTGGGCCGGTGAAGTAACGCGCTTGCCGCGTCCCGCCGGACGAACAGCCAGCGCGGTCGGGCAGAGCAGAGGGGTCGCCTTTCGGGCGACAGCGGACACGGACGTTCGATTGGATACAGGTTGGACAATCGAGATCAATCATGGCAAACGAGTCGAATCCTGCAGACGACAAGAATCCCGGCAGCCAGCCCAGCGACCCTTCGGCGTTCGAGTTGCGCAGGGCCAACGGCGATGACTACACGGCCGAGGACCTGCAGCACCTGAGCGACCTGGAGCACGTGCGCGAGCGGCCGAGCATGTACATCGGCGACACCACGCTCCGCGGACTGCATCACATGGTGTACGAGGTCGTCGACAATTCCATCGACGAGGCAATGGCCGACTTCGCCAAGAACGTCTCGGTCACGATCAAGGACGACGGCTCGGTCATCGTGGAGGATGACGGCCGGGGGATTCCCGTCGAAGAACATCCGGATCTGGGCGTCTCCACGCTGCAAGGCGTCATGACCGTGCTCAAGTTCGGCGGCAAGTTTCAAAAAGGCGCCTACCAAACTTCGGGCGGGTTGCACGGCGTCGGCGTCACGGTGGTCAACTTCCTGTCCGAGTGGTGCGAAGTCGAGGTGCGCCGCAACGGACACGTGTACCAACAAGAGTACGAACGCGGCGTGCCGACCGGCGAAGTGCGCCGCATCGGAAAGAGCACGAAAACCGGCACGCGCACCATGTTCAAGCCGGATCCGATGATCTTTCCCAACACGAAATTCGCGTACACCACGTTGCATCGCCGCCTGCAAGAGCTCGCGTTTCTGAATCGGGGCGTGCACATCACGCTGACCGACGAACGATCCAACGATGGCGACAGCTTCCACTACGAACGGGGCATCATCGAATTCGTCGAGTATCTCAACCGGGCCAGCGAGCCGGTTCATCCCGACATCATCTATGTCTCCGGGGATTACGACGGCGTCGGCCTCGAAATCGCCATGCAGTACTCCAGCGAATTCACCGAGAACGTTCACTCGTACGTCAACAACATCAACACGACCGAAGGCGGAACGCACCTGTCCGGCTTTCGTGCGGCCCTGACGCGCAGCCTCAACAGCTACGGCAAGAAGCAAAACCTGTTCAAAGACCTCACGATCATCGGCGACGACTTTCGCGAGGGCCTGACCGCGGTCATCTCGTTGCGCGTCGCCGAGCCGCAGTTCGAAGGTCAAACCAAAACCAAGCTCGGCAACAGCGAGGTGGAGGGCATCGTCGCTTCGGCGCTGGGCGACTTCCTTGGCAAGTATCTCGAAGAAAACCCCAAGAGCGCCCGCGTCATTCTGCAAAAAGCGATCCTGGCGGCTGAAGCCCGTGAAAGCGCCCGCAAGGCGCGCGAGATCGTGCGCGAACGCAAGGGGGCGCTGGCCGGTCACGGCTTGCCGGGCAAGCTGCGCGACTGCACCAGCCGCGAGGTCGAAAAGTGCGAGCTGTACCTGGTCGAGGGCGATTCGGCCGGCGGCAGTGCGGAAGGGGGCCGCCTACGCGAGTATCAGGCCATCCTCCCGCTGCGCGGCAAGATCATCAACGCCTACAAATCGCGGGAAGACAAAGTACTGGCCAACGAGGAAGTGCGGAGCATGATTTCGGCCATTGGCAGCGGCATTGGCGAAGGGGCCGACCTGACCAAGCGCCGTTACGACAAGATCGTGATCATGACCGATGCCGACGTCGATGGGTCGCACATTCGCACGCTGCTGTTGTGCTTCTTCTATCGACAGATGTATGAGCTGGTCAGCAAGGGGCATGTCTACGTGGCCCAGCCGCCCCTGTTTCGCGTCCGCAACAAGAAGAACACGTATTACGTGCAGACCGAAGAGGAGATGAAATCGCAGTTGCTCGAACTCGGACTGGCCGACTCGGTGCTCGATGCGGGCGAAGGCCGCGTGATCGAAGGCGAGCAAATGGCCCACCTGGCCCGCATCCTCTCGGCAATGGAGGACTCGCTGGTTGCGCTGGAGCGCCGCGGCGTGAGCCTTCGCGCGCATGCCCTCCGCCAAGATCCCGAAACGCTCAAGCTGCCGATCCTGCATGTGTTTTTGGGCAGCCAGGAACACTGGTTCACCACGACGGCCCAGCTCGACGAGTTTCGCGCAGCGCAAGAGGAGCAAACCGGCGGCGAGCTACCGGTGGCCGACACGTTGGCCGGCGAGTCAACCGCCGAAGGCAACGGGCAAGCCTCGGCCGCGCTGCGCATCGTGGAGCTTCAGGAAGTGCGCACGATCAACAGCATGCTGGTTGAGTTGGACAAGATGGGCTTTTCGCTGGCCGATCTGATTCCCGAGGACCGCACCGGCACCGAAGAGCCGCGCTTCAAGCTGCGCCGCGGCGAGCACGAAACGGGCCTCGAAGACCTGCGCGGGTTGCTGCCGGCCATTCGTGCCGCCGGTGAGAAGGGGCTGACCATCACCCGGTTCAAAGGGCTCGGCGAAATGAACGCCGAGGAGCTCCGCGAAACGACCCTCGATCCGCTCAATCGCACGCTCTGTCAGGTGACCATGCGCGACGCCGGGGCCGCGGACGAACTGTTCCGCATCCTGATGGGCGACAAGGTCGAGCCCCGCCGCGAATTCATCGAAAAGCACGCGCTGGAAGCCCGCAATCTGGACGTGTGAGAGCCGAACGCGAGATCAAATCGCGGGCGATGTTTTTCACTGACTGCGCGCCATCACGTCCACCGACATACTTCAGAGAGCGACAGCCGTGATGCAACAGATTGGGTTTCGCGCCGCGGCGTTGGCGCTCTTGGCGTTGTGCCTGCTGGCCGGTCGAGCCATCGCCGACAAGATCGACGACTACGTCGAGACCGAGCGAGAAGCGCAACACATCCCGGGTCTCGCCCTGCTGGTCGTCGACGATGGGAAAATCGTTAAGCAGCAAGGTTACGGGCTGGCCAACGTCGAGCATCAGGTTCCCGTCAAGCCCGAGACCATCTTTCAGTCGGGCTCGGTGGGCAAGCAGTTCACGGCCGCCGCGGTGCTGCTGTTGGTCGAAGACGGCAAGCTCGCGCTGGACGATCCGGTGCGGAAGCACTTGCCCGATGCACCGGAAAGCTGGCAACCGATGACGATCCGCCATCTGCTTTCGCACACGTCGGGCTTGCGCGGTATGCCGCTCGACTTCGACTACCGCCGCGACTACACCGAGGACGAGCTGCTCGAAACGATCTTCGGGCTGCGCCTGGCGACCAAGCCGGGCTATTCCTGGGGCTATAGCAATGCGGGCTACGTGACGCTGGGTATCCTGATTCACAAGGTGTCGGGCGTTCCCTACGGCGAGTTCTTGCGGCAACGCGTCTTCGAGCCACTCGGCATGACGGCCACCCGGGTGATCAGCGACACCGACATCGTTGCGAACCGGGCGGCCGGCTACCGCCTGGTGGACGGCGAGTTGAAGAACCATAAATGGGTCTCGCCGACGATGAACTCAACGGCCGATGGCAGCCTCTATTTCAACATCGTCGATTTGGCCAAGTGGGACGCGGCGCTCGACGGCGACGCGCTGCTGAGCGACGCCTCGCGCAAGGCGATGTGGACGCCCCAACTGCTCTTTGACGGAAAGCCGAACAAGGCCAGCTACGGTTTCGGATGGGTGTGCGTCGACACGCCGGGCCAGCGCCGCGTGGCACACGGCGGCGCGTGGCAAGGCTTCACCACGTACATCGCGCGCTACCTGGATGACCGCCTGACCGTGGTCGTCCTGACGAATCTTTCCGCCGACTCGAAGAGCGACCCAGGCAAGATCGCGCGGCACGTGGCCGGCCTGGTGCGCCCGAGTCTGGCCCTGCCGTCCGAGCAATCCAGCGGAGAGTAGATTCCGACTCGCCAGAGACGCTGCGGATGCTCAGCCCTTGGCGCCAGCCGCCATGGCTTGCTCGAAAGCTCGCATTTCCGCCGGACCGCCGGCGATCAAGGGCGTTCGCTGGTGGATGCTCTCGGGCTCGATGTCCAGGATCCGCTGCTGGCCGTTGCTGGCTTTGCCGCCGGCCTGTTCGACCAGAAAGGCGATCGGATTGGCTTCGTACAACAGCCGCAACTTGCCTTCCGCGTAGTCATCGGTGGGCGGATACAAGAACACGCCCCCTTTGATCAGCGTCCGGTGAACGTCGGCGATCATCGAGCCGATGTATCGCGAGCCGTACTTCCGCCCGAGCTGGCCGTTGCGCAGTTGGGCCACGTAGTTTTGGTACGCCACCGGCGAGCGCTCCAAGTACGCCTCGTTCATCGAATAGTACCGGCCTTGCTCCGGAATCCGGATGTTGGGATGCGAGAGCACGTACGCACCCACGGCTGGGTCCAACGTGAATCCGTGTGCCCCGTTGCCGGTGCTGTAGACGAGCATCGTCGACGATCCGTACACCACGTAACCCGCGGCAAGCTGCTTGTAGCCGGGCTGCAAGACTTCGTCGGCGGCCACTTCGGTATCGAACCGCTCGGCCGTTCGTTTCAAGATCGAGAAGGTCGTGCCCACGCTCACGTTCACGTCGATGTTCGACGAGCCGTCGAGCGGATCGAACACGACAATGTACTTCGCGCTGGGCGCGCCGCCATGAGCCAACATGGGCTGCTCGTTTTCTTCAGAGGCCAGCATCGCCACGCTGGCCCGAACGCTCAACGCGTGGACCAGCATTTCGTTGGCATACACGTCGAGCTTCTGCTGGACTTCGCCCTGCACGTTGACTTCGCCGGCGGCGCCCAAGATATCGGCCAGCCCGGCCCGGCGGACTTTGGCCTCGATCAGTTTCGTGGCCAGCGTGATCCCCGAGACCAGCCAGGAAAACTCGCCCGACGCGCCGGGAAACTGCCGCTGTTCGCGCAAGATGTGCTGCTGCACCGTGATGATCGGCGCGTGAACTAATCGAGCGGGCCGCTCGACCGGCTTGTCGGATGGGTTGGTCACGGCGATGGTTCCTCGCGCGAAGTTAGACGAAGTGTTCCGACCGCGCTCGATGCAGCCCGCTACCTGCGTTTTGACCGGCTTCACGAGGCGTTCGCAGATTGGCAAGGTGCGAATCGAAGCAAAATGAAACTGCCAGCCGGCTCATTCTTTTCGACCTGGGCCGTTGCGACAAGTGTGTCTGTTTGGCGCGCCGCGGCGTCCGGCTTGTAACACGCCACGCATGGCCGTAGGTTGATCCAATGAGTTGATGGGAATCGCCCCGGCAGGCTGAGGAGTCGGCATGAAGTTGGATGAGTTGATCGAGCAACTGTGCAACGCCGCGGCGTATCCCGACGAGGTGTCGGCCGTGGATGTGCGCCAAACGCACACTTCGGTCGTCTTCCTGACCGACCAGCACGCATACAAGATCCGCAAGCCGGTCGCGCTCGGTTTTCTTGACTTCACGACGCTCGAAAAACGCCGTCACGATTGCCTGGAGGAAGTGCGGCTGAATCGTCGTTTGGCGGCCGACGTTTATCTCGACGTGGTGCCTGTCGCCGCCACAGCCGACGGCCGAGTCCAGATGGAAGGCAGCGGCCCGGTGCGTGAATGGGCCGTCAAGATGCGGCGGCTGCCCGACGAGGCCACGCTGGAACAACGCCTCGCACGGCACGAAGACGTGCGCGGGCTAGTCCGATCGCTGGCCGATCGGCTGGCCACGTTTCATGCGTCGGCCGATCGTGGGGCGCACGTTTCCCAGTTCGGCCGGTACGACGTCGTTGCGCGAAACGCGCTGGAAAACTTCGAGCAAGCAGCCGCACAAGTCGGCGGTGCAATCAGCTCCGCCGTCCTGCGCTACCTGCAATCGCTGACGCGGGAAGTGCTCGCCCGGCTGCGTCCGACGATCGAAGCGCGTGCCGACCGCGGCCTGCCCTGCGACACGCACGGTGATCTGCGGCCGGGCCACGTCTATTTCTTTCCCGATCGACAGCCGCCTGCCGACATCCTGGTTGTCGATTGCATCGAATTCAACGAGCGGTTTCGCTACGCCGATCCGATCGCGGACATGGCCTTCTTGGTCATGGGACTGGTGCGCGCGGGCCACGCCGACTTGGCGGCCGATTTTGCCGAGGCCTACTTCGAAGCCGCCGGCGACGCCGAGGGCCGCGACCTGCTGCCGTTTTACGTTTCGTATCGGGCCGCTGTACGTGGCAAAGTCGACGGCATGCTCGCCGCGGACCAAGAAGTTCCCCAGCACGACCGCGACGTCGCACTCTCGAAGGCGCGTGGGTTCTGGCTGGTCGCCATGGGCGCGCTGGCCCCGGCGGGCCGGCGACCTTGCATGATTCTGATTGCCGGATTGCCCGGCACGGGCAAGTCGACACTGGCGGCCGATCTTGCCGGGCCGGCGGACCTGGAAGTACTCCGCTCCGACGTCGTGCGCAAGGAACTGGCCGGAGAAGACGTCTCCACCAGCCGGGCCGACGATTACGAACAGGGCCTTTATTCGCCGGAGTGGAACGAACGGACGTATGCCGAATTGCTGCGCCAAACGGAGTGCCGGTTGTTCGAGGGGCGTCGCGTCGCGGTCGACGCCAGTTTTCGCGACGAGGCACAGCGCCAGCGGTTCATCGAGGCCGCGGTCCGCTGGGGCGTTCCTGTGGTGTTGTTCGTGTGCCAGACCGATGCCGACGTGATTCGGGCCCGGTTGGCCGGCCGCACCGGCGATGCGTCCGACGCCGATTGGTCGGTCTATCGCGAGGCTGCCGCCGATTGGGACGAAGCCGGCGCGTTGACCCGTCGTGCGCTGGTGTCGATTGATACCGCCGGGCCGCGCGAGCAATCGCTTCGCACGGCAATGGACGTGCTCAAACAACGGGGTGTTGCCGATTGACATGCATCGGCGGGCGCGGCAATCGCGCCGACAGCCACGCGCCGCATCGGGCCGACTACTTCGCGCGCGGATTCGCCAGCAGGTAGAATTGGCCGTCTTCGGCCCCGCCCAGAAAGTCCGGCACGCCGTCGCCGTCGAAGTCGACGACGGTGGGGCTGACGTCGTGCCCCTCGATGTTCTGCTTGGCCAGCGACCCGGCCGCGCGGAAGATCCACGCCCCGTCGCGCGCGTCCACCTGTTCGAGCAGATCGGCGTTGGCCGAGTTGAGCAGCAGGTCGAACCGCCCGTCGCCGTTCCAATCGGTAACGCACAGTTTGCGTCGTCCGCTTCCGCCGGCACGCCGGTCGTTGAGCCGCAGCGGTTTGCCATCTTCGTTCAAGAACGCGCGCCGTGGCGGCAACAGCACCAGGCGATCGCCGCGTCGCTCGCGCCGGAACCACGCCAGGTAACCCTCGGTATCGAGCATCGCCAAATCGACCAGCCCGTCGTCGTCGAAATCGTGGACGACCGGCGTCGTGCGCCACTGCGTAACCAGCTCGCCCGCGCGCGGCGTCCACCAGGTCCACTCGGGCTTGGGGGGCGCACTGGGCCAGTCGACATCGATCGGCCGGGCCTCCGCCAGTTTCGGCGCGCGCCGCGTGCCCACGTTGCGCAGCCAAACCACCCGTCCCCAGATCGAGTTCAGCACGATGTCCGGCAGTCCGTCCTGGTCCCAGTCGGCGATGGAAAACGTCGTGTAACCCCACTTGGCTTCGGCGGGCCCTTGAATGCTGCCGTTGGGGCCGGCCATGACGCGAAACACTTTGTCGCCCGCCTTCAGCCGCACCGGCGCGGCCCACTTCGGCTCGGCCACGTCCGGACCGCTCAGGTTCTCGAACCACTCGACGTATCCGGCCGTGTTGCCCGAGACGATGTCGGTGTCGCCGTCGCCGTCCCAGTCGTAGCCCACCGGCGTGGCCAGCGCGCCACACTTCACCAGGTCGGCCTCTTGTTGGAAGTAGCGCGGCGGCAGAAAGCGCGGCGCGCGACGGTCGTCGAGCTCGCCCGTGTTTTCGATCAGAGCCACCCGACCATCTTCGTCGCCGGTGACCAGGTCCAGATCGCCGTCTCGGTCCCAATCGAAGGCGATCGGCACGATCATCTGCAAGTTCATCGCCAGCGGCGAACCGTCCGGGGCGTGCGGCCGTCGCCCGGCAGCGTACTGCGGAGTCGTTCGCGTGCCGACGTTTTCGAAGTAGCTAAACCGATCGACGAACTCGCCGCACAGCAAATCGAGATCGCCGTCGCCGTCAAAGTCGGCGAAGTTGGGCGTGGGGCATCCAAACGTATCCACCGGCTTTCCGGCGGCGTTGACAAGTTGTGGCTCGGCATACTGCGGCTCCGAGGCGGTGCCCGTATTGCGCAGCCAATAGACGAATCCGTGCAGCGGCCCGTTGGTCCACTTGCCCGATGCGTCCCAGGCGTCGTCCCAGCCGTAGTCGCCCCAGTCCTCGATGCCGATGATCAAATCCTGCTTGCCGTCGCCGTCGTAGTCGGCATACCGCCATTGGTTGTGGCGGATCTTGCGCCGCACGCCCGGCGCGTTGCCCTGGGGTTCGTGAATGACCTTGTCGACCGGCAGGGTCGTCGGTTGCGCGAGCCCTTGCTTCGTGAAGTCGGCGTACTCGGTGCCGGGCGTCATGACGCGCAGCCCGTCGTCGGTGTAACTCGGCATTACGTAGTGGACCGTGCTGCTCAATCGCCGCGGCGGCTTGAAAACCGGAAACTTGTCGCGCGCCGTGTCGCCCGTTGCGTTCTCGAACAGCCAGACGCCGTTGAACGGTTTGTCAGGGCAAGAAACGATCAGGTCGAAATCGCCGTCACCATCGGCATCGCACGGCACGGGCCAGGCCCACAGGCCCACGCCCAAATCGACTTCCAGTCCGGGATGGTTGTACGTGAGTCGTTTCAGCTCCTGGGCCGGCGCCATGCAGACCGGCAGGCACAGTAGCAACCAAACGAGCGACGTGGTGCGAAGTGGACGAATGGGAGAACCTCCGGCCAGGGGTTTGAAGCGGTGGTGAACAAGCAAGGGGTCGGCCCGGCGCAGCGCGGCGCCGTGGCAGAGAGTACCAGTGTAGTCGCAGCGCAGACCAACGTCACGCGGCCGCTTGAGGGTGTTTGTGTCGGTCGATTCCGGTGATTCTAACCGGCGCTCGCCCGGCAACCGGGGCGTTGCATGGTGCGCCGCTGGCCGGCGAAGTATACTGCGAACTTTCGGCTGCGCAGTCATTTCCGCCGGGAGGATTGTCTCATGACGACCGAATTGGAGTCCACCGGCGCCGCCAACGCGCAAGCGCGGCGCAGCGCCAACCCGGCGACGATGCTCATCCCGGCCTGGTTCGTCTGGGCCGGATTGTTGATCGGGGCCATGGTGGTCGGCAACCTGGCTGGCGGGCACGCAACTGCCACGGCCACCGCGGCCCGCATGGGTTCGTCGCTGGTGCTGGTTGCCACCGGATGGTATCTCTTTGCGATTTGGCGAAGCACGGCGGTCGGCCGGTTTGCGGCGCTGATCGCCATTGGCATGACGCTCGGCACGATCGGCGATTTTTTCAATGCCAACCTGCTTAACTTCATCCCGCTGCCCGACCCGGTGTTGGGCGGCATCGGTGCGTTTGGCTTGGGGCACATTGCGTACATCGCCGGCTGTGTTCACCTGGCACGCCGCGCGGGACTGACGGCCCGGCGGCCGATGATCGGCGCGATCGTCGCCTGGCAACTGGTCGGCGTCGTGGCGTGGTACTTCGTCGTGATGCAAGGCACGGAAAATCGCGACCTGGTTTGGCCGGCCTTGCCGTACTCGCTGTTGCTGGCCGGCACGGCGGGCGTCACGCTGGGGCTGGCGCTGCAAGATCGGCGCTTGGCCTGGTTGGCCCTGGGCGCCGCGCTGTTTTTGGTCAGCGACCTGATCCTCGCCTTCGGGCTGTTTCGCGGCAGTTTCGACCATCAGACCGAAGCGGTGTGGCTCACCTACGGGCCGGGCCAGATGTTGATCGTGTTCTCGGTTGTCAGCGCCGCGCTAGTACTGGTCGATCGGCGAGGCGCGGCCGTGCAAGCCGCGCCGTGAATGCGACCGCGCGTCCGACTACACTATGGGTTGCGCCCCGTCCCGTTGCCCATGCGACGCGGCTCTGCGCGGCGCGCCGCGATTTCAAGACGCTCTTGCCGGAGTTTGTCCGATGCCCCGATTGATTGCACCCTGGTCGCGCCGCCTGGCCGTGCTGCGCCTGCTCGCCATCTCATTCGTGGTTTGTATCGCTTCGCCGGCTGCCGCGCCCCAGGCAGCGGCGGCCGCCGAACCGTTGCGCCCGAACGTGGTGCTGTTCGTGGTCGACGATCTGGGCTGGTCCGATTTGACCTGTTACGGCAGCAAGTTCTATCGCACGCCAGCGATCGACCGGCTGGCGGCCGACGGGATGCGCTTCACGCAGGCCTACGCGGCCTGTCCGGTTTGCTCGCCGACGCGCGCCGCGCTGATGACCGGAAAGTATCCGGCCCGGCTGCACCTGACCGACTTCATCCCGGGCAATCGCCAATTCAAGCAGCGCCGTTTCTTGCGTCCCGAGTTTCGCCAGGAATTGCCGCTTGAAGAAGTGACCATCGCCGAACAGTTGAAACAAGCCGGCTACGTCACGGCCGAAATCGGCAAGTGGCACTTGGGCGGAGAGGGTTACCGACCGCCGCAACAAGGCTTCGATCTGTGCATCGCGGGCGACGCGCTCGGATCTCCGCGCAGCTACTTCGCGCCCTACGTCGGGCGACGCGACGGCCGAATTATCCCCGGACTCGAAGACGCTCCGGCCGGCGAATACCTAACCGATCGACTCACGACCGAGGCCGAGCAGTTCATCGAACAGAACGCCCAGCGGCCGTTCTTCTTGTACCTGCCCCATTTCGCGGTCCACACGCCGCTCAAAGCGAAAAAGGACAAGGTCGCCAAGTATCGCGCCGCTGCCAAGCCGCCCGGCCTGCAGAACAATCCGATCTATGCCGCCATGATCGAGAGCACCGACGAAAGCCTGGGGCGGATCGTCGCCAAGTTGGACGCGCTGGGACTTACGGACAACACGCTGTTGATTTTCACCAGCGACAACGGCGGGCTGGCCACGATCGAGGGCCCGAACACGCCGGCGACGCACAACGGACCGCTGCGCGAAGGCAAGGGCTATCTCTACGAAGGAGGCATTCGCGTGCCCCTGATCGTGAAGTGGCCCGGCCATGTTCCGCCCGGCAGCACGTCGGCCGAGCACGTCAGCAGCGTCGACATTCCGCTCACGATTGCCGCAGCGTGTGGCGTACCCTGCAAGCAGCCGCTTGACGGCGTTTCGGTCCTGGACGTGCTCACGCAGTCCGGCCAGCTCGAACCGCGACCCCTGTACTGGCACTATCCGCACTACAGCAATCAAGGCGGAAAGCCGGGCGGCGTCGTCCTTGACGGGGACTACAAATTGATCGAGTTCTACGAGGACGGTCGGCTCGAGCTGTTCAATCTGGCCGAAGATATCGGCGAGCGCACCAACATCGCCGACAAGCAACAGGAAAGAGCCACGCGAATGGCCGCCCAACTTGCCGCCTGGCGCAAGGACGTCGACGCCGACATGCTGCGCCCCAATCCCGATTACACGCCCGATCGCCAGGACAAAGCCGGCAACGTGACACTGCCGGGCAAGAACGCGGTGATCCACGGCGTGATGGTCCGTTTCGAGCCGCTGCCGCACAAAAACACGATCGGCTATTGGACTCGTGCCGACGACTGGGTGAGTTGGGATTTCCAGATCGATCGGCCTGGGCGGTTCGACGTCGAAATTCTGCAGGGTTGTGGCGATGGCAGCGGCGGCAGCCAGGTCGAGTTGGCCGTCGGCGATCAGCGTGTGACCACCACCGTTGAAGAGACGGGCGGGTTCCAGAACTTTGTCGCGCGGCGGATCGGCACCATCACCATCGATCGGCCGGGCCGACATACGCTTTCGGTCAAGCCGCTCAGTAAGCCGGGCGCCGCCGTGATGGACCTGCGCCGCGTGCGGCTGCTATTGGTGCCCTAGATCCGCCAGAACGTGGCACCGCTCCTGAGGCGCGCTTTTCTGGCAATTCGCCAGCGCCTTCTTGAGCACTTTCTGTACATGGCGCAAATCGCGCACCCGGCCAGCAATGTCCGTGAGACGGTTCTGGATCAATTCCTGCACGTCTCCACAGCTCGGGTGATCGTTACCAGCTCCAAGCAACGTGCGGACGTCGCTCAGCGTGAAACCGATCGCCTGGGCCGCACGAATGAACTTCAGCTTGTGCAGCGTCTCGATGCTGTACAACCGGTAGTTGCCTTGGCTGCGGCTGTCCGGTTCGACCAGGCCAATTCGCTCGTAATACCGTACCGTGGTTGTCGGAATCTCGGCGGCCTTGGCAAGTCGGCTGATCGAATACGGTGTGTCCATGTTGCCACCTAAGCCCGGTTTAAGCATGACCATGAAGCGCGTGCCAATCTGTCGACTGAGGTCCGTTCGACGCGCCCTTGACCTTACACCGCGGTGCAACCTGGATAATAAATGCTGCACGCACCTCCGGCAAGAAACGGACGCAGGCAAGTCAGCGCAACGGGGCCGCCCAATGGCAAGCAATTCAGTAACCAATCAACGGGAGCTGTGTCCCTCGTGCGGAAATCGTGGGCCACGAGTATCTGCCCGGACGCTCAGCGCGCTGGTCCGCAACCAGTTCGGCGGCAAATCCGGCGGCAGCCAGTCCTTGCACGGTGTTTCGCGCGGCGACGGGAGCAACAAAATCAGCGGAGGTGACGGCTGGCGATTCTGCGCTTCGCGGGACTGCGAGGTCGTCTACTTCTCGGAATGTGGCAATACGGAATTCACGAAATCGCAAATCAGGGTACCGGTCGGCGTGAAGGAGGCCGGCGGCGAACGACCGCTGTGTTATTGCTTCAATCACTCGGTCGCGAGCATCAAGAGTGAGCTTCAGTCGAAAGGCAGGTCCGATGCGATCTACGACATCCGCGCGAAGATGAAGGATCCTGGTTGCCACTGCGAGACATTAAACCCGAGCGGTTCCTGTTGCCTGGGTAGCGTGACCATGGGCATCGAGATCGCTCGGGACGAACTAGGCATGTCCACTTCCAACTCGACTCCTGCGAACTCGACAAACTCGTGTACCGGGCGTGGTGAGAAGATTGCTAAGATCGGCACGCTTGGCTCGGCCATGATGGCGTCTGCCTGCTGCTGGCTGCCGCTGCTGTTGCTGGCCGTCGGAGTTTCCGGCGCCGGCATTGCCTCGACATTGGAAACCTATCGTCCAGTATTCATCGTCGTGACGATCGGTTTCCTTGGCGCGGCGTTCTATTTCACATACCGCCCCAGGAAGGCTGAGGGTGTAGTCCACGGCTGTTGTGCTCCTGAAAGCGCAGAGGTTGATGCGTGCTGTCCGCCCGATGGCAAACGCCGGTTCAACATGATGTCCATGAACAAGGTCATGCTGTGGGGAGTGGCGGCACTGGCCATCGCCTTCCTGTTCTTCCCAAGTTATGTGGCGGTTCTGATTGGTGGCAGCGTCGATCCGCCCGTTACCGATACTATGAACCGAGTGAGCATCATCGTCGAGGGCATGACCTGCGAGGGCTGCGCGAGTATCGTCAGCAATGCAATTCACACGGTGCCATGCGTGCTTGCCGTCGAGGTCGATTACAAGAACAGCACGGCCTCGGTGGGTACGGAAATCAATTGTCCGATCCCGAAAGTCAAGATTCTGAAGGCGCTCGCCAGAGCGGGATACCATGGAACTTTCGTCGAATCGAACACGTTGCGGGCCTCGTACTCTGACGTAACGGATAGCCGTTCCAATTAGTTCATTCGTCTAAGGGGCAGGTTATGAACACGAATTTCTCGGTCAGCGGAATCGCGATGGCAGTCGCCATAGCCACAATCACGTTTCTTTCAGCAAGAGGTGATGAAAAACGTCCCCAAGTCATTCAGCTTTCGAGCGATGCCAAAGCCCTAAAATCACAATTTAATCAGGACAGAGACCACCCCCGCCTGTTGCTGTTCGTATCGCCCACGTGCCCAGCATGTGTGAAAGGGGCGCGCGTGATTCACGAGGAAGTGCTCAGCGAAATCGACGATGACCAACTGCGAGTCTACGTTGTCTGGGAGCCGATACTCCCCCGGGATTCATTCAAGGAAGCTCGGGACTCGGCCCGCCAAGTGACCGATCCACGCGCAAGCCAGTACTGGTTGCCAGATCGTAAGCTCGCGATGGCCTTCATGAAGCCGCTGGGGCTCAAACGAATGCCCGCGTGGGACGTCTATCTTGCATATCCCCAAGACATCCTCTGGGAAGCGGAAGTGCCCGATCCGGTCTTCTTTAGCCATCAACTGCCAGAACTTCCCGACAAGACGCGCCTCGAAGGCAAGGCATTCGTGAGACAACTGAGATCGCTGTTACAGTCGCCATCAAGCAAAACCAACAGAGATTGATCCGTCCAAGCAACGGGAAGGTCTACTCCGCCTGGTCGCGTCCATAAAGTCATCGCGCACCCACGGATGTTGTAGATTGCACGAGCCAGGCACGGCCGTGATGGACCTGCGCCGCGTGCGGCTAGTGGCCAGCGACGGCGGCGAATCGAAGTAGCCTGCGCCGCCACCGGCCTCATTCCGGCAGCGGGCCGAGGATGTCGATCTTGTACTTCGCCGCCAGAGCGGTGAGTTTCGCAAAGTCGGGTTCTTTCGGCTCGGGCAGCACCAGCGACGTAGCCGGCTCGCCCGCGTCGCGCACGAACGAGTCAAATCCGGCCGGCGTCGTCAGGATCAGCATGCGTCCGGCCGTGTCGGCGCGAAAGCCGTGAGGAATGCCGCGCGGCAGAAAGACCGTCGTGCCGGCGCTTCCGGTGAACTTGTCGGAGCCGCTGTAGAACGTGAACTCGCCGTCCAACAGGTAGAACGTCTCGTCCTCGTTGTGGTGCAGGTGATAGGGCGACTCCCGACCCGCCGGCAGGCGATCCTCCAACAGCGCGAAACGACCGCCGGTTTGCTCGGCCGAGAGCTTGATGATCGTCAGCGCGTTCAGAAACCAGATCGGTTCGCCGTCGTCGAGGTTCTCGGCCAGAATTCGCAAGTCGGCGTGCATGGGCAATGACTCCCGTGTAAAAGGCAACGGCTGGAACCGAAAAACGCGCAGTGGCGCATCGGGGCGCGCGTCACGAACAGCCCGCTGCGAGCGGGGCAGGGCGGCGGAGTGTCACGACTCGCCACCGACGCGGTACCCCTTATTGTTGAGTCGAATGCGGTACAGACCAAACGGCGGGCGACCCTCAGGTCCGGGCGGTTGATCCGTTGCGGCAGTGATGTACAGCGTGGCCGCCTCGTCGCCTGTGCCAAACGTGCAATTGGTCGGCGTACCGGGCGTGGCGATGAACGCCAGCGGCTTTCCCTCGGGCGAAAAGACATACACGCCGGCGCGCTCGCCGCGCCCGGCCGTCGCATAGATGTTTCCTTCGGCATCCAGCGTCATGCCGTCAATTCCGCGCCGGTTGGGTCCAAAGTCGTGCAGCACGCGTTTGTCGCCGAGCGTGCCGTCGGGCCGCACTGAAAAGGCCGTCAGTTGATGATTCCCGTCGGGCCGATTGTTATTGTCTGAAACGTAAACTGTCTTGCCGTCGGGCGCGACGAGAATGCCATTGGGCTTCTCGACGTCGCGCGTCGCGACGCGGACCGTCCCGCGCGAATCCACGACGAACACACCCTCAAAGTCGAGCTCGCGCGGCTCGTCGCCGACGTAGCGCGGCTCGGTGAAGTAAACCGTGCCCTTGGGGTTTACGGCCAGCTCGGTC
>CALFYT010000124.1 GCA_937952415.1 uncultured Planctomycetaceae bacterium | reverse complement strand
CAAAACCCACCATTTTGAACTCCACTCGTCTCGCACCTACCCCAATTTAACAATCCGCCGCGTCAATGCCGGGCCAGGCGTTGGATTGCCCATATTGATGCAGCGGGCGGAACAAGCTCCGCCCCGGCAAAACTACACGGGGGGCATCCTACTTGGGCAGGACACGCACGGGGACGGGCATGAAAGTCCCTCATCGCCCGGGTGTTTCGTTGACAGCGCTGTAGACCCAAGTACGATAAAAACTTGGATGCACGTCTGCCCTAAAGCGAGCCGTGGGCAGGGTTCTCGCGCCCACAGTCTCGCAGTTCTTCAGGGTTTTGGTATGCCACGGCTTCGGCCGATGTAGCGTGCCGTTAGGTTTTTGCGGTACGCGGGCCGAGAGCGAATTTCTTGCGTAGAATAGTCACCGTATTTCCGTTGACGCACAAAGAGACCGGGATCTGGAAAGCATGAAACGCCTGAATGTCAAGCTGGCTGTGTGGCTGATCGGAATCACTCTCGTATCGGTGGTTGGAGTGCACTTTCTGCACGGCTACCAGATCGAACGAAATGCCGACTTCTTGAAGCGACAGGCCGAGACCGCACTAAAGAACGGCAAGACCGAAGACGCGATCAAGTATTACAGCCAGTTTTTGAAATACCGGGACGAAGGGGAAAGCTATTCAGAACTGGCTCGCCTGGTCGACGAGGCCGCGAACGAATCCGATGCGAAACGGCGAGACTGGATTCGCGCCTACAACGTGCTGGAAGAGGCCATTCGGCGGCATCCGGATCGGAACGACATTCGACGTCGGCTCGTCGAATACACCATTCAAATCCGTCGCATTCCTGACGCGTTGGGCCACATCAAGCAGTTAGAGGATCCAAATAACGTCGATCCAAGCCTGGAGCTGCTCAAAGCCCGCTGCTATCTACGCAGTGGGGAAGATCAGAAAGCCATCAAGGTGTTGTATTCGCTGGTCGGATACGACGAATTGACGAAGGAATTCGCAACGGAGCCGGGCCCAGGCGCAAAAGAAGTCGAGGCGTACGAGTTGCTCGCCGGCGCGTTGCGGCTCAAGGTCGACAACGCGGAGCTGGCCGACGCGGTTGTAGATCGGATGGTGGAAATGAATCCAGATTCGGCGGAGGCCCATTTGTCTCGCGCGCGATGGGTCGCCGCCACGACCGAAACGTCTAAGGCGAAGTCGGACTTGGACCAGGCGTACGAATTGGCGCCTGAAGACCCGGACGTTGTGCTGTCGATGGCCGCGTTTGCAATCGAGGACAAAGATTTTGACCGGGCCCAAGAACTGCTCGACAAGGCGTTGGAGAGCAATCCTGAACGCCAAGACGTGTACGTTCTTCTCGCTCAATTGGCGTCGACCAACGGCAACCCACAAGCGGGCATTGAGCACTTGAAGGCGGGCATCAAGAAGGCGGACCAGGTCCAGATCATTTTGCCGATGCTGCTTGACTTGCAGCTCGCCGCGGGAGAACTGCAGGGCGCCCATGCAAGTTGCGACGAGATGGAAGAGCGAGACGAGTTTCCCGCGCCCTTCTTGCGGTTTTCTCGGGCACGAATTCAGTTCGCCGAGAAAGACTATTGGGGAGCAAGCCGCGAGTTGGAGGCGGTCCGTCCGGCATTGGCTCGCACAGTGTATGCCCAGAAGTACTCGCCGTTGTTGGAGTCGGTGTTGAGTGGATGCTACGAATCGCTACGCCTACACGATCGTCAATTGGAAGTGTCGCGCCGCGTACTTCAGTCAAACGCGGGTCAGGCCGGCGCTCGTCTTAGCGAGGCTTTTGCACTGCAGCGTCTGGGGCGCTACGACGAAGCGCTCACCAGCATGGATGTGATACTGGGCAACATCGAGCAGTATCCAGAACTTCGTCTCCCCTTGTTCCAACTCCTGACCACGGATCAACTGCGCCGGCCGAGCGAACAACGTGACTGGACCTTGGTCGAGAAAGTGGTTCAGGGTTTGTACGACGATCCGGACAGGTCCGAAATGGACAACGCCATTCTGAGAGGCGAACTGCTGTTGGCGCAGGACCAATTGGACCAAGCACTGTCCGTGCTCAATGACGCTCGCAAGATAGATCCGAAGGATGTTCGCGTCTGGAAGTCGCTCGTCAAGTTGCTGCAGCGGATGGACCGTTCAGAACGAATCGGCCCCTTGCTCGATCTGGCCGAGAAAGAAGTGGGCGATGTTTATGCTCTGCGCATCGAAAGACTTCGAATGCTGCTCGAGGAGGACGACGAAACGGCTCTCGCCGGTTTGAAGAAAATCGAGCAGGACGCGGACCAATTCTCCGAGGAAGATCGCGTCGCGCTCATGACCCAGCTCGGTGGTGCATACCTAAGGCTGAAGGACTATGACAGCGCGAAGCGATGCTGGCGGGCTTCCGTCGTCGGCGATCCGGAGAATGCGCAGATCCGGCAGGTGCTGTTCGAGTTGATGTCGGACACCAGCGACAGCGACGGAATGCAGGAGGTGATGAAGGGTATTCATGATTCGCCCAACTGGGGCCCGCAAAGCCCACTGTACAAGTACTGCAAGGCGATGTCGCTTGTGCGGCCACTCTCGTTGCGTAGCAAGGACGACACAACAAAGCTGACCGACGCGGATCGAAAGTCGCTGATCGACGCTCGCCGGCTAATCGACGAAGCAATTCAAGTACGTTCGGAATGGGGCGTGTTGTGGCGCGTGCGTGGCGAAATCGATCAACTTGAAGGCGATCTCAACTCTGCCATTTCCAGCTATCAGCGGGCCCTTGCGTGCAGCCACACTGGGCAAACCGTCGTGGCTCGGCGGCTCGTCCGATTGTTGAGCGCCACGAGACGATTCTCGGAAGCCGACAAGGTGCTACAGTACGTCGGCCAATTGAGTGCGACCGATCCCTTGAACAAAGTCATCCAGCGAGAAACGCTGAACCAAGGTGACATTTCCGAAGCACTGGCCATGGCGCAAAAGGACGTCGAGCAAGAACCGGACAACCCGGCAAACCAGATTTGGCTGGCACATGTGCTGGAGCAGGCCGGACGCGTCGACGAGGCGGAAGCCGGCTTTCGCAAGGCGGTCGAAGTCGGTCCGAACCTGCCGCAGGCATGGTTGCTATTGGTACAGCATCTTGTTTCCAATCGAAAAACCGCCGACGCCGCGGAAGTGATTCGTGAGGCGACTCCGAAGCTAAAGGACAACCCGGTCGCGCTGGCCCAACTGCATCAAATTGTGGGTGACCAAGACCAGGCCGAGACTTTCTTCAAGCAAGCGGTCCGCGACAATCCTGGCGACGTTACGTACCTGCGAGGCATTGCGGAGTACTACGTCAAGCGGGCGCGCTCGGGTCCGGCGCCGCAGTTTCAACAGGAGCTGCGCAAGGCCGCACCGTACCTCGAACAGATCGTCGCGAAGAACGAAGGTTCGAACGATCCGGCCGCTGTTCGGATGCGGGGGTGGGCGCGGCGCGCCCAGGCGGAGATTATCGCGGCCGGCGGCACCTACGATGACATCGTCCGGGCGACCAAACTCGTCGAGCAAAACGCGACCAGCGACGGCCGATTGGCTCCAGAAGACTTGCAAGCGATCATCGACATGCTCGCGGGGCGCCCCGAGCCCGCGTCGCGC
The DNA here is from genome assembly GCA_937952415.1 of uncultured Planctomycetaceae bacterium. Classification (GTDB taxonomy): domain Bacteria; phylum Planctomycetota; class Planctomycetia; order Pirellulales; family PALSA-1355; genus CALFYT01. The sequence goes on along the minus strand of CALFYT010000124.1, from coordinate 6,924 downwards.
GACAAGGCGATCGAGATGATCGTAAAGCTTAGCGAGATTCCTGGTCGCGAGCTACAAAATCGCGAGAACCTGTTGCTGGGGCAGCTCTATGCACGCAGGGGCGATTGGGATCGTGCCAAGCAGTTGATGATCGGTAGCTTGACGCAAAGACGCGACGATCCAAATACCTTACTTCCTTACGTGCAGTTGCTCACGCAGCACGACGAAACGACCGAAGCAGCCCGGTGGCTGGACACGCTGGAAGAAGTGGTGTCGAAACTCCCCCCGGCCGAACGAAGTAAATTCCGACCGGCAGTGATCGAGGCCCGTGCGCGGCTGCTTGTCAAGCAGGGTATGCCGGACCAGGCCATCGACGCCGTCAAGCAGTTGGTGCCAAGTCCCATTCCTCCGGCCCAGCTCTATCGGTTGGAACAGGTCGCCATGTTGCTGGAGCAATTGGAGCAGTACGACGCCGCAAAGCAATTGCTCGAGGAGTATCTGGGGCAGGACCCGCGCGGCACGATTGCGATGGGAGCATTCTTGGGACGTCGCGGCGAGGTCGATCGGGCATTCGAGTTGCTCGAAGAGTCGCGGTCGAACCAAAGCGTCGTCGAGATTATGGCTGTGGGTCTGGATACACTGCGGCGACATCCCGATCAGGCAACTCCTGAGCGATTCAAACAACTCGAAGGCTGGGCGAAAGCCGCCCTGTCCGCTGAGGGCGACGTCCAACGGATCCGACTGCTGATGGCGGAACTGTACGATTTGCAGGGCCGCACCGACGACGTAATCCGCGTGTACCGGGAGATCCTTGCCGACAAGAGTACGCCCCCGTTGCAAGCAGCGCAGACCAAAAACAATCTGGCGTTCGCTCTGGCGATCACCAAGCAAGACCTACCGGAAGCGCTCCAGCTGGTCAACGAGTCGATTCAGGTCATCGGTCCGCAATCTGCCCTGCTTGACACGCGTGGCGTCGTCCAGCTAAATCATGGCAATGTGGACGAGGCGGTGGCCGATTTGCGCGTCGCCGCGGCAGACAATCCTACGCGGGCGAAGTACTACCACCTGGCGTTGGCCGAAAAGGCGGCAAACAACACGGATGCGGCGCGCGAGGCAATCCGCAATGCCGAAGATGCCGGCGAGGATCGCACCCCGATGACGCCGGTTGAACAGCAAGGCTACGAGCGGCTGGTCAATGAGTTGAAGTAGCGTGACTGGCCCGTTTCGAAGGGAATCTCGACGATGGCGATGGACCCCGCTGAAGCCTGGCGTAAGTGCTTCGAGAACTGGCCGGATGACCTGCCACGGCGTGGCGTGATCGTGGTTTCGTTCGACGAGCAGATCCCGTTTGCCAACTTTTCGGCGAGCGGCGAGATGTTGCTGGTCGAACGGCGCGCACCCGATACGGTGGGTGCTCGATTCGTCCTGTTGCCCTATCAAAACGTCGTCGGGTTGAAGATCGTCGACGTCGTTAAGCCCAAGGTCTTTTCGGCAATGGGATTCAACGTGGTCGCGGGTAAGTAGCGGGCGTCTGCGGCGACGCTTCGAAGCTGGACGCCGTGCGCAGGCGTCGATAGCATGGCCTGCTGGCCCCGCAACGACGTTCACCCTTCCACGTTTCTCCCGCTCGTCCTGCTACGATCGCCATGTCCCCGTCCGAATCTGTCTACTCTCGTAACGAATCGACGCGTCAGTCGACCGGCGTCGCCGGCTTGGATGATCATTTGGGGGGCGGGCTCCTGCCGGGCACACTCACCGTCGTGGTTGGCGCCAGTGGCGCAGGCAAGACCCAGCTAGGGATGCAGTTTCTGCATGCCGGCGCTCGGCAAGAAGGGTGTCCCGGAATCGTGTTCGACATGAGCGCGCGGATCGACTCGCAAAGCCATGCCGACTACTCGAAACGCATGTTTGGTTGGTCGATGCGACGCCAAGCAATCCGCACCCCGGCCTTCGATCGATACTTTGACGAAGCGGCCGGGTATGGCGACTACCTGCATATCTTTGACTCCGATGGCCGTCGCGTGACGCAGCGCGAGATGGGCTTCGACGCCTGGCACGACTGGCAAGTCGAACTGGCGGCCAAGCTCAACACGACCGTCGACTATTTCTACGGAAGCTTTGTGCGCGGTGCACGCCGCGTCGTGATCGACGGCATCGAGCCGGCGCATCGTCCCAACGAATCCATCCAGTTCGAGCTATTCGAGTACGTCTACCACCAGATCCTCCGCAAGGACGCGGCTTGGGTCGCGCGCGATTTGTTCCGTCAACACTACCGGGCCAACGCCGATGCGGTCGCCCAACACACCTACGACTACGGCGCGATCGGAGCCATGCTGTTGATCACGGCACACGAGTCGATACTCGAACAGTTGATGGAGCGCCCCTTGGCCGACGGCGACGTACTAGCCACGGCCAATACGTTGATCTACATGGGCAAGTTGCGCGACGGCGAGCGGATGTCGCGAGCGCTCTACGTGGCCAAGCATCGTGGCAGCGCATGCTCGGACGACATCATCCGCTTTGCAATCGACGACGGCGGCATCCACCTGACCTAGTGGTTTGCCGGCGACTGCTTGCCGCTACTGTCCGGCTTGCAGCGCGTGAGCACGCGCCATCGCTTCTTCGGCCTCGGGGATCTTACCCGCGCGCTGAAACGTGACGCTCATTGCCGTGAAGCTGAATGGCTCGTTCGGCTCCAATTCGCAGACCTTCAGCCCGTGGCGAATGGCGTCGTCATGGCGATTCAGCCGGCCACAGATCACGGCCAGCGCCGAATGGGCCAGCGCGTAGCTAGCGTCTTGCTCGACGAGCTTCTCCAGCACCTTGGCCGCTTCGTCGAGCTTGCCGGCTTGCTTGAGTTGATCCGCTTCGTTGTAGAGCTCTTCGTTGGTTGGCATTTCGACTCCGGAACGTTCGTGGATTCGCGATCGGCGTACTCGGTCGGACGGTGCCAGATTCGGTCGGTCGAAGCCAGCGCGTCCGAATTCTAACAAAGTCAGTCGCGGCAGTCGCCACCGCCAAGCTAGGCAAACCTTGCCGATTGTGCGCCCGTCCGCGCGGTGCCATCCCGGTCGGGTTGTGCGGTCCAGGCAAGCTGTGCATTGCCGCATCGCCGTTCAGCCCGCAGACCCCGTAGATGCAGTATTTTGGGTTGAACTGGCGCTTGTGGAACAACCGATATCGAGTTGCGGAGCACATTGAGACCCACTTGTCCCTCGCCTCATCGGACAGCTCGCCCGAACCCACCGCCATTGATCTGGCCATCCCGAACATGGGCCAGCCTCTCGCCTACCTATCCACCCGCTTCGGAGATTCCCACGGTGAACATCCATGCCCAGGCGGTCGTCAGCCCGCACGCGACGCTCGGTCACGACATTACAATTGGACCGTTTTGCGTCGTTGAGGAAGATGTCAGCATCGGAGACCATTGCACCTTGGCCAGTCGGGCCGTTGTCAAGAACGGAACCACGTTGGGTTCGCACAACGTCATTTGCGAGGGTGCCGTAATCGGCGGTCCGCCGCAGCACACCAAAAACTCCGATCGCCTCGGACGCGTCGAGATCGGATCGACCAATGTGATTCGGGAGAATGTTACGATTCACCGCGCCCTGCAGGAGGGTTCCGTCACGAAAGTGGGCGACCACAACCTATTGATGGTCGGATCGCACATCGCGCACGATTGCACCGTTGGCAACAACATCATCTTGGCAAACAACGTGCTACTCGGCGGGTTCGTTACGGTCGGCGATCGGGCCTTTCTGGCCGGTGCCGTCGCAGTTCATCAGTTTTGCCGAATCGGCCGGCTTGTGATGCTCGGCGGTTGTGCCCGCGTCGTGCAGGACGTGCCGCCGTTTGTCACGATCGATGGACAGAGTGGAATGGTGGTGGGCCTGAACCTGGTTGGACTGCGACGCTCGGGCTTCGCTACGGCGGAAATCGCTCAGCTCAAGAACGCGTACCGGTTGATTTATCGTCGCGGGCTACGTTGGGTCGAGGTGCTCGAGCAGCTCAAAGCCGAGTTTTCGACCGGCCCAGCGGCCGACTTTCACCCGTTCTTCTCGCAGGGCACGCGCGGATTCGTGCAGGAACGCCGCACACCCCCGAAGGCGACGCTCAAACTACGCCGCGTCACCGACGACGACAACGACGGTCAGCAAGTGCGGGCGAAGGCCGGCTAGAGCGCGTCGAAAAGCCACCCCCGCCTTGTCGTGATTGCCAGCACGACGGGGCCGCCGGCAAGATGCCAGGCGTCCGGACAAGTGCGCACCGCGTATCCCCCCAGGGCACGCGATTCTTGTCCCGTGCCGGAAGGCATCTGCCGCACTGCCCAGGCAAGCCGCGAGCCAGCACCGCGGCGAGTCTGGGCTATTTTTTTGCGGCCGCTTTTTCAGCAACCGCGGCCTGAGCCGCGGCTAGTCGTGCGATCGGCACCCGGAAGGGCGAACAACTGACGTAGTTCAGCCCGATCTCGTGGCAGAACATCACACTGGCCGGGTCGCCGCCGTGTTCGCCGCAGATGCCCAGCTTAATGTCCTTTCGAACCTTTCGTCCGCCGGCAACCGCGATTTTCATCAGTCCACCCACGCCGTCGCGATCGATCGTCTGAAACGGGTCGTTTGGCAGGATGTCTTGTTCACGGTATTGGTTGATGAACCCGCCGTAGTCGTCGCGGCTCATGCCCAGGGCGGTTTGCGTCAGGTCGTTGGTTCCGAAGCTGAAAAACTCGGCCCGTTCGGCGATCTGATCGGCGCAAATCGCGGCCCGGGGCAACTCGACCATCGTGCCAACCAGGAATTGCACGTGGGCAGCCTTTTCGCCGAACACCAGCTCGGCCGTTTCGCGGACCACTTTTTCCTGGTTACGAAACTCGGTCGCAAAGCCGGCCAATGGGATCATGACCTCGGGCACAACGTCGATACCGTCTTTCTTGACATCGCAGGCCGCTTCGAAAATGGCCCGGGCCTGCATTCGCGTAATCTCCGGATGAACGATTCCCAATCGGCATCCGCGGTGGCCCAGCATCGGGTTGAATTCGTGCAGTTCTTGCACGCGGCGGGATACGTCCTCGGCCGAAATGCCCAGGCGCTTGGCCAACTCGGCCTGCTCCTTTTCCGTGTGCGGCAGAAACTCGTGCAGCGGAGGATCCAACAGGCGGATCGTGACCGGCCGTCCATTCATTACGCGAAACAACCCGTCGAAGTCCTTTCGCTGATGCGGCAGCAGCGTGGCCAGCGCTTCTTCGCGCTGCTCTAGCGAGTCGGCCAGGATCATTCGGCGAAAGTCATCGATATGGTCGAAGAACATGTGCTCGGTACGACACAATCCGATTCCCTCGGCGCCGAAGGCGATGGCTTCGGTCGCCTGTTTGGGCTCGTCGGCATTGGTACGCACGTTGAGCCGGCGGTGCTCGTCGACCCAGGACATCAACTGTTCATAGCGGCGAAATGTTTCGGCTTCTTCCGGCTTGAGGGTCTTGGAGATGACGACTTCGAGGATTTCGCTGGGTCGAGTTTCGATCGTGCCTTCGAACACTTCGCCAGTAAACCCGTCGATCGCGATGTCGTCTCCGGCCTTTAGGACTTTACCCTTGACCGTCACCGTGCCGGCGGCGTAGTCGATGTCCAAGTCTCCACAACCCACGACACACGCTTTGCCCATCTGGCGGCTGACAAGCGCCGCGTGGGAACTCGCGCCGCCGAATGCCGTCAGGATTCCCTTGGCGATTTTCATCCCGCGCAGGTCTTCGGGGCTGGTCTCGCGCCGCACGAGGATCAATTGCACGTTGGAGTTCTTGTGCCACTCGGCTTCGGCATCGGACGCATGGAAGCAAATCTTGCCCGTGGCGGCGCCGGGGCCCGCGTTGATTCCCTTGGCTAGCAGCCGCCCGTCGTCGACGGCTTTGCGCTTCGAGTCGGGGTCGTTGATCGGTTGGAGCAACTGGTTCAGGTCGTCGGCCGGAATGCGGCGCGGATTGAGCGCTTCCTCGGTGGCAATCAAACCTTCGTTGACCATGTCGACTGCGATTCGCACGGCCGCGAAACCGGTCCGTTTGGCGTTGCGCGTTTGCAGCATCCAGACCTTGCCGCGCTGGATTGTGAACTCGATGTCCTGCACGTCGCGGTAGTGGCTTTCCAGCTTGTTACCGATGTCGACCAATTCCGCATAGCCGTCCGGCATGACCTTCTGCAACGATTCCTCGATCCGCTGCGGAGTGCGGATGCCTGCCACGACGTCTTCGCCTTGGGCATTGACCAGGTAGTCGCCGTTGATGCCGGGTACGCCGAGTGCCACGTCGCGGGTCATGGCGACACCCGTCGCGCAGTCGTCGCCCAGGTTGCCGAACACCATGGCCTGCACGTTGACCGCGGTTCCCCACTCGTGCGGAATGCCGTAGGTGCGGCGATAGACGACCGCGCGATCGTTCATCCAACTGCCGAACACGGCCCCGATCGCGCCCCAGACCTGATCCATTGGCTCGTCCGGAAAGGACTTGCCGGTGTGCTCCTTGATGGCTTGCTTGAATTCAGCGACCAGCTCCTTGAGTTGTTCGGCCGTCAGCTCGACGTCGTTGGCAACGCCGGCCTTCTTTTTCTTGGAGTCGAGCAATTCCTCGAACGGATCGTGATCGTGCTTCGTCTTAGGCTTCATGTCCAAGACAACGTCGCCGTACATCTGCACGAATCGCCGAAAGCTGTCCCACGCGAATCGTTCGTTGCCGCTTTGGCGAGACAGTGCCTCGACGGTCTTATCGTTCAGTCCGATGTTGAGCACGGTGTCCATCATTCCGGGCATCGATTCGCGCGCGCCGGACCGGCAGGAGACCAAGAGCGGGTTTTCAGTGCAGCCAAACTTGGCACCCATTTCACGTTCGATCTTCGCCATGGCCTCGCTGACCATCTCGCGAAGTTCGCCCGGATAGGTTTGCTCGTGATCGTAGTAGTAGTT
>CALFYT010000123.1 GCA_937952415.1 uncultured Planctomycetaceae bacterium | reverse complement strand
CACAAATTTTAACTGCTTGTTCTTACGGATTCGATTTCGATCCCTCCCAGGCACCCCTGCGCGCTTCCGCGCGCAGATGTCGATCGAGAGATACCGCCGCATGGATCTCAACCGCATTTCCCTCGCTCGCGCGTTGGGTTAGTGTGCAGGATCGCGAACACACCAACCCGCAGCGCAAGCTAGGGTTCTTCGTCTTTCCCGCGCGTCCAGCGGTAGGTCTGGGCTGCCCCTGAAATTCGCAGCGCGATCAACCCGGTTTGCGCCAGGGCAAGCCCGGGCCGATATGGCCTTATTTTGATCGAAGCTTCCATACGACAACAATCAATGCGGGCACCCACCCAAGAAACAGGGCAGCTAAGAAAAAGGGTTCGATTGACATCGCATACTCAGGTCCTGGCGAATTGAGGAGCTTCTCTAGAACCACTGCGACGCCGAGCAAGACTGCCCAGACGCATGCTCCATAAAGCACAGCGATGCCTGCTCGCTTCCAGTTTCCTTTGTGAATCGCCATTCCCTCCTGTGTTGGGTCAGGGTTGGCCCTGACATTCGTGGCGCTCTTCAACCGAGTTGCGCCAGGGCAAGCCCTGGCCTACATGCCGTTCGCGCCAGGTTAATGAGGGGGTGTCGCCGGTCCATCCATTCCGAACCATACAAACTAACGCAATCGACCAACAAAAACAGCCCGCTGACAACGCGTGTCAACGGGCCGCATCGAGTGGAGCGGAAGGGAGTCGAACCCTCGACCTCTGCATTGCGAACGCAAGAGCCCACCGAAGCAAGTGAGAGTGTCAAAGACGTTGCGGCGAGCGATACGGACGGTTGCAGTAATTGTTGCAGTAGCTTGGACGATCTCGCCCGAATTGTGACCGCTTGGCCATCGCTGCCCGAGCCAATCAAGCGGGCGATGCTGGCCTTGCTGGGCTAGGGCGCCGACGCGAGGAGTCTCGAAGAGAACCGACTAAACGCGCAGGACTCTTTGTGACTCTTCGGTACAGATCGGCATAGCGGTTTCAGACTACCGCCTGCCACATTGCGCACCGCACCACTGACTACGGACGCCATTTCTGCCAAACCGGCAGGCTGCGGTGTAAAGCGTAAGTTGCCTCAGAATGTCCGTAAAGTTTTTTCGCGCGCGCAAGTTTCGGCAACGGCGCTAATTTGTGCAGGCAACAATCACCGCAACGGTGGTTGTGGCCCAAAAACTGCCATTGTGGCGACCCCGACGACGGATTGGGTACGCGCTAAACACGGGAGGTGACAACTATGCGCGAGACGCTTGCCGATGCTTTTCAGAGCACACTTGGCCACTTCACGACGCGCAACGCCCGCGCGGCCGGCAGATTCGTCTTGCGCCTTCGCGGCTTCGCCGTGGGAGCGCTTATCGCCATTACCATCTGGTTTCTCATGCAACCGGTGCCGGGGCCGAACCGATTTCCGACCACGCAACGGGACACGCGGCCAACGGCCGCGTACGTAACCACATCGGCCTGGGGACAGCAATTTACTGTCGATGCCGAAGGGCAAATCGAACTCGGGGCGGGTGGCCGCTACACGGACCTCGTTGGGCTGATTGAAATCTCGGTTGTGAATGAGTTTACGGCGGGGCGACGCGACGCTGCGTTTCGGATCATAGAAGCGATAAACGACGAGGACCAAAAGGCAGCGAGCCTGTTTAAACTGTTGGAGCGCGTACGAACGCTCGAACCATATAGAGGCTTGATATCCAGGGAGGATTTTGACCTCATATCTACGCGCTTCGCGACCGTTGAGCCGGCAGCGGTCGTGCCACGGCCCGCCGACGCACCCACCGGTACGACACCAGAAGCCCAGCGCTTGCGCACTGAGGAATTTCGGAAGGAATTGGAGGCCGAGATTCAGGAAGCGCGTCACAAGGCGAAGCCAGCCGAAGCAACAATTATCGACGCGGTAGTTGGCCAGCTTTCGCGAGCGTCAAGCATAGCATCGACGCTACAGGACGAAGAAAGCAGGGCTGCAATACTGTTTGCCATCTCGGACAATCAACGCGCCTTGCGACGATCAGACGCGGGGCAAACTTCATTGGAGGACGGGATCGCGGCACTAAACAGTGCCCGAAATAGCGAGACATTCCTCGGGCTTGGAATAGACAAATGGATTGGCATTGGTTGGACGATCCTCTTTGGTTTGGCGATGTTCTTTAAAGAGCCGTTGCACCGCAGGTTCGGTTTCGGCAGACGAGATGCGGACCCGGGGTCTCGCGCGACTCCGGGCGCGAGTTTGGACGGCGAAATGCGGAAAGAAACAGCTACGCCGGGCAGGCCAAAATAGCATCGTACGGAAATGGAGGACGCAATGCCAGACTCCAACACCGAAGTCCGCTGGCGATGGAGTTTTTGGTGGCCGAGATTGAAGAAGAAGATGCTTCCTGGACTTTGCTCACTCGCCGTACTTGGGCTGCTTTGGCAGGTTTTTGCACACTACGAGAAGAAAGCGACGGACGAACGGCACCGCGTCGAAGACTTCGAGCAGCGCGCTGCCGAACAGCAAGTTGCGCGGGCCGATCGTGCGAAAGACCAACAGCGCTATCTAGAAGAGACAACGCCAACTCTTTTGCAACGTGGCGACGCCACCTACGAAGGCGACTTTACGTTTGTGACGTTTCAGAACGAAGCCTTGTCAGCACCTGCCATCCTTTACCCCATCGAGTTTCACGTTACCGATCCGCACCAGCTTGCGGTGATTGCGCGAGTTCACCCGAGACCCAAGGGTATAGGGGCATCTGTGGATACCGATGCGGTATATTTCAAAAGTGGTGTATGGCACGGTGATAACCGATACGTATTCGAGTGCCATCAACCGCTGGAGACAGGCAAACGTGGCGCTCTTTGCTTCAAGATGCTGATAACCGACCCGAAACTGAATGGTCACACGTTCGACGGCAGAGTGCGAGTCTATTTCTCTCCGGAAGAGTATTTGGACACGGACCCCCTTCATATTGAATGCAGGACCAAGCTAGAAAAACCCACAGGCCAACAGCAACCCATCCCTACACCCCGCAAGAATCGATAGCCGATCTAGAGCCGTCCGCCGAAATCAAACCGCCAGTCAATCCGAAAGACCTAGCCGGGCCCGGGCAATGTAAGATCGATCTAGGCGCTGTACCCGGCGTAGCCATCGCCCACGAAGCCTTCGCCATGATGGACGGGCGGGACAAGTACGGCCCCTGGAATTGGCGCGAGCATCCCGTCCTGTTGAGTGTGTATATGGGGGCTGCTTTGCGTCATATCTTCGCCTACATCGGTGGGCAGGATCATGCACCGGACAGCCAAGCGCACCACTTGGGCCACGCTAGGGCCGGGCCTGGGATCATGCTGGACGCCTTGGAGCATGGTTGCCTCGTGGATGATCGGCCATGCGACAACGGATCGGGCGTTGACGTGACCGCGGACGTGCAGGGGCTGGGTAACGGACACCCGTCCGCACTTGGGTTTGACAGCCGCCAAATTGCGATCGGATTCTTACGAGTCTTCACCGCAAGTACTGCGCTCGCAGACGCAACAAAACGCTTTTCCCGTCGTCGCATCGGTCAATGTGACCGATCCGTCGACGCGCGAAGCCGGCATCTGGACCTTGGTGTCTCAAAAACGGTGGTTTGTTGGCGGACCGCGAGAAACGTACGGGCAGGTGGGACTGGTCAACGATGCCTACGACGCCTGCATATGATGCTGAGCAACAGAAGACCAAGCGCGGCAAAGGCGAAAGTGGTCGGTTCAGGGACGGGGCCCCTACGGAGTAACTGGTGCCCGAGCTCTCCAAGGCGGTGGCATCCAGCACAACGTTGCCGGTATCAAGACGACGGACAACAATGCGGTCGAGCACCAGGTCCAAGTCGGTGACGGACACCGTACCAGATGCTGAAGGCACCACACTCCCGCCACCATCCAACATCGTGGTTAGCGCCAACGGCGTGCCGAAGAAGAAACCAAATTCCGGTGTGGTGAAGTCGCCAATCGGGTCGCCGCTGGATCCCAACGTGGGTTGGTCAATCCCTGTGCGATCAAAAAACTGCAGCAGATCGGTCGAGACCGAAAGACGGCAAAAGGCCTGCATCGTATTGGCACCCGTGCCGGTGGCATCTATGGATCAGCTGAAGTCGAGGACTAGCGAGTCCTTGCCGCTGGTTCCGGCGCTAACTCCAGGAGCGGTGATCGTTATCTCATCGACCCACGTCCCGGTCGCCCCACTCGAGGCGCCATCGTTCGAGCCTGCCGATGCGCTGCCATTGACCAAGGCCGTCCCGAACGTGACCGTCACCGACGCGTAGTCGCCGTGCGGCACCGAGCGACTTTCCGACAGCGACGGCCCAGGGCTGGTGATCTCAGGACTCTGGTTCGTCTGACGCGGGTCGGGGAATGCGGGATTAAACTCGGCACCCGCAATCACCCTCAGTTCCGCGGCGGAGACGGAGACTGCAGGCAATGCAACGACCAGCGTTAGCGCAACCGACGCCAGCAACCGCGCTGCCGCACCGAACGAATTGGGGACGGCGATAACGCCTGCAGTATAGTCCCGCCAACGATCGTTGCGTTGCCCTTGTATCGTCTGGTTGACTGCGGTCAAAGCCTGAGATATGGTTCGCGCTCGGCTCACGGTTGAAGACCGACCGTGTTGCGATTTCGTTGGTGCCAACAAAAATTCCCGCGAACTTTCCGCGCTGCGCCGCATCTTAGGGAGAAAACTGGTGGCGTTACTCGTCGCTTCCCTATCACGTGCCGTTGACCACTCTTAAGTGCAGCCCTGGCAGCAACCCTCCTTTGACGAAGTCAACTTGCTCACCAAGGTTGCTTACTATAGTCAATCGTTCTTCGATGCAAACAATTTTCCCGGAAATCTTGCCAGCGGCGGGAATTGCGACTTGGCGTAACTTCTTTCCTGTAAATAGGACTCAACGAGTTCGCGTGTGGAGCTTAGCTCCACACGCAGCGGCAGGCTCAAAAGGGGTGGGCCAAGGTGGTTTCCTTTTGACTTGTTCTGGTAAACGAAAGGAGTCCCGCAATGGCCCACCACGATCAATCTGACGCGCGCGACGATGTTGTCCACCTTGTCGGCCGAGCACGGATTTGACGGCGTGGCCCAGGCGCTGGAAACCCTCTTCAACGAAGCCATGAAGCTCGAGCGCTCCGCCGTCCTCGGCGCTGCTCCCCACCAGCGCACCGAGTCGCGACGCGGCTACGCCAACGGATTCAAGCCCAAGACCGTGACCAGCCGCCGGTGCGCCGCTCGTAGAACCAAGCACGGATCCAGATGCCCATGGACACGAAGCCTGGGCAACGTCGCAGCGTTCATGCTCGGTCGCCCAGGCCTCCCGCCGACACTTTGATCGAGGGCAGACTTGAAGGTTATCGACGAGCTTGCCTGGCTCTGAGTGACGCCGTGAAGAGCTCATCGATCTTGCTTAAATACATCTGCGGGTTGGCAGCAATCTTCTCCGTGCAAGGTGGACAACAGACGTACACGATCTGGCCGTTGACGATCGTCCATTTCGGGTTCTTGGGAAGCTCCTTCTTCATGACGGGGCAGATGCGTTGCGCCTTGGCAAAGTTGGCGTGAATCGTCGCCCAGTGCTGAGGGTCCACTTTGCCCTGCAGGCATGCCTGGCAACAGAAGAATACAATTTCCTCGCCGACTTTGACTTTGACGGGCGTGCCGTGCGCGCCGAGCTTCTGGCCCGAGACGGGGCAGATCTCTTGGACGGCGCCGTGGATTTGGTCGCGCTCGGAGAGCTCCTGGGCCGAGGCGATCGAACAAGCCGCGGTAACAACGATGGCCAGTGTCAAGGTAACGTGCCTCATTTCTCAACTCCTTTCGAGAAGGGAACAGAAGTAACAGTGATGTGACTCGTCATGCGGCGATGGAATCCGGGCGACTCGCGGCCGCGGTTGCATCGACCGCCATTTCTAAAAGCTCGTCCCGGAGACCTGCGCGCAGCTTGAACTCCATGTACGCACAATAGACCGTTGGAACGACAAACGTCGTGAATGGTTCGATCAGCATGCCACCGAATACGGGCAAGGCCATCGCCCGAGCGACATCCGCACCGCGCCCGGTCGAGAGCATCACCGGCAGCAAGGCCACGAGGGTGGTTAGTGTGGTCATCACACAGGGGCGAATGCGTTTGAGCCCGGCTTCGTAGATTTCGTCACGAAGATCGGCAACGTTGTCGATCGTGCGCCGCTTCAGCCGGTCGTGAATGTAGCTGGCCATGACGATGCCGTCGTCCGCGGCCAGCCCTGCTAGGGCGATGAAGCCGACCCAGACGGCCGTGTTCAATTCGACGCCCATGACCGCAATGGCAATCATGCCGCCGGCACACGCGATGGGGATTCCCGAAAAGACCACCAGCGAGATCGGGAGATTGCGAAAGTGCAGGTAGTGCAGCAACAGGTTGATCAAGAAGACCGATGGCAAGATCCACATCAACCGCTGATTGGCCTCAATCTGATTCTGGAACGATCCCACCGCTTGAAGCTCGAAATTTCCATGGGGGAAGGACAGCTCGCCAGTTTCTCTGGCGGTGCGCAAGGAATCCATCACGGTGGCCACCGTCTCCAGATCGCCTGCCGCGCCCGATGGCGAAAACATGACGTGGGCAACCAACCGCGAATCCTCGCTGTTGATTGCGCCCGGGCCCCAGGTGGTCGAGACCTCGGCGAGCCGCTGGAGCGGAACAATTTCTCCTGCATGCGTCACGACCGGTATTTGGTTTAACTCATCGATTCGCTCGCGGACATCGCGTGGAAATCGGATCTGAATCGGATAGCGTTCCCGCCCTTCAACTGTGGTCGTCGCGTCCAAGCCCCCCAGGCCCGCCGCGACAATCTGGTTCACCATCATCGTCGTCATGCCGTATCTGGCTGCTTCTTCGCGGTCTACGTCGAATTCGTAGTACGGCTTGCCCATCACGATGTCGGGATTGACCGTACCGGCATTGACGAAGTGCTGCTGCTTGAGATGGTCGGCAACGGCCACTGCCGCCTTCGCCAGACCCTCCAGACTGTCGCCATAAACGCGCACGGCCATCGAAGCTTTGATCCCGCTTTGAAGCATCACAATTCGCCCTTCGATTGGCTGCAGCGGAGAGGCAGGCGTCACGCCGGGCAACGTGGCGACCGCATTGATCTCGTCCCAAATCATTCGCTCCGTCATTCCTTCACGCCATTGAGCTCGCGGTTTGAGCATTACGTACGTCTCCACCATCGCGGCCGGAGCCGGATCCAGGGCCGAATCAACACGGCCGATCTTACCCATCACGTTCTCGACTTCGGGAATCTGCTTGATCAACACATCCTGCGTTTGCAGCACTTCCATCGCCTGGGAGAAGCTGGCGGCCGGGTACAGGCTGGGCATGTAAAACCAGCTTCCTTCGTCCAGCGCGATCCAGTCGTCCGATTTCAAGCCGGTGAATAGGTGCTTGGCCTTAACGTAGCCCGGCACTTCATTCAGGTCTGCGCCGAGCGTGGTGGCGACGTTTTCAACCGGACGCAGAACCGTCGGTAGCCCAACCCAGGCTCCCAGTCCCAGCACGAAGATGGCCAGCGGAAACGACAGCATCAGCATCTTGTGACCGAGTGCGAGCCGCAGCCGACCGGCATATAGAAAGCGGACGAAGCGACTGGCCGGATTCTCCTCCATGGAGCGGATCCTCTCGCGCATCATCCACCAGCCGGCGAGGAAGCCAATCAGCCCCGCCAACGCCGTTATTACCGCTGGTTGCAACTGGATCCACGCTGCCACGTGGTCTGCCCAGACGAAATGGGACAGCGCAGCCAACAGCCCAGCAATTCCCAGCCCGGCGGCAACTCCGGCCCAGCGTGGCGTCCGTGAGCTACGCAAGAACACACGCGCGAGCATCGGCACCACGGTGACTGCCACGATCAGACTGGCAGCCAGGGCAAATGTTTTCGTCCAGGCCAGCGGTGCAAAGAGCTTGTGGTCGCGACCGGTCAAGAAGAACACCGGCAGGAAGCTCACGATGGTCGTGCTCACAGCCGTCATCACCGCGGGTACGACTTCGCGGGCGGCGTCCCGAATCACCTCAATGCGGCGCTGCGGACCACCCTTTGAGCCTCCTGCCTCCCAGTCTGCCAGCGAATCGTAAATGTTCTCCAGAACAATGATGCCCATATCGACCATCGTCCCGATCGCGATTGCGATGCCAGCCAGCGACATGATGTTGGCGTCGACGCCGAACCATTTCATGGCGGCAAAGGCCATCAGGACGGCCATCGGCAAAGTGATGGCAATCACGAGGCTGGCCCGCACGTGGAGCAAGAACAGCACGACCACAACGATTGTGATCAGCGTTTCCTGCGTAAGTGCCTCAGTCAGCGTGGCGACCGTTTCATCGATGAGTTGCGTGCGGTCGTAGATGCCATGGATCTTGATGCCCCCAAGCTCCGATTCGAGTGCCGCGATCTTGGTCTTCACGCGCTCGATGACATCACGCGGGTTTTCCCCGTATCGCATCACGACAACGCCGCCGACCGCCTCCTGGCCGTTGAGGTCGAGCGCGCCCCGGCGAAACTCCGGCCCGAGCTGGACCGTCGCCAGGTCGCGAACACGCACAGGGACGCCGTCCCGCGTCAACACAACCGTGTTATTAATCTGGTCAATGGTTTCGGACTCGGTTTTGCCAGAGCCGATGAAGCCCTTGCCGCGGACGATGAATTCCATGCCACCGGACTCAACGGTCTTTGCACCGACGTCGATGTTCGACGCCTTGACCGCATCAATGACCTTACCCAGCGGAATGTTGTGGTATCGGAGCTTGTCGGGATCGACCTCGATCTGGTATTGCTGGACGTAGCCGCCGATGGAGGCCACTTCCGCCACGCCGTCGACCGACTGCAGCGCGTATTTGATGAAGAAATCTTGCTTTGAGCGCAATTCCGCCAGATCCATGCCGGGCGGCGGCTCCAGTACGTAGTAGTAGATCTGCCCCAGCGCCGTGGCGTCGGGTGCGAGCGCCGGCGTAACGCCTTCGGGCAGCGACCCCGAAACGGTGGTAAGCTGCTCGGCCACTCTTGACCGGGCCCAGTAGAAATCAACGTCATCAGCGAAGGTGACCTGTACGAAGCTGAAGCCGAACATACTCTTGCCGCGCACGCTCTTCGCCCCCGGCACGGCCTGCAAAGCCACGGACAAGGGATAGGTAATCTGATCCTCCATGTCCTTTGGCGAACGGCCGGACCATTCAGTGAGCACGATCACCTGGTTCTCGCCCACGTTCGGGATCGCATCCAGCGGTACTTTCTGCGTTGAATACCAGCCGTAGGCGACTAGCACGATCGACGCGATCAGAACGACTAGCCGCTCCCGAATGCAAAAGTCAAGGATCTTGCTGATCATCGGACAACCTCCGTGCCCTGAGTGGCAGCCCGGTCGGTCGGCGTGTTCGTGCCGTCGCGATCCTTTGCGGCACCATCATGGACTGCCTGCGGAATGCCTATCGGCGGAAGGGTGGTTTCCGGCTGCACTGCCGCCGGAACTCCGATGGGCGGAAGTTCCATCTCATTGGCACCTTCGCGCGACTCTTCCAAGGCGTTGGAAGCAGTGAGCTTGCGGAGATACTCGTCGGGATTGGCAAGCAGGCGCTGACGACAGCCTTCACAGCAGATGAAGACTACCTTGCCGTTGACGAGGACTTTCTCGGGCTTGCCCATCGAGCCGAGTGTCATCATGGTGACTGGGCAGATGTGCTGGCCTTCCGCTATCGAGCGGTCGTCCGCTGATAGTTGCGACAGTGCGGCGATAACCTCGGACGGCACAGCGTCGTTGAGGGAGGGCTCGAATCTTGTCGGATCAATCAGTGAGGGATTGCCCGCCAACTGCATTTGCGAATCGATGAGGAAATTGCCTCGCGTGGCGACCTGTTCGCCCTTCTTGACACCGTCGAGGACGGTGACCTGATCGCCACAGGTCGGCCCGAGTGTGACGCGGCGGATTTCGAAGCGGCCCGGCTCCGTTTCGACGTAGAGGACGCTGTTGCTGCCGGCCATGAGCACCGCATCGCGGGGGACGACCAGCGCCTCGTCGCTCGCGCCCTCGTCGGCGGTGAACCCGAACCGGGATGCCGGCACGAGTTTGACTCCGCAGATCGGACATTCGCCGGGCGAGGACTCAACCACGTGTGGATGCCGCGGGCTGATCCATTTGCCGGCCAACTCGGGATCGTAAACTGCGGCTTGCTGATCACTTGAAGCGGTCAGCGGAACATCGATCGTGGCCTTGGCGTAGTCGCCCACTCGCAGGACGCCATCTTCATTTGGAATCACTACACGCACACCGACCGTGCGTGTTTTTGGATCGACATTCGGGTCGACGAACGCCACGCGGCCAGTAAAGGTTCGACCGGGCAGTGACTGAACCGCTGCCTCAACCCTCTGGCCGTAGCGGATCATGGCGGCATCCTCCGGAAACAGCTCCAGCATCAGCCACACCGTGGACAGGTCCGCCAGTTTGTAGATCGTCTGACCTTCCTTAACGTACTGCCCCTCTTCAACAGACTTCTCGATCACCGTTCCACTAATTGGAGCACAGAGATAGATGCGGCTGTCGGCCTTGCCCGATTTTTCGAGCTGCTCGATCTGCGCCGCCGTCATGCCGAGTTCGATCAGCCGCTGGCGCGTCGTTTCGTACAGATTCCGATCGAGTTTTCCCTTGCGACCCTGCGGTGCCTGCGGATTCTCCTCGGCCGCTTGTTTGGCCACCAGCAGCTCGACCTGCCCCGTGTAGAGCAGCGGTGAGTACACGAGTGCCAGATGGTCACCTTTCTTGACGACAACACCCGTGTAGTCGGCATACAGGCGGTCGAGTCGACCGTCGACGTACGCCGAAAGGGTTCTCAGGGCACCTTCGTCGTAGCTGAGTTCTCCAATGGCTCGAATGGTGCGAGTCATGGGCATCGACTTGACGGCTACCGTGCGGATATTGGCCACCCGGCGGGCCACCGGATCGATCCGAATTGAACGGGAGTCGGTATTTCCGCCTCCCGATGTCACGGGCACAAGCTCCATGGCGCACACGGGACAGCGGCCGGGCTCCGTTTGCGGCGGCGTGCACATCATCGGGCAGATGTATTGCGCGGCCTGACCGTCCGCTGAGGCATGAGCCGAGCCACCGCTGGTTCCGGTAGAAATGAATCCCAGTCGCTGCGCGACACCAAGCCCTGCAAGCACGATTGCGGCGGCAACCACCAGCAGAACCGGCTGCAGAAACAGCTTGATCCACCAGCGCTTCGACTCGTGGCATTGCTGTTTTGGCGGCAATCCCGCCTCCTTGACCGGACGCGCTTCCGGGGTTGTGTGATCCGGTGTCTCTGGATCCGCTGACGCCCCGGCACCATTGTTTCTTGATTCGTTCATGACAACCTCACCGGCATGTTTGCAGGCAATGAATTCGCCGTGCGGCGTGCGCCTCATGCGCAGGACTCTCGCGCGATGATTCTCTCGTTAGAGGAACCTTGATTCGGATCGACCAACACTTTGCGTCGCAGTCGCGCGCGGCTCGGCGCGCATGCTGTCACGCGAGGTGTGCGGTCAGGCTAGCCAGCGACAGAGAACGGCTTGCCGGTGCGATGTGGTCAGAGATGACAGAAGAGATGCGTCCCCGGTAGAACACGGCTGCGACTTTTCAGCGCTAACCGCGAAGACTACCGCCTCGTATCCGCTACGGAGAGGATCGCCACGTCCATCGGACGTGCGTTTTTCCTGCGGAACCGAGGGACGCTCATTCTCGACAGAGCAGCGGCATACTTGCGGCTTGGTCGGCGACGAGCAACATGACCGCGCCATTTCGCACGGTCCTTTGCAGCACGAGGCACGATGTGGTATCGCACCGTGTCTGCCGCCGTTTGCTTCACACGCACCACTCGCGGGGCCAAAGCCGGCGAGGGCCATGGCTGCGATCAGCAACGCAGAAACAACCGATTTTGTCCGAAGCCGAAACATTGCCATACCGATTTCTGACCGAGACCTACCCTGCCATTTTCTGAACCATACCCACGTAAGTCAAGTCGCCTTGCCATCGCCGATTGGCAGCCCGATGGTCACACCCGCGGCTACCTATCACGTTGTGACATGCAAAGCAGAGGGATACGAAAGGCACTTCGCGCACACTGTCGGCGCGCAGTATCCCTGTGGGAGACGCTCAGATCGTGAAGCGCGAGAGCTCGCGACAGCGATCGATGGCCGTGGAAGAAACCGCTCGGTCAGGGACTCGGGGTTCGCGACTTGCAGATGCGTCGGCATTCACGGCAATCGTGATGGCACGCAGCGGCTGGCCGAGTTCGGTACGTCGATTCGCTGCATTCGTCGTAGTCGCAGCGTTGTCGGCGGGGCCCCGCGAGTTCTTAGATAAATGGCACTGGCAATCCGGACCACAGCAGCACTGGCCGTGCGACCGCGCAGC
Organism: uncultured Planctomycetaceae bacterium; assembly: GCA_937952415.1. Taxonomy (GTDB): domain Bacteria; phylum Planctomycetota; class Planctomycetia; order Pirellulales; family PALSA-1355; genus CALFYT01. The sequence goes on along the minus strand of CALFYT010000123.1, from coordinate 36,299 downwards.
GGTCGTTGCTTTCCCGCAACAGGACGATTGACTGCCCTCGTTACCAGCCGCCGACTTGCAGCAGCAACAGGTCGGAGGCTCGACGGCCGTTTCGCGATCGGGGGATGCGTGACAGCACGAGCCATGGGCTGCACCAGGCTCGCGTGCCTGGCTCGCCTGGTGGCCGCCCGCACAAGTACGATCGCAGCCACAACTTTGCTGCATCGGCACCGGCCACAACAACATCGCCGCAACCAGCCACATGGCGGCACGCGGGACGATCGACTTCGTTGACCGGTTGAACATGGACATTCCTTCGGCGTTGACAGCCGCGGTAACGTCATCTTGGCCTATCGTTTTCATCGGCTTTCTCTTCAGCTGCCTTCCCGAAAAACCGCGGGATTCTGCGGACCTCCGCAAATGGCGTCAATGGCAACTCGATCTCCGTGCCAGTGTGGCTCTCCTCAACTGCCCAAGTTGGCCCAATACGCGGTCTATGTGGTCGTGACAATGCGACTCCGATAGCATGCGGAATTGTCACCTCGGCCACGCCGAGAGCTGGCTTGCTGAAGATGGCCAGATGCGCGAAGAAATCTGACGAACGTTGCATCTAATTGCTTACGGAGGTTTGTTTCCAAAAACACCGAGTACTGGCCCGACTACCGAACCTTCGATCCGTTGAGATGTCCGATTCCGCCAACCTGGCTCGTGAAGCTCTATTAACTGACGGTCCGTCTGCGCCACCCCGCCCGTGGCGCTCGATTCGCTTTCAATTGCTCGCGGCCGTGAACGGTACGCTCGTGGTGATCGTGGCCATCTTTCTGGCGTACGACTACCAGCGTGAGTTCGCGGCTCGGATGAGCGTGAAACAGATCGCCTTGGAGGAGGAAGCCAAGACGCTTTTGCCGGGCGTGCAGCAGGCGCGTCACCACGGCATCGATAGCGTGCAGCAGTACGTGGACGCCGTTTGCGCGCGGATGCGCGATGTGGATTCGCCGGGCCACCATATCGCCGTGGAATTAGACGGTCGGACTTTGCAGGCGACGGCCCATCACCGGGCATCGCAGGAAATGCTGCAGGCCATGCGCGAAGCAGCCCGCGCGCCCAGCCGCCTAGCAGCCCTCAACGAAGATGAACTCGTGGTAGGCGTGTACGAGCAGGGCGATACCACGGTACTAGTTTCCGAGAGTCTGGCGAACCTGCGGCGGGCCGTGCGGGGCGATGTGTTTCGACGGCTGGTCGGTGTGGCCGTGATGGCGCTGGTAGGCTCGATCGTGATCAACATCGTGCTGATTCGACTCGTCACGCGACCCATTGGGCAACTGGTGTCAACTGTGCGCACTGTGGCGCAAGGCAAGCTGGGCGCGCAAGCCGACGAGTTTCAATCGGCTGAATTCAGTTTTCTGGCAGGGGAAGTAAACGAGATGAGCTCGGCGTTGGCTGCCGCTGAGCGTAACCGCAAGGCTCAATTGCAAAAAGCACGCGAAATCCAAGAGCATGTCCTCCCCCGCAACATTGAGGTGCCGGGGCTGAAGGTCGCACACATTTTCCAGCCGGCGGACGATGTGAGCGGTGACTACTACGATGCCTTGCCGTTCGCTGACGGCAGTTGCCTGTTCTGCGTCGCGGACGTAACTGGACATGGAATTCCCGCGGCGATGACCGCCGCCACGCTTAAGACGCTCTTGCTACAGGCATCCGAACACCTCACCTGCCCAGCGGAGATTCTCCGCTTCGTCAGCGAACGATTGTCATCGATCACACTCCCGGGTGACTTCGTCTCCATGCTATTGGTCAGCGCGTCGCCGGCGACGAAATCCTTACAATACGCCAGTGCGGGCCACGAGACGGCCTTGCTCACCGTCCCCGACGGAACACGAAAGGAGCTTTCCTCGACCGGACCACTATTGGGGATCGTCGATGACGCAGCCTGGAAGGTTGAGTCGCGGACAGTTGCCCGCGGTGCACGACTGCTCATGGTCACCGACGGTATCGTCGAGACGTTTAACGATCAAGAAGAGTGCTTCGGGCGGCAACGACTTGCCGAAGCACTACAAGCCGGCCAACATCTGGCAGTGGGGCAGGCGGCAAAGCACATCGCGCAGCAATTGACGACCTACCGCCATGCAGTGCGACCCCATGATGATGTGACGCTGCTGCTGGTCGAGTTTGGTTGAGACGCACGCGACCCCGCGTCCTGCTTGTCCGCGTTGGCTTTGGCACCTGCGTCTGGCTTTACTAGGCTATCTGCCTTCTTCGCGTGCGGGGGATCCGATCCTCCAACGGTTCCCGTCTGGGTCGGTCAGCCAGACCTCTCGCATGCCCCAAGGTTGGTCGCGTATATCTTCTCCAAACTCGCGGGCAATTGAGTCGACGTCATCCACGTAGAGGTACACCAGCGAGTCGGGCTTGGCATCACCCTTGTGTTCGGATAGATGAAGTTTGTTGTCTCCACGTTTCAGAAACGCATAGATGGGCATTCCGTCAGCAAATTGATGTTCGCTCTCCAACGTGAATCCAAGGCGTCTGTACCACTTGGCTGTCTCGCGCGCATTGCTCACACGCACCACGGGCACAATCTTCTCGGGCATCTCAAGTCTCCTGTTTCCTGACGCGACCGCCTCGAACATTTCGTCAAAGCTTCACATAGTGCGGTAGTTTGCGGTGCTCGGCATCCTATTCCCGCTGCTCCCGCAGAAGTTCGGCTTGGCCGGCGAGCCTGGCGGCCGTGGCCTCAAGCACGTCTGCCACCGTGGTCTTGTTCGCCTTGTACATCTGCTTGGCCAACTTTTCACAGTCGCTCATCGTCTCGACAAAATCTGTGATGAGCCTAATCCTCTCTTCCGGGCGGCTCTCCAGGTCCAATTCGACTGAAAGGAGCTGGCGACGAGCGCGGATCACGCGTTCGATGCCGCCCAGGTTGGTCTGGTATGCCTCGAACTGCACTTTCACGAGTTCCTCCAACACCGCCCGCCGTTCCTGCAGAACGGAGTTCAATCGATCGGCACCTTCGGTCCCCTCGGGCCGCTCGCCAGCTTGACAGGCGGTAGCGCCGGCCAGGCTGAGTATCCATGCCACGAACGCGATAACGACAACATGTTTGAATTGACGATGCACAGCCATGACTCAGTCTCTCTATAAATGGATTCTTAGAACAACAATCACCTGGTCTATGTGGTCTCCTCATTCGATCCGGTCTCTGAGGCGCGTTCGCGCGCCTGACGCCGCACCTCAAATCCCTTCCAAATCGCGAAGATCGCAGGCAAGATGACCATCGTCAGTAAGATCGTGGTGAGCAGTCCACCGATCATCGGGGCGGCGATGCGCTTCATCGTGTCGGCCCCGGTGCCTGTCGCCCACATGACGGGCATCAGGCCCAGAATATTCGCCCCTGCCGCCATCAGCATCGGTCGCAGCATTCTCGCGGAGCCGTCGGTCGTCGTGCCGAACAGATCCTCCATCGTTTTCATACGATCGGCCTGCTGCGCGTCGCGGTATGCGCTATCGAGATAGACGATCATGATGGAGGCTGTCTCCGCGGCCACGCCAGCCAAGGCGATCAGTCCAACCCAAACGGCGATCGACATGTTGTAGTTGAGCAGATAGATCGACCAGATACCGCCCACTAGCGCAAACGGGACCGAAAGCATGATAATGAGCGTCGCCGTCACGCTGCGGAACGTGAAGAAGTAGAGCATGAAGATGATGGCCAGCGTCAACGGCACGAACAGTTGCAACCGCTCGGCCACTCGCTCCATGAACTCGTACTGCCCGCTCCAGTGAAGCGTGTAGCCTGGATACGACGGCAGTTGTTCAGCCACGGCTCTCTTGGCGTCATTGACATAGCTGCCGATGTCGCGGTCGGCAACATCGACGAAGACGTAGCCGGTCAGCTTGGCATCCTCGTCGCGAACCATCGCCGGACCCATGCGAAGATTGATGTCGGCCAAAAGAGAAATGGGAACCTGGACGCCGCTTGGCGTAGCCACCAGCACGCGGCGTAGTTTTTCCAGGTCTTCGCGCAGCTCGCGCGGATATCGAATATTGACGGGGTAGCGTTCGCGGCCTTCGATCGTCGTCGTGACGCGCATGCCGCCGATGGCCGTTTCAATCACGTGTTCGACGTCTTCGATCGTCATGCCGTAGCGAGCAGCATCGTACCGCCGCACCTTGAAGTCCAGGTAATATCCGCCCATGACCCGTTCCGCATAGACGCTACGAGTCCCGGGAACGGCCTGCAGGATTCCTTCCAGGTGGGTGCCAATTTCCTGGATGGTGTTCAGATCCGCGCCGGCAATTTTGATGCCCACGGGGGTGCGGATGCCAGTCGTGAGCATATCGATGCGCCCCTTGACGGGCATCGTCCAGGCGTTGGTGACGCCCGGAAAGTCCATGGCGGCGTCCATTTCCTCGACCAAGCTGTCAAAAGTCACGCCGGGCCGCCACTCGCTCTTTGGCTTCAGGGCAATCGTCGTTTCGATCATGCTGAACGGCGCAGGGTCCGTGGACGTTTCGGCCCTTCCGACCTTGCCGAACACCGACTCGACCTCGGGAAACCCGCGGAGGATCTTGTCCATCGTTTGCAGCAGCTCTTGCGCCTGGGTGATGGAGATGCCCGGCAGCGTGGTGGGCATGTACAGGATCGTGCCTTCCTCCAACGGCGGCATGAACTCGGAGCCGAGCCGCATGTAAGCGGGGATCGTGGCCAGCGCCGCCAGACAAGTCAGCACGACGGCCGTCTTGCGAAAGCGGATTACCGATGACGTAAACGGCTTGTACAGCCAGGTCAGGAAGCGGATCACCGGGTGCTTCTGCTCCGGTCGAATGCGTCCTCGGATGAAGATCGTCATCAGGGCCGGCACCAGGGTCACTGCCAGCAGCCCGGCGATCGCAATAGAAAAGTTCTTCGTAAACGCCAGTGGCTTGAACAGCCGTCCCTCCTGCGCCTCCAAGGTGAAAATCGGCATGAAGGCAATGGCAATCACGAGCAGCGACGAGAAGATGGCCGGTCCCACTTCCTGAGCCGACTTGATGATGACCCCGGTGCGGTCGCCTGGCCGCCCTTTGTGCTCCCACTCCTCCAGCCGCTTGTGCGCGTTCTCGATGAGCACGATCGCACCATCCACCATGTCGCCAATGGCGATCACGATACCGCCCAGCGACATGACATTAATCGTCAGCCGCATCCAGGCCAAGGGGATGAACGCGATCAAAATGGCAATCGGCAGCATTATGATGGCCACCAGCGCCGAGCGAACGTGTAAGAGGAAGAAGATGATCAACAGGCTGACAATGATCAGTTCTTCGGTCAGGGCTTCCGTGGCCGTAGCGACCGCCTGCTCGATTAGGCCGGCACGGTTGTAGACCGTGACGAAGTCCACGCCGGGCGGCAGTGTATCGCGAAGCTCCTCGATCTTCGCCTTGACCGCGCGAATGACATTTAGCGCATTCTCGCCATAACGCATGACGACGATCGCGCCGACGGTCTCGCCCTCACCGTTAAGCTCCGCCAACCCGCGCCGCATATCGGGACCAAGCGTGACGTAGCCGAGGTCGCGGACGTAAATGGGCGTGCCGCTTTCGTCGGTGCCGACGACGATTTCCTCAACGTCATCTGGATCCTGGATGTAACCCAGGCCGCGGACCATGTATTCGGTCCCAGTCATCTCGACGACGCGGCCACCCACGTCGTTGTTTCCCTTGCGCACCGCATCGGCTACTTTTCGCAGTGGAATATTGAGGGCCAATAACCGATTGGGGTCCACGGTGATCTGGTATTGCCGTACGAATCCGCCGACTGTCGCGATTTCCGCAACGCCCTCCACGGCCGCAAGATCGTAGCGCAAGTACCAGTCTTGCAGGGTCCGCAATTGGGCCAGATCGTACTGTCCCTTGACGAGTGGCTTGCCGCCCAGGGGACAGATGTCGGGTTCTTTTTGGATTCGATGATGAACCAGATGCGATCGCAAATCTTCGGGCGCTTCGTCAGGCGACGCGAATGCACGCCGGCCGCCCTCGGCTGGTTCCATGTCCTCCGGTAGTTCGTACCAGCCCTTGGGATGGTTGGGGCAATAGTAGCCGTTAACCAAGGCGTACTCGTATACCCAGCCGACGCCGGTCGCGTCGGGACCCAACGCCGGGTTAACGCCGTCGGGCAGTTGGCCGCGGATTTGACTGAGATACTCCAGTACCCGACTGCGCGCCCAATAGATGTCGGTGCCGTCCTCAAACAAAACGTAGACGTAGCTGTACCCGAAGTCCGAAATGCCGCGCACTACCGTAACGTTCGGAGCTGAGAGCAAGACCGTGACGATCGGGTAGGTGATCTGGTCTTCCACCAGGTTCGGGCTGCGCCCAGGCCAGGTGGTGTAGACGATCACCTGTGTGTCGGACAGATCGGGCGTCGCGTCCAGCGGCGCCCAGGACATGGACAGATAGCCCCACAGCGACAGGCCACCGACACAGAGGAACACGATCAGGCGATTGCGTGCACAGAATTCGATCAGCTTGGCGACCATGGCTGGATCTCAGCTCCCGTGCATGTGACCCATTCCACCGGTGGCTGCCTTCAGCCGGCTTTCCGAATCAATGAGGAAGTTCCCTGAGGTGACAATCTTGTCGCCTTCGTTGAGTCCGGCCAGAATCTCAAACCGCTCGCCGAAGCGGGAACCGAGCTTGACTTCAACCGGCTCGAAACGTCCTTCGGGCAGGGCGCGAAACGCAATGGCCCGTTCGCCGGTCCGCAAAACGGCCGATTCTGGGACGAGCAACCCCTCGCCCATGTCGTGTTCTACGACAAGGTCGGCGTACATGCCCGGCTTGAGGTGCCCGTCTGGGTTCTTGATCTCCACGCGAACGCGAACGGTCCGCGTCGCCTCCTGGAGCACCGGTTCTATGAACGACACTTTGCCCTCAAAGGCTTTGTCCGGCTGCGAAGGCAGCGTCACCTCGACGGGCTGATTTAGTTCGATGTGCGGCAATTCGTGTTCGTAGATCTTGGCCTGCAGCCAGACCACGGAGAGGTCAGCAATTCGATACAGTTCCATCGCCGGCTCGACGTAATTGCCTTCCAAGACATGGCGATCGAGTACCTGGCCACCTATCGGCGAGCGCAGCAACAGCGTTTCCCGTGCTTTGCGGGTCTTTTCCAGCTCTGCGATTTCTCGATCAGACACGCCGTCCAATTCGAGTCTGCGCTGCGTCGCCTCGATCACGCGCCGCTGCGTGCTACTGATCGGCTGGTTTCCGACCCGTTCCAGGGCGATCAAGTACTCATCTTGCGTGGCCAACAGCTCCGGGCTGTAGAGCTCAAGCAACGGGCCGTCCTTGCGGACCTCCTGTCCCACAAAGTTGACGTAGACTTTTGTCACCCAGCCATTGACGCGCGTGTGGATGCGAGCCAGCCGAGTCTGATCCGGCTCGATAATGCCCACCGTGCGGATGGACATGATTAACCGATCACGTTCCACCTCCCCGGTGCGGACGCCGATGAGCTGCTGCCGCTGGGGTGTGAGGGTAACGACGGAGTAGCCTTCCACCTTAGATGACTCTCCGCCCATGCTCATGTCATGGCCGGCATGTCCACTCGCTCCTTCCGCGACGTCTTCGTGGTACTCCGCTTGCTTGGCCAGGCCGTGTAGGCCAATGGAATGGTAGACGGGGGCAAGAAAACCAGTGAAATGCGCGTAGAGCACGCCGGCCCCAATGATGAGGCCGACGGCAAGCCCGGCGAGAAGTGTCAAGCTGGCTCGCATACCTAGGCCGCCTTCCAACTCGTTCGTTGTCGAAGCAACTTTGCCGTCTCAATGAGCGCGACTGGAGTAAGGGCCAATACGACCACCACGGTCCACTCGATCGTGGAATGCGCTGGCACGTCGAAGATGCGCTGCTCAAACGGGGTCACAGCCACGCTTACCTGTAACATCCGCGGTACAACGATCGCCAGCAATAGTTGCGAATTGGAAAACAGTCCCAGCTGACCCAAAGTCATCGTCTGGCTGCAAGCAGCCAATGCTCGAAGCAGCTCGGCCACACCGCCGCCTGCCGCCGTGGCATTCTGATGACAGACGCGCACGCCGCGCAACCGCGCTGCCAATTGGTCGACTTCGTCGATCAAGGCATCGCCAACCAAATTGCGATAAGCGCCTAAATCCGTCGACTGTGCACAGAAGTATCTTCCCACGGCAATGCGGGAAAGCATCCGAAGCCCTCCTTCGACGAGAGGCCGTCTGTTGCAATCGGACTCTTGAATCGATCAGGCCCGATTGTCCCACGATGGAAACAAACAAGCGAGACGCTGGCTGGCATCCCGTCAGCCAGGTCTCGCTGATCTGCGCTTTCGATTGACGGATCCGTCCCCTATTTGGCGGTCACGCTTACTTCGTTGTCGATTTGTCGCCGGCCAACTGCTTCATCAGTTTGTCGTGCTCCGCGATCGCCGCCGCCAACGAATCGTCGATCTCCTGACAACATTGCATCGAGCCTTTCGCCTCCACATCGTCCTTTTCGCAGTACTCGCACAGACTTTCATGATGCTTCTTAGCTGCCGCCAGGTTCTTGTCAATTGAATCCAACGACGTCAACGTTGCCTTGTCCTTGCTTGCCGTCGCCTGCTTGCGCATCCAGGCCATGTGCTTCTGCGCCTTGTCGATGTAGTCGCCGATGGCATCTGCCGCGGTCCTTGCCACTTCCGGATTGACCTTCTGCTGCGGCGCGGTCCGCACGTACTGTCGATAGGCCTGCGATGTCGCGCGAGCCCCGCGCATCGACCGATTGGCCGAACCGCCATAGAAGTTGTACTCACCTCGAATCTTTGAGCCGGCATCGCGCTGAGCCAGCGCTTCACTCGTGCCGAACGCCGTCGCGACTGCCAGGATCGCGACCACTGCCACAGACTTGTTGACGTACCTCATGGGACGCCTCCAACATGGAAATAGAATTGTCAGATCACGCCGCCGGCGGCCGACGAGGCGCCAGGCTGTTTCGCCGATTGGCACGAATGCCGCGCTCCTTTAGATGGCGGACTGGCCGCGTTTCTTCGCGCAACCTGCTGGGGGAGCAATGTGCGGGCTAATCGCTAGGACGGGGCCATCGAGCCGATGAGAATGGCGCAACAGCACGCACATTGCGCGCGATAGTGCACATGCGGGCGGCCGCTGGCGATTGCTTGCCCAAGACCCTCGACGTAAATTCTTACTAGGTCCTGAATTGAGAACTCGGTAACGAAAAAGAAATCGCGCCACGGGCACGTTTTGTGCGTCCACCGCCTCCGTAAACTCCCGGAGGTCTCCCAATGCCCACGCCCCAACTGCAAGAATCGCGAAGAATCATGCCCACGCCGGCATCCAATCATGTGGACACGCGGAAGGCCACTTCGCAGCAAGTGTCCGATCCGTTGGCGGACATTGTTGCAGGCTGCCAGAAGCGTGACCGGCAGTCCCAGTGTCTGTTGTATGAGCATTGCCACGAGCAGCTCTATCGGCTGCTTGTGCGCATGGTCGGACAGCAAGATGCTCCCGACCTGTTGCAGCAGGTGTTCTTGCAAACGTTCTTGAAGATCGGACAGTTTTCGGGCCGCGCGCGGTTCGAAACATGGATTTATCGACTCGCGATCAACGAGTGCCTGCAGTTCAGGCGACGAAGAGGTCGCACACGTTACGAAATGGCAGCCGACGAGCCCGTCGACCCATCGGGCGATCACACTGAGCGGACGCAACAGCAGGAGCTTATGGAGCGTGCTCTGGCTCAATTGCCGGACGAGTTGCGGGCGATTTTTGTGCTGCGTGAGGTTGATGGCCTGTCGTACCGGCAAATCGCCGAGGCATTGGGAATCAAAGAAGGGACTGTGGGCTCGCGACTGAACCAGGCAAGAACCCAACTCAGAAGGCACCTTGTCGAGCTTGGTTGGAAATCTGAATCATGACCTGTCAGCGTGCGCGCGAACTGACGTCTGCCTTCTACGATCAGGAGCTGGAGCCTGATACGAGGGCTGCGGTGCATGAACACCTGGAGACTTGTCCAGAATGTACCGAGCGCCTTGCTCAGTTCAAGGAATTATCGAACTTGGCCGCGGACATGCGGCAGCCAGAGGTCCCGGCTGGAACGTGGCCGGCGATTTCCGCTTCGTTAGAAGCCCAGCGCCGTGGAATCGACGATCCACAGACCCATTGGCGGTGGCACGCGCCCGTCGCACTGGCTGCGGTGTTGCTAGTGGGCGCTACACTCGCATTATTCAGCTACTTGCGGCCGCAACCGAGCGACGACCATCACGAACACGAAATGGCAGAGGCGTTTAACCTGTATCTCGAAAGGTTGCAAGGTCAGCCGGATGATGCCGAGGAGGTGCTGGTCGCGCGATATAACGGCCGGCGAGTCGAACCGGCAGAAGCCGCCGTACTTGCGAATTTCGAGCCAAACGCGCCGGACGAGTTGCCAGGTGGTTTTTCACGTTCAGGTATCTATGTATTGAAGATGCCGTGCTGCACTTGCACACAATCCATCTATGAGAATAGACGTGGACAAATGCTGGCCCTGTTTGAGCATGACGATCAACAACGGAGCTGGTTTGGCGACCGTCCGACGATCAACGCACAATGCCACGACAAGGCAACGTGTTTGGTGCAATTGAAGGATTCGTTGGCAGCATGCTGGAAATGCGGACCAAGGCACCTAACCGTCGTCGGAATACGCGACGTTGAGCAGGTGTTCGAACTGGTTGCCTACCTCGATAGACAGCGACAGACACTCTAGGCTGTTCGGAGAAGCGGCCTGAGGGTCACCTCCCTAGCGCATCGCCGCCTCATAGAACCAATGAAGCTTCGTGACAGCGGGATGCCGGAGGAGCGCTATTGGGAATCTCTGTTCGACGTGCCACTGATCCTCGACCGCTTGGGCATCAACTCGGCGATTCGCGACGTGGCTGAATTGGGTTGCGGCTACGGCACGTTCACGCTGCCAATCGCCCGGGCGATCCGAGGAACGATCTACACCTTCGACATCGATACGAATATGGTGGGCCGGACACAAGAGCGGGTGAGGCATGCCGGGGCGAATAACGTGGTCTGTCGGGAACTCGACGTTATGGAGCACGGGTTCGACGTGCCCAACCCGGTCGATGTCGGTTTGCTGTTCAACATTCTTCACTGCGAGGAACCGGAGCGACTGCTCGGTCATGCGGCCACGGCCGTCCGGCGAGGCGGCCGCGTACTCGTCATTCACTGGAGATGCGATCCGACGACGCCACGTGGCCCGACGTTGGACATCAGGCCAAAGCCGGAGCAAATCGTGCTCTGGGCTGCGACCGGCGGGCAGTTGGTTTGGCAGAACGAAGTGCTGCAACTACCGCCCTGGCACTACGGACTTGATTTCGGCCGCGTTTAGGGCTGCAACTCAGCGTAAATGTCGCCGCGCGTGGGGATGCCATGATGGACCTAGAACGTTTTCGCCAAGAAGTGCAGCAGCGAGTTGCCGCCGCGAATTCGGGACCCACGTGGACCACCGAGGCCGCGTCGATGTATATGAAAAGATCGGAGCCGCGGCGCCAGCAGTTTGTTAAACTTGCACGACGCTGGGGCACCGACGTGATTGACCCTTGCATGGCTGCGGTGGCTGAACCGTTCGCAAATGCCGAGGCGGACCGCAACGGGCAGGATGGCCGCTCGACCTGGTGGTTTGGGTATTGCGAGCGCTATCCCGTCACGGCACGCCTGGAGATCAGTGTCACTCACAACGAGCCAATCGATCAGGTACAGCTTCGATACGAGCTCGATCTGACACCGACTTTCTTCAAGTACGACGCACACGATAAGTTAGTCATGCCGCTGAACGCCGTGGACGACCAGGCCGCGGCCGAGTGGGTTGAGCGGAAACTCCTTGAGTTTCTGGCCACGTATCTGACGATCGATCGCGGCCGAGATGACTCCGACGACGAGCCAGTCACTGATCCCGTTTGCGGCATGCGCATCCGCCGGTCAGCAGCTGCTGCTAGCAGCGATTACAAAGGGCACCCGTACTTCTTCTGCAGCACGGCTTGCCGCAGCCAGTTCGACGATGGCCCGCAGCAATTCGTAACTGTGCGAATCTAGCGGGCAAGTAGCTTCACGGCTGTATTTCGTCGTGTGGCACAGCCAAGCGGCGCCGCGCTGTCAATCCGGGTAAAGTTTGAGGATTGTGCCGGTTGTAACGCATCTCGCCCGTCCAGAAGCCGGTCTTAGGGCGGCCTAGCGTTCCACCAGCAGGGCGGAACAACCGATAAAACCAGTAGATCTTGTGCAGGACGCACATCCGGAACACCCATTTTTGTCAACTGGCGGTGCTCAACGCACTGGAACTGCCTTGTGATCGGTAGGTCATCCCAACCGCCGCGCGTCGCGCACCACACCTACTGGAAGGTCGTCCTCCTCTGCGCGCTTGTGCTATTGGGGGCGACTGGTTGCCGCAACTCGCGCAATTTGATGACCCCGGAATTCGCGGCCATCGCCTCCCAGCCCGTAGCCCCGATTTCGTATGAAACCGTCGCCCAGGCCGTCGATCCCCAAGTCCCGCAACTGGCTGGAATCCATGCAGTGGAAGACTATGTCTCGTACGCGCTCGCGCAAAACCCACAAATCCAAGCCAGAAGAAACCGCGTCGAAGCCGCGGCGCAGCGAGTGCCACAAGCGGCTAGTCTCCGCGATCCAAACGTTACTGTTTCGGGCTACCCGTTTTCTTCCTACGCGTTGCAAACCGCCAATGGCCGCTTGACGGCCAATGTCGGCGCGTCTCAGGAGCTGCCTTGGTTTGGCAAGCTGCGAACACAGGCGAATGCCGCCGAAGCCGAAGTGAACATGGCCCGCGCCGATCTGGCCGCCGCGGAACTGGAAGTGATCGAGCAAGTCAAGCGCGCCTACTTCGAACTCTACTTTGTCGAAAAATCGATCGCAATCACCGAAGAGAGCCGGGAGCTGGCGATCCGATTGAGCCGAATTGCCGAAGCCAAGTTCAGAGCCCGGGAAGTGAGCCAACAGGATTTTCTGCGAGCCGAATTGACCGTCTACAATGTTGACGCCGAGTTAGTTCGCTTGCGTCAGGACCTGCAAGTGGGGCAAGCCCGCTTGGCGAAACTATTGCACATCTCGCCGGATACGCCCGTTAGAACTCTGCCACAACTGGCTCAGCAACAACTGCCGAACGACCTTGAGCTCCTATACCGGCGGGCCATCGCCGCCCGGCCCGAGTTGCACGCCCAGTTGGCAGCCATTCAGCGCGATCAACAATCATGGCAACTGGCGAAGTTACAATACTTTCCCAACGTAACCGTGTCGGGAAGCTGGGGGGGAGTGACGACCAACGGCGCGGTCGCGGTGGCCGCCGACGGCACCGATTTTGCCCAGTTCGGTCTAATGGCCAACGTTCCCATCTACCGCAAGCGGCTTCAGGCCGGTGTCCGCGAGGCGGAATCCAAGACGGTTGCGAGCGCGCGCGAGTACGACTCGCTACGAGACAGGACACAGCAGGAAGTCAAAGACCTGTTCGTCCAGGCGAAGGCCCAAGAGGAGTTGCTGCGTCTGTTCATCGACGACATTGTGCCAACGGCGGACCAGACACTCCAAGTCTCTATCCCGGCCTACGAAGTCGGCGAAACGGACATCCTGCAGTTGATCGACAATTGGCAAGACCTGCTTCGCGCTCAGATTATGCAGCAACGCCTCGAAGCGCAATTACGGCAGACCCTGGCATCACTGGATCGCGTGTTAGGAACGTTTACCGTCTCAGACAACCCAGTTCCCCGGCCCGAAGCTATGCCGGCCCCTGAGACCCAAAGACTACCGCCACCCTAGGAACGCTAACAATGTTCAATCGATGCTTCCGGTCGACCGGACGATCTAGAGAGCACGAGATGCGTTCTTGGGTCCGTAGCGCGACTCCCAGACGTAACCGAATCGCCCTCTGCGTCTTGTCGACGATCACACTCCTTGCCGGTTGCGCCGGCCAGTATCATTGGTATCGCTGCGGCTGCGGTTGCGTGAACTACAACTACTGCCTACCGGCTCCGTTACCCTACACGCCTTATTGCAGTTGCCCGACGCCGATTGCCAATACCTACCAGCGCCAGATGTCGCAGCCGACTCCCGAGCCAGTCGCGCCGGAGGAGGCGTCGGAGCCGACCACGGAGACGCTCCCAGAATGATTGGGCGGGGCAGCGATGCAGAAGCCGTTGTCGAGCGTTGAGTTGTCATTCTGGCAGAGAGCGAATACGGCCGAGCAGGCAGCCACCGCGAAGAAACGGCGGGTTTCCGGCATCTAAGAGTTGGTGCTGCCGAGTCACTCCATCGTCCGGAGTCCCTACAGCATGGTCTGATGTAGGCTTATTGATTTGATGCTGACGCGCGACAAGCTGGTCGAACTATACCGCCGCCGGGCGAAACGATATGACTTCACCGCGAACCTCTACTACTTGCTCGGGTTCCGCGAGTGGAGGTATCGCAAGAAAGCGATCGCCGCGCTTGCCCTGCGTCCGGGTGATACCGTCGTGGAAATCGGCTGCGGCACCGGCCTGAACTTCGGGCTGTTCGAGTCTGCTATCGGTCCAGACGGAAGGATTATCGGCGTTGATCTGACCGATGCCATGCTGAATGGCGCACGTGCGCGTGTGGACCGCGAGGGCTGGCACAATGTCGAGCTCGTTCAATGCGACGCAGCACAGTACCAATTCCCCAACGGAGTCGACGGCATCATCTCGACGTTCGCGCTCACATTGGTGCCCGAATTCGACGAAGTGATTAAGCGCGGTGCACAGGCGCTATCGCCCGGCCGTCGCTGGGTCGTGGCCGACCTGAAAATGCCGACAAATTGGTTCAGGCACCTCTACCCCGTGCTGCTTCCGATGTTCCGGCCGTTCGGCGTGACGCTCGACTTGGCCGATCGCCATCCATGGGGATCGATGGCAAAGTACCTGAAAAACGTCACTGTCGAGGGTTTCTTTTTAGGTTTTACGTATATTGCGTCCGGCCATGCCTCCGCCGATGCCGCTGAGACGTGTGCAACCCAGTAGTGCGCGTAGGCCAGAAATGTGGCACGGTGCTTTGGCAGTGCCTGCCGATGTTCCTCCCCAAACTATCCCTGCGAGGCTCCAGGAGCCGACCGTCGACGAGTTGATGGCCCTGCCTCTGGTCAGCCGGGTGGCCGAAAAACGATGAATCATTCGCATCACCCCACCGAACACGGGCACCATCGAGAGGACTCAAAAGGGCGCGCAATGGAGCATTCTCATCATCCAGAGACAGCGACCGGTGATGGACACGCCGGCGGTCACCATCAGCACCATGCCCACATGGTGGCCGACTTTCGTCGGCGATTTTGGGTTTCGCTCGTACTGACCGTCCCGGTAGTGATCCTCTCGCCGATGCTGCAGGAGATGTTCGGTGTCGAAGGGCTGTTGACGTTTCCCGGTGATGCGTACGTGCAGTTCGCCTTCGCGGCGGCCATTTTTGTCTATGGAGGCTGGCCGTTCCTAACCGGACTGTTCGATGAACTGGGCAAATTGCAGCCCGGCATGATGACGCTCATCGCGCTGGCGATCACCGTGGCATTCGTGTACAGCAGTGCGGTCGTGTTCGGTCTGGAAGGCAAAGTGTTCTTCTGGGAACTGGCCACTCTGATTGACATCATGCTCTTGGGCCACTGGATCGAAATGCGCTCGGTAATGGGTGCTTCCGCGGCCTTGGAGTCATTGGTCAAGCTGATGCCGTCTGAAGCACATCGGCTGCGTCAAGACGGCAGCACGGAGGAAGTGCCGATTGCTGATTTGCAACGGGGCGACCGGGTCCTGGTCAAGCCGGGTGAAAAGCTCCCCACCGACGGCATCATCGTCGAGGGACGCACCAGCGTCAATGAAGCTATGATCACCGGAGAAAGCAAGCCGGTCGAGAAGGGCGAGGGCGACACGACGATTGGGGGCTCGATCAACGGCGAGTCGGCGATCACGGTCGAAGTTCAGAAGACGGGCGACGAAACCTATCTGGCCCAGGTAATTGAAATGGTCCGCGCGGCGCAAGAATCGCGCTCGCGAACGCAGGACCTCGCCAACCGGGCCGCGCTGTGGTTGACGATCATAGCGTTAGTTGCCGGCGGGACCACGCTGGCGTTCTGGCTGTCCCTTGGCAAGCCGTTCGAGTTTTCGCTGGAACGGACGGTTACGGTGATGGTTATCACGTGTCCGCATGCACTTGGTTTGGCGGTGCCGTTGGTCGTAGCAGTGTCCACGGCACTCTCAGCGGCCAACGGATTGTTGATCCGAGATCGCTCGGCATTCGAGCGGGCTCGGAATGTACAGGCGATCGTATTCGACAAGACAGGCACGCTCACGGAGGGGCGCTTCGGCGTCTCGGACGTTATTGCGATGGGCAGTCGAAGCGAGGAGGAAGTTCTTCGGTTGGCAGCCAGCCTAGAAAGCCAATCCGAGCATCCCATCGCGCAGGGCATTGTCGAGGAGGCTGAAAGACGCGGCCTGAGATATCCGGGACCGAAGGAGTTTCGGGCGATTCCGGGTAAGGGAGCCCAAGCGATTGTCGAGAAGGCTGCCGTAAAGGTCGTCAGCCCTGGTTACCTTAAAGAAAACGATCTGCTCGCGGATGACGAGCGCGTGCGCAAAGTAGCGGACGAGGGAAAAACCGTCGTCTACGTATTGGTCAATGACCAGGTTGACGGTGCCATCGCCCTGGCCGACATCATCCGGCCGGAATCGCGCGAGGCACTGGATCGATTGAAGCAGATGGGCGTCCAGGTGATGATGCTCACCGGCGACGCCAAGGCCGTGGCGCACTGGGTGGCCGGCGAACTGGAATTGAATGATTTATTTGCCGAGGTCCTGCCGGACCAGAAGGCGCAGACCATCAAACAAGTGCAGAACCGCGGGCTCGTGACGGCCATGGTTGGCGACGGCGTCAACGACGCGCCGGCCCTGGTGCAGGCGGACATCGGGATTGCAATTGGCGCAGGGACCGACGTGGCGATCGAGTCCGCCGACATCGTACTGGTGCGCTCCGATCCACGAGACGTGACAGCCATTATCGCCTTGGCGAAGGCAACCTACGCCAAGATGGTCCAGAACCTGTGGTGGGCCACCGGCTATAACGTCGTGGCTATTCCCCTGGCGGCTGGCGTGCTCTATAGGTTTGGGATTTTGCTCTCACCGGCCGCCGGAGCGGTGCTGATGGCGGCCTCTACCGTGATCGTGGCAATCAACGCCCGATTTCTGCAGGTCGAGCGGAGCCAAGGAATGCCCCGTGACGATCGCAGAGTCTCGGAAACGAACACTGTACAAGGTGATTGAGAACGCCTGTTCGGCATGGCCAAAAGGCCTTCATTCAGGTGACTCCAACAGATCGAGTCAATCCTGTTTCAACTTCGCCAGATACTCATCCGGATCCGCCAACAGCTTGTCCTTGCAGCCATTGCAACAAATCCAGACATCCTGGTCCTTGACGGCCATCTTCACTGGCGGTCCCATCGTGCCTAGCATCTCGCCACTTACCGGACAAAAGTGCTGCTTCTCGGCCGACGCGCGGTCTTCGGGCGAGAGCTTTGCCAGTTCCGCATCCATCTTTTCCATCTTCGATTGGCCGTCATGCGTGGCATCCGCATGATGCTCGTGATCACCGTCATCCGCACGTTCTTCGTGGTGGGCGTGCTCTTGCTGACGGTCCTGTTGACTTTCGGCTGATACGGATGCCGCCGAGGGTGCCGAGGGCGAGCTCGACGACCTGCTACAACCCACGCTGTACACAGCAATAGCGGCGATAACAGCAAGCAAGGTCAGCGAGAATCGTTTCATGTGTGAAACCTCCTCATGCAGGGAAAATTGACGGGCGACCGTAGGCGTGGGACGCTGAAGCAACAAAGCAGCAATCAAAGTCGCAACTATTAGATGCTGGAAACGCCAAGTTTCTTCGGCAGACCGAAAATCATTATGGACGATCCACCCCGCGAATCGAAATGTGCGGAACCGCACCACCGCCCCCGCTCCGTCTATGTTGGTATCACGTCCCATCGAAGGTCTCTTGTCGCAGGCGGAACCCTGAGAACATCAACCACGGCGGTCAGGTGACGGGAAAGAGCCGGCCTTTTGGGGAAACGTGGCGCGTAGTTACGGCGTCGGGCACACTCACCGTCAACCGGCACTGGGCTGCAGCACCGCGCAGCAGCCGCAACCAAAGTTCGTCGCCGAATTCTGGCCGGAAGATCGGCCATACCCATTCATAATAAATCGACTGGTCTGTGGTTGGGAATCGGAGCACACATTCCCGGCAAGCCCACGAGACACGCTCCAATTCGGCGTCTAGTTCAAGCATTTGCGTTTTGATTGCCTCCGCAGTGGTGGGCCGCTCGCCGATCTTTGCGGTTGGCAATGATCTTGAGCACGCGACCCTTGACCGTGTAGTCGTCCTTGCCAAAGCGTTCCATGATATACTGAAGATCATCATTCGAGATGAAAGATTCAGAGGGGTCTTTGGGATAAAGGATTTCTTTAACGAAGCTCGCGAACACTTTGGGATGCACTGTCCGAAGCTCGGCGCGCAGAAACGTCGACATTCCCATTGCTTAGCTGGCGAGTTGCGAGAATGCCCGTTGGGCTTCGCCGATCTAGATGGGCTTCCGTAGGCACGGGTGACCGTGCTCAAGCGCGGCAAGCACGGCGGACAAGTCTTGCCTGCATTCGTTCAAGGCAGTCTCGCGCGTGACGGCATCGGCATGAAGCAAGGCTATCGTCTCAAGGGAAATTGCAACGGCCTTCTGCTTGTCCATTGTCATTCTCCGTGAGTTTGCAGGCGATCTGCAAATTGTAGCGTTTCCTTTGCGATTTTGACACGACTGCGCAGACGGCACAATGGGCTCGGCAATTGGCCTGGCGACGCAAAGGCCGTGAACCGAGTCGCACTTCCGCCGGTCACCGGGATGGAATGATTTGACAATGGCCATTTGGCCCGTCAAGTTGACGGACTGACAGATTCCGCGTACGGAGAAACATAAATGAACCGTGACCGCTCAGCGGTCGCTTGACAACCGATAGACGCGCGAGCGTCAAGTTAGCTGCTTTCCACGAAACGACCAACCTGAGCCCGTTGGGCTCTTGCATCAGAAGCGGCATTTGGACCGCGCTCCCCAAAAGGGAGCGTCGGCCAGTGCTGTTCTGATGCGCCCCTTGGTCGGGGTCGTGGGAGCGGCCTGGTTCGGCGCTCCCTTTTTTTCGCCTCGACATGGGGAGTCAACATCATGCGCATGCGATATCTGGCAATTGGACTCGGCTTGTTAGGAGCATTCACCGGATGCTCGGCGAAAGAGCCTAGCGGCGGGAAGCTGGCCGCGGCCGGAGACGTGATCGTGAGTGTACATCGGGCGCGGATCGGCAAGAATACGGACGGAGCCGAGGGGGCTCCCAAAGATGCCCCGTGCTTGGGTGTCATCGTGACCATTGAGAACACGAGCACTACCCGAAAGATCGACTATGAGCCGTGGTCAAGTGTCCCGCGCGAGAAAATGAACTCAGCGCAAGACGACCTCGGGAACACGTATCGGCCGCTCTTCATACCGCCCGCAGTGTTCGGCAGCAAGCCAGTCGCGCGGACCATCTATCCGGGAGAAACGATTCGAGACATGCTCGGATTCGAAGCCCCGGTGGAAGCCGCAGCGTGGGTCGCCTTTGAGCTAGACGCCGGCAACGTCGGCCAAAGCGGGACGATCAACCTCGCTGTCCCCACGGTCGAAATCGACCGCGAATTGTGAGATCCCGCAGCCTGCCCAGGAATTCAGTTAGGTGGCGCCCTTTTTGCGAGTCATCGCGTTGACGGTAACCGCGACGCAGCCTACGATGAGTCCGGCGAAACCAACGAGAATAGCCCAAACCATGCCACCCGCCATGCCGCCGATGATTGCACCGAATATCCCACCCGCCATCCCAACAACTTCGAATTGCTGATTGTTGGCCTTATTGTGTTTGCACCAAGGCCACACTCTGCCAGCGAAGGGCACGTTTTTCCGCAGTTCGTATAGGTCGGGCGAACGCGCCAAAACGCGGGCACTTGTCCCCGAATAATCCGCACGACCAGTAAAGCCGTTCGCCCGTTGCGCCGAAACGGCGAATTCCACGGCGCTTTTCGCAGCAGTCCGTCACCCGGATGAATCTTGACCTAGGCTTGCCTTGCGCGCGAGCCCGACCTTCGCCGGCAGGTTGGATGCGCGCACAGTTGGTCAATGACGGCAAGCCGGAGGCAAATTCCATGGAACCCACATTGCGGGAATCCGAAAACCAGAACCCTGAGGGAACCGAGTTTAGCAAGCTGACTGACGAAGACCTAATGAACTCATTTTCAAGCTGCCCGTGCTGCACGACCGAAGAGGACGAACCGTGCAAGGAATGTTGGCGACGGTATACGGAGCTAAAGCGCCGGAGCATCTCCTCGCTCGAAACACGACTCATGGAGAGCAGGAAAACGAAATGGCGCATCAGGGAACACTTTCTCGACCACGAGGAAATCTCGGCAACCACTTTGGGCTGGATAGTTCGCAATCGCAAGCGATGGCTTCGCAAAACGAAGAAGGATTTCAAGGCGTGGATTTTTGGGCAAGCGCGGAACGAGATTACCAAAGAAATCAAGTCACGCAAGGCTGGTGGCATTTCCCTGAGCAACACAGACGAACGGCATTCCAGCGTGTGGGTTCGCAAGGCTGTGTCATCCAGGACGAAGCGTTTGGGTGACAGCGAGATTGCAGTCGGCTACATCGGAGATTGGGTAAACAGCCCCTACAAGGAGGAAGCGGTGATTGTCTCGGAAGAGCGGCACGTCTCGCAAGAGCCGTGGTGGGAGAAGGTGCAGAGGCAGGCGCGCATTGATGCGGTCCTGGAAATCGTCGGCGGCTTGGCCAGTGAGAAATTGAAGGACGCGATTTCACTCGTCTTCAATCAGAAAAAGAAATGGACTGAGGCGGCGCGACTTCTCGGCATGCCCGCAAGCACGCTGGCAAGTCAGTGGGAGACGCTTCAAGCCGACATCAAGGCTAGTTTTTGCGGCGAACTATCGGAGCGAAAGTATCGCAAGCTCGCCCGGCAGCGGACAAAAGTCGACCTCGATAACCAAAGCCTATTGGATTGGTTTTTCAGACACGTGGAATTCTCGGAGACCGACGCGGCCGTCAAGAATCTAAGGTCAGTGCTGACGAAAGCTGACCCGGATGCGTATGGGCTTGACCCTTCCGAGGAACGGTTGCAACGGTTGTTCGTGATTGACCGGTCGGAAAAGATACACAAGAAGCCGCCGAAGTTCCTAGCACTTTTCGGTCCAGACGGCAGTGAGAATCGGCCTCCCGCACCCCTCGCCGCCCGGATCGAAAAAATCTTTCCCGAAAGTTCGTAAGGATTCCAACCGCCCTACTATAGCTGTGGGAGGGGCGCTAGGTCTCGCTCGCGTCCCTCTCAAGACTCCGGCCCGCGAAGTTCGTAAGAACGACTAGGTGCCCTACTACGCGTCGGGAGGGGGCTGTTTCTGGATTCCGGCGGCTCCGCCGCCACAGCGTAATCTCCCGGCCCGGCATCGGGTCGAAAAACTAGGGCTCAGCTCAAGTGGGCCCACATGACTTTCAGGCGACGGCAGGAAACTGCCGCTCGCCTTTTTCATTGGCCGCGATGGTTCGCGGCATTCGTTGCGGCGCCGTCTGACCGCTGCTTATCGGAGGCTCGGCGTCTCGTCATTCGGCTGGACGAACGGAGCCGTTGCACCACGAGGTTTTTCTAGGGGGGGGTATCTGCGCATGCGCACGTTCAAACGACGGGACGGACCGTTAAGGGCGAGTAAGGATCGTCAGCCGACAATTCCACTCTCTTTTTCCTTGGAGTCACCATGAATCCCACAGAACGAATTCTTACAGCGCTCAAAGAGCACGGTTGCGACCCGCACGCACGCGGCAACGGCTGGTCCGCCAAGTGTCCGGCACACGACGACCAGCGGGCCAGCCTCACAATTGGCGAAGGGGAAGACGGCAGGGCGCTGGTAAAGTGTCACGCCGGCTGCGCCAATGAAGCCATTGTCACGGCTCTCGGCATGACAATGGCGGACCTCATGCCTACGAAGGGCATGCACGGTGCGCGAAGCGCGATTGCGGCCACGCATGACTACCGGGACGAAGCGGGCGACTTGCTCTTTCAGGTTGTGCGATTTGAGCCAAAGGGCTTTCGCCAGCGGAAGCCGAACGCCGCGGGCGGTTGGGACTGGTCAGTCAAAGGTACGCGCCGCGTGCCGTATCGCTTGCCCGAACTACTGGCCGATCCCGCGGCTACCGTGTACGTCGTTGAAGGCGAGAAAGACGCCGACAACCTGGCATGCCGCGGCCTTGTAGCTACGTGCAACTCTGGCGGCGCTGCAAAGTGGACGGCCGAGCTATCGAAGTATCTTGCAGGGCGGCAAGTAATCATCTTGCCGGACGCCGACGAAGCGGGCCGCAAGCACTCCCAGCAAGTCGCGGCATTACTGTCCGGCGTAGCTTCATCAAGCAAGGTCGTTGAGCTTCCGGGTTTGCCCGCCAAGGGCGACGTGAGCGATTGGCTTGCCGCTGGCGGCACGCGCGAAGAGCTAGAGCGATTGGCCGACGAAGCGGCGGAGTGGACGGCGAAGTTGGACCTGGCAACGGCGGATAGCGCGGAGCGTCCCGCTATCGAGCCTGCGCAGCCGTTCCCGGTAGATGCACTGCCGGGGCCAGTGGGCGCGTTCGTGCGCGAAGCGGCCGAAGCCATCGGGTGCGATCCGTCGTTCGTGGGAGTACCGCTGTTGGCTTGCCTAGCGCGCGCGGTCGGCAACACGCGGACCATCGAACTGAAAAAGGATTGGCAAGAGCCCGCAATCGTTTGGGGTGCGATTGTCGGCTTGAGCGGGACGCACAAGAGTCCCGCGGTCAAGCAAGCGATGAAGATATTGCGGCAGTATGAAGCGACGGCCTTCGCCGAATACGCGGAGGCGCAAGCGCGCTTCAAGCAAGAGCGCGCGATCTACGAACGCGACTACCGAGCGTGGGAGCGGTCGAAGACTGGCCTAGAGCCTCCGCCGGAAGAACCGCAAGAGCCCAATTGTCGCCGCTACCTTTGCCAGGACATCACCGTCGAGGCCCTGGCAATGATCCTGGCTGGACAATCGGACGGTGTGCTCGTGGCGCGCGATGAATTGGCCGGCTGGCTCAACGGCATGGACCAGTACAAGGGGGGCAAAGGCGGGGATACCGCGCACTGGCTCTCGTGTTGGCAAGCCGATCCGTTGACGATGGACCGAAAGACCGGCCAGCACCGCACGGTTCACATTCTCCGCGCCGCCGTGAGCATCATCGGCGGGATTCAGCCGGACACGTTGCGGCGCGCCCTGGGGCGCGAGCATTTTCAAGATGGCCTTTGCGCCCGCTTGCTGTTGACCATTCCCGACCCGCGCATCGTGCAATGGACCGAGGCCACGGTAGGCCCGGGCACGGAACGAGCGCTAGCCGGCGTGTTCGACAAGCTACTATCGATGGAAGGCGGGCTCGACGATATCGGCAATCCCTCGCCCCTGGCGATTACATTCACGCCAGAGGCCAAGGCCGTTTGGGTCGCCTACTACGACCGGCACCATGCCGAAATGGAAGGGATGGACAAAGACCTCCGCGCCGCGTGGGCAAAGCTCACGGCATACACGGCGCGGTTCGCCTTGATCGTCCAGCTATGCTCGTGGGCCATGGGGGACGCTTCGGCGGAAGCGATTGACCAGCGCGCCATCGAGTCGGGTATCGCTCTTTCCGAATGGTTCGGTACGGAAGCGCGACGAGCATACGCCGTGCTGGCCGGCGACGGCAAGGATGACGAAGCGGCCAAGACGCGGCGGTTGGTTGACCTGATTCGCCAACAGGGCAGCGGGATGACGGCTCGTGAGCTAACTCACGCTTGCCGGCAGTATCGCGGCGCAGGAGCGGCCGAGGCGGCACTAAATGCGTTGGCGGATGCCGGACTGGGCCGATGGGTCGTCGATACGTCAAGCGGCGGCCGTCCGGCTCGCGTGTTAGTGCTCCATGAAGCTGGTCACGGTAACGGAACGCCGTTGGTCGCCGAAGAAGACGGACTTCCGTTACCGTTGCCACCCGTCAGTCAGCCCACTCAGCATTTGGCCTGAGAATCGACGGGTCCTTCCGGAAGGGGTCGCCTGCCGACGCCTCCGGGAACTGTCGCATTACGGGACTTTCTGTCCTCGCCTTATGGACGGCCGCGCGGGTGTTGCCCTTGACGCCAGACACCGCGCTAGAGCCGCGAGGTTGGCCGCTGTCGCGTTGCTCGTCTTGATGGCCCCTTGGGAGCCGTCCAAATTGCCCGCGTGCTGTGCGCGGCGTGTCGCGCGCGACAGAGTCGTGCTTTCTTTCCAGCGTTCAACAAACGAGGTCAACGATGAGCTTTCTTTCCGAAGAGCAGCGCCAACAGATCAACGCCGCGCTTGGCAATCTGACCGGCGCAGATCGGCGCCGCGAACGCGCACGGCTCCGAAGCCGGTTGCTGCGCGAAAGCGAAGAGTACCGCCAGGCGGACAACGCCAAGAAAGCCGCACACGCAAGGGATCGCTACCACGCGAATCCGGAGGCGGCTCGGCAGCGAAACCGGGATTGGCGACAGCGGAACAAGGCGGGCACCACGGACGGGGCTGCTTGACGGGATTGGTTGAGTAATTTTGGCAACGAGAGGCAAGCGACCCCGTCGACGCAAACCCCGCGCGGCACGTGCTGTTATAGAGGTTGCAGCTAGTACGAAGGTTACCCGTTTCGAGTGCTTGGGTGTTGTGGAGTTGTCGCAGCTACGGGTTGCGGGGGCGAATCGCCGGGCGGCGGTGGTCCAACCCGCGCATACGCTCCGCAATAGCCGCGGAGTGGACACTTATTTTCTTGTTCCTCTGGCTTGTCGAACCACTGCCTCGACTCGCAAGTGCCGCTGTCAAACGTTATGTCCGGAGTTAGGGCAACCCTTCGTTGATAGATGCGTCCCCTGTAGTAGCCGCAGATCACCACCCTCTCGCTAGGCCAAAGCTGCTCCGCAAGGAATTCGAACACGGATTGAACGAGCCCGTTGACATTCGAATACATGTCCGTGAGCACCTTCGGAACATCCTCGATGATGTGGGCTCTGCGAGCAATGCCTAGTCCACCGTGCAGATACGTAATCTTGTCGGTCTTGGGGTCCCAGTGACAGTGCCCGATCTCATTGTGCGTGAGTTCAGTACGAATCCGGCGTAGTTCCGGGAACCAATTGGCATTCGCATCGGCGAGGGCCTCGCGGATCGGCCCTGGGAACTCCTCGCCGTATTCCTTGTCGGTAGCGTATCTGAACAACCTCTCGTTCGATTTGTTCTGAACCCGACGCACGTTCCTATAGCCCCAGAAAATGGTCTGCCTTAACCCATCGAGGGCGGAGTACAGCGTCGTGATCAAGGATTCGACGATGGCCGCGTACTCTTTCGAATGGACGGCCGGCGTGTAGCCACGTGCCTGAAGTTCGGCGTCGTCGAGATGCATCTCCTTGGCGAGCCGGTTGACTAGGCCAGCTAAGACCTCGAACTTGCCGAGGTGGTCGGAGACAGTCTTTGCGCCTCGGCACATTTCGCGAATGTGCTGAAACGGCTCGCCGGGAAACGTTTGGAACCGTTCTAAAGGGCTCCAAAGTGCCGGTCGAAAGACGATCCCAAAGTTGTTAGAAACCTTTCGTTCGACCATCGTCGGGCCTCAGTGTGGGCAATGGACATTGGCATGCTCCCTTAATGGTACTGGACACCGCCGGTAGTCGTCGAGGTTCGTCTACTTGTCACTGATTCCAACAATTGATCGGGACAGATGCAGAGCAAGTAGCTCGTTCGTTCCCCCAAATCCCGGAGACAAAGAACAATGGTTGCACGTTCAACGAGCCCCGAACCGCCGGGCACCGAGCAGCGCAGCGCGGCGCTCCCGCCCGCCGCGCTCAACGTCAAGCAAGTGGCCAGCCTGCTCGGCGTGTCCGTACGCCACGTCTACCGCATGGCCGATGGCGGCTTGATGCCCCGGCCGCTCAAGCTGGGCGGTCTAAACCGTTGGCACCGGGCAACAATCGAAACCTGGCTGGCCGATGGAGCAAAGCCGCTTGGGGGCCGAAAACCACGATAATCGGCACTGCTTGACAAAATGCAAGCACATTGCGATACTGCTTGGCATGGCAACAGTCAGCGAAGAAATCAAAAAGGCAATCCTTAGCGCCAAGGTCAGCCGATACCAGATCGCAAAGGACACCGGAGTTGAGCAAGCGATTCTGAGTCGGTTCGTCAATGGCAGGACTGGCCTGTCGTCCAAGTCGATCGATCAATTGGCCGAATACTTCGGCTATCGGCTCGTGAAGCGAAGGGGGAAGTAATGGGGTCGATTTACCAGAAAACCGTGACGCGAGCCCTACCGAAGGGCTCCGAGATTGTCACGATCAACGGCAAGCGCTACGCGCGCTGGAAAGACAACCGTGGCAAGACGAAAAAAGCGCGATTGTCCCACGACCGCGACGACAGGATTGTGACAACCGCCGCCACGTATACGGCGTGCTTCCGCGACGGGGCTGGCAAGGTCAGAGAGGTTGCCACCGGATGCCGGGACGCAACGGCCGCACGCAAGGTGCTTTCGGACCTCGAAAAGCGCGCTGAGAACGTCAAGGCTGGCATTCATTCCGCAAGCGAAGATGCCGCAATCGATTATCGGCGAACGTCACTCGACAAGCACTTCGCGTCCTACGAAGGACACCAGATGGCGAAAGGCAATGATGGCGTTCGCATCAAGAACGACAAAGCCCGCTTCGAGCGGCTGTGCCGTGATTGCGGCTGGCGGCAGCTAAGCGACCTCACGGGCGACAGCCTGTCAACTTGGCTGGCCAATCGAACCAAAGACAAAATGTCGGCCGGCAACCGCAACGAATTCCGGCAAGTCATGATCGGCTTTGCTAACTGGTGCGTCCGCACGAATCGGTTGCTGGCTAATCCGTTTGTGAACGTGCCGCGTGCCGATGCTAAGGCCGACCAGCGGCGTAAGCGGCGTGCGTTGACCGAAGCCGAGCTAGCCACGCTGCTAGACGTGGCGCAACGTCGCCCGCTTGAAGAAGCGTTGACGATCCGGCGCGGCAAAGACAAGGGCAAGTTGGCCGCGAAGGTCCGCGACGAAGTGCGCGAGCAGCTAATTCGCCTTGGCCAAGAGCGGGCATTGATCTACAAGACGCTCGTGTTGACCGGCCTACGGAAGCATGAATTGGCATCCCTCACGGTTGGCCAGCTACACCTAGATGGGTCGCACCCCTACGCCGACCTGGCCCCGGAAGACGAAAAGAACCGCGAGGGCTCTCAGATTGCCCTACGCCGCGACCTGGCTGCCGAGCTTGCCGCTTGGATCGAAAGCCGGGCGACAGTCGCCGAGGGCTGCATTCCTCTGGCTGGGCGTGCCGTAGGGCTTCCAGCCAGCGATCCGGTCTTCAACGTGCCAGACGGCCTGCTACGCATCTTGAATCGTGACTTGAAGGCTGCGGGCATTCCCAAGCGGGACGAGCGCGGACGGACGGTTGACATTCACGCCATGCGCCATTCGTTCGGCACGCTGTTAAGCAAGGGCGGCGTGGCACCGCGGACGGCTCAAGCCGCGATGCGTCACAGCACGATTGACTTGACCATGAACACTTACACTGACCCCAAACTGCTTGACGTGCATGGAGCGCTTGACGCATTGCCAGCGCTTTCGCTTCAGCCATCCGATGCCGAAGCTCAACGTGCGACGGGCACAACCGACCAGAGTTTGGTTGCAGTAAATGTTGCAGTGAATCCTCACAACTCGTGGCAATCGCTGACAAGCTGTGTCGATTCGGCAATTGAGGCAGCCGACACAATCACGCTTCAAGGCGATGCCGTAAGTGCCTTAGCTGACAACGACAAACAGCCCTTGTCATCTTCTGACAAGGGCTGTCATCGAGTGGAGCGGAAGGGAGTCGAACCCTCGACCTCTGCATTGCGAACGCAGCGCTCTCCCAACTGAGCTACCGCCCCAACGTTCGTCCGCCGTGGCTGGCAAGTGCCGGGCGTCAAGCGTGCCGGCGCCCGACGAACGGCCCATCGCCAGCGGACAAGCAGCGTATTTTAGGTGGCGCGGCGAAAAATGTCCAGGCAGACCGCGCTGGGTCGAAGACGTACTCCGAAACGCGGCTCGCGCAGAAGCGCACGCAAGCGACGTCACGAGACACAACCTACGGTTCGAGCCCCAGGCTGCGGCGATACGCGGTGCGCTGCGCGTCGCGACCCAGTTCATCGGTGATCGCCTGCCACTGCTTGCCGGCTGCGGCCAACGCGTCGGCTGCCGAAGTGTCGCCCGCGAGCACGCGGCCCACGGCCTCGTCCAAGGCAGCCAGGTAGCGCTCGTGCCCGGGAACGCGCAGGGCAAAGAGATACTGCTCGCGGCTGAGCGCATCGTACACGGTCGTTGCGTACTGCTGCGCGGCCTCGATGTCGGTGCCCGCGTCGACCCACGGTTGCGGCTGCCGAATCTGTGAGCGGCGATACAGCGTCGTGGCCGCGCTGGCGCTGCTCACGCTGCCGACTTTGGCGCCCCAGTCCTTGCCCGAAAGCCAACCCAGAAACTGAAACGCGACTTCCGGATGCGCGGCGGACTGGGCCACCGAGCCCAACCGACCCGAGACGCTCAACAGCGTAACGTGCGGACTCTGATCGTTGGCGCGTCGTTCCCAAGAATCATCGGCGACGTTGTACACCTCGCGCGCTCCGGACAGTTCGGCGAAGCCAACCGCCGCCGGGTCGTCCTTGCTGTCGGATGCTTGGCCGCGCCCGTGAGCCGGCCAGGTCAGCGCCAGTGCGGCGCGGCCGCTCAAGAACGCCTCGCGCACGGCGTCGGGATCGAGCGACGCGTGGTCCTCGGGCCCCAGCTTGGCGTCGGCCGCCAGTTCTTCCAGCGCGCGAACGAACCCGGCGGTTCCGATCCGTGGCTCCATCGTGTCTATGTCGAACAGCGTCGAGTAGTGATCGCGATGTTTGACATACGCGGCGGCACGCGCGAGCAGCAGGCGGCCGCGCCACGTCTCGGCCAACGGCTCGACGCAGCCGTACCACTGGGCGTCGTCGGCCGGCGCGGCGTCGCCCAGGTTGTCGCGATTGCCGAAAAACTCAGCCGCGGCCCGATACTCTTCCCACGTGCGCGGCGGGCGGCGGTGCAGCTTTTCGAACAGATCCGCGCGGTAGTAGCACGTAAGCACCGGCGAGCCAAGCGGCACGGCCAGCGCCGCTTGCTGCCAGCGCGTGGCGGCCACTTGCAGCAGCTCGAACGTGTCGGACCAACGCAGCTCGCGGTTTTGTTCAAAACCTTCAGGCAGCGGCACGATCCAATCACGCTCGGCCAACGTGCCTAGCAGCGCCGATGGATAGATTACTGCGTCGACCTGCGCGGGCATCGCATCGGCGTCACGCAGTTGGTTGGCAGCGATTTGGGTGACCCGCAGCGAGGCGCCACTGAGCGCTTTCCATTCGCCGGCCAATGCTTCGATCGCGCCGGCCAGTGCCGCGTCATCGGTGACCAGCACGCGCAGCTCCACGTTTCGGGCCGCATCCGGATCGGTGTCGGATTGCGGCTGTTGCGCGGGTCGACAGCCATGGGCGGCCAGCGAAACAAATGTCGCCAGTGCGACGAGCGCGACCATCGCCACCCTCAGCGGCGCAGCGGCGGGGCGTCGTGGATTGGGTTGCATGATGGGTGCCAGTCTGCGCTCGAACCGCGGAAAAACCTGCCGTCAACCTTCATCGTAGGGCGCCGCGCCGCGAATGGTCAATTGTCGGCCGCGGTGCGGCTGGCGGCCGGTTGTGCGTGTTCGGTCCGGCGGAGTACAATCCCGCCAACTTACCCGCACGCGCAGCGGGCCGCGACGAAGCGTTGGATCTTGGAGCCGGCGGTTTTTCATGAGCGTATTTCTTGGCATCGACATCGGAACGTCCGGAACGAAGACGTTGGCAATCAACGCCAGCGGCAAAATTCTGGCGGAAGCCACTAGCCTATATCCCTCGCACCATCCGCGGCCCTTGTGGAGCGAGCAGGATCCCGACGATTGGTGGGAGGCCACGGTCAAGACTGTGCGGGCCGTCGTCCGGCGAGCCAAGCTGAAGCGGACCGATGTGGCGGCGATCGGGCTGTCGGGCCAGATGCACGGATCGGTGTTCCTGGACAAGCGCAACCGCGTGATTCGCCCGGCGATCCTTTGGAACGATCAGCGCACGGCCGCCGAGTGCGAGGAGATGGAGCGCCGGGCCGGCGGACGGGCCAAGCTGATCCGGATGGTCGCCAATCCCGCGCTGACCGGATTTACGGCGCCCAAGATCCTTTGGCTGCGCAATCACGAGCCGCGCCGCTTCGAACGAACCGCCAAGGTGCTGCTGCCGAAGGACGACGTGCGGCGCCGCATGACCGGCGAGTTTGCTACCGACGTCAGCGACGCCAGCGGCATGCTTTTGCTGGACGTCGCCAAGCGC
The DNA here is from genome assembly GCA_937952415.1 of uncultured Planctomycetaceae bacterium. Lineage (GTDB taxonomy): Bacteria > Planctomycetota > Planctomycetia > Pirellulales > PALSA-1355 > CALFYT01. The sequence continues at coordinate 5,775 of CALFYT010000123.1, read as the reverse complement.
GACTGGTCGCACGAGTTGCTCGGCAAGCTCGAGCTCGACCGATCGCTGTTGGCTGACTGCTACGAGTCCGAGGAAGTGACCGGCAACCTGACCGCCGAGGCGGCCAAGGCGCTGGGCCTCTCGACCAAGTGCGTCGTCGTTGGCGGAGCAGGGGACTGTGCAGCCGGTGCTGTGGGCAACGGCATCGTCAGTCGCGGGACGTTGTCGACGTCGATCGGCACCTCGGGCATCATGTTCGTTCACAGCGACGAGGTGCAGGTCGATCCGCTCGGCCGGCTGCATACGTTTTGCCATGCGGTCCACGGCAAGTGGCACATGATGGGCGTCAGCCTCTCCGGCGGCGGATGCCTGCAATGGTTTCGCAATCAGCTTTGCCAGGCGGAAATCAATGCCGCGAAACAAAACAAGGTCGATCCCTACGACATCCTCACCGAGGAGGCCAAGAAGATTCCCCCAGGCAGCGAGGGCCTGTTCTTTCTGCCTTACCTGGCGGGCGAGCGAACGCCGCATGCCGATCCGGACGCGCGGGCCTGCTTTATCGGTTTGACCCTGGCCCACACGCGCGGCCACATGGTCCGCGCCATCATGGAAGGTGTCAGCTACGCGATGCGCGACAGTCTGGCGATCATCCGCGAGCTGGACGTGCCGGTCGGCCAGATTCGGGCGTCGGGCGGCGGATCGAAGAGCCCCCTGTGGCGGCAGATCCAGGCCGACGTGTTCGGGCAGCGAGTCGTCACGCTCAATGCCGAGGAAGGTCCGGCCTACGGCGTGGCGCTGTTGGCGGCGGTCGGAGCCGGCGCGTTCAAGGGCGTCGAAGAGGCGTGTCACGCGACAATCCACGTCGTTAAGGAAACGAAGCCGAACGGTCGTTCCAAACGGCTTCACGACCATGCGTTTCCGCTCTACCAGGATCTGTACAAGTCGTTGAAAGACGACTTCAAGCAGATCACGGCGCTCGAAAGATAGCGTTCTGGTCCCATCCGCAATGGACACAGTGGTCGCTGTGCGCCGGGCTGCGTGGCACGGTCCGCGCCGCTCGCCGGTAGCGGTTGATCGGTGTGGCACGCGTCGCGCTGTCGGCCGCGGTGTGGACGAGCATCCGTCGGATTCCGCATCATCGGAGCGTTCCGCACATCCGGCAGTCGGCCACTAAGCAATCGTGGCATCGCCGGCCTTCTTTGCGGCAAAAATGCTCTGCCGCCAAGCCGTGATTCGCACGCTGCTGCATGGGCGTCGTAGGCCGCCGAGGCCGCTGCTTCGGGCCGATCGTGGGTGACCTATATTCCACTGGAGACCCCACACACCGCCCGAAGTGCGAGAATCCGATGGCCAACGAGTTTTCTTCGCCGGATCTGTCCAATCCGAACAGCGCCCAGGGCGCTTCCAAAAAGTCGCGCAAGCCGCCCAAGCCGATTCGCAGCGCGCGGATGCAATTCGAGGTGCTCGAGCCCCGAACCATGATGGCGGGCGTTGCCGACGCCGCCCCCGAGGCGTCGAGCGAGGTTCTGCAGGCATCGCTGATGAGCGCGTTCTTCGAGCAATCGTCGCTCTACTCGGTGAGGATGCCCACGTCCTATCCGACCGTGACGTGGATCAGTCACCTCGAACCGAAGCCGATGGAGATCGAGCAAGCAGATCCGCTGGAACGGATTGAACGTGCCAACGACCTGGTCGACCAGGTGCTCCGCGAAGACTCGCACGATACGGGACACCTGACCATGCCGCCCGGACGCGGCGCAGGCGCAAGTGGCATTCGGCAGCTCATCTGGGTCGAGCTGGATTGGCCGGCCCACGTGTACGCGCCGTATGTCGACCTGAGCGAATCGCCTGAGTTCGACTTGGTCTACACCGCCCAGACCGAGGGCATCCTGTACTTCAATCTGGCGTACATGACGGCCAACGACCAAAACCGTCCTTGCTGGGGCGGCGACGCCGGTCGCGGCCTGGGCACGCCGTTCGACGCGGCCCTGCGCGGCCAGATCGCGAAGCTGCGGTCGATGGGCGGGGACGTGGCGGTCTCGTTTGCCGGTCCGCATGGCAAGCCACTGGCCGAGGCCATCACCAACGTGGGAGACTTGCAGTCGGCGTATCGCAGCGTAATCACCGCGTATGGACTCCAGCGGATCGACTTCGATCTTTCGGGTCCGTCGCTCGACGATCATGCCGCCATCGAGCGCCGTTGGCAGGCCGTCGGCGCGCTGCAACGCGAACTGGCCGAAGCCGGAACGCCGGTCGACGTATGGGTCACGCTGCCCGTGTCGCGCAGCGGACTGAGCGATGCCGCGCTCGACGTGATCCGTTCCGCCGGCGAACACGGCGTCAGGCTCGACGGCGTAAACCTGAAACCATCCACGACGGATGACCCCGCCGCCGCGCGCGGCGATGCATCGCAAGGCCGCACCGCGGTCGAGTCGACGTTCAACGCCTACTATCAACTGCGGCACGTCCTGCCGCCCGATCCGGTCACCGGCACGCTGTGGACGAAGGTGGGCATTACGCCGGTGCTGGGCCGCGACCGGTCCGGCGGCGCCACGTTTGGGCCGAGGGCGGCGCACGAAGTGTACGGCTTTGCCGCGCAGCACGGCGTCGGCATGTTGAGCCTGTGGTCGCTCAACGACGCCCTGCCGACCACCGACCAACCGGCCGACGACGCGTCGGCAGTGCAGCGCGATCAAGGGAGCCAGCTCAACGCCGACCGCAACCAAGATGCCGCAGCCGAACAAGGCGACGCCGCAGCCGAGCGCGACGCGGCCGAAGTGTCTAACGTGCTGCGCGGCTATACCGACCAGCTCCCGCGGTAGCACGAAAAACGCCGCGAGAGGCCAAAGGCCCGGCGGCGGATCGTCGGCCGCGTGGGTGCCGGACAGGCAGTGCGGCTCTCTACTTGGCGCGCTTCGACCAGGTGCGCGGCTCGGGACCTGTGTACCGCGCCCGCGGGCGAATGAGCCGATTGTTGTCGAGCTGTTCGACGACGTGCGCGCTCCATCCAGCCACCCGGCTCACGACGAACAGCGGCGTGTACAGATCGACGTCGAGCCCCATGTAGTGATACAGTCGAGCGCTGGGCCAATCGAGGTTCGGCGGCAGGCTCTTTTCGTTGCGCACGATGGTTTCGATCGTATCGGCCATCGACTCCATGTCTTGGTTGCCCGTCTCCTCGGCCAGCTCGCGGCACAGCGTGCGCAGGTAGGCGGCCCGCGGATCGCCCGTCTTGTAAACGCGATGCCCGAAACCCATGATCCGGCGTTTCTTGGCTAGCGCATCGCGGATCCAGGCCTCGGCTTTGTCCGCGGTGCCGACTTCTTCGAGCACGGCCATCACCGCCTCGTTGGCTCCACCGTGCAACGGGCCCTTGAGCGCGCCGATGGCCGCGACGATCGACGAGTGCATGTCGGAAAGCGTCGAACAGACGACGCGCGAGGCAAACGTCGAGGCGTTGTACTCGTGCTCGGCATATAGAATCAACGAAACGTCCATCGCCTTGGTCAGGCGCTCCGAGGGCGGCTTGTCGAACAACATTTTCAAGGTGTTGCCGGCCAACGAGAGTTTTGGATCGAAGCGAACCGGCTTGTTGCCGTGCGCCAGCCGGTAGCGCGCGGCCATCACCATCGGCAATTGGGCCAGCAGATGCTCCGCCTTACGAACGTTGGCGTCGTGATCGTTGTGCGGTGTGTCGGGATCCCAGTGCGCCAGAGCGCTGGCTCCGGTGCGCATGACGTCCATCATCGGAACGCCGGCGGGAACCTTGCCCAGCAGCGCCACCAGCGGCTCGGGAAGCTCGGCGCTGGCAGCCAGGCGCTTGCGAAACGCGGCCAACTGTGCGTCGTCGGGCGGATCGCCGTGCAATAACAAGTAGGCCACTTCCTCGAAGGTGGCGTGCTCGGCAAGATCCTCGATCGAATATCCCCGATACTGGAGGCCGCCGGCGATCGTGCTGATGGCGGTTTCGCCGGCGATCACTCCCTCGAGTCCGGGGCTGTAGATTGGGTCGGCCATAGTCGTCTTTCTCACTTCGGTGTGTCATGCGTGCCGGACGGAATGTCGGCACGGTGCCGCGGAACGCGTCGCACGGCAAGCTTATCGGTCGCGAAGGGTTACTTTGAACCCTTGCCGGAAAAGTACGCTCGATCGCGCTCTTCGTACTCGCGGTATTCTATCAAATCGTAAAGCTCTTGCCGCGTTTGCATCTTGTCGAGCAGGCTTTCCTGGGTCCCTTCCGCGGCAATGACGGCCAGCGCGTCTCCGGCCGCCTTCATGGCGATGCGCATCAGCGTGATCGGATAAATGGCCGCCGTGTAACCCATCTGGCTCAGTTCTTCGATGGACAGCAGCGGGCTTTTGCCGAATTCGGTCATGTTGGCTAACAGGGGGGCTTTTACGGCCTTGGAAAAGCGCGCGAACTCGTCGGCGTCGGCCAGCGCTTCGGGAAAGATCCAATCGGCGCCTGCGTCGAGGTAACGCTTTGCTCGATCGACTGCGTCGTCGAAGCTGGTCACGCCGCGGGCGTCGGTGCGGGCCAGCAGCACAAGATCGGCGTCGGTGCGCGAGGCGGCCGCGGCCCGCAGTTTGGCACACATCTCGTCGGCGTCGATGAGCGTCTTTCCCGAGAGATGGCCGCACCGCTTGATGAGCGTTTGGTCTTCGAGCTGAATCGCGGCGGCGCCGGCGTGTTCCAACTCGGCAACGGTTCGCTCGACTTGCATGATGCCGCCGAAACCGGTGTCGGCATCGACGATCACCGGAATGTTGACCCGCCGCGCAAGCCGGGCCGTTTGTTCGGCGAGCTCGGTCAACGTGAACAGTCCGACGTCCGGCACGCCGAGCGTTCCGGCGGAAAACGCGCCGCCGGACAGATACACTGCCTTGAATCCGGCTCGTTCGACAAGCCGGCCAACGAGCGCGCTAAACGCGCCGGGAATCTGAAGGGTCTTGCCGGTCGCCGCCTTTCGCAGCAACCTGCCGGGCGACTTTGCCATGGGAGTACCTGGAGACGGGGCGAGGATTTTCTCCTGGGCCGAATATAGGTGCCCGGGGAAGCCTGATGCAAGGGGGAAGCCACATGGAGGGCACATTCCCCGCTCGTTTCTTCGATGCGTATCACGGCCCGCTGCGAGACGACGCGAATCCTGGCTCATTGCGGCCTTCGCCACAGATTTGTTCGACGCGTGCCGCGCGGCCGAAAGACGCCCTGGTCACGATCGCGCGGGCCGATTAGGCTGAAACGCGTATGCACCGTTCGCCCGCCGTTGAGCTTTCGCACGAGACACAGCCCGCGTCCACGCTCCGCGCGACGGCCGAAACGTTCTTGATCTTCCTGGTGTTCTTTGTCCAAGGAGCCTCCGCGGCGCCAGACGTCAATGAACCTCATTACCTGAGCAAGGCGCGCCACTATTGGGATCCGGCCTGGTGCGCCGGCGACTTCTTCTGCAACACGGCGGACGCTCACCAGGTTTTCTATTGGACGTTTGGCTGGACGACCCGCTGGCTTTCGTTCGGCGCCGCGGCTTGGTGCGGGCGGCTGATCACGTGGTGGCTTCTGGCATGGGCGTGGCGACGTTTGTCCTGGTCGGTTCTGCCCCGTCCGTATTACGCCGTCTTGGCGGCGGCGCTACTCGTGTTGTCGATCAGCCGAGCACACATGGCGGGCGAGTGGCTGATCGGCGGCGTCGAGGCCAAGGGATTTGCCTATGTGTTCGTACTGCTGGGCCTGGAGAGGCTCGTGCGCGGCCGTTGGGGGCCGAGTATCCTGCTGTTGGGCGCGGCATCGGCGCTGCA
>CALFYT010000122.1 GCA_937952415.1 uncultured Planctomycetaceae bacterium | reverse complement strand
CGTCACAAGAATTGGCCGCGGCCCCGGGAGGGCCGCAGCGGCGCACGAATTTTTTTCGGCGACGGCCCGCATGCAATTCCGCGCGCGTTCGGCGCAACGGTGCGCGCTTCCGCACGCATCTCGCCATGTACCCCGCTCGCCACGGCCCTGGCCACATCTGTTCAGCAAGTTACCTCGGCACGCCACGTAATACACCCTTGGTGCCAGCGAGGGTGGCCGACTTTCCTCTTGGAGTTTGCCCAGCCGCTTCGGTAAACTGGAGGGGTCGGGCAATTCGAACGCACACGGCGGCTTCGCGGCTTCATGTCTTATCGCTCGCTCAAACGTGTTCTCGGCGAAACCAGCCTCGAACGGAAGTGCCGCTTCCTGTTCGGTGGGTGTTTGCTCGTGTTGATCACCGGCAGCTTCTGGTGGTACGGCCGCAGCACCGAAGAGCTGGTCTACAAGGCAAGCCGGGAGAGTGCCCGCGGATTGGTCGAAACGATCATCGTGATGCACCATTGGAATATCTGGCAGAGCGACGACGACCAAAAGTCGGGCGAGCCGTTCTTGGACCTGGTCGAGGACTTGTACCAGGGTCTGGCCAGCCGCAACTACCGCTGGCGGTTTCTGAAGCCCAGCGGCCCGGACGGACCACAGGACGAATTCGAGAACAAGGTCATCAAGAATTTTCCGCTGCGCAAGACGATGTCGGCCGAAGACATCGCGGGCACGTCCGAGCCCGAGGCAATGGAGCGCCACGTGATCGTCGACGGCCAGCCGGAGTATCAGTACTACACGCCGATCCGGATCACCAACAACCAGTGCGTTCTGTGCCATGCCAGCCAGAGCATCAGCGCCGTCGAGCTGGGGCGCGAGATGGAGATCGGCGATCTGATCGCGATCTCGAAGGTGAGCTTGCCCGACGACGATACGCAGACTGCGCTGAGCTGGAACAAGGCCGTGCTGTTGGGCACGGCGATCATTACCGTGTTCATGGCGATGCTGGCCAGCTACGCGATCGTGCGGTATGTGATCGTCAAGCCATTGGCACACCTGCGCGACGTGAGCGATCGGATCAGCCGCGGCGACATCGCGCTGCGGGCCGAGTTGCACACCGGCGACGAGTTCGAGCGATTGGCCACGGCGTTCAACCGAATGCTGCGGCAACTGGCGTCGAATCAGGACGAGCTGAAACACGTCAACGACAACTTGAACGTCAAGGTCGACGAGCTGGCTCAGGCCAACATGCGGCTCTATGAGATGAATCGGCTGAAGAGCGACTTCTTGGCCACCATGAGCCACGAGCTGCGCACACCGCTCAACGCGATCATTGGCTTTAGCGACGTGCTGGAATCGATCGCCTCGCTCGACGACAAGCAAAAGCGCTACGTCAAGAACATTCAGACTTCGGGCAAGGTCCTGTTGGAAATGATCAACGACATTCTCGACCTGGCGAAGATCGAGAGCGGCAAGATGGAAGTCCGCCTGTCCGACTTCCGCGTCGACGGCGTGATCACGGCCCAGTGCGACATGGCCCGACCACTGACGGAGCGAAAGAACATCGACCTGGATTGCCAGATCCAAGCGGACCTGCCGGACATGTTCCAGGACCAGGCCAAGGTGCAGCAGATTCTGAACAACTTGCTGTCCAACGCGATCAAGTTCACGCCCGAGGGCGGCCGCATCACCGTCAGCGCGGAGCGCACGCCGGACAACTGGTTGTTGCTGCACGTTGCGGACACCGGCGTGGGCATCGCGCCGGAAGACCAGGTGTCGATCTTCGAGAAGTTTCGCCAGGGCAAGACGGCACTGGCGGGCGGAGACGCGATGACCCGCGAGTATTCGGGCACCGGGTTGGGGCTGTCGATCGTCAAGGAGTTGTGCAAATTGCTCGGCGGCGAAGTGTCGCTCAAGAGCGAATTGGGCAAGGGAAGCACGTTTACGATCCGCCTGCCGTGGACGCGAAGCGACGTGCCCAGCCGCGACGCGGATTTGCCCTCGGTTGCCGATGAGACGACCAAGTTCCGTCGCGTGGGCGCTGCGCAGCCGCTGCACATTTCCGCCGGCACGCCGAACTAAGATGCCGCCGCGCGGGGCCGATTGCCCGACGGCGATTCACTCGCCGTTCTTTTCCGCGAACAGATTCACACGCGGTATGCTGCGCACGAGCAGGCCGAGCTGCTTTGTCGAGCGGGGCGCCGCAAACTCGCGGAACCGACGGGCAACGCGCGAGCCCTACCGCCTTTGGCTGTGCTCGGCTACGATGGTCCGCCATGCATGCGAAACAAAAGAATTCCGCCGAACAACTGCCGAGCGTCGACCTGTACACCGACGGGGCGTGCAGCGGCAATCCGGGGCCAGGCGGATGGGCCTTCATCCTCCGCCATCCTAACACCGGCAAAGAGTTGGAGCGGGCCGGCGGCGAGCGCGAAACAACCAACAACCGGATGGAGTTGACCGCCGTGGTGCGTGGGCTCGAAGCGCTCAAGAAACCGTCGCACGTCACGCTGATGACCGACAGCGTCTATGTGGGTAAGGGGCTCAGCGAGTGGATGGCCAAGTGGAAGGCCAACGGCTGGCGGCGGCGCGAAGGCAAACAGTGGAAAGAGGTCAAGAACGAGGATCTGTGGCGCGAGCTTGACCAGTTGGCCGCGCGGCACCAACTGACCTACGTTCGCGTGGCCGGCCACAGCGGTCACCCGGAAAACGACCGCTGCGACGAGTTGGCCGTGGCAGCGTATCAGAAGTACCTGAAGCGCTGACGGTCGGCGTGGGGCCGCAATCGCCGACTGCCCGTGTTGTGCTTGTTTCGCGCCCGGGGACTCGTCCTGCTGGCTGCGTGCCGGATGGCCGGGGCACCGCCAGATTCGCCAACGCGCGGCGACTTTCTAGAATAGTTAGAATTGTCGCACGCTCGTTCTTGCAAGCGATCGGCCCGGCGGCGCGTTTTGTCGCGCGACGCTGACCGGCGCAGCGCTGTCCCCGTCTTGCGATTGGCCATGAACACCGCGCACACGGTCGAACTGACGACGCCCGTGCAGTTTCTCAAAGGCTGCGGGTCTGCGCGGGCCGAATTGCTCGAGCGGCTCGGCGTGACCACCGTGCGGGATCTGCTCTTTCTGTTCCCGCGCGACTATCAGGACCTGACCGACGTGCGGGCGATCGCCAAACTCGAAGAGGGAACGTTGGTCAGCGTGCTGGGCACCGTCGAGGAGATCGATCTGGCGGACCGCGGGTTTGGTCGATCGGTCTTCGGGATGCTCTTGCGCCAAGGTGACGACTACCTGCGCGCCGTTTGGTTCAACCAGCCGTATTTGCGCAACAAGTACCACGAGGGGCAGACGCTGCTGCTCTCCGGTCGACCGAAGCGGCGCGAGTCGCGCTGGGAAATGGTTCATCCGCGGGTGCAATTGGTCGAAGAGGATCAGGATTCGCCGCTGGGGCAATTGCTGCCGGTCTATCCGTTGACCGAAGGATTGGCTCAGCGCCACGTTCGCAATCTCGTGCGCCGCGCGGTCGACACGTGCACCGAATCGCTCGAGGAAGTCTTCCCATCCGAGTACTTGGAAGCGCACCGCCTGCTGCCGATTCACACCGCCCTGCCCCGGCTGCACTTTCCGGCGAGCCAGGCACAGTTGGACGAAGCTCGGCGGCGGTTCATCTATCAAGAGCTATTGATTCTGCAACTCGCGCTGGCGGTGAAGCGGCAACAGATTCACGACACGTTGCCAGCGGCGCCGCTCGAACGAACGCCGAAGATCGACGCGCGGATTCGCCGGCTGCTGCCGTTCGAGTTGACGCCGGGCCAGAACGGCGCAATCGACGAGATCGTGGCCGACATGCAGCGCCCTCATCCGATGAACCGGCTGCTCGAAGGAGACGTCGGCAGCGGCAAGACGATCGTGGCGGTGTACGCGATGCTGCTGGCTGTGGCCCACGGGGCACAGGTCGTGCTGATGGCGCCCACCGAAGTACTTGCCCGCCAGCATGTCGACACGCTCAGCCGCCTGCTGGCCGGCAGCCACACGCGGATCGGCCTGCTCAGCGGTGGACAGACCGCAAAGGCACGGCAATCGCTGCTGGCCGAAATCGAGTCGGGCGAAGTGCAAATCGTCGTCGGCACGCAAGCGGTCGTTTCGAGCAACGTGCCGTACCAACGGCTGGGGCTGGTCGTGATCGACGAACAGCACAAGTTTGGCGTGCGGCAGCGGGCGGCGCTCAAGAACGTTGCCGAGCAGCCGCACTACCTGGTCATGACGGCCACGCCCATTCCACGCACGATGGCGCTGACGCTGTTCGGCGATCTCGACGTCACGACGCTGCGCGACGCGCCGCCCGGGCGGCAATCCGTTCACACGTACCATGCCGCGGAAGCAGACCGGGACCGTTGGTGGGAGTTCTTCCGCAAGAAGCTGCGCGAGGGACGGCAGGGCTACGTGATCGTGCCGTTGGTCGAAGGCTCCGAGGAGATTCAGGCCGCGAGCCTCAGCGAGACGTACGAGGCGCTGGCCAACGGCGCGCTGGAAGCGTTTCGCTTGGGGCTGGTTCACGGCCGGATGTCGGCCACGGAGAAAGAGGCTGCGATGGAGGCCTTTCGCCGCGGCGAGACGCAAGTGCTGGTGGCGACCAGCGTCGTCGAGGTGGGTGTCGACGTGCCCAACGCGACGCTGATGACCATCGAAGGCGCCGAACGATTCGGTCTGGCCCAATTGCACCAACTGCGGGGCCGCGTGAGCCGCGGATCGCATCCGGGTTATTGCACGGCATTTTCCAACGCCACCACCGATGACGCCACGGCCCGGCTCGATGCGTTTGTCGAATCGACCGACGGCTTTCGTTTGGCCGAGTTGGATTTCGAGCTGCGCGGGCCGGGCGAGATTCTCGGTACCCGGCAACACGGAATGCCGCCGCTGCGAATTGCCGACCTGGTGCGCGACGCGGCCGTCGTGGTCGAGGCACGCCGCGACGCGCAAGCGCTGGTCGCCGACGATCCGGGACTGTCACGAAGCGAACACGAACGATTGCGCCGGATGGCCCTGGTGCGGTACGGGCGGGCACTGGAATTGGGCGACGTCGGGTAGGCACCGCGCAGTTTCGCGGTGACTTTTCGCCGGCAAGGTCCCTTTCTTTCGCCCAAGTTTCGTGTGCCTCTTGCCGGCGGCCGTGCGTAGGGTAGAGTTCAAGGTACCGCCCAACTCACGTCGTCCGTAGTTTCACCCACGCTCGCACTTTCCGACTCGCCAAATGCAATCGCTGCTCGCCGCTTTCAATTCGCACTGGGAACCGCTTGTGTGGTTCGTACTGGGGATGTTCGCCGCCGTCGGACTGGTCGCCGTGCTGCATCCTCGCCGGTTCACGACGATCGTGCTGCGCGAAGCGGGTTGGGTCGAGTCCAGTGGCGCGTCGGCCAGCGACGAACCGGCCAGCAGCAGCTTCTACGTGCAGACTGCCTGCCGAGTATTCGGCATCGCTCTGTTGGGCGGAATCGTGGCGGTTGCCTACCTGCTGGGTCAGCGGTAAACAGCGTAGCACGGCGTTGCCACAAGCCGGTCAGCCGGACGACGCTTCGCGCGGGCCGACTGCTAACGCGCACCGCGGCGCTTGCTCTTGTCCGCACCAGAGCGTAGCCTGGACCACCATGACCAAGCTTCGACCGCGATGTGTGATCCTTTGCGGCCTGCTGCTCTGCGCGGCATGCCCACCGTCAGCGGCGGAGGAACCGCCGACCGAAAAGGCGATTGCGCCCGATGGCTGGCAGCCGAATTCGCCACGCGACGAGCTGCGGCCCGAGTTCCGGTTCTTGCCCGACGGAGGGCACGGCGGCGCACCGCGATTGGTGATCGCCGCCGACGAGCGACCGGGATTGCACGGCTATTGGTCGCGCACGTTTCCAATTCGCGGCGGACAGCACTACCGCTTCGTCGCGTATCGACGCGTCCAAGGTGTCGATCTGCCGCGGCGCAGCGTGCCAGTGCGCCTGCTTTGGCAGGATGACAAAGGACGCAAGGTGGCGCGCGACGAACCGGTGACCACCAATCTCAACCGGGGTCGCCGGGCGTTGGCCGAAGCGGAGCATCCACCCGACCGAACCACCGATGCCGACGGTTGGACCGAAGTGTCCGGTGTGTTTCGCGTGCCTGAAAGCGCCACACGGGCCGTTGTCGAGTTGCACCTGCAATGGGCCACCAATGGACAGGTGGCGTGGAGCGATGTTTCGCTCGAGCCGTCGAGCGCTCCGGCGCCGCGCACGGTCCGACTGGCCACCGTCCACTTCGTGCCTAAGGGCAAAACGCCGCGCGAAAACCGCGAGCAGTTCGCACCCCTAGTAGCCCAAGCCGCCGAAGCGCGGGCCGACTTGGTCGTGCTCGGTGAAACGCTGACGTGGATCGGCTCGGGCAAGCCGTATCATGCCGCCGCCGAACCGATTCCCGGGCCCTCGACGGAGTATTTCGGCACGCTGGCCAAGAAGCACGGTCTGTACATCGTGGCCGGACTGGTCGAGCGCGACCAGCACCTGGTGTACAACGTGGCCGTGCTGATCGATCCCGACGGCAAGCTGGTCGGCACGTATCGCAAGGTCACGCTGCCCCGCGGCGAGATCTCCGGCGGCATCGCACCCGGCGACGACTATCCGGTGTTTGACACGCGGTTCGGCAAAGTCGGCATGATGGTCTGCTATGACGGGTTCTTTCCCGAGGTGGCCCGCGAGTTGACCAATCGCGGGGCGGAAGTCATCGCCTGGCCGGTGGCCGGTTGCAATCCGCTCTTGGCCCGTGCCAGGGCGTGCGAGAACCACGTGTACTTGGTGTCGAGCACGTACACCGACGTCGCGATCGATTGGACGATCACGGCGATCTACGATCGCGAAGGCCAACCGATCGCGCAGGCCAGCAAATGGGGAACGATTGCCGTTGCCGAGGTCGACCTGGCCGAGCCGACGTACTGGCACAACCTGGGCGACTTCAAGGCGATGATCGACCGGCATCGGCCGCCGGCCGCGACGGACTAGTCGGCCACCGCAGCGCAGGCGGGCACTGACTCCTCGCCGGCCGATTCGCGGCGCAAGACCACCGCGGCGGCAATTGCCACGAGCAGAATCAGGGCGGCGTAGATCATCGTCGGCGCCGCGTCGTCGCCGACGGCCGGCAGCACGGCCTTGACCCAATTCTCGGTGGCATTGAGCGATGCGTGCAGCACGCAGCAGATCATCAGGCTACCGCCGGTGCGGATCCACACCAGCGTGAACAGCACTGCCAGCGCGACGGTGTAGACCGTAAATAGCACGAACATTACGGCGCCGCCTTCTTTGCCGTCGGCGAGTCCCCAAAACGCCGGCGCGTGCCAGACGCCCCAGCAGAGTCCGACGAGCAGGCTGGCCACCAGCGGTGAGCGCCGCTCGAGCAACCGCGGCAACATAAACCCGCGCCAGCCGATCTCTTCGCCCAGTCCGCCGCCCAGGAAGAACCGCCACAGCAACAGCGGAATGAACGTGAGCAGGGCCGCCGAATTGATTGCCAGCGATTCCCCGCCGACCAATTGCCAGTTGGCCACGGCAACCGTCCACAGGGCCCAAGGACCAACCAGTGCCGCCAGCCACCAGTGGATCGGCACCCGGGGGCTCATGGCGGCCGCCAGACCTCGGCCCGTCTCCCGACCTCCGCGGCACACGATCATCATGACCACGCCGGCCAGCGACGGTCCAAACTTGGCCAGCGTGTCCAGCAGGAATCGCGTGCCGTAGGGCGCTGTGGGCGAGACCTGCTGTGCAGCGCCTGCTGCCGCCCAGGAGATGGCGATGGCCAGCAGCACAAAGCTCGACAGGGGATAACGGCGCAATAGGTTCATCGGTCGATCCTGGCTCAAGCCGAGCGTGGTCCGTCCGTCCGGCGCAATTTGACCTCGGCAACGTTGGACTCGCCCCAGCGGCCATCCAACGGGTATTCTATTCGTCGCGGTACGGCGTTTCTTGATCGATTGCAACATCTCACCAATCCGTGCCACGACGCGCGAACAAGTGTGGCCATGCCCGAAGAAACCAGCTTTCGCATTGCCTTGGCGGTAACCCTAGCGCTCACGATCGCCACGGTGCTGCCGTTTCGGCTGCGAGCGCGCACCGATGAAAAGTTCGATCGCCGGCGCGAGGGCCTTGCTGTGGCGATCGTGCTGCGGTTGGGCGGCGTGGCCCTGTGGGTCTTCGTGCTGGCCTATTTGATTCGTCCGCAGTCGATGCACTGGGCCATGCTGCGTTTGCCCGACTGGGTCCGCTGGTGTGGTGTGGTGGCCGGCGTGCTCTGCTGCGCCATGATGTGGTGGACGTTGCGAGCACTGGGCCGAAATCTGACCGATACCGTGGCAACGCGCCGCGATGCGACGCTGGTCACGAACGGGCCGTATCACTACGTCCGGCATCCATTCTACGTCGGCGCGGGCCTAATGATGCTCTCGGTGACGTTGCTCACTGCCAGCGCGGCGATCGGAATCACCAGCCTGATCGTGTTGGCGCTGTTGGCCGCGCGCACGCCGAAAGAAGAGCGGCAGTTGCTAGCTACGTTTGGCGAATCGTATCGGCGGTACCAGGCCGCGACCGGCGCGTTTTGGCCGAAGCTCCGGCGCTAGCCGACCAGCGGGGTTAGTCTTCAAACACCATTCCCGTCAGTTCGGCCAGGTGCTCGTCGCCCGGATGGCGTGAATCACTCGATGCCAGGATGATCACGGTGTCTTCGTCAACGAATCGCCTCAAGGCGGCGAAGAAGATGGTGTTGCTGCCGTCATGGCGGATTAGTCTGGTGCCGCGATCGGTATTTGTTAGGAACCAGCCATAGCCGTACTTGAGCTTACGCTGTTGCGACACCATGGCATACGGAGTGAACATCTTGGCCTTAGCCGCTTCGGAGAGGATCGCGTCGCCCAACAGGGCCCGATGCCAGCGGTACATGTCCTCGGCCGTAGACAGAACACCGCCGTTGGCCCGCAAATTCCACGATGGCCCGTCCTCGGCCCACGGCTTGTCGATGGGCGATCCCCAGTCGATTCCATAGTTGAGCACGCCGCGGGCCATGACCACCTTAGACCAGTCGGGCAGGCGATAGCCGGTGTGGTGCATGCCGGCCGGCTGCCAGAACGTTTCATGCAGGTACGATTCGTACGGCTTGCCGGAGGCGATTTCGACCACGGCGCCCAGCACGCTGTACCCGCCGTTCGAGTAACTGAACCGTTCGCCTGGCGGCGCGACGACCTTCATGGCGAAGACGTCGCGCAGGGTCTCGTCGCGCGAAAAGACTTTGTAATCTCCCTCCACCTCTCCCTCGAGGCCGGAGGTGTGCGTCAGCAGGTGGTGCAGCGTGAGATCTTGTTTGTCCGGCGGCACGTTGTCGAAGAACTTTGTCAGTGTGTCATCGGTCGACAGCTTACCGTCCACCTCCAGCCGCATGATGGCCGCGGCGGTAAACTGCTTGGTGATCGAGCCGATGTCGAATACGGTTTCGGACGTGAACGGCACCTTGTTCTTGATCCAAGCGTAACCGTATCCCTTCGACAAGACGATCTTTCCCCGGCGCTCGACCAGCAGCACGCCACAGAACCCCTTTTCGGCCTGCGCGGACATATGGCGATCGAGTTTGCGGCCAAGCGGGCCATCGACGACCTCGGCCGCCGGCAGCGTCGTAGTCCAGACGATGGCCAGGCCGCCGGCGATCGCGCGAAGGGGCCGTTCGTGCATGGTGGTCAGCTCCGGGGCTCGTGGTGTCGTGCTGTGTGCGCGAATTCGTGGCGCGATCAACAGTCCATTCGTTGCCGGTCGACGGATCTTGGCCGCTTTCGCGCGCCGCGGCTGAAAGGCTAGCCAACCGCCAGCGGCTCGGCCGCGGACCACTCGGTTCCGTCGCGCACCACGCGATGGTAGAGCGTGTCGCGCTCGATCGGCTCGCGGCCTGCCTCGGCGATCAAACGGCGGATGTCGTCCACGCTGAGCACTTCAGGCGTGGTGGCACCAGCGTCGTGATAGATCAATTCGTGGCGCACCGTTCCGTCCAGGTCGTCGGCGCCGTAGGCCAGCGCGGTTTGCGCCGTGCCGATCCCCAGCATGATCCAATACGCCTTGATGTGATCGAAGTTGTCCAGCATCAGCCGCGATACGGCCATCGTGCGCAAGTCGACAATGCCCGAGGCCTTCGTGATGTGGTCCAGCCCGGTGTTGTCGGGATGGAAGGCCAGCGGGATAAACGTTTGAAATCCGCCCGTTTCGTCTTGCAGTTCGCGGAGGCGAATCAAGTGATCGACACGGTGAAACGTTTCTTCGATGTGGCCGTAGAGCATCGTCGCGTTGGTGCGAATGCCAAGCTGATGGGCGGTGCGATGGATGTCGATCCAGCGGCCGGCGTCGGCCTTGTGCTCGCAGATTCGGTCGCGCACTTCGGGATGGAAGATCTCCGCGCCGCCGCCCGGCAGGCTGCCCAGCCCGGCATCTTTCATCTCGCTCAGGATCGAGCGCACGTCGCGCCCTGTCATCCGGGCAAACCAGTCGAGTTCGACGCCCGTCCACGCCTTCAAGTGCAGCCGGGGATAAGCTTCGTGCAGGATGCGGATCAGGTTCAAGTACCAGTCGTACTTCATCTGGTGGTGCAGCCCGCCGACGATGTGCATTTCGGTGGCGCCGCACTCGACCGCCTCGCGCCCGCGAGCCAGCACCTCGTCGTCGCTCATCAGATAGCCCTTGGGGCTACGCAAGTCGGAACGAAACGCGCAAAACACGCAGCGATATACGCAAACGTTGGTGGGGTTCAGATGCGAGTTGATGTTGTAGTACGCGCGGTTGCTGTTTTTGCGCTCGCGCACCAGGTTGGCCAACTCGCCAACTTCGGGCAGCGGCACGTCGGGGCGGTACAAGAACATCCCCTCGTCGAACGACAGCCGCTCGCCGGCTTCCACCTTGGCGCGAATCGAATTCAGCGTGGGTTCAGGCGCTCGAATCATGGTTTCAACCGTCGGTTCATTCGTATCGCGCGGCCAACCGTCGGCTTTGGCCGGCCGTCGCTGTTAAGAATCTTAGCGTAACACGTTGCCTGACGTGAGCAAGTCCAAGCTGGCGACCAGAAACAGGCCGATGCTGACGATCGCGTTGACCTGAAAAAACGCGACGTTGACCCGATCCAGATCGTCCGGCCGAACCAGCCAATGCTCGTAGAGCAACAGCGCCGCGACCGCCGCGACGCCCAGACCGTAGATCCAACCCAGCGGCGGAAAGACCCACGGCAGCGCAATCAACAATAGGACCATGCCCAGGTGGCACGCCGCCGCCAACCGCAGCGCGCCGGCCACGCCGAGCCGCGCCGGCATGCTGTGCAATCCGGCCTGGCGATCGAACGCGACGTCCTGGCAGGCGTAGATCATGTCGAAGCCCGCGACCCACAGCAAAACGGCGCCGCCCAAAACCAGCGCCGGTATCACGTCCGTCGGGTCGGCCAAAACCTGCTGCCCACGGATCGCGATCCAGGCCGAGACCGGTGCCAGCATCAGCGCCGCGCCCAACCAAAAGTGGGCCGCCGCCGTGAAGCGCTTCGTGTAGCTGTAGGCCAGCAAGAAGATCAGCACTGGCACCGCCAGATACAACGGCAACCGGTTCGGCAGGAACAAGAGCGTGGCTGCGACAAAGGCGATCGAATTGACCGCCGCGAATACCGCGACCGCGCCGAACGACAGCACGCCAGCCGGCAAATGCCGCTTGGCCGTGCGCGGGTTGTCCGCGTCGATCCGACCGTCGGCGATGCGATTGAACGCCATCGCCGCGCTGCGGGCCGTGACCATGCACAAAACGATGCCCAGCAACTCCTGCCAGCGCCACGCCACCGGCGGATCGCTCCGTGCTCCCGCGGTCCAAGCCATCACGGCCGCCAACAGCGCAAACGGCAGCGCGAACAGCGTGTGGCTGAACCGGATCATTTCCAGAATGTGGCGCAGTTGTGCGAGCATGAATGCAACAGTGTCGGATTCGGTCGGTGTGGCTATTTGCTTCCCCAACGATGCACCAGC
Organism: uncultured Planctomycetaceae bacterium; assembly: GCA_937952415.1. Taxonomy (GTDB): domain Bacteria; phylum Planctomycetota; class Planctomycetia; order Pirellulales; family PALSA-1355; genus CALFYT01. Next base: position 64,357 of record CALFYT010000122.1, on the reverse strand, counting down.
GCGTTCTCTACCCCCAGCGCGTCGCAAATCCGCGCGACCACAAAGTCAACCAGGTCGCCGATCCGCTCCACGCCGTGATAGAAGCCAGGCATGGCCGGCAGTACCACCGCTCCGGCTTCGGCGGCGCGGCGCATATTCTCCAAATGAATCGTCGAAAGGGGCGTCTCGCGCGGCACGACGACCAGCCGGCGGCGCTCCTTCAGATGGACGCTGGCGGCACGATGAATCAAGTTCTCACCCGTTCCGTGCACCACCGCGCCCAGCGTGCTACCGGAACAGGGACAAATCACCATGCCGGAAGTTAGGAACGAGCCGCTGGCGATCGAGGCCATGAGATCTCGGTGATGGTGATAGACCAGTTCACCCCTGCCGGCGCTCGGAACGGCTGCAGGCGGAGGCGGAGCCAGCGCGGCCTGAATCTCGCTCGGAAGATTCCGCTGTGCGCCGGACTCGGACGCAAGCGGCAAAGCGGTCAGGTCGAAGCGATCAAGATTGAGCTCGACGCGCAACTCCTGCCGCATCACCAGCGCGCCGGAAGGGCTGATCGAAAGATGAACCCGCGCACCGGTCGCCAACAGCACTTGCAGCAGCCGCATGGCATAGATCACGCCGCTGGCGCCGGTGACGGCCAGCACGATGTTCTGTCGGTTTTGCGATGCGCCGGGTGTCATTTCGTGCCTACATACAGGGTGGCCACGCCGAGGGTGAGCGGATGGTAGCGAACGTCACTTGCGCCGGCCGCCCGGATGCGCTCAGCCAGAGCCTCGCCCGAGGGAAACTCGCCGACGCTTTGCGGCAAGTAGTTGTACGCCGCGTGCCCGTTGCGCGAAACCGCTTGGCCGATGCGGGGCAGCACGTTGCGAAAGTACCACCCATACACGGCACGAAACGGCTGCCAGCGCGGCATCGAGAATTCCAAGACGGCGACGTGTCCGCCCGGGCGGCAAACGCGCACCATTTCGCGCAATCCGCGGTCGGTGTCGGTCACGTTGCGCAATCCGAACGCGACCGAGACAATCTGAAACGTGTCGTCGGCGAACGGCAAGCGTTGTGCGTCGGCTTCGACGAACGTGACGCGGTTGGCGGAGTCGTGGTCGATCTTGCCGCGACCAATCACGAGCATGGGGCGGCAAAAGTCCGCGCCCACGATCGCGACCCGGCCGGCCGACGCGCGGCTGTACGCCAGCGCCAGGTCGCCGGTGCCGGTACACAGGTCGAGTACGGGCGCGTCGCCCGTCGGCGGCACCTTGCGCACCGTGCGCCACCGCCAATAGACATCCACGCCCAGCGACAGCGTATGGTTCAGAAAGTCGTACCGCCCGGCGATTTCGCCGAACATGTTGCGGACGCGAGTTTCCGATTTGTCGACGACCATGCCCTGGTTCACGCGGTGTGGATGGCTGGGGAATCTGCCATGATAACCGGCCTGGGGCGGCCGCGCTAACCACCGAATCCGCCGCCGGCGTCCGCATGGACCGGCCAGACCCGCAGCAGCCCAACGGCCAATCGGGCATCTACAAGGGATCGGCCCAAGTGGCGCTCAGGCCGTACTCGCTCCAGCGCTGGGCGACACGTTGCTCGATCGGGCCGTCGCTGGCCGGACGTGCCGTCTCGGCGACGGTCGGATTGGCCGAGACTTCGGCGTGACCGCCCGCGGCGGCACCCGGTTCGCCGGGGATCTTGGTCGTGGCGTCGATGCCGCAGTGACGCGCCAATGCGCCCGGCGCGTCGTAGGCCGACGTCGACGAAGCCGGACCGTCGTAGAAGAACAGGTCGCATGCCGGATCGGCACTGGTTCCCATCGCCGACAGCACCGCCTGCACGTTGCGCACGTCGGTGTCGCCGTCGACCAGTACTAGAAACTTTGTCGAGCGCAGCGCGGCCGAGCCCCAAAGTGCGCTGGCCACCTGGCGTGCTTGGTGTGGGTACGTCTTGCGCACCGCGACAAACGCGTAGTGATGCAATCCGCCCAGAGTTGGAAGGTGGACGTCGACGACGCCCGGCGCGATCGTTTGCAGCGCCGGCAGCAGGACGCGCTCGCGCACTTTCAGCAGGACACGGGCCTCTCCAAACTCCTGAGCATCGATGACCAAGGGCACGAGCGGATGCGCCCGATGAGTAATTGCAGATACGTGAATTGCCGCCGCGCCCTGTTCGCGAGGCATGCCGTTGTGGCTCGTGCCGTTGGCCGCGTCACCATTTTCGCTTGCCGGATCCAGGTAGCCTTCGAGCACGACGTCGGCGTCGGCCGGAACGAAAAGCTCGTGCGTGCGGCACTTCACCAACTCGACCGGCTTGCCGCGCAGCAATCCTGTTAGGTGATAGTGGTCCACCTCGGCCGGAGGCTCCATGTTCGCCGCGACCGTGCCAGCCGGATCGCCGCCCACCACGATCGCCACGGGCATTTGTTGGCCGGCTTGTCGATACGCCTCCCAGTGTTGCCAGAATTCAGTTTGCCGTCCGTCAGTGACTGCCAGCCGGTTGATGCCGGTTGCCTCGACCCGGCAGACGCTGGCGCGGTGATGCTCGGCGGTGAGTGGATGCGTGACGATCCGGGCAGCGGGCAGCGCGGGCGCCGCTTCGCTCGGGCCCTGCGTGACCAGCGGCAGCGTGTCCAAGTCGACGTCGCGCCCCAAACAGACGACCTGTTGTGATAGCCCACTCTTGACCACCTTGGGTCGAAACCGGTCGGCGCCGGTTGGATCGTCGCTGGCTCGAAGCCGCTCGAACCAGTTGCGCGGTGTGTGCTCGTCGATCAGGGAGTTTAAGCGCGACGGAATCGCGTCGATCGAATCAATCTCGAGCGCGCGGCAAACGCGCGTTTCGCTTCCCAACAGATTGGTGACCACGGCAAACGCCCGGCCGCGCACTTGCTCAAAGAGCAGCGCCGGACCGTTCTGCCGGGCGACGCGGCGCGTGATCTCCGCGATTTCCAGCGCGCTATCGACCTCGGCCGTGATTCGCGCAAGTTGCCCACAGCCAGCCAGGTCTTCCAGGTAGTCTGCCAGCGCCGCGTTAGCCATCGCCGCATTGTAGCGGCACGGGGCAAAACCGGGCAGACGACTTGCGGCGCTACGCTATCATGAGGGCGTTACCCGTGAGCCAGGAGCGTCCGCGTGCGCCGATTGAGTGTCCATGCCCTGCCCGAGCATGTCCCGCCAGATGCCTTGCAGCACGCCACGGCGGTGGTGATCGACGTGCTGCGGGCGACCACGTCGATCGTCACCGCGCTGGATGCCGGGGCCCGGGCGGTGATTCCATGCATGACGATCGATGAAGCGCAGGCGGTCACGGCCGGATTGTCCGTCAAGGAAACGCTGTTGGCCGGCGAGCGCGGCGGCCGGCCTATCGTGGGGTTCGACATGGGCAATTCACCGGCGGAATTCGTGCCCGAGCAGGTACGTGGCAAACAAGTCGTCTTCACCACCACCAACGGCACGAAAGCCCTGCTGCATTGCCGCGAGGCGCTCGACGTGCTTGTGGCGGCATTTGCGAACCTGTCGGCCGTGTGCGAAGTCCTGACTGGGCGGGACGCGGTCGACGTGATCTGTGCCGGAACCGACGACGAACCGACCGACGAAGATCTGCTGGCCGCCGGCGCGATCGTCGATCGGCTGGCATCGGTCGGCGACTGGCAGACCAACGACGTCGCCGACGCGGCGCGCAATCGCTGGCGCGACGTCGCGGGCAGCGCGACGGGCGACGAGCTCCACGCGCGACTTCGAGACGCGCTTGGCGATTCGCGCGGCGGGCGGAACCTGATCGAGATCGGCTTGGCCGCGGACATCGACGCGGCCGCCCGTTGCGACACAAGTCGGCTGGTGCCACGCTACGACGTGGCCCGTGGTGAAGTCGTCGCCCGCTAAGCGGCGCGCTGGCCGAGGTGGCATGGACCGCGCCAGGTGGCGCGGGGTACACTTGGACCTTTCGACCGCCATCGCCGAAGAATTACCCACAAGCCGCGTGAGGACGACCGACCACGATGGACATGGACAAGCTGGTATCGCTGTGCAAACGGCGCGGGTTTCTGTTTCAGTCGAGCGAGATCTACGGCGGGCTTAACGGCTTTTGGGACTATGGCCCGCTGGGCGTCGAGTTGAAGCGCAACGTCAAAGACGCGTGGTGGCACGACATGGTCACCGGGCACGACGACTTGGACGTGCCGGCCGGCGCGCCCGAAGCGTACGAGATGGTCGGCCTCGACTGCACGATCATCATGCATCCGCAGGTCTGGAAGTGCTCGGGCCACTACGACCTGTTCCACGACTACATGGTCGACTGCCGCGAGTCGAAACGGCGCTACCGGCACGATCAAGTCAATGGGCGCTGGGTGGAAGCCAAGGGCAAGCGGGCGTTTGTCGCCACGCAGAGTGGCGGCGACGAAGGCGTGGCCGAGGCGCAGCAGCGTGCGCTGAAGCTCTTCAACCTGCGCAATAAGGACGCCGAGCAACTCGCCTGGGACGGCCCGTTGGTTTCGCTGACCACGGTCGACGACTTTTCGCAAGTGCTCGGCCCCGACGCGAAGGAACTCGGCACGCTGACCGAGCCGCGCGAGTTCAACCTGATGTTCAAGACGTACGTCGGGGCATTATCCGGCGAGGAGGGCGCGGCCTTCCTGCGGCCCGAAACGGCCCAGGGCATCTTCGTCAACTTCAAGAACGTGCTCGACAGCAGCCGCGTCCGGGTACCGTTCGGCATTGCGCAGATGGGCAAGAGTTTTCGCAACGAAATCACGCCCCGCAACTTTACGTTCCGTTCGCGCGAGTTCGAGCAGATGGAGATCGAGTTCTTCTGCCACCCGGATGCCTCGCCCAAGTGGTACACCTACTGGCGCGATCGTCGTTATCAGTGGTACCTGGACCTGGGGCTGGCGGGCGAACGGCTGCGACTGCGCGATCACGACTCCGACGAGTTGAGCCACTATTCGTGCGGCACGGCCGACATCGAGTACGCGTTTCCGTTCTTGCCCGACGGCGAATTCGGCGAGTTGGAAGGTATTGCGCACCGGGGCGACTTCGATCTGCGCAGCCACATGGAGGGCAAGCTGGTTCGCCAGGGCGAGCAACTGGTCGTCGAGTCCGACGCCGACGGCAAGCCGCGCCATCGCGGCAGCGGCAAGGATCTGACCTATCGCGACGATTTATCCGGCGAACGGTTCACGCCGCACGTGATCGAGCCCTCGGCTGGCGCCGATCGGGCGACGCTCGCCTTCTTGTGCCAGGCATACACCGAAGACGAGGCCCCGGACGAGAAAGGCAAGATGCAAAAGCGGGTCGTGATGAAGTTTCACCCGCGGATCGCGCCGATCAAGGCCGCCGTTTTTCCGCTGGTGAAGAAAGACGGGATGCCGGAGATCGCCCAGCGCATTTACAAAGACCTCAAGAAACGGTTCAACGCGTTCTACGACGCGAAGGGGGCCGTGGGCCGCCGCTACCGCCGTCAGGACGAAGCCGGCACGCCGTATTGCATCACGGTCGACGGGCAGACGCTCGACGACCAGACCGTCACGGTGCGGGATCGCGACACGCTCAAGCAGTGGCGCGTGAAAGTCGACCAGTGCGCCGACGAAATCGATCGCTTGATCGCGGCGCCAGCCAGCGCGGAATGATGCGGCACCGCGACCGGATCGCCATCTGTGTGTGGCTGGAGGCGTTTCCGCGAAGACGATCCTGCCCCGAGCACGATCACTGGCACGCAGGTCCCGCGAGCAATCCATGAGCGACGATTACTTGTTCGTCTACGGCACGTTGCGGCGGAATGCCGGGTATCCGATCTACGAGTATTTGCGGACCACCGCCGAGTTCGTCGCCGACGCCACGCTGCAAGGCCGTCTCTACTTGGTGTCGACGTATCCCGGGGCGGTCACGTCGACCGACCCGCGCGACCAGGTGATCGGTGAGATCTTCCGCCTGCACGACAGCGACGAGGTCTTGCGCCACTTGGACCAACACGAGGGGTGCGGGCCCGGCTGTGCGAAGCCGGCCCAGTACGTCCGACAATTGCACGAAGTGCGACTGGTCGACAGTGGCGAGAAGCGCACCGTTTGGGTGTATTTCTACAACCTGCCGGTGGAACATCTGCGGAGAATCGCCTCGGGCGATTTTCTTGACACGTTAGAAGAATCGTAGATTATGCCGGCGCTGCGCGGCCTTGTCGTAGGTTCGGCCGCGCGAAGAGCTATCCGGCCCGGGACGCGCCGGCCAGCACGTGCCGCACGAAACGACCCATCAGCGAGTTGGCTTCCGGCGTTTCGCGGAGGCGATCCGCGAACTGCTCCAGCGTGAGCCCCAGCAGCCGTTCGACGTATTCCGGGTATTGGACAACGCGCTCCAGCAGTGCGGCGCGGTCCAGCTCCGGGTGGAACTGCGTGCAATAGATCGGCCGATCGGCGAACGCAAATGCTTGATGTGCGTTCCGTTCGGACGAGGCCAGATGGACCGCGTCGTCAGGCAGCCGAGTGACGATGTCCTGGTGGCCGAGCTGCGCAGCAAACGTGGGCCACGCGGGGCCGATCACCGGATCGTCGCGGCCGACGTCGGTCACGTGAATGTCGAACGTGCCCACTTCGGCCCGAGAGACGTCGGTGATCACCTCGCCGCCAAGCGCCAGGGCCATTGCCTGAAATCCCCAACAGGAGGCGAAGGTGGGCGTGCGGGCCTCGTAGAGCGCGCGCATCGCGTCGAGCGCGGCGGGAAGCCACGGTCCGCCCTCGGCAACAGAATAGTCGCCGCTGCCGCCCATCAGCACGACGTCGGCATGCCGCACACGATCGCGCGACGGTACTTCGTGGATCAGGTCGAGTACTTCGATCTGCTCCGTGCGGCAGCCCAGCGCGCGGCTGAAGCAGCGCACCTCTTGGTCGCGCATGGGATCGTCCGGCTTGCGAACCTGGAACAGCAGAAAGTGAAGACGGTCGGGCGTCATGGGGTGCAGTTTTGCGTCGCGTGGTTGATCGGCGGGAGTCGGTCGGCTGCGGTTGCGACAGTCTTTGCTACGGCCGGCGCGCGGCACGGCGGCGCGTGGTGCCAATCGGATCGAACGAGCCGTGCGGCCGCGATTAGACCAACTCGCTGATCAGGCCGCGCTCTTCCAGGATATACCGTGGGCGGCCCGAGTGGTCATTGAACGTTTGTCCCGCGTCCATGCCCAAGTGGCGATAGACCATGGCCAGGATGTTTTCCGGCCGATACGGTGCTTCGGCCGGCACCTCACCCTTCTGGCTCGACGCGCCTACGACCTGTCCTACGCGCAGCCCGCCGCCGGAGAGCATGACGCTCATCAGGTTGCCCCAGTGATCGCGGCCCGGGGTGCCCTGTTTGCGGCCGTCGTTCATGCGCGGCGTGCGACCAAATTCCCCCATCGCTACCACGAGCACGTCCTGGTCCATTCCGCGCTCGTACAGATCGCTGATCAGTGCGGCGACTCCGGCGTCGAACGGGATGCCGCTGCGCTCCATCCGTTTGCGCAGATCCCAGTGCATGTCCCATCCGCCGGCCCGCACGGTTACGAACGTCGAGCCGGCCTCGACCAGGCGGCGCGCCAACAGCATGCTTTGTCCGACGGTTGTTCGTCCGTAGCGATCGCGCGTCTTCGGATCTTCGCGCTCCAGATCGAACGCGGCCCGGGCCCGATCGCCCGCCACGATGTCGAACGCCTGGCGCGTAAAGTCATCGACCGATTCGGCCACGCCGCGGGCGTCGAGAATGCGGCGCGAGTCATCGAATGTTTGCAGCAGCCGGCGACGATTCGAGATCCGCTTCACGTCCAGTCCACGCGCCAGCGACAGATTGCGGACTTCGAAGTTTTTCTTGTTCGGGTCTCCGCCCGTGGCGAACGGATTGAATCCGTGCCCCAGCCATGCCGCATCGCCGTAGCGCATCACGCTGGGGATCGCGACGTAGGCCGGAATGCCCGGCGCGTTCGGTCCGCGCAGCTTGGCGACGATCGAACCGGCACAGGGCATTTCGTTGTCGCGGTTCTGGCGGTCGCGCAAGTAGTAACCGGTCTGGGCCAGGTGCGACGAGGTTTGGTGGCTGCCCGAGTTGTGGTGCATCGAGCGGATGATGGCCAGCTTGTCCATCACCTTGGCCTGGTGGCTCATCGCTTCGCTCAAGACGACGCCTGGGATGCGCGTCCGCGCCACGTTGTAGATCCCGCGAAACTCGGCCGGCGCGTAAGGTTTCGGATCGTACGTGTCGTGTTGCGCGGGTCCGCCGGCCATCTCGAAGAAGATCACGCTCGTCTTCGGCGCGGGCCGGCCCGCCTTGGCCGCTTCGGCCCGATGGCGCAGCAACGCCGGCAGCGTCAACCCGCCCAGTCCCAGGAAGCCGGCCTTGAGAAAATCGCGCCGGGCAACGCCGTCGCAATACGCAGATTGTTTGCCTCGCAACTCGATCATGACCACCTCTGCCGTCGGATAGAGGGTTTCGGTTGTGGGCCGTCAACGCGGTGTGATGTCGTCGGTGGGAGACGCAGCGGCAAGGTCATGCGGCCACCCGCACTGCGCCTGACGAGGGATTGTACACGAAATCCGGGCCGGCTCGCAATTAGAGCCTGAGTGCGGCTGCAGCGACGAGCGAATCGGCGCGGTTCGCACGTCAATGCGGGCCGAGAGGCGGAAATACAGCGAACGGCCGCGCTTGCTGCGGTACTGCTCGTTGCAGCTACCGCTTGGGCTCGTAGCCCAAATTCGGCGCGAGCCAACGCTCCACATCCTCGACGCTCATTCTCTTGCGCCCGGCGTAGTCTTCGACCTGCTCGCGCGAAATCTGCCCCACGGAAAAATAGCGCGCTTCGAGATGGCCAAAGTACCAACCACTGACCGACGCGGCGGGCGTCATCGCAAAACTTTCGGTCAGCCGGATGCCGGTCGCATTTTCCGCGTCGAGCAACTCGAATAACGGGCCCTTCTCCGTATGGTCGGGACAGGCCGGATAGCCGGGCGCGGGCCGAATGCCTCGATACGCCTCGGCAATCAACTCGTCATTGGTCAGCGCTTCGCCGTCGCCGTAGCCCCACGCGATCCGCGCCTCGCGGTGCAAACATTCGGCGAAGGCTTCGGCCAGCCGATCGGCCAAGGCCTTGACCATGATCGCGCCGTAGTCGTCGTGGTCGGCTTCGAACTGACGGACCAGCGCGTCGACGCCATGCCCGGCGGTGACGGCAAACGCGCCGACGTAGTCTTCGCGGCCAGAATCGGCCGGTGCGACGTAGTCGGCCAGCGCGCGAAAGTGCTCCTGGCCCTTGCGCTGCCACTGCTGGCGCAGCGTGTGGATCCGCATGACTTCGTCGCGGCGCGACGCGTCGGCGAATAGCGCGACATCGTCGCCCACCGCGGCGGCCGGCCAAAAACCGAACACGCCGCGGGCCACGAGCAGCTTCTCGGCCACGATGCGATCCAGCAGCTTGCGGGCATCGTCGAACAGCCGGGTCGCCTCGTCGCCGGCCTGTGGGTCGTTGAGGATCTGCGGATACTTGCCTTTGAGTTCCCACGTCAGAAAGAACGGCGACCAGTCGACGTAGTCGACTAGCGTTTCCAGCGGGAACGCATCGAGCACGCGCGTGCCGGTAAACGACGGCTTGTCGATCCGCCAGGTGCTCCAGTCGGTAGGCCATCGCCGTTTGACCGCGTCGGCGTACGGCACCAGCTCGACTTTCTGCTGCCGCTGCTCGAACGAAGCGACCAGCGACGCCTGCTCTTGGCGGTTTTGGTCCTCGAACGCGCTGCGGTGCTGGGGATTGATCAGTCGGTCGACCACGCCCACGCTGCGCGACGCATCGACGACGTGGACGGTCGCCTGCTCGTAGGCCGGCGCAATCTTAACCGCGGTGTGTTTGGCGCTGGTCGTAGCGCCGCCGATCAACAGCGGAATGTCGAAGCCCTGCCGCTGCATCTCGCCGGCCACGTGAACCATCTCGTCAAGGCTGGGCGTGATCAGGCCCGACAGCCCAATCATGTGCACCCCTTCCTTGCGGGCCGTATCCAGGATCTGTTCACAGGGAACCATGACGCCCAGATCGATGACTTCGTAGTTGTTACAGCCGAGCACGACGCCGACAATGTTCTTGCCGATGTCGTGAACGTCGCCTTTGACGGTGGCCATCAAAACCTTGCCGCGCGTTGACTGCGCAGCGGCACCGGCCTGCTTCTTTTCTTCCTCCATAAACGGAAGCAGGTAGGCCACGGCCTTCTTCATCACGCGGGCACTCTTGACGACCTGTGGCAGAAACATCTTGCCCGCGCCGAACAGGTCGCCAACGGTCTGCATGCCGCTCATCAGCGGACCTTCGATCACGTCGAGACAGCGGGGCAGCTTTTGCCGGGCCTCTTCGGTGTCCTCGTCGATGTAGTCGACGATTCCCTTGATCAGGGCGTGGGCCAGGCGCTCTTCGACGGTGCCCTCGCGCCAGGCCAGGGCGGCCTTTGCGTCGCCTTCGCCACCCTTTTGCTTCACCGTTTCGGCATGTTCGATGAGCCGTTCGGTGGCGTCCGGGCGGCGATTGAGGATGACGTCTTCGACCAACTCGCGCAACTGCGGATCGATATCGTCGTAGACGGCCAGTTGTCCGGCGTTGACGATGCCCATGTCCAGCCCGGCATTCACGGCGTGGTACAAGAACACGGAGTGAATCGCTTCCCGCACCAGGTTGTTTCCGCGGAACGAGAACGAGACGTTGCTCACTCCGCCGGAAACTTTCGCGCCCGGACAGCGTTTTTTGATTTCGCGCGTGGCCTCGAAGAAGTTCACCGCGTAGTCGTTGTGCTCTTCGATGCCGGTGGCGACCGTGAGAATGTTCGGGTCGAAGATGATGTCCTCGGGCGGCATCCCGACCTGTTCGGTCAGCAACCGGTAGGCCCGTTCGGCGATTTCGACCTTTCGCTCGGTGTCGGTTGCTTGGCCTTGTTCGTCGAAGGCCATGACGACCACCGCCGCGCCGTAACGGCGCACGAGTCGCGCCTGGCGCAAGAACGCCTCTTCGCCCTCTTTGAGGCTGATCGAATTGACGATCGCCTTGCCCTGCACGCACTTCAGCCCCGCTTCGATGACCGACCATTTCGAGCTGTCGACCATGATCGGCACGCGCGAAACTTCCGGCTCGGCGGAGATCAGGTTCAAAAAGCGCGTCATCGCGGCTTCGCCGTCGAGCAAAGCCTCGTCCATGTTGACGTCGACGATGTTGGCGCCGGCTTCGACCTGTTGGCGCGCGACCGAGACGGCCTCGTCGTAATCTTCGTTGAGGATCAGCTTGGCGAACCGCTTCGAGCCGGTGACGTTAGTCCGCTCGCCGATCATGAGGAAGTTACTGTCCGGGCGTAGCGTGAGCGACTCCAGTCCGCTCAAGCGTGTCAGCGGTTCCACGCGCGGACGGCGTCGCGGAGCATGTTCGCCCACGGCTTCGGCGATCGCGCGGATATGATCGGGCGTCGATCCGCAGCACCCGCCCACAATGTTGACCCAGCCGTTGGCGGCGAATTCGCCCAGCGCTCGGGCCATCATCTCGGGCGTTTGATCGAACCCGCCAAACGCGTTGGGCAATCCGGCATTCGGATGACAACTGATGTAAATCGGTGCGATGCTCGAAAGCTCTTCGATGTAGGGCCGCAGTTTGTCGGGTCCCAACGCGCAGTTGATGCCGACGCTCAGCAGGTCGAAGTGCGCAATCGAATCCCAACAGGCCTCGACCGTCTGCGCAGAGAGCGTGCGCCCGCCCTCGAAGATCGTGAAGCTGGCCATCACGGGCAGCCGCGCGCCGGTCTTCTCGAAGAACTGATCGATGGCGAACAAGCAAGCCTTCATCACCAGCGTGTCGAACGCCGTTTCGCACAGCAGGATGTCGACGCCGCCTTCGACCAGCGCTTCGACCTGTTCGTAGTAGGTGGCCACCATCTGGTCGAACGTCGCGCTGCGATGGCCCGGATCGTTGACGTTGCCGGCGATCGACAATTGTTTGTTCGTTGGCCCGATCGACCCGGCGACGAAGCGCGGCTTTTCGGGCGTGCGCTGCGTCATTTCGTCGGCCGCACGACGCGCCAAGGACACCGCGGCCAGGTTCAACTCGCGCACGTGGTCCGACAAATCGAAATCGGCCATCCCGACGCTCGTAGCGCCGAACGTATTGGTCTCGACGATGTCGGAGCCGGCTTCGAGATAGGCGCGGTGGATGCCTTCGATCGCCTCGGGCTGCGTCAGGCAGAGAATGTCGATGAAGTTTTTCAGGTCGCGCGGATGGTCCGCAAACCGTTCGGCCCGGTACCCCGCTTCGTCGAACCGCAGCGCATGCACCATGGTGCCCATCGCCCCGTCGAGCAGCAGGATCCGCTCGGCGAGCAGCGTCTTGAGGGCTTGGCGGGTTCGATCTTCTGTAATGACGGCCATGGCAACCTGGGAGACGTAACGTCTTTTACAACAATGGTTTCTTACGGGCGGTTGGGCTCGCGGGGCGTTGGCGGCGAGGGGGTCCGCAGTCGGGATCGCCCGCAACGGGGCGACAGTCGGCAAGCCATGACAACTATCGCACAGACCCCCCATTGCCGCAAGATTGACAGCCGCCGGCGCCGGCTGCCTCGATTCGTGTAACGGCGTTGCGCGGTTGGGCTTACTTCCACACCGACGCATGCCGGCATGCCTTGGTTCGCACGCATTCGGCCGTGTCCAGATTCGGCAGCTTCGCCCGTATCGCGCAATCGCCCACTTCTAGCCATCGTGCCCGCACCCCGCAGACCGGATATGAGTCAAGATCGATTCGACCCGAACCGATAGAAGCTGTGAGGCGTGTTTTGCGCGGAAGGACCTGTCGCACGGAGACCAGGCATTAAAATGGCTGCTTTATCGGCAGTAAGTCACGCCGCCGACGCGGGTAACCCACCGGTTGCCGGGCTGGATCCGCCACAAGCCGAGCGCCTGGGGCACCCATCCACGACAGTCGACATTCCGCTGTCGTCGCCCGGCGGACAGTACCAACAACATCACCTGCGTCGCGACGCGCTACCGGAAACGCTCCTGCAACTGCCCGATTTGGTTGCTGCACGCCAATTCGCGGCCGACCGCTGGTCGACGCTCGGAAATCGCGTGTTTTGGATCGGGATCGTTCTCGGCTCGCTGGCGGCGATTTTGCTGCTCTGGAATCCGCGCGGCCGCATGCCGCGTCAAATGGAAGAAGCTCCGACGTGGGACGGCGCTGGCAGCATACCGCCATCGGCCCCTGCCGCCAGTATGGCGCCAGCCCGAGACGCGCGCGGAGAAGTTGCGCTGTGGCCGCCAACCACGACGGCGGCGGTGCCGCAAACCGGCGCTCCCGCGGAACACACAGCGCCCGCGTGGCCGAACGACGCTGCAAGCCAGCCGCCTGCGACAGGCAGCGGCAACCATCCTGACGGCGGTACGTATCCCGGTTCTGGCGCCGGCCAACAAGACAATGTGCCTGAACTGGCTCCTGAAGAGCAGGCCGCTCCTTCGTTCGATCAATGGAGCCGCCGCGCACCAAATGCACCCGTTGTGCCACACACGGCCGCGAATAGAGGCTCGGGGCGCTGGGACGGAACATCCGCCGGCGCGCGACCGGGCGAAGCGGTACCGACCGGCGATGTCTTCAACACCATGGAGAACCGATGAGCGCGCTGGACCGAGCCTTCATGAAAGCGTTCGCCGACGCCCCGGTTCGACCGAAGTCGTCCAGTGGCGAGGATCGGCAGCGTCCCGGATCGCCTCCGGCGCCGCACCTTCCGATCGCGCCGACTTCGTCGTCGGTTCCGATCGGCAGCGGGCCGAAGCTCGACCACTCTGTTGGAGAGATCGCGTTGGACGCACTGGTCATCGACCGACCGGCGACTGCGCCGTTGTCGGTCTTTTCCACCAGCGCGCCACCCGACATGAAAGAACCTTCGGGCATCGAGGTCGACGAACTGGCCTGGCCCGAAGAGAGTTGTGAATTGCTCGATTGCGCGGGTCGCGCTTGGGACCGATTCGTCGACCGACTGACCGAGAAGATGGCGGTAGGCGAAGCGTGCATCGCGTTTGCCAGTTGCGGGGCCGGCGCAGGACGCACGACGATCACCCTCTCGGCGGCCAAGCACCTGGCAGCCCGAGGTCTCCGCATCGCCGTGATCGACGCCGACTTCGAATCGCCGAACCTGGCCCAATCGTGTCGGATCACTGCCCAATCCGGATGGACCGACGTGGTGAGCGGTGCTCGCCAGCTCAGCGAAACTCTGATTACGGCCGTCGACTGCGGCGTGACGGTCGTGCCGTGCCGTGGTCGCGGTCAGGACGTCGCGCCGCTGGACGACCGTGTTCGGTTGGCGGCGGCGTTCGAATCCATGCGAGAGCGATTCGACTTGCTTCTTCTCGATACGGCACGTTTGGCCGACCAGGCCGCAGCCTTCGCGCTAGCCGACCTGGCCGAGGCGATCCGGCTGGACGCGGTGTATCTGATTCGCGACGCGCGCAGCACGTCGGAAGCGCGGTTGACGGACGCATGTGCCGCGCTTCGCGCGGGCGGCGTGCGACTTGGCGGTTTGATCGAAAACTTCGTTGATCCGGCAAACCTCGGCGATTCGTTGGTCCAGCTCAAGATGCCCGAGACGGCACGCCGCTGGCTCGCACGAAACCGCTAGCCCGGTCAAGGTGATACCCATGTACGAAGCGTATTGGCAACTGCATTCTCGGCCGTTCGACAACTGTACCGACGAGCCGTTTTACTATCCGAGCGAAGTCCATCAGGGCGCGCTGCTCAAGCTGCGCTACGTGGTGGAGAACGAGCGGGGCGCCGCACTGTTGGTCGGCAGCCCCGGATCGGGCAAGACGCTGCTCGTGGGCGAGCTGCGGCGCCAACTCGACGATCGCTACGATCCTTTTGTCCACGTCGTCTTTCCCATGATGTCGCCGCGCGAGTTGCTCGCGTATCTGGCCGGCGAACTGGGAGCGCTGGGCAATACGAACGTGTCGGTGTCGATCGATGAGAGCATTCGACGCCTCCAACATTTCCTCGCGGAGAACACGCGCCGGGGACACCATGCCGTCATCGCCATTGACGAAGCCCATCTGTTGCTTGAGTGCGAGGCGTTCGACACGCTCCGGCTGTTGATGAACCTGGAAGGTACGGGCAAGCCGGCACTCACGCTGTTGCTAGTTGGCCAACCGCAATTGCTGCCGGCACTGGAGCGGATGCCGGCGTTGGAGGCGCGGCTCGGCGTCAAGTGCCTGCTGCGACCATTCGACCTGGAAGAGACAATCAGCTACGTAAACCATCGGTTGACCGCCGCTGGGGCCGACCATGAGATCTTTGCCCCCGAAGCCTTGCAGGCGCTCTACGAGCTGACGGGTGGCAATCCGCGGCGAATCAATCGCCTTTGCGATCTGGCCCTGTTGATCGGCTATGCCGAGGAGCAGGTGCGGATCAACGCGCACCAGATCGAGGCCGTCTCGAACGAACTGGTGACCGTGACCCCCGAGTAGGGCTGCTCGGCGCCGCGCGGCATTGCACGACGCGCCGCGCCGCTTTGGGCAGACTTGCCGTCCATGTCCGCGCCTGATACCGGACGTGGTATGATCGGGCGCGTCATGTCTGACTCACGTGCCCATACCTTCCTTGCCGCGGTTGCCGTCACGTTGCTGTGCGGCGCGCTGCTGTTGGCCACTTCGCCGCGCCTGGCGATCGTGTGGGACGAGGGCGATACGATCCTCCGGGCGGAGCGCGTGTCCGAGGCCGTCGCCGCAGCCCGTGAGGACGGGTTGTCGGCCGTTTGGCCCGCCCTGAGGAGCGAAGTCAACTGGCAATACACCGTGGTTCGCGAGGGCCATCCGCCCCTGTCGGGCATGCTGATCGCCATCGGTCAGTGGATAACGCCCGAGGCCATGGACCCGCTCACGCGCGCACGCTTCGGACCGATCGCGCTGTTTTCGCTGGCGGCAGGCGCGATGTTCTATCGGCTGGTGCGCGACTATCGATCCACCGCCGTGGGCGTCATGGCGGTAATTGCACTGTTAACGATGCCGAGGGTCTTCGCGCACGCCCACTACGCAACGCTCGATGGGCCGGTAACCGCGTGTTGGGTGTTGGCCTGGGCGGCGTTCGTGCCGGCGAGTCGCGATTGGCGCTGGGCTGGCTTGTTTGGGTTGGCGCTCGGATTGGCGTTTTGCGCGAAATTCAGCGGCTGGTTGGCCGTGGTTCCCTTTGTCGTGTGGACCGCCATGTATCGCGATCGCGCGGCGATGCGTGCATTGGCAGTGGGCGTTCCTCTCGCGCTGGGCTTGTTTGTCTTGTTGAATCCGCCAATTTGGGACGGGCCGGTGGACGGAATATGGACGTTTCTCGAGCTGAATCTCAGCCGAGGGAATCGGCCCGAACACAACATCACGACCCAGTTCTTCGGCCGGATGCACGACTTGGACCATCCGCTGCCGTGGTACAACGCATTGGTGTGGACGGCGATCACGATCACGCCGATCGTGCTGCTATTGGGCGTTTTGGGCATCGTGGCCACCGTGCGACGTTGGCACACCGATCGGGCCAGTGCGCTGTTGCTGTGCAATTGGGCCACGATGATCGGCGTTCGCGCATTGCCGATGTCGCCGCCGCATGACGCTGAGCGGCTGATCCTGCCCAGCTTTGCCTTCTTTGCCGCGCTAGTTGGTGTGGGGATCGGTCGCGCGCTCTATCGCGACACGTTGCTCGAGCCGCAGCGCATTCCCGCCCAGGGTTGGGCCAAGGTGGCCATGGGGTTGGCAATCGCGGCCGCCGCGTTCGACACGTTCAACTACTATCCGAACATCCTCTCGTATTACAGCCGGATCATCGGTGGATTGCGCGGGGCAACCGCCTGCGGCATGGAGCCGACATACTACTGGGATTCGCTGGACGACGAGGCATTGGAGTGGCTCAACGAGCATACGCCCGATGACGAGCGCATCGTCTTCGGCGCAGCTTCGCCCCACAACATCGGTCTGTTGCAACGATGGGGACGTTTGAACACACCGACCGATGCCGGTGGCCGACGACGTTGGTACGTCTTGCAGCGCCGGCCGAGCGGCCTGGACAAGTACGATCTCCAACTAATCGAGAAGCACAAGCCCACGTTCCAGCGGACGTTGTCCGGCGTGCCGCTGCTAGAAGTCTACCGCTACGACGATTACCGCCGGTTGCTGGGCAGCCGCTATGGCGAACTGCCGCTGAGTGAGCCTTGAGTGGGCCGAGAGCGCTCGGCCGGCGTGCGTGTACGAGCCCACAACCTAGTACAGCCCTTTCATCGTGGCATAGAGATCCAGGTCTTCCCGGTCCCCGAGGATGGCAAACAACGCGCGGATTTGATTCAGGCCGTCGTGAATCAAGAACCCGGAATCGCGACCGAAGCTCTTGGCGCCCAGCACGTAGTAGTCCGGCTCTGGCGTACACAGCGTAGCGGCATTCCAAACGAACGGCTCGATCGGCCCAGAACCGCCGCGCGCCGCGGATCGTGCCCGGCCGACGGCGGCCGGGGCTTCGGTGGCGTGACACGCGTCGAATTGCAGCTCCCGACAAAGCGTCGCGTCGGGCCGATAGCCAACGTTGGCGATCACGCGATCGAATTCCATGTCTCCGCCGTGCTTGCCCGTCAGGGACACAGCGAATCGCTCCAGGTCCGGATGCCAAATCACGGCGTCGACCGTTGTTTCGCTGTAGAAGGTCACGTGGTTCGCGTCGTCGGCGGCCAGCCGATTCGCCACGCTGGCCAGTCGGTTCTGCCGTGCCAAACGAGCGTCCGTTGCGGCAATGACCGGCTCGGGCGATCGTTCGTCGCAAGCGTGTGGCGTGATCCATGTGATCCAGGTATCAGGCGCTTGGCTGGCCAGTTCACTCAGCGCGATCATGTTCGTGGCAGCCTCGATCCCACTGCCCACCAGCAACACGTTGCGGCTCGCGTAGCGGTCACGGTGCCGCCCCAAAATGTCGGGCAGACGGTATTCGATGTGCGACGTCGAATCCAACTCGCCGATCGCAGGCAGTCCGTCGGTTCCGAGCCAATTGTGATTGCCGAACGTGCCGGTGCAGTCGATCACCGCGTCGGCCGTCGCGACGTGTTCGCGGACGTGGCCGTCCGGCTGGGTCGTCGCCAGCAACAGGCGAAACTCGCGATCGCCGCGCGCCGATGAGTCAACTTCCTGCCCTTTGAGCAGTCCGGCCCGGCCGACCGCTTCGATCTGAGTTTGTTCGTGCAATCCGTCAGCCAGCAGATCGCTTCGAGACAACGGCGCGAGATACTGCGCGATGAACTCCTCGCCGGTCAGTAGTGCGTCTTCGTCCGGCGGGTTCCAACCCGGTTTCTGGGCCGCCAGCGCCGCCATGCCCAGCGGCGAACGATTCAACCCAAATGGCGTAACCATCCGCACGTGACCCCATTGGCGAACGTGGTCGGCAACGTGGCCACGTTCGTAGAGCGACACCTCGTAACCCAGGTAGCGGCCATAGAGCGCGGCCTCCAGGCCGACCGGCCCCGCGCCAAGAATCGCGATGCGGGCTGGAGTTTCAATGGCCATGCTGGAACCAAGTTGACGTTGGTGTTCGGCGCGGCGGCGAAGGTTGTTTAGTTCGTGGATACTCTCGGACGAAGGGCGCGCGACGCCGGTCGCGCTCGAGCGGTGACCTGCTGGCGATCGACGGAAAAGGGCGCCACGTCGACGTCAGTCGGCTCGCCGCGCATCATCTGGCCCATCACGACCGCGGTCCCGGTCGATAGTTGCAAGCCGCTACGAAAATGCCCGGCCGCGATCCAGACATTGTCGAGTCCCGGCAAGCGTCCTAAGTATGGATACCCATCGGCGGTTGCCGGACGCAGTCCGGCCCACGTTCGCTCGATCGGGGCGCTTGCCAGTTGCGGTACGAGCCCAATCGCGAAGTTCAGCACGCTTTGTGTGCCGCCGGCGGTGGTCGATCGATCGAACCCGACATCTTCTTCGGTCGAACCGGCCAGGAGGCGACCATCGTCGCGTGGCACCAGGTAGCGGCTGCCTTCGTTGACGATTCGCGAGAGAATCGGCCGCTCGGTATGGAACAAGACGATTTGCCCGCGCACCGGCTTGATGGCCAGATGGAGCCCAAGCGGCCGACAAACAGCGGCGGTCCACGCCCCGGCGGTCAGGCAAACCTGTCCGGCCGAAATCGAACCGCAGTCGGTTTGCACGCCGACGACCTGGTCGCCGCGGAGCTGAAAGTCGTGTACTTGGGTGGATGGGGTGATTTCCACGCCGCGCCGCGCACACGCGATCTGCAGTGCGCGCAGATGCCGCGGATTGCGGATTTGGCACTCGTCCGGCACCAGATAGGCCGAGCGGATGGGCACATCGGGGGCTAGGGCCGGTTCGTATTCGTCAACGCGGTTCGCTGCGATCCGTTCGGCGGCGATGCCCCGGGCCGCAGCCAACGTGGCGAACTGATCGAGTTGGACCGCGGCGGCGGCTTCTCGTTCCAC
Organism: uncultured Planctomycetaceae bacterium; assembly: GCA_937952415.1. Classification (GTDB taxonomy): domain Bacteria; phylum Planctomycetota; class Planctomycetia; order Pirellulales; family PALSA-1355; genus CALFYT01. Next base: position 44,913 of record CALFYT010000122.1, on the reverse strand, counting down.
GTAGATGGCGCCGCAGCGGCGATAACCGTTGTCGATGCCGGTCGTCTCGCGCAGCGCTTCGGACCAGTGTGGGTGGACTTCGTTGCTCAACGCGGCCAGTTGCTCAAGGGGATCGTCGGTCGCCGCGCTCGATGGCGGAAGGATCCCGGCCCCGGCCCACGAGGCCTCGCGCCCCGGCTGACCAGAGTCGACCACGCGCACGGTCTGGCCATGGCCTGCCAACTCGTAGGCGAGCGACAGGCCCACCACGCCTCCTCCTACAATCAACACGTCGGTCATCGGTGAAACCATGCGGGCCGCGGGCGAACCTGACGGCCGACATTCTACCGCGAGGCTGTCCGCTCGACGAGTCGGCAGGCCGACCCAACGCGACGCGCGCGGCCGCCATGACGCAGCGCGAGGGCCGTTTCGCGTGGCCGGCCGATCGCGACGTAACGCCCTGAATCTGCGCAGCTCAGCTCAACGGCTGGCGCGGCGGGCAAGTAGCCGGCGCAAGAGCAACTCGTCGATCCGGCCGCGAAACCGCTCCTTGCCGTCGATTACCACAACCGGCACGCATTCGTTGTAGCGATCGCGCCATTGAACGTCTTGATCGATGTCGGTGGTGCGAAACGACACTCCGTGCCGCCGCAGTACGTCGGCCGCCTCGTCACAAAGGTGGCAGCCCTGCCGCGTATATAGCATGACGTCGTTGGACGGTTCGGTCATGGTGTCGTGGTCGCTGGTTCGGAATCGTGCCGTGCGTGGTAGCACTCGGCGCTCGATATCGCGGCATTCGGCGAGAAAATCGGGCGCAAAATGGTTCCGCCGGCCAATATAGACTCTTTCGGATCGAATCGACCACGAGTATCCTCACGTCTGGCGGCGAAGTCTACCCATCCACCCGGCCCGCGGTCCCGGCAGCCGGCATGAGCAAGCCAGCGCTTGACAAGTTCTTGGCATTGGCCGAGCGCAGCCGGTTGGTGCCGACCGAAGCGCTCTGTGCGGCGGTCAATCAATGGAAGCAGCGGGCTTCCGCGTCGCACCACGACGACGCTCGCTCCTGTGCCGACCATCTCGTCGATACGGGCCTGCTGACGCGCTGGCAGGCAACCAAACTGCTCGAAGGACGGCACCGAGGTTTTTTTCTGGGCCGCTACAAGTTGCTCGATCATCTGGGTAGCGGCGGGATGAGCAACGTCTATCTCGCTGAGCACACGTTGATGCGGCGACAGGTCGCGGTGAAGGTGTTGCCGCGGCATCGCGTCGGCGATGGGTCGTACCTGGCCCGTTTTCATCAAGAAGGCCAATGCGTCGCGGCGCTCGACCACCCCAATATCGTGCGCGCCTACGACTTGGATAGCGAAGCAGACATTCATTACCTGGTGATGGAGTATGTCGACGGACAAAACCTGCAAGCGATCGTCGAGCGCTTTGGCCCCACCGACTTTTACACGGCAGCCGACTACATCGCCCAAGCGGCGCTCGGACTGCACGAGGCGCACGAAGCGGGAATCGTGCATCGAGATGTCAAGCCCGCCAATTTGCTGGTCGATACGCACGGCGTGGTGAAGATTCTGGACATGGGTTTGGCCAAGTATACGAAGCTGAAAACGCTCAGCAACGATGCCGACGCCGAACAAGTGGTGGGCACGGCCGACTATGTGGCGCCCGAGCAGACGGTCGACTCCGACGCGGTCGACCATCGGGCCGACGTCTATTCACTCGGCTGCACGCTTTATTTCCTGCTCACCGGCCATCCGCCGTTCACTTCCGGGACGCCGGCCGAGCGGATCGCCTCACATCAACGGGAGGCGCCGTCCAACTTGTTGGACGATCGGCCCGACACGCCTGCCACGTTGGCGCGCATCTGCCATGAGATGATGGAAAAGTCTCCGTTGGCGCGGTGCCAGACCGCCGCGGAAGTGAATGCCCAGCTCACTGCATGGTTGGCCGAAGAGGCATCGGCCGGCCGTGTGCGCTGGCATGCCGAAGCGATGACTTCGCGGGCGGCACAACACGGCATGCAGCGCGATGCACCGCGAACCGGGGTCGCCTCCGCCGACCGCGACGAAGGGCCAGGGCCGAAGGCATCGCGGGAAGCGGCCGCCACGTCGTCGCCCGTTTCGGACACCGACCCGAACTTGCACCGGCCGACCGACAAGATCTCGCCGGAGGTGATCGCGGCAAGCGATCTGCCGTCGCCTCCAAGCGCATCGCACAGCCACGTATTGCATCACGACCTGCTTCGGCTGGAGTCGGGCAACGTCCCTCCAACACCACCCGATCCGCCGGTTGCGCGAACCCCCCCATCGCCACCAACTTTTCAGCCGCAATCGAGTTCTAGACAGCGCGGAGTGGCACCGGTGCGGGCCGTGCCCGCGCGATCGTCCGGCGCGCCGCAACCGCCGGTGGTGCGCGGGCGAACGTCGCGATCGCGACACCGTGCGAAGCGGTCTTCCAGCACCGCGACGTGGGGCGTCATCTTGCTCAGTGCATTGATTCTTGCCGCGGTGCTTCTGGCGGTGCTCGCGTTGGCTGACTGAGTGTCGAATAACACGCTCGCGCGGCACCTCACAAGCCTGCCATAATGGCAGTTTTGGCCCCGGTCAAGACCCCCGTTTGGCAAAGAGTTCGGCCTGTATCGATATTCATAACCCGTTTGTGGGATGGTATTTATGAAAGTGTATTGAAACTGGCCATGGGCTGTGCGTAGGATGGAATTGCCGGGCCACGGTCCGGTCCTTTCTCGTTCGTCCGACGCGCCTCGGAGCGGTGCAGCAGGGCGGCCCGTTAGCGGTCGCTTCTCAACGGATTGACCCGTGCTGCAGGACAACGCCCTTGGGGTTTTTTCGATGCACCGTCGCGAACTGCGAACGCCGAAACCGCTGTCCAAATCGCTGCAGCGCCGCAACGCTGCGGCCTTGGCGAAAGCGCGCCGTCCGATGACTCGGATGAGCCGGCGCAACCGCGGCGTGAAGCGCAACGAGATGCTTCCATTCATACCCCCCGAAGACTGGCATGAGCCGGCGTCTGAACATGGCGATTACCGCATCGTCGTGCAACCGCCCGGGCCCGGCTTTCGTCACATTCTGACGCCGCAAGACGTGCGCGCGCGGCTCAGCCAGTTCCCGGATCACGTCCTGGAGCGGTTGGAGGTGGTGCAGCTCAGTCGCATGACGCGGAAGAAGCAAAGTTTCCCCTGCTATGGGATGCAGTGGGGATCGAGTCTGTACCTCTATCCGATCGAAGTCGGGCTGGTTGAGCACTACCACGCTCCGCCGAGTCCGGCGCTGCGCAACGAAGCCCGCATGTACGGCGGGCGCTGGACGCAGGAGTCGGCCAACGTTTGGACGCTCTGTTGGACTGAAAAAACCATCCGCGACTTCTACCTCAACAACATCCTGATCCACGAGTTGGGCCACTTGCTCGATGATCGCAACTCGAGCTACGTGGATCGGGAACGCTACGCCGAATGGTTCGCGCTGGAGTACGGCTACAAACGCAGCATGGCGGGCCGTGAAGCGCGCAAGGTGGTACGCCGCCATCATCAGGCGCCATCGCGGCGCATCGCCTGATTCGCGGTCGGTCCCGTTTGATCGCGCTGCGCCGTGTCGTTGGTTTCCCGCTCGCGAGTGTCTCGGTCGGCTCGTATAATAGTCGGCAGTCAAGCCGCAAGCGGATTGAATTTGGCCGCTGACCAAATTCCGGACACGAGAAAGGCGCACTGCTCGAATGTCGCTTCGATTGATTGGGCCGGCGACCGGGGCGAGGAAATTCGCCGCCGTGACGTTGGCCCTGGTGGTGGCGGTCTGTAGCGCGCATTTCGCGAGCGCGGCGGAACCCACCACGCGGCAACGACGGCAGGTCCGGGCCGCCGAGAACAAGCTGAAGCGCGCCGGCAATCTCTATCGTGCGAAGAACTACCGTGCGGTCGCCGAGCTCGTCGAAGAAGTGCAGCAGGCACTAGTGGACGTGGTGGGCGACGAGGAAGATACCGAAGCCCTATCCGAATTGATCGCTCCGGTCCAGAAACGAGTCACCCGCGCACGGCAATTGCTCCAAGAGCAAGGCATCGAAATCGCGCCGCCTGCGACCAAATCTGCTATGGCGGGAAATGACGGCGTGAGCTTCACGCGGCAAGTAGCGCCCCTCTTGGTGGCAAAGTGCGGCAACTGTCACGTCCGGCGTTCGCGCGGCCAATTGAGCATGGCCACCTTCGCCGCGCTCGAAAAGGGGTCGGAGGCCGGGGCGGTCATCGCATCGGGTGATGCCGACGGTAGTCGGTTGATCGAAGTGATCGCTGCGGGCGACATGCCGCGCGGCGGTGGCAAGATCACACCGGAGGAGCTAAAGCTGCTGAGCACGTGGATTAACGAAGGCGCGCGGTTCGATGGGGACGACCCGGCGACTCCGCTCGTTGACATGGCCGGAAGTGCCGCGGAGCCCGCGGACAATCGACTCTCGCTGATCATGGCGCGCGAGGACGATACGGTCAAGTTCGGCCGGGACCTCGGCGAAGTGCTGATCAAAAACTGTTTGGGCTGCCACGGCGATCAAAACCCGCGGGGCGGCTTCAGCGTGAATACATTTAGCCGCTTGCTACGTGGCGGCGACAATGGCGCGGTGCTCGTACCGGGTAAGCCGGAGGACAGCCTGCTGGTTAAGAAGCTGCGCGGCACGGCCGACGGCGAGCGAATGCCAATGGGCCGCCCTGCCCTGGCCGACGAAACGATCGCCGCGATCGAGACGTGGATTGCCCTCGGGGCCCGGTTCGACGGCCCGGACCCGGCGGCCACGTTGGTGGACACGGTCGATTTCGTTACCGCTATGCTGGCCACGCACGAGCAACTCAGCGCCAGCCGGGCCGAGCGGGCTGCCACCAATTGGCGATTGATCATGCCCGACGTTTCGGCCAACACGACCGAGACCGAGCACGTGTTGGTGTACGGCAGCGTGGGCGACGAGCTATTGGCCGAAGTTACGCAGGTCGCCGATGAGCAGGTCGCCGAACTCGCCCAACAGTTCGGCGTGCCGGCGGAGCAGCCACTGATCAAGGGGCGGCTCACGCTCTACGTCTTCGACAAACGCTACGATTACGGCGAAGTTGGAATCATGCTCGAAGAGCGCGAAATCCCCGCCGACTGGCGCGGTCATTGGCGATTTACCGGTGTGGATGCCTACGGGTGCATCTTGCTGGGCGACGATACCGTGCCGCGCGGACTCATCGCGCAACAGATTGCCGGCGCGTACGCTGCTGGCCTGGGTCAGGTGCCTCGCTGGTTCGCCGAGGGAACGGCCCGTGCGATGGCCGCCACGCTCGAGCCGAGAGAGGATCGCGTCGGGGCATGGAATGTCGAGGCGCGTCGCATCGTGGAATCTTTAGAAGACCCGACGGCTTTTTTGCGAAACGAGCTCTCGCCCGAGGAGACCGACGTGTTGAGCTATGCATTCGTCAAGGACCTGACGACGCCGGCAAAGCGGTACCAGGGATTTCTGGCGGCGCTACGCTCGGGCGAGGCATTCGACACGGCATTCGAAGCGGCCTATCGGGCAGATCCTGAGGAGGCGGCCAAGCGTTGGGCGGCGGGCATCGCCAAGCGCCGGCGCTAGATTCGTTCCGCAAATGCCCTGCCGTGGCGGCCGATCAATTCGCGCCGCCCGGGCGAGTCAACGCCCCAATGTCGACCACGGCGTTCAGACTGCCGGACCGAAATCCCTCGAGATCAAGCGTCACATACTTGAAGCCGATCGCGCGGAGGCGTTCGACCAGACGCTGGCGTGTCTCCGCCTGGCAGATTTCCGGCAGTGCTTCGGGCGGAACTTCGATCCGGGCCATGTCGCCGGTATGGTAGCGAACGCGTAACGTTCGCAAGCCGGACTGCCTAAGGTACTGTTCCGCTTGATCGATCATCGCCAGCCGCTCGGGCGTGACTTCCTCGCCGTAGGCGACACGACTGCTAAGGCACGGCGTGGCCGGCTTGTCCCACGTTGGTAGTTCCCAATACGCCGCCAATGCCCGCACGTCGACCTTGCGAAAGCCGCACTCGGCCAGCGGGCTGACGACCCGATGTTCGTCGGCCGCGACCATGCCCGGCCGAAAGTCGCCCGTATCGTCCAGGTTGGCACCATTGAACACCACGGCAACGTTTAGTTGCTTGATGATGGCTTCCATCTGCGTGTAGAGCTCGGTCTTGCAGTGGTAGCATCGATCCGGATCGTTGCGCACGTAGTCGGGGTTCGAGAACTCTTCGGTCTCGATGACGGCGTGGCGAATGCCGATCTGCTCGGCCAGTTCGCGGGCTTCGTCCAATTCGCCGGCGGCCAGGCTGGCGCTGGTGCCGGTGACGGCGACCGCACGATCGCCGAGCGCCAATTGTGCCGCCTTGGCCACCACCGTGCTGTCGACGCCGGCGGAAAAAGCGACCGCGCACGAATCGTAGCCGCGGATCAATTGCAGCAGTTGGTCGCGTTTGGTTTCGAGATTGGACATGCTGGTTCGCACACCAGTGCGGCCGGCGCGGCGCTTGAGGACCAAGTCGTGCGATCGCCGGAGATGCACGACATCTGACCCGGCCGTGGGGGAATTGGGAACGCTATTGGCAATCGTAGCACGCGCCCCATGCCGCAACAAGCACGGATGGCGCGGCCGACGACTGCTGTGCGCACGCGCCGCACTAGACGTAACCGTACGCGCGGTATTTCAAATTGTGCGGTCGTGCCGAGGTGGTCGCCAAGACACCCAGTCGATTCACACCTGTGGCGTGTGGATTGGGGGTTGCCAGTGGCGTTCGGGCCGGTCGCGACGCCGCGCCACAGCTCGTCTGCAAACGTACGCCGAATCGCTCAATTCGTTGCGAGTTCGCGTCCCGGGCGGCTACTTGCAAGGGCTAAACATCTGTGGGATATTTTCTGGTTTGTCCCGTCTCCGTTTGGGTAGCAGTCCAGGACGAACGCATGCAGATCTGGCCAGCGATCGATCTCCGCGGCGGGAAATGCGTGCGTTTGCAACAGGGAGATTACACCCGCGAGACGATCTTCGGCGACAACCCGGCGGCGACGGCCAAACATTGGGTGAGCCAGGGTGCGGAGTGCCTGCACCTGGTCGATCTGGACGGTGCGCGGGCAGGCCAGGTCAGCAATTGGCCCAGCATCGAGGCAATACTGCACGCCGTCGACGTCCCCTGTGAACTGGGCGGCGGTGTTCGCGACGAGGCGACGATCAAGCGGCTGCTCGAGGCTGGAATCGCCCGCGTGGTGATTGGTACGCTGGCACTGAAGCAGCCCGACTGGTTCCGTCAAATGTGCCAGAAGTATCCCGACCGGCTGGCATTGGGGCTCGACGCGCGAGACGGCGCGGTCGCGACCGAGGGCTGGCTGAAAACAAGCCGCACCTCGGCCCTCGATCTGGCGCAGTCGTTCGCCGGCGAACCGTTGGCTGCGATCATTTACACCGACATCGACACCGACGGCATGCTTTCCGGCCCGAACTTCGACGCGATTGCCCTAATGAAGCAATCGGTCGGCGTGCCGGTCGTTGCTTCCGGCGGTGTTGCCACCGGCGAGGACGTTTCACAATTGGCAAGCCTCGGCGTGGCCGGCTGCATCATCGGCCGAGCGCTGTACGAAGGCACCGTCCAATTGCCCGACGCGGTGATGCGAGCGCGTCGCGCACCAACCACGTGACCACGAGCATCAAAGGCCCGCCGACGGGCCGTCGCAAGTCGTACACGAACAATTCGGAGAACCCCCAACCCAACCTAGCATGGCATCAGGCTGATCAGTCGCCGGCTCGGCCGGCAGACGACAGCGCCACAGCACGGCAAGGAATTCGACATGGCGCCATTTAACGTTCATGACATCCGGAACATCGCACTTTGCGGACATGGGTCGTCCGGCAAAACCACGCTGGCCGACCAATTACTCAACGTGACCGGCACGGTGACCCGTCCGGCCAGTGTGGACAACGGCTCGAGCATTTGCGACTTCGACGAAGAGGAAAAGGCGCACCACCATTCGATCGAGTCGACACTTGTGCAGTTCGACCACGGGGGCAAGCATTTCAATGTGCTCGACACGCCCGGATATCCCGACCTCATCGGGCAAGCGATTGGCGCGCTCAACGGCGTCGACACGGCCGCCATCGTGATCGACGCGCACTCGGGCATCGGCGTCAACACGCGGCGCGTGTTTCACGAGGCCGGCAGACTAGGTCTGGGTCGGGTGATCATCGTCAACAAGCTGGACGCCGACAACGTGGACTACCCTGCGCTGCTGAACAGCATTCAAGAACTGTTCGGCAATATTTGCATACCGTACAACGTGCCGATCGGGCATGGCGCGGACTTCAAGGGCGTGGTCAACGCGCTGACGACACAGGATGGTGCCGACGGGGCATTGGTCGACGTCGCGGCCACGCACGAAGCGCTGATCGAGGCCATCATCGAGGTCGACGAAGAGGTAACCGAGCGCTACTTTGAAGGTCAATTGCCGACCGAGGAGGAACTGGCCCGGTTGATCCCCGAGGCGATCGCCAAGGGAAGTCTGGTTCCTATTATTTCGGTGTCGGCCAAGACGGGCGTCGGCGTGCCCGAACTGCTCGACGCGCTGTCGATGTGCGCGTTGCCCGCCGACAAGATCGAGCGCAAGGGCAAGGGCGAATCGGGCGACGAAGTGTCGGTGAAGGCGGATGCCGACGGCCCGCTCGTGGCGCAGGTGTTTAAGACCCGCATCGATCCGTTCGTCCACAAGCTGAGTTTCATTCGCCTATTGTCCGGAACGCTGAAGAAAGACGACAGTGTGCAGGTCACCGGCGCCCGCAAGGCCGTCAAGCTGCACCAATTGTTCAACGTGCAGGCCAACGAGACTGACGCGGTGGATCAGGCCAGTGCCGGCGAGATCGTGGCCGTGGCCAAAGCCGAGGAGCTACACACCGGCGCGTCGCTGGGAGAAGTCAGACTGCCTCCGATCAAGTTTCCCACCCCGATGGTCGGACTTGCCGTGACGCCGAAAAGCCGTGGCGACGAAGGCAAGCTGTCCGGCGCGCTGGGCAAGATTGTCGAGGAAGACAGCACCGTTCAATTGCACCGCGATGGCCAGACGCACGAATTGGTGCTCAATGGGATGAGCGAGTTGCACTTGCAGATCCTGCAAGAGCGGCTGAAGCGGCGCGACAAGGTCGAGGTTGAGACCAAGGAACCGAAAATCCCCTACCGCGAAACGATTCAGGCCAACGCCGAAGGAAGTTATCGGCACAAGAAACAGTCCGGCGGACGCGGCCAATTCGGCGAGGTCCACGTGCGCATGTTTCCCCTGCCCCCGGACCTCAATCCGGAGGAGTACTGCAGCAAGGAACGATTCCCCAACATGCGCGAGTTCCACTACGACGAGGAGCGCAATTTTCTCTGGGTGGACTCGATCGTCGGCGGGACCATTCCCAACAACTTCCTGCCCGCGGTCGAAAAGGGCTTCAAAGAGCGATTGGACCGCGGCGTGATTGCCGGCTATCAAATCCAAAACGTCTGCATCGAAGTCCACTTCGGCAAGCACCATCCGGTGGACAGTTCCGAAGCGGCCTTCAAGACCGCCGGGTCGATGGTTTTTCGCAACGTGTTTCAACAGGCCAAGCCGGGCATCCTCGAACCGTTGGTCGTCGTCCACGTTACCGTGCCGGGCGATAAACTGGGCGACATCAACAGCGACATGTCGGGTCGCCGCGGTCGCGTGCTGGGGATGGACTCGGCCGGCGGCGACCTGCAAACCGTCACCGCCGAAGTACCCCTGGCAGAAGTCACCAGCTACGCGCGAGCCCTGTCCAGCATCACCGGCGGACAGGGTAGTTACACCATGGAGTTCAGCCGCTACGAACTGGTGCCCGGCAACGTGCAGAAAGAGATCGTCGAAAAGGCGGTTCTCAAGGAAGAGGAAGAGGACTAGACCGCCAGCCCGGCGACCACCGGCGTGTGGAATTCAGCCAGTCGACTCGCGTGCCAGCAGTCGGGTTGCCGGCGTCGTGCCACGCTGCCAGCAGGGCGCAAAACGCGGAGCGGGCCGGGGCCAAACGGGTGAGACCTCGGGTGGGTGCGATTTGCCTAAACTTCGCCCCTGCGCCCGGCCGAAGCCAATAACGGTTAGCTTGATTTTGCCGCATCCGACGCCTAGGATATGCGGCATCAGGCCACTTCAGCCTCCCCGTTGCGGGTGCCGCACGTGACGTCGTCGGCCGCCCCCTCCGGCAAATTGCCCACCAGGTCTGTTCCTCAGATGACCACGACCGAATTCCAAGTCGTTCGCGGTTTCGACTGCTCCTGTACGGGGTAGCCATTCGGCTACACACTCCCGACAGCGCTCTTTCGCCCCTTCCCACGTACACGAATTCGCAGCTAGCCGTGCCATGACGGGCCACGAGCCCCGGCACGGGCGAGCCTTCCAGGAGCAAACACGATGGCCTCCGACGTCCGCCTGAAAGAACAACTGCCTGAATTGACCGACCGCATTGTCCAGACCTATCAGGAAGTCGGCTCGATCAATCACCTGGGCCACTGCCCGCTGCCCAGCTACGACGTGATCATCGCGGCGATCGAGGATCTCAAGGAGATTCTTTACCCGGGGTACCGGCGCCGCGAAGGGTTGCACCTGGGCAACGTGACGTACCATGTCGGCGACCTGATCGACCGGTTGCACGACCGTCTGACGCAGCAAATCGCCCGCGCGTTGCGCCACGACGCAGGTTTTGCACAAGATTGCGGCCCGGACCACGACTTCGAGGCGCTCGGCCAAGCCAAGGCGATCCTGTTTTTGGAAGAGATTCCGGAATTGCGACGCATGCTGGCGCTCGACGTCGATGCCGCGGTGGCCGGCGATCCGGCGGTCAAGACACCCGACGAAGTGATCTTCTGCTATCCAGGATTGGAAGCGGTCACGGTGTATCGCATCGCGCACGCGCTGTACGCACTGGGCGTGCCGCTCATTCCGCGGATGATGACCGAATGGGCCCACGCCCAGACGGGGATCGATATTCATCCGGGTGCCACGATCGGCAAGAACTTCTTCATCGACCACGGAACGGGCGTTGTGATCGGCGAGACATGCGAAATCGGCAATCACGTGAAGTTGTACCAGGGCGTCACGCTGGGCGCTCTCAGCTTCACCACCGATGCCGACGGCAACCTGGTGCGCGGGCAAAAGCGCCACCCGACGATCGATGACCACGTCGTGATCTATGCCAACGCGACGGTGCTGGGGGGCAAGACGCGCATCGGACATCACTCAGTGATCGGGTCTAGCGTTTGGCTGACGCGCAGCGTCGATCCCAACACGACCGTGGTGCTCGAATCGCCGCGACTGAAAATTCGGGCTGAAGGCGACCTGCACCAAGACGCGAATTTTCAGATCTAGCGTGCCGTTGGCTGAGCGGAGCGGCTGTGCGATTGCCGCGCCGCGAAACTAACCGCGCCACCGATTCGAGGCGACCGCCACGAGACCGGCTGCCGCCAACAGCGCCACGCCCAGCGCGCTGATCACAGCACCCCAGCGCACCGCGGCGGGCTGGTAACGGTAGACCAGGCGATGTTCGCCGGGCGGCAACACGACACCGCGCATCACGCGATTCGCCCGATGGAACTGGGTGGCACGCGCCTGGCCGCCCGACTCCACCGTCAGCGTCCAATCGGGATCGTACGTGTCGGCGAGGATCACGATTCCGCCCGTCGCGAGCTTCGCGGCGATCTCCACTCGCTGCGGACGGCTGACTTCGACACGGCACGTCTCACCCGACCCGCGGGGTGCATCGTCGAGTTCCGCGGACAAGGGCTCGTCGGTTTCCAGCGCTGCAATTGTTCGCCAGTTGCGCGGTTGTCCGTCGGGGAACAAGACCTCCTCGGTGCGGCGTTTCACGTCGGACGGCGCGCGCGAGCGGAGCAACGGAAAGATTTCCGCCTGGTGAACGATCCAAGCCCTGGGCAGCGCGCTATTCCGCGTGACGGTAGCCAGGTCGTTGCCGTCGAGTGGCCGATAAGCAGGCGTGACGCCGCCCCCGCGGCTCGAGAGCAGCGCGTAGCGCGCCGCCAACAAGTCGAGGACCGAGCCGTCCGGCCGTCGATTCGGTTGCTCCGTGCCCGGGGGATGCCGGGCGACGTCCAGCAGCGTCGTGTAGTCCAAGCGGCTCAGTGTGCCGGAGGCTTCGACCAATGGCACCCTGAGCGGCAATGGGTACTTTGGCGAGAAGGTGCTGCGCTCCCAAAGTACGACCTGTTGGAGGCGCTCACCGGACGACGATTCCTGCCACATGCGCGGCACCCAGCGACGGTCTCGATACACGCGGAAACCCTCCGTGTCGTCGGGAAGTCGTCCGGCGGCCACCGGTTGCGCGGCCCAGGCGCCGGCCGGGGTATACGGCACCAGCCAGCGCTGCGCGACGGCCAGATCCGCCGCAACGACGACGAGGCCCGCCAACACGGCAACCGGTCCCACGCGTGCGCGAATCGAGCGCGCCGCCAGCACCAACAACAAGCAGGATATGACGACCGTCTGCAGCAGCCCCGCGACCACGTCGCGCCATGCGCCGTCTACGTCGAACGGACCGAAAATCCGGTCCGGGGCAATCGCGTCGAGCCGTGGCAGGAAGGCCGACCAAAACAACAGCACAACACCCAATCCACTGACGCTGGCGATCAGTGCCGCGATCAGCACGCGACGCAACTGGGGCGTTGGGTTCTGCCAAACTTCATCCCATCCGCGGGCCGCCAGCAGGGAGATCGCCAAACTGGCCAGGACGGTCAACTTGGCCGGGTACCGGAAGTACACGTAGCCGGGCAGCACGACCGTCATGAACCAGTAAACGCCGCCCACTTCGTTGCCGACAGGACCGTCGAGCGATGTGCCGAACCATCCCGCTACTTCGCGCGCGATCCAGACGAGGCCGTACCCGCCCAGGCTGGCCGCCATCGACCAAACGGCGATCCACGAAAACCACCGCATTTCGACAGCCGCACGGCGGCGGAGGCTGAATACCACGGCGGCCAACACGATCGGCAGCAGGCCCATGTACAACGTCGGCGTCCAGATCCGCCCTTCGGCCGGCAGCACGTCGAGCCAGCGGCGATGCACGGGGAACTGGCGACCGGCAATGTTGGGCCACACGAATTCAACCAGCCGCCACGGCCCTACCTTGAATTGGTAGATGTCGCGAGCGTGTGGGTCATCGGACTCGCCCAACAGGCCCGCGTACCACCACGCAGGGTCATCTGCGGCGTCGCTTCCGCGGCCCGTGGCCGTCGCGGCCAACTCGTAGATGTTGCGCGGCTCGTCGTACGCGGCCCGCACGCTCCGTTGCGTGGCTGACCAGGCGGGCAGGATCTGCACGGCAGCCAACGTGCACCCGACGACTGCGGCCAACGCCAGTAGCGCGACGCCGCGCGCCGTCGGCGAACCGTGAACCGCTGCCGAGTCCGCCGGGCCGGATGCCATTGCCGTGGAGTCGGTTTCGTTCCTGCTGTTGCGGCGCGCCGCCCGCCAAAGGATCAGGGCGTACAACAGCGCGGCCAGAGCCGTGTTGTAGGCCATTTGTGGATCGCCGCCGGTGATGATCAGGGCCAAAACCGCACCCAACGCCCGAGCGGGCAGCCAACGTCCTGCGTGCAACGTCCGATCGATCAGCAGAATGGCCAACGGCAACCACGCTGCGCCGATCAGAAAGACGACGTTGCAATACTGAAACAGCACGCTGCCGCCAAACGTGTAGGCCAACGCCGCGAGCCCTGCCCCCGCGACGCTGGCTTTGAAGTGCCGCGCCGCGGCGAAGCTCATCACGGTCGCCAGTACGACGTGGCCCACAATGTACGCGTTGTACAGCCGCGTGTAGCTTGCCGGCAGCGCAAATAGCAGCTTGCCCGGATAGAAAAGGCTCGACGTGGTTTCGCCGGCCAGCGGGACACCGATGTTTTCATACGGGTTCCAGAGCGGAACGCGGCCAGCGCGCCATTCGTCGTGCTCAAATTCGAAGAGCGGATGGTAGAAGTGGGCCGCGTCGCGAAACGCGAAGCTCGAACGTGCGAGCAACGCGGGCCCAAATAGCCACCCGGTCAACGCGGCGGCGAGCCCGACGACGAGTAGGTGCGACTTTGACACACAGACGCTCGTGGCCAAGAAGGAGCGGATTGGTGGGGCACGATGCTCCATCGTAACCGGCCGCTGGCGGATGTTTAACTACAATGGGGGCGCCCGTCCGCCGTGACGCGTATCGCCCGGGTCCATGTCGGGGCGGTTCGGTCGGTACGTGGTCGGAGCGACCGCCATCCTGCAGCCGCGCTGCCGACAGATATCGAAGCGCCGTGCGATCAGGCCGCAGCGCTCGTTGTGCGCCGGAGTTGGCCGCGAACTTTCCGCAGTGCGCTGTCCAGGTCCGTCTTCAGCGAAGACAAGTCGGCGGATATCTCGTGCGGCGTTGCCCAACGGACGGAGGATTGCATGCGATTGCGGCCGGCAAAGCGGGGTGTTGCAAGGTCGGTGCCGGACAAAGCGGGCACATCGTGCGGCGTATCGTTGGGCGCGACATCCGATGTGGCAAGCTGTGCCAATAATCCGGATAGGGTCGAGTCGTCGTCGCTGCGATTCCGGTCACTGCTTCGTTGCTCGTGGGAAGGAGGGTCAATCATGATGAGACCGACGAGACCACGAGCATTTGTTCGAAGCATGGGCATTCTCGAGCGTTGGGAGCCAGACCGAAAGTAAGAAGGTGCCGGTTGTGCTTGTGGGCACTTCTGCCGACTAGGGCCGCGACAGCCAGCCAAGGGCTGCGACCCCGGCCGGGCCCTGCTAAAGATTAGTGTCGGCCTATTGCTTCGCGTTGTCTGAACCGGATTGCGACCCCAGGCGGCGAATTGCCATGGCGCGGTTCGGGTGGGTCGACGTAGTGAAGATAGTCCGCTTGGCATCACCCGTTGCCGGTCCGATGGACGGCAGTGACGCGGGCAACTTGGGACCGCGATCGAGATTCCGGCGGGGGGTTACTTCGCGCGCGAGGCGACGCGCATCTGCGCCCGGGCCTGCTGCTCCATCCGTTCGCGGAGGGCAAACAGTTCTTCGGTGTTGGCCGTACGTTTCCGGGCTTCGGACAGGTGCTCGGCGGCCACGGCCGCATCGACGTCGCTGGCCGGCACGGCCCGATTGGTCAGCACCGAGACCACGTTGGACGCCACCTGCACGAACCCGCCGTCGACGTAAAATCGCCGGGTCGTGCCGCCGGTTGTCAGCCGCAGCTCGCCATAGCCCATCCGGCCGATCATTGCCGCGCGGCCCGGTCCGATGCCGATTTCGCCGTCGTACAGCGGCAGCGCAACGAAGTCGACCTGCTCGTCCAGGGCCGTCTCTTCGGGCGTCACCACAATGCACTGCAACTGGGCCATCTCAAGCACCTTTCCTCGCCACCGCCGGTCCGCGGCCGATTTTGACTACGCCTTTTCGGCCATCTTCTTGGCCTGTTCCTCGGCCTGTTCGATCGGGCCAACGTACATGAACGCCTGCTCGGGCAGGTGGTCCCACTTGCCGTCGGCGATTTCCTCGAAGCTGCGGATCGTGTCTTCGAGCGACGTGATTTCGCCCGGCTTGCCCGTGAACACCTCCGCCACCAGGAACGGCTGCGACAGGAAGCGTTCCATGCGGCGGGCCCGGTGGACCACCAGCTTGTCGGCCTCGCTCAGTTCGTCGACGCCCAAGATGGCGATAATATCCTGCAATTCGCGATAGCGCTGCAGCGTGGTTTGCACGCGGCGGGCGACCGCGTAGTGCCGATCGCCGACGTACTGCGGATCGAGAATTCGGCTGGACGAAGCCAGCGGATCGACCGCCGGGTAAATACCCTTTTCCGTAATCGAACGTTCCAGGTAAAGAAACGCGTCCAACTGGCCGAAGGCCGCCGCTGGGGCCGGGTCGGTCGGGTCGTCCGCCGGAACGTACACGGCCTGCACCGAGGTGATGGCCCCTTTCTTGGTCGACGCGATTCGCTCCTGAAGCGCTCCCATTTCGGTTGCCAGCGTGGGTTGATAACCCACGGCCGACGGCATCCGGCCCAACAGCGCGGAGACTTCGCTACCGGCCTGCGAGAAACGGAAGATGTTGTCGACGAACAACAGCGTGTCGGTTCCGGTCGAATCGCGAAAGTATTCGGCCATTGTCAACGCGCTAAGTGCCACGCGAAGCCGTGCTCCGGGCGGCTCGTTCATCTGGCCAAAGACCATGCAGGTCTGTTCGATAACGCTCCGGCCCGTGTCGCCGATCTTGGCTTCCTGCATTTCCAACCACAGGTCGGTGCCTTCGCGGGTTCGCTCGCCCACGCCGGCGAACACCGAATAGCCACCGTGCGAGCTGGCGATGCGGGCGATCAGTTCGGTCAGAATGACGGTCTTGCCCAAGCCGGCACCGCCGAACAACCCGGCTTTTCCGCCGCGCACGAACGGCGTGAGCAGGTCGATGACCTTGATGCCAGTCTCGAACAGCTCGGTCTTGGTGGACAGGTCTTCCAGCTTGGGAGCGTCGCGGTGGATCGATCGGCGTTCTTCGGCGTTGACCGGACCACGCCCGTCGACTGGCTCGCCGACCAGGTTGAACACG
Organism: uncultured Planctomycetaceae bacterium; assembly: GCA_937952415.1. Taxonomy (GTDB): domain Bacteria; phylum Planctomycetota; class Planctomycetia; order Pirellulales; family PALSA-1355; genus CALFYT01. Next base: position 28,326 of record CALFYT010000122.1, on the reverse strand, counting down.
CGTCCCAACGTCTCTTTGCCAACCGGCACCTTGACCGGGGCGCCCGTATCGACGCACTCCTGGCCACGGACCATGCCGTCGGTGCTGCCCAGGGCGACGCAGCGGACTCTGCCGCCGCCTAAGTGCTGCTGCACTTCGCCTGTGAGCCGAAGTTGGACGCCCTTTTGATCCGAAGTGATCGTGACCGCGTTGTAAATTGCCGGCAGGCGATCTTCGGGATACTCGACGTCGAACGTCGAGCCGATTACCTGCGTCACGTGGCCGATGTTTTGGGTGGTCGGGTGATGGTTCGTTGCGGTTGCCATGTGTCTTGTCTTGGTTAGGAAGCTGCGGTTCGGAGTATTTCGATTCGTGTTTTCGCGTGGTCAGACAGTTTCGTGCGGCCAGACCATTGCCGGCCAAGCGGTTAGCCTTTCAGCGCCTCGACGCCGCCGATGATCTCCATGATCTCCCCGGTGATCTGCGTCTGTCGGGCTCGGTTGTAGGCCATGGAGAGTTGTTTGATCCGATCGCCGGCAGCCTTGGTGGCCGCCTTCATCGCCACCATCCGTGAAACTTGTTCGCTGACGGCCGCATCGAGAAAACACTTAAAGAGCTTGATCTTGAAGCTGGTCGGCACCACTTCTTCGAGGATGCTCTCGGCCGAAGGCAGGAATTCGTACTGCGCTTGGGTCGTGGTCGGTTGATCGTCGGTGCCGCCCAGCGCGCCCAACGGCAGCAGCGTTTCCACCACCGCGTACTGGCGGCTCACGTTTTCGAAGCACATGTAGGCCACGTCCAGCCGATCGAGCGTGCCGGCCGCGTACTGCTCGAGGAAACGATTGGCCAACACCTCGACTTCGTCGAACGTGGGCTTGTCTTCGAAGTGGGTGTACGTCTCGTGGACTTCGATGTTGCGGAACTTGGCCGCCGCGATTCCCCGCTTGCCCGAGATTTGCAGCTCGAACTTCGGCGTCGATGCCCGCAATTCAGCGGCGCGGGCGAATCCCGCCCGCTGCACGTTGCCGTTGTAGCCGCCGCACAGCCCACGGTTGGCCGTCAGCACCAACAACACCGAGCGCTCGACCGTTTCGCGCCCTTCGAGCAACGGATGCTTCACCTCCAGCCCGCTGTTGGCCAGATCGGCCACCAGTTGCGTGATACGCCGGGTATAGGCCGTGGCGGCGTGTGCCCGGTCCATGGCCTTCTTGAAGCGCGCGGTGGCGATGAGTTCCATCGTCCGCGTGATCTTGCGGATGTTGCGGATCGCCTTGCGGCGTTTGTCCAGTGCGCGGGCTTTGGCCATGGTCTACAGGTTTGTGGAACGGGTTGCGTGTCGGGCTAACTGATCAAACGAATCGTTAATGGGTATCGGAATGCGCCGCCGTTGCTCGCCCTCACTGCCGCCATGATGATCAACACGATGTTGGCCAACCAGATCGCCACCAACAACGGAATGCCGATGACGACGCACAACAACGGAAGGACCAGGACGGTGTATATCGTGATCGAGATCTGAAAGTTGACCGACTCCTTGCCGTGGTCGTCGATAAATGGGTGATCGTGGCGTTTCATCAACCAGACGACCAGCGGCCCGATGACGTGCCCCATCGTTGGCAGGACGATCATCGCGAACGCCGACAGGTGACAAAGCACCGCCCAGGTAATCGCTTCGTTGGTTATCTCCGGGTATTGCGCTTCGCTGCTGCCTAACTCCTGTGCGTCGTATGGCGTCTCGTCCATTGGACTTCCCCCTTGGCTTGCTCGGGGTTTGGTTCATCGCCGCGGGCAAGGTCGCTTTACCGGCATCCAACGCCCCGCGCTTGCGACACTTTGGCTCGTTTAGGCGACGAAGTTGATCCTTCTGGAATCTCGCAACGTAGTCGCTGTTCGTTAGCGTCTTGTCGTTTACCTCACGTTGCTGCTGTTTCGGTTTCCGACGGCTTGAACTGTGTCTGAAACTCCTTGATCGCCGCTTCGAGCGCCTTGGTCGTGTCGTCGTCCAGGTCCTTGCTCTCTTCAATCTTCTTGTGAACTTCCGACTTCTGGTCGCGCATGAATGTGAGAAACTCGCTTTCCCAACGGCCGACGTCCGTCACCGGGATCTTGTCCAAGTGGCCTCGCGTGCCGGCATAGATAATGCAGACCTGGTCGGTCACGTCGAGCGGCACGTACTGGCCCTGTTTCAGAATCTCGACCATGCGGTATCCGCGGTCGAGCCGGGATTGGGTTGCCGCGTCCAAGTCGGTGCCCAACTGGGCGAACGCTTCGAGTTCGCGAAACGCCGCCAGGTCCAAACGCAAACCACCGGCCACCTTCTTCATGGCCTTGATCTGCGCCGAACCGCCCACGCGAGAAACCGAAATACCCACGTTCATCGCCGGCCGAATTCCGGCAAAGAACAAGTCGGGCTGCAGGTAGATCTGTCCGTCGGTAATCGAAATCACGTTGGTCGGAATGTAGGCCGAGACTTCGCCTTCAAGTGTCTCGATGATCGGCAGCGAGGTGAGCGAGCCACCCCCCTTCTCACTACTTAGCTTGGCCGAGCGCTCCAGCAGGCGGCTATGGGCATAGAACACGTCGCCCGGATACGCTTCGCGGCCCGGCGGGCGCCGCATCAACAGCGACAACTGCCGATAGGCCTGAGCCTGCTTCGAGAGATCGTCGTAAATGATCAGCGTGTGCTCGCCGCGATACATGAAGTATTCGGCCATTGCCGTGCCGGCATACGGCGCGACGTACTGCAGCGGGGCCGGGTCGCTGGCTCCAGCCACGATGACGGTCGTATAGTCCATCGCGCCGTGCTCGCGCAGCACCTCGATGACGCCGGCGATGGTCGACTCTTTTTGCCCGACGGCGACGTAGAAGCACTTCACACCCGAGCTGCGCTGGTTGAGGATCGCGTCGACGCCGATGGCGGTCTTTCCGGTCTTGCGGTCGCCGATGATCAGTTCGCGCTGGCCGCGGCCGATCGGCGTCATGGCGTCGATCGCCTTGATTCCGGTTTGCAGCGGTTCCTTGACCGGCTGGCGTTCGGCGACGCCCGGCGCAATGGATTCGACGTCGCGGCGTTCGCTGGAGACGATCGGGCCCTTGCCGTCGATCGGATTGCCCAGCGGATCGACCACGCGCCCGATCACGGCATCGCCGACCGGCACACTCAGCAGCCGGCCCGTGCTTTTGACTTCGTCCCCTTCGGTGATTTCCAGGTAGTCGCCCAGAATGATCACGCCGACGGAGTTTTCTTCAAGGTTGAAGGCCAGCCCGATCGTTCCATTGGGGAACTCGACCATTTCGCCGGCCATCACGCCCGACAGCCCGTACACGCGGGCGATGCCGTCGCCCACCTCGAGCACGCGACCGACTTCGCGCACGTCGATCTGCGACTGGTAGGTTTCAATTTCCGCCTGAATGACGGAAGCGATCTCGTCCGCTTTGAATCTCATGGATACTCCTCGTAATCATTTGCTCTCGCACCTGGCGCAGTTGCCGTGCGATGGAGCCATCGTAGACCGTATCGCCGACGCGCAAGACGACCCCGCCGATCAACTCGGGTTCGACTGCCGCGGCCAGTTGCGGCTCGCCGCCGAGCAACTTGCGGAGGCTTTCCTCCAGTTTGCGCGTGGTGCCGTCTTCGATCGGGGTTGCCGTTTGCACCATCACCCGCACACGGCCGCGCTGCACGTCGTACAGACGCTCGGCCTGGTCGCTAACCGCGCGGAGGATGTCCAGGCGATCGTGGCGCGACAGAACCTTCAGCGCGTCGAGCACCAGCGGCGAAACCTTGGGTCCAAACACGCGGTCCAGCAGCTTGCACTTCTCGTCATGATCGATCAGTGCCGAAGCGAGCACGGCTTCGAGCTTGGGGAACTGGGCCACCGCTTCGGCCACCGACGCCAACTCCGCCACCGCTTCGTCGGTCTTGCCCGACTTTTCCGCCGCGCCCAAGAACGCCTTGGCGTACACCGCGGCGACCTGTTGGGCCGCGACGTTGATCGCGTCGGAACTTGTCTTGTCGTGCTGCGTGCTGTCGGCCATTGTGGTTCCGCCGTGCCTAGTTGTTGCTCGGGGTTGCTTTGGGGAACTTTTCCATCGCCTCGGCGATCAGCGTCTGATGCTCGGCCGGAGACAGCTTGGATTGCAGGATCTTGCCGGCCAGTTCGATCGCCAATTCAGCGCTGCGCTCGGCCAATGCCTTCAGCGCCTGGTCGGTCGCACTTTCGATTTCGTGCAGCGCCCGGGCCCGCTCGGTTTCCGCGCCGGCCTTGGCCTCGGCGAGGATCGACGCCTTGGTATGCTCGGCGTCGCGCCGCGCCTCTTCCAGCAAGTCGCGCACTTCCTGGGCCGCATCGGCCAGCTTCTGCTCATACTGGGCCAACAACGCCTTGGCTTCCTCGTGATTCCGCTCTGCTTCGGCGATGTGGTTCGCAATCTTCTCCTCGCGACCCTCCAGCGCGTCGATGATCGGCCGCCAGGCGAACTTGCCCAGCACCACGAGCAGAATCAGGAACACCAACAGCGAGAACAGCGCCAGGTCCGGGTCGAACGCGAGCGGATCGCTGGCCGTGTCCGGATGGCTGGGGTCCTCGTGCGCCGCATCTTCGAGGTGCTCTCCAGCCGCGCGCAGCTCTTCCCCGACATCTTGGGCCGCAAGCGGCGTCGCGACCACCAAGGCGGCGCAGCACGCAGCCGCGCAACAGATGCTCACTCGAATCCAACGCATAACATCTCCCAGCAATGTCCCGCGGGGCGAAGCGCTTACGGGGTGTTAAAGAGCATACAAACGATCAATGCGAAGAACGTCGCACCTTCGATCAACGCGGCGGCGATAATCATGGCCGTTTGCACGTTGCCGGCCACTTCTGGCTGGCGAGCCATGCTCTCGACGGCGCTCGCACCAATCTTGCCGATGCCGAACCCGGCACCCAGGATGACCAGCCCAGCGCCCAGCGCGGCCCCGAAGTTCAGCCCATGGCTCGACACGGCGGCGGTGTCGCCTTCTTGGGCCATGGCCGGAGAAGCCGTCAACAACACGACGAAGCACACCACGGCAATTTTCACAAAGCGGTTCACTGAATGAGTCTCCTGCGAAAGAGTGATAGAGAATAGTTCGTTGCGACCTGTGCGGCGCGTTAGTGGGGATGCACCGCCATGCCGATAAACAGCGCGGACAAGAAGGTAAAAATGTAGGCCTGAATAAACGCGACCAGCAATTCCAAGAGGCTCAGCGCGACCAGTCCGGCCACGCTGGCCGGAGTTACGGCGTACCAAACCGCGCCGGACGCGGCCGCGATGAACGCCAGGATGACCGCCAGCACGAGGTGGCCCGCCATCATGTTGGCCAGCAAACGCATGGCCAAGATGAAGTGCTTGATCAGCAGCCCCATGATCTCGATCACGAAGATCAGCGGCTTCAGCACGATCGCGATCGGTGCGGGCAAATCCATGTGGGGCACTTGGGCCAGCCAAAACTTGATCGGGCCCAGCTTCGACATGCCGGAAAAAACCACCACGCCGAATGTCAACGTCGCCAGCGCGCCGGTCGTCGCCAGGGCGCCGGTGGCACTGCCGGCCCAGGGCACCAGGCCGAACAGGTTGCAGGCCACGATAAAGAAGAACACGGTCAACAAGTAAGGCAGGAAGCGATCGGCATCGTGTTTTCCGATGGCGGGTCGGGCGATTTCGTCGCGAATGAATACGACCATCGACTCGAGCAGGTTGGCCAGCCGCCCGCGCGGCGCGCCGCCCCGCTTGATCCGCCCGGCGACGATCGTGCAAAACGCGATCAACACGATGGCCACGATCGCCTCGAGCACCATGAACTTGGTGAGCTTCAAGTCGAACGGTTCGATCCGGTCGTCGATCGGCTTGAACCCGATGCCCAGCGTGGCGATCGGCTCTTCGGTCTTGAACAACTGCGGGATGGGAACTTTGCCCCCCAGGGCCCGCGGAAACTCGAAATACTCAGCGTCCTTGACGTGGCTGATCAAGTGGGCCTTGTCGAACGGGTCGTGCGCGCCGTGATGGGCGTCGTCGCCGTGGGCCGCGGCGTCGTGCCCCGCGTCGGCGTGCGAGTGTTCGCCGTGTTCATCGGCATCGTGTGACTTGTCCGCGTGCTCGTGCGAGGCTTGGGATTCGTCGGCCATGACCGTCTTAGATCGCTTTCTGCGAGGTAGGGTCGTGCGCAACGCTTGCCACGGCAAGCACCGTTTCGACCGCCAACGTGAGCAAATAGAACACGAGCAGGTAGTAGATCATCCCGGCATCGGCCAGCATCGGCGAGGCAAAGTGCAGTGCCACGCCCAAGACCAGCGGAAGCATGGTGCGACCCAGCATGGAAAGCGCCAGGCCGTACATCATCGCTGAGGGTCCGCGGAACAGTGCCGCGATCGGCAGCGTGATCACCGCGCCGAACCAGCACACGCCGGCCGCCACGCCGACGGCCAAGAGCCCGTTGGTGCCGCGCAGCGCAAAAGCCAATGGGGTCGCTGCGATGCAAGCGAGCACCAGTGCAATGGTGAGCAGGCAGCAGCGAGCAGCCAGGCCCATGCGACCAATCCTATCCCAGATGATCGTTTTTTGACTGACCGACATTCTCTTGCTCGCCGCTTGGCTTCGAGCGGTCCTTTGCGATCCGCATCAGTGCCGAGGTGGCCAAAGCGGCACCGGCACCGAAACCGATCAGCAAGAACAACACTCGCGTGCAGAGCCACTGATCAAGCCAATAGCCCAGCAAGCCAGGAACGACCATTTCAGCCGAAATGGTCATGATCGTCGCCGACCATCCGAGGGCGATGGCCATGGGCGATCGATCGTCTGGGGGCTGAGTCACCTTCTTCGCCGCGCGCCTTGGCAGCGGCCCAAAATCGTGCCCTCAGACCGCCCAATTAACCCCCCGTCCTGGTCCGTGCGGGCGACTTCTCGTCCCGCAAGGCTGGACATCGTAATCCGCTAAAAAATGGGTGTCAATTGGCTGCGGGCCAAATTCGTGTTTTTTTTCACAAAGTCATTATCGCGGACCTAAGCCCCGTTTGTCAAATGCGTTACCCGGACGATGCCGCCCCGGCTCCGGCCGGTTCTTCGGCGGCGCGGCGGTTTGCGCGCGAACACGCAGGCTTTAAGCAATCTCCGCGCCAAGCCAAGATTCTGAAAGCCGCCCTGTTGCGCTTCGCACGACACCTAAACGCAATGACAGTAAGCGGTGCGGGCGAATAGCTGGGGCCCGGCCCGTTGCAAAAAATCGAGCCCTTGATTACACTTGGGCGTACGAGGTTGACGCGCTCCAAGTAGGACCCGAGCCTGCCCCCGAGTGCCCCACCAAGAATGGTGGAAAACCGTCGTGTGCAAGGCGCGTGCCGTTATCCCCCAAAACGGTAGCAAACGCACGAATGTCGACGGTTTCCGCCCTGACCGTATTCGGTCCGCGATGGACGGTCTGCCGCAGTCGATGGCAAGTAGGCTGCTGGTGTGTCCGTCACCTCATGCGGCTATGGACTGCCCGGGAGGGTTCGAGCGTTAATTCCAGTCACGGACGACGCTCAAACCACATTGCCCTACCCGGCGGCGCTTATGAAAAGCCCTCCGCCGGGCCATTGCGGAGGTAAGTCCATTGATCACCGCAGCAGCTCTTAAGTCTCGCTCTCACAAAGATTTGTCGCAGATGGCAAAGCAAGGGGGCGTACGCGGCTGGCACAGCATGCGTAAAGACCAGCTTGTGAAAGCTCTGCTCTCGGCGGCAAAAGCTAAATCGACGAACAAGTCAAGTCCCACGCGTACCGTATCGACGTCGAGCCGGCCGGCGGCAAAAAGCAACGGCCGAGCACGGTCCAACGGACGTGCCACAGCGTCCAAGCCGGCTAACGCGCGTGCCTCGCGGCACCTCAGCAAAATCAAAGCGAAGCTTGAGCGAGCGAAAAATCTCTCCATGGGCAACGGAGTTCCGAAAAGCGGCAAGGTCAAAGAGCGGATCGTTGTCATGGTGCGCGATCCGTTTTGGCTGCACGCCTATTGGGAAATCAAGCGCAAGAGCGTCGAGCGCGTGCAGGCGGCGATGGGCCAGCATTGGCACACGGCGCGGCCGTGTTTGCGATTGCTTGAAGTCTCGGATCCTGGTTCGAGCAGTGCGTCGGAGCGCGTATCGCGCGACGTTGAGGTCCACGGCGGCGTGAACAATTGGTACGTCCACGTCGACAACTCACCGGCCAGCTATCGACTCGAGCTCGGTTACCTGGGCGACGACGAAAAGTTCTATCCGCTGGTGCGGTCCAACGTGGTTACCACGCCCGAGCCCGGCTCGAGCGACGCGATCGACGAAAACTGGACCGACGTGGCGGAAAACTTCGATAAGATCTACGCCATGAGTGGCGGCTACTCGCCCGACAACAACAGCCGCGAATTGCAAGAATTGTTCGAGGAGCGGTTGCGCCGGCCGATGGGCTCTCCGATGGTGACGCGATTCGGTCCGGGGATGGACGGGCTCGCTCCGCAGCGTCACGATTTCAAGTTTGAAGTCGACGCCGAGATGATCGTCTATGGCGTGACGAACCCCGATACCCACGTCAGCCTTCGTGGCGAGCCGGTTCGGATTCGTCCTGACGGCACGTTCACGGTGCGGATGAGCCTGCCGAATCAGCGGCAAGTGATTCCCGTGGTGGCCAGCGCCGCCAACGGCGGCGAGCAGCGAACCATCGTGCTGGCGGTCGAGCGCAACACGAAGACGATGGAGCCGGTGGTCCGCGAGGCCAACGATTAGGGGCCGCGGCGATCGCGTCTCGTTCGGCCTGATGCGCTGTCGCAACAGCTCACAGTCTGGCATCGCCGTCCTGGCACGATAGCACCACGGTGATCTGGATGCGCGCCGTGTGGTCTTCGCTTCCAGTTCGTGGGTATTCGGCGGTCTGTGGCCGGCAACAGCGCTCTCCCACTTCGCACGTCTGCTGCACTTTGCGCAACCGCCGGGCCTCGACTAGACTAGGGCTGCTGCGGCAGACGCGTTTCGTCCGGCCAATTGCCGAGTTGCGCCCGCCCGGTCGTCGGTGGACCGAGCCTCCGAATCCCTGGGAAACAGCGTGAGTAAAGACATCTCCAGAATGCTCGAGGGATGGGACTACGATCCGGACAAGATCTCGGTGCGAATCGTCCCGGGCGAGGACGGTCGCGATAAACTCCAGTTGCGGCTTGATCTAGGGCTGATGCAGATGGAGTTCGATGGTCGGCCGGACGGCAAGCGCATCGAGGGCTGCGCCTCGTGGCTCGAATACTACCAACAACTGCAAGGCAAGCACGACAAGCGCCACCCGGATGGTCCGCCGTTTTTGCTGGAAAGCGACGACTGCCAGCGGCTATTGCGCGAGGGCGTGCAATTCTACCATCGCTACATCAGCTTCTGGCATTTGGAGCGGTTCGAACTGTGTGCTCGCGACACGAATCGCAACCTGAAGTTGTTTTCGTTCGTGCGCGAGTACGCACGCGAGACGAAAGACAAGCTGCAGTTCGATCAATGGCGACCCTACGTCACGATGATGCACGCGCGGGCCGTGGCCACGCCGCTGGTTGCGCTGCGTGATTTTCGTGCGGCGTTGGGCGCGATCGACGCGGGCATCGAGGCGATCCGTGCATTCCTGCGCGAGTACGAGCAACCGGACGACGGCGAGAACTGTGGCGAGCTGCAGTTCCTGTTGCGATGGCGCGAGGAGGTTGCCGGCCAGGAAGAGAATCGCGAAGTGGATCCGCCGTACAATCCGATCGTGCAGTTGAAGGCCGACCTGGAAGCAGCAGTACGCGAGGAGCGATTCGAGGACGCAGCCCGGCTTCGCGACACGCTGCGGCAGCACTCCGACCGCGGTCCCAGCCCCGGTCCGCCCAATCCGCTCTGAACGTCGCCTCTTGACGTGGTGCCGTACTGGCAATCCACCGTGCCGCAGGTCGCGATCGGTCGCCAAGATTCACGGCGAAAATACCGAGTGCAGTACCGGCCGGTCTCTTAGTTTGACACTCGAAAAGTCCCTATTTACAATGAGTTAGGACGTTTGCTTGGCTGCGGTCGAGCAGATCGGCCAACTCGGGAACGGACGTATCGCTTGCTCCTTTCGAGGGCAAAAGTTCGCCCCAGCGGAACGTCAACAGAGGTAACTGCGCGACATTGCCTCGCGTGCCACGAAGTGGCGCGCCAGCACGCATTGGGAGACACCGTCGATGGCCGCTCGCGAAAACCAGGGTCTGCAAATCGCGCTGATCATCTTCGTGATTCTGACGATCCTTCTGATCGTGACAACGTTCCTGTTCTTCCGCAACTTCCAGGAAGCCCAGGAGCGGATCAAGGGACTCACGGCCGAAAACAATACGAAGGACCAGGCGGCGCGCACCGCGCTGGAGGAAAGCGCCGCGATCCGCAGCTTGATGGATCCGTCGCAGGACAAAGTCGAATCGGTCCAGCAGGCAGCCGCCGCCGACTTCGAGGCCCACGGGAACGGCCTGGCCGAGGCGGATCAAAACTACCGGGGGCTGGTCGACCACATGGCGAAGCAGTTGGCCGACGCCAACACGCGAATCACCGAAATCACGGCCCACGAGACCGAGCTCGCTGACAAGCTGGCCGCCGAGGAAGAGGCCACGAAGAAGGCCATCGCCGAGTACACGCAAACAATCCAGAAGGTCACGGCGGACCTTGAAGAGCGCAAAAAACAATTCGACGAAGCCCGGGAGTTGATGAACCAGGAAAAGGGCGACCTGAACACCAAGTTCGCCGAAACACAGAAACGGTTCGACGAGTTATCGCGCAGCAGCGGCGAACAAATCGCGACGCTGACCGGCGAGGTGGGGCGGCTGACCAACCTGCTGACGGTCATCAACGACGAGAAGAATCGTGCGGTCAAAGCGAATGAAGTGCCCGATGGCGCGATCAGTTGGGTCAATCAGCGCACGCGCACCGTTTGGATCAACGTCGGTAGCGATGACGGCCTGCGGCGGCAGACCGCCTTTAGCGTGTTCCCCGTACACGCGGCCAATCCAATCGAATCGGACAGCAAGGGCAAGATCGAGGTCACGCGATTGATGGGCGGGCACATGGCCGAAGCGCGAATCGTCGAGGACGACTTGTCCGAGCCGCTAATGCCCGGCGATCGGATCTTTTCGCCGACGTGGGAGCCGGGTCGTCCGGAACGCTTCGGCCTGGCGGGTCACATGGACATCGACGGCGACGGAACCGACGACCGACAGCGGATCCGCAACCTGATCGAAATGAACGGCGGCGTGATCGACGAGGAGTTGACCGCGGACGGGACGCGAAAAGGCCGGATGTCGATCCAAACCAAGTATCTCGTCCTGGGCGATCAGCCGCCGGCGGTCGAGGGCAGTTCTGCGCTGGAAGGATGGAGCGAAATCCGCTCCGAGGCTCAAACGTTGGGAACTCGATTGGTCAACGTCCGCGAGTTCTTGGACTACATGGGCTACGAGCCGCAAGAGCGCACCGTGAACTTGGGGAGCAAGACGAAGCCTGGCGACTTCAAGCCCCGCCTGCCCGACGGTGTGCAGCGCACGCTTCCCGGGAGTGAAGGTCCCGGTGATCTGCGTCGTCGCTCGCCGCGGCGCGAAGACTACTGAGCCGTAGATTCCGTCGTGCGGCTGCGCTGTGCGACTTGATTTCCGCCGGTTGCGCGGTGAAACTGACAATCCACCGCACGGCGCACCGTCCGCCGTCCGGTGTTTCCCGCCCCGCGTATTTCAACGTGATCGAGGTCGAGCCATGACCATCCCGCTTACGGCCAACGAAGTGCTCGACCGCGAGTTTCTGGACGTCCGCTCCAAGCTGTTGCTGGTGGCCGCATCCCTTGATCGTCTGGACCGGGCCGAGGGCAACGTCGAGCGGGATCCGCGGCGCCGCGGCCTTGCCGAGGCGCTGGATATCTTGTCCGACGGCAAGGAGGATCGGGCCGAACGCATTCAGATGTTGTTCTCACGCCAGTACGACGCCGACTGGAAGCAGTCGCTCGACATGCCCCGATCAGGAGCTCCGCCCCGCTGACTAAGCGTGAACGCCAGCGGGCGTGGTCAAGCCTCACGCGCGGTGGCGCCGCATCTTTCCGAAACGAACATTGCATGTACTACATCGACCCGCATATTCACATGGTTTCCCGTGTCACGGACGACTACGAAACGCTGGCTAAAATGGGCTGCGTCGCGGTCAGCGAACCGGCTTTTTGGGCCGGATTCGATCGGGGAACCGTCGATGGATTTCGGGATTACTTTCACCAGTTGACCGAATTCGAGCCCAAGCGGGCGGGCTGGTATCGCGTTCAGCACTACACCTGGCTCTGCATCAACGCCAAAGAGGCCGAAAACGTCAAGCTTTCGCGCGAAGTGATCGCGATGATTCCCGAGTACCTCGATCGTCCGGGCGTATTGGGCATCGGCGAGATCGGGCTCAACAAGAACACCAAGAACGAAGCGATCATCTTCCTCGAACACTTGGACCTGGCCGCCAAGACCGACGAGCAGATCCTGATCCACACCCCGCACCTCGAAGACAAGTATCAGGGCACGCGGATGATCCTGGACATGCTCTGCGACGACCGCCGGCTCGACCACAGCCGGGTGCTGGTTGACCATGTCGAGGAACACACGGTTCGGCCCGTGCTGGACGAAGGATTCTGGGCCGGGATGACGCTCTATCCCACGACGAAGTGTACGCCTGAGCGGGCCGTCGACATGGTCGAGACGTATGGCCCCGAGCGACTGCTGGTCAATTCGGCCGGCGACTGGGGACCTTCGAAGCCGACGGCCGTGCCCGACTTCATCTTGGCGATGCGCTTGCGGGGCCATCCGGAAAGCCTGATCCGCCAGGTGGTGTACGAAAACCCGCTGAAGTTCTTCAGCCAGAGCCGCAACTTCGACTTCACGCCGCCCGAGGTGCTCGAGTCGGAGGTTCGTTGAGTTCCTGGTTTATGCCACCGACGTCCATCGGTCAACGAACCGATTTGTACTCGAATCGCGTGCCAGTTTCGGCGTTTTCTCGCCGTTCCGGAGCATTCGATGTATGATTTTGGCGCATCCCAGGGTTCACCATCTGAACGGCGGTCCTTGCCATGGGCGGATTCTACGGTTCACTTCAGATTCGATGTGCTGATCGTGATCGGGTAATTGCCGAACTTGATGAGCTTGCCGAGCGGCATAGTTTTCAATGTCTGGTTGGTCCAGTTCTTTCCGGTTGGATCGGCGTGTACCCCAGCGATGCAGGACAGAGCCACCGGCTCGGGCAGATCCTCGCTGAACACATTGGCGGAATTGTCTGGCACGTCATGGTACACGACGACAGCGTCTTGGCGTATTGGCTGTGGCGTGATGGCAGCGAAGTCGATTCGTATTGGTCGCTACCCGGGTATTTTGGAGAAGAAGATCGGCAAGCGCAGGAGCGGATGACGGGTGCCCCGGAAAAACTATCGCAACTTGTTGGCGGTAACAGCGACCAGTTGCGGGCTCTGCTGGCGCCCGAGTCACAAGAAGTGTTTGAGTACGTCCGTTTGCAAAAACTTGGCGATCTAGTTTCGGTTGAGAACCTGGTGACGTCATACGAGTATTTAAAGCGAGGGGACAACGGTGGCATCACGGGTCGCAAGAAATTTACAGAGTTGCCACGTTCTGCGTTGAAAAGGAAGCAAGACGCGAAGCGGGCCAAGCGGCGATTGATCAAGTCGTTTCTTACAAGTGGCATTTTGCTTTGCGATGAGGAGGTCGCGCAGGAAGGTATGCAACTTCGTGCGAGCCTCGCGCCCGATGGTTATATCGTTTTTCTGTCGACCCTGGCGGATGACCGACCGGTTCGAGTAACGCAATACAGCTCTCCGTCGTGGTCACCCACGGAGATTACTTGGGAACTAACGGGGCACGTCACTCATGTAGCGAGCGATGCTACTGGCTCGCGCATTGCGATCGCGCTGGGAACCCACTCCGAAATATGGGACGCGACTTCAAATCGAAAAATGCGGGACATACCGGCGAAAGAATGGACTCACGACGTCGCTATGAATTCGACTGGAACCACTGTTGCGACGATAGGCCGGCCGGGACTGACGGTTTACGATGTGGAAAGCGGCGAGCAGCTCTTCTGGGAACCTCCACAGAATCATCGGGCAATGGCTATCCATCCGTCTGGTGAATGGATTGTCTGCAATCGCATGGGAATGGCATTCGCGTCCGTCGATCACTCAAGCGAATGGTGCGAGGTGCCAATTTCCCTTGATATAGTCCCCGACGACTATGGGGCCTTGCTCGAGGCGGCAGTTTCCCAGCGGAGTGCTGCACATGGTCAATGGAACAGTTGGTTTCCTGATTCGGCGGACGAATTTGATACGGATGAGCGTATGCCATCGCATTTCGGGTTCTCTCAAAACGGCGAATGGCTCTGGTGCGGGACATCACGCGGCATTTGGGTTTTTCGATGGGCTGAAGTTGTTGCGGATCGTGAAGCCGTTAAGGCGAATTGGTGGTACCCCACATGCGAATGGAGCGTGATGGCCAACGAAAGTAATCACGTCTACGACGTTGCTGAGCAACCCGGTGGAACGTCGATTCGGTTTTGTACGCTGAACGGCCAACTGTTTGAATTGAACCTACTCGATGGTGGCGTGCGCGAGTCGTTCAAATGGCCGGAGGGCACGCCGATTCAGTTGTTCCAGGGTCCGAACGAACAAACCTTCGGTTGCATCACCACAACCGGAATGCGCAGTGACGAGAATGACCCGGAAAATGCTCGGAGCTCGTGGCAAATTTGGGACGGTACTAGACTCTAACTTGCGATCGCTGGAGTAGCAGCTATTGCGGAACAGTGCAGTCGCGAGGTGTCTTTCGGGAATAGTTCTGGGTAATATGGCTCACGACATTATTTCAAATTCGTTCATGAGGCAATCTGCAATGCGCTTCGCTTGTTTACGAACAACTTTACTGCTCGTTATTGTGGCCAGGCTGTGTGTTTCCACGGGCGCCGCTGAGGACTCTGGTTTCAAACAGATTTTCAACGGCAAGGACTTGTCCGGTTGGGACGGTCGCGAAGAGTTCTGGAGCGTCGAGGACGGCGCCATCACCGGCCGCACGACCAAAGAGAATCCGACCAAGGGCAACACGTTCATCATCTGGCGCGACGCGCCGGTCGACGACTTCGTGCTGCGACTCCGCTACAAGATTGTCGGCGGCAACTCCGGCATTCAGTATCGCAGCCGAGAGATCGATCCCTGGGTGATCTCCGGATATCAGGCCGACATCGATTCGGGCGACACTTTCTCGGGCATTCTCTACGAGGAGCGGGCACGCGGCATCCTGGCACAACGCGGGCAGAAGGTCACAATCAAGCCCGATGGCGAAAAAGACGCCGAACAAGTCGCCGACAGCAAAAAGCTGCAAGACGCCGTCAAAAAAGAGGACTGGAACGACTATGAGATTGTCGCCCAGGGCAATCATCTGATCCACAAGATCAACGGGCAGGTGATGAGCGAGGTGACCGACAACCAGTCGGACAAAGCCGCGCGTAGCGGACTGTTGGCGCTGCAGCTCCATGCCGGTCCGCCGATGACCGTGCAGTTCAAAGACATTCGCCTGAAGCGCACCCGGCTGAGTGACAACAGCAAGAAGATCGTGATGGTTGCCGGCACGCCGAGCCATGCGCCGGGCGATCATGAGTTCAACGCCGGTGTCAAGCTGCTGCAGAAGTGCCTCGACGAGACGCCGGGCGTCGTTACGGCGGCCTATCACAACGGTTGGCCGAACGATCCCACGGCGTTTGACAACGCCGACACGATCTTGCTGTACATGGACGGCGGCGGACGGCATCCGGTGATCCAGCGAAACCGGCTGGCCGAAATCGATCGGCTGATGCGGCAGGGAATCGGTATGTGCTGCGCGCACTACGCGGTGGAAGTGCCGAAGGAGAAAGGCGGGCCCGATTTGACCAAGTGGATCGGCGGCTATTACGAGACCGGCTACTCGATCAATCCGCACTGGGACGCGGAGTTCAACGAGCTGCCGGAGCATCCCGTGACGCGTGGCGTGCAGCCGTTTACGATCAACGACGAATGGTATTACAACATTCGTTTTCCCGAGGGCGAAAGCGGGATCGACGCGCTGCTGGTCGCAACGCCGCCGGACAAGACGCGTCGCACCGACGCCGCCAGCTCGCACCCGGGCCGGGCCGAAATCGTCGCTTGGGCCGTCGAACGGCCGGATGGCGGTCGCGGCTTTGGCTTCACCGGCGGACACCGCCACGTTAACTGGGGCAACGACAACTTTCGCAAGCTCGTGCTCAACGCGCTGCTGTGGACTGCCAAGGCGGACGTGCCGCCACAGGGCGTTGCGTCGACCGTCACGCCCGACGATCTGACGAAGAACTTGGATCCGAAGGGCCAACGATAGTGCAGCGCCGCGGGACGCGAGATGCATCGACGCGCGGGAGACTGGTTCCGCGCGGATGTGCGGCCCGTGGGCAATTAAGCCACGTTCACGGAATCGGCCAGAATCCCGACTTGTCCTGGTTTTCAGAGATTAGTTGCCGGATCGCCTCGGCCTGATGTTCGAGAGTTGCTTCGGCAGACGCGTAGACCCGATTGTCCGCGATCCGGTGCGCGAACCAGGGTGCGGTGGTGAGGATCTCTTGCGTCAGACGCATCTCGACGCGCGTTTCGCTGGGATCTTCGCCGGGCACGTATCGTGTCACCAGGTGGTACTGCAAAAGTCGCTCGGTGGGCTCCGCCAGCTTGATGTTGGAGTCGATCTCGTCACCCGTGATACTGACGACCTGATTCAAGTGCACGATGGGCCGACCGATGTAGTCGTCGAGCGATTGCACTTTGAGTTTCGCCCTCAGTTCCAGGTTCAGCGATGGGACCAGGCCGCTTGACAGATCGATGGCCGGCGTGATCCGTTCCCATTTTTCGTCCAAGAACTTGCTGTCGCCTGCCAGGTTCGTGATGGCCTTGGTCGCTTCGGTGCGCATCAGAATTCGGCGCACCTTCGTAAAGTCGACCGGCAGGTTGAACGCCATCTTTGCCGTCTGCTCGGTCGGATACTGGTTGGAGGTGACGAGCGTGCTGGCTGCCAGGACGAAAACGACCAGTGTTGCCATTCCGGCGATGCCCATCAAGATTCGTCGTGCGGATTTCGTCATGTCGGCACGCTTGGTTCGCTGACCGCCGTCGCGTTGCCGCATCGTACGGCAAGGCGGACAACCCAAACTCCTCACGTCCTAGATTCCGAACTGCCGCAGGACCAACTCGCAAACGTCGGTGTCCGCCATCGCTTTGCCAACCAGCGTTCCGCGTTGCGAGGCGATGATCACGCCGCGCTGCCGCTCGTCATGGGGAGGCGCTCCGTGCGAACCGCGCACCAACGTGGCATCTAAGGGCGTGCTCTTGGTTGCCATGTCGATGTGCATTTCGACCGGATCGTAGCCCGGTTTGCGGTGAATGTCGACGGTTCGCGCGAATTTTGGGGCCAGGGCGTCGTCCAGCCACCAATAGTAAGCCTGCCAACTATTAGGCTCGGAAACCAGAATCACCTCGCCGGATCGCGGATGATCCAGGTCGTATTTCTCGCGATCGGGTCCGACCAGCACTTCGGCGATGCCCGGCTTGCCGCGAAAGAGCTGGACCACTCGGTCGATGTCGCCCGAGTTGGCCACGAAGACGTGGGCAAGCTGATGATCGGCCAAGGCCCACGCGCCGCTGTTTTTGAAGTCGAGCCGTTCGCCGTCATCTTGCGTGTCGATGCCCAGCAGATCGGCCTCACGCAACATCCGGTTCGGGTAGGTCACGTGATCGACCGTGCCGATCGTGTACTCGCTGGCCACAAGCCACAACACGGGATCGTTTCCGTACGCGGATTCGAATCCGGCAACGAGCCGCGCGATCTGGGCGTCGAGGTCAACCAATGCCTTGGCTGCCAGCTCGCTATCGGGTCCGACTTTCTGAGCGGCGTAGTCCAGGTGCGGCAGGTAGATGTAGAAGAAATTTGGCCGCGCGTCGCGGGCCGCCCAAACGGCCGAGTCGCAGATCCAGGCCGTTGACGTGATGTTCGACATCGGCCCCCAAAAATGTTGCAGCGGAAAATGACCAAACGTATCGCGCAGCGTGCCGTACATCGGCTCGGGCTTGGTGTAGCACCACAGCGATTCCGTGCCGTCGGGGTTGTGGATGGGGGCCGGCGTGCAGACCAGGTCGGCGCCACAGCCCTTGCTGTGCAACGGAAACCACACGGCCGAGGTGATCGATGCGTCGTGCTCGTGCAACGTGTCCCAAACCTGCGGCCGTTCGATGCAGTCGTTCCAAGCGGTCCACATCTCCACTTCGTGCTTGTCTCGCCAGTAAAATCCGTTGGCGATCACGCCGTGTTGGCTTGGCGGCGTGCCGGTGGTCATGTTCGCTTGAACTGGACAAGTGACGCAGGGAAAACTCGGCACCAGTTCCATGACGTCACCCTCGCCCGCCAGCCGGGATAGTGTCGGCATCGCGGTGAGGTCCTGTTTCCGCAATCCGGGCACCGACAGCAGGACGACGTGTTCGCTCATTTCGGTGGTCTCTGACGTGGCTGGGCTGCGGTGGTGGTGGTTTCGTTGGACGTGTTGGACGCGGCGGCCGTACCAGGATTTGAGGTGGCCACGCCGATTCTAGCGGGGCGGCGGCGCATTGGCCGAGTCGCTTTTCGGCTTGGGCGGGTCTTGCTCGACAACCACGATTTCGTAGCCCTGGTCGTCCTCGGTCGGGCGAATCTGAAATCGGGTGCGGCGAATCTCGGCCACTTTTCGGTCCGCGTACTCGAGTTCGGCGCGTTCCATCGACTTTTGCACCGCGGGCGGGAAGAAATGGGTCAGCTCCTTGCCTTTGCTGCTGATGCCGGCCTTGCGCAGCAACCGGCGGTCGGCCGCGCGCAGCGTTCCGGACTGCCAGCCGATCCGCAGTCGATATTCGCGCTCGTTGTGACTGACGTGTTTTTCGGGTTTGTACTCAGTCACGTTCGTAACCGATTCGATCTTGCCATTCTTCGAAACCGCGGCGATTTCGATCCCAAAGTGATCGAGCTGATGCGCGTATTCATCCGAAGTAATCGTTTCGTCAAACAGCAATTCCCACAGGCGTTCCGGGCTGCGCTGGTATCGGCTTTGTGATGGACTGGCGCCCTCGGAAGGCGGTTGCCCTACGACCGCAGACGACATGCTTGTCGCCAGCGCGACGATTACTGGCAACAAAAGTGGCCACTTCATCACGAATGTCCTGTTACTTGCTGACCGAGTTCCGTTTCAATGTACTGCCGTCACGCGTGGGCTGAAAGGCGCCGAACGCCTTCTCGCCTAACGGGCGTGCGAGCGAGCTGGATGCCGGGAACTCGGTGCGGTGTCGGCTACGTGGAATATATCCACCGCCCCAGAGCGACGATCGGCAACAACAGCGCCAAGATCACCACCGCCCAAAATCGGTCCTGCACGGCCAGTACGGCACCAGCGTCGAGCACGACCAGCGCGAAGATGCAATTCCGCACCGCCGCCTGCACGAATGCGGGCTGCGGATTGATCACCGCGCGAACGCATCGCCACGCAATCAGCATGCCGATCAAGCCCCAGAAAACGTACCAACGATCGGGCACCGCGACCGGCGGCCATTCGTTGCCGGAGGCCCACCTGGGAATCGACGCCAACAGCCCAATGCCGGCCACCAGAATGATCACGCCGGCTGTCAGCGCGATTCTCGCGCTTGCGCGAGCTTCCGTGCGGGCAAACAACGTTACACCGACGATATACGTTCCAACGCCGCCGGCCACGACCCAATGAACCGGTTGCCATGGCTGGCCGGACACGCTCATTCCCAACAGCACGTTGAGCATGCGGCACGCGCCCATGGCGAGCGGGCCAAGCGGCGTTTGCTTGAGCGCACCGTCGTAGAGCAACACGGCGACCGCCAACAACGAGGCGACGATGCCTGCCCGCGTGTCGCCGGATAGTGCGGTCGCGGTCCACGCCAGCACCACGCCGGACAACAACAGGCAGCAGCCCAACAAAAGCGCGGTGGCCGCGCTGATGCGGCCCGAGGGAATCGGGCGATCGGGCCGCTCCTGAGCGTCCTTCTCCCGGTCGAAATAATCGTTCAACGCCATGCCGGACAAGTACAGCGAGCTACTGGCGGCCAGTAGCAGCGCGAACTGCGGCCACGGCTCCAGACGCTGGTGCGTGAACAGAAAGCCGAGCAGGATGTCGGCCATAGCCGTGAAGACGTTGGGAATCCGCACCAGTTGCAGATAGCCGCGCATGCTGGCCTCCAAGGCGTGGCCCGCCGCTCAATGGAGCTTCAGATCGAGCTTGGCAAACAAAGCACTGATGAATTCGAATGCCTCGCTCGCGGCCCCATCCGGGTTGTCGATGTACGGATAGAGCTCGACTGTCAGGAAACCGTCGTAGCCGGTCGAGGCAATCGCCCGCAGCGTTGCTTCGAAGTCGATGGCTCCGTGTCCGGGGATCAAGTGCCGGTGGACGCGAGTCGGCGCGATGTCCTCGAAGTGGTAGTGGCGCGTGTGCGTTTGCATCCGGCCGACCCAATCTTGAGGATCTTCGTGCACGCAGTAGGCGTGACCGATGTCGAAATTCAGCCCGACCCAAGGTGAATCGATCCGCTTCATAAACTCGAGATACTCCTCGAACTTCTCGATCATCAAGTCCGGTTCGGGCTCGATCAGCAGCAGCACTTCCAGCGATTCGGCCACCTCGACACAGGGCATCAACTCGTCGTAGAAAATCTGCGCCGCTTCGTGCCAGTCGCGCTCCGGCGTGAGGCGGCCGCCTGGCTCCGTGGTGATCGACGGTGCTCCCAGCTCCGATGCCAGCTTCAGGGCCCGCTTCGTGTGTTCCCGCCGGATGGCCCGGTAGTGACGATCGGTGTCGGTCCAGCCGGGGTACCAGTACGGTTGGCGCGGATCGGCCACGGCGTTCATCATGAAGGCGTTGACGTTCGAGATGGCCAGCTTGTGCTTCTCAAGGTGCTGGCGGATCGAGTCTTTCCGCTCGTCGAGCAGCCCGGCGGGCCAGGCATGCGGCACGTCGGCCAGAATTTCGATGCCCCGATAGCCGAGGCTGGCAATCTTCTCGATCGTACGTTCGATCGAAAAGTGCATGTATGCATTGGAACTGAAAGCAAGCTGCATGAAGGACCAGACGCTACGGGAGTCGGGGGGAGTTTATTCGGCGGGCTGTCGAGGGCACGTGGAGAGCCAGGCAATTGTACCCTGCAACCGCCGATGCCCCAACCGGAGCACGGCGATACGAATTACCGCGGGCGACTCGTTGCGCGGGCGAGCTTGATACAGAGCCTGCACGCGGCAACTACTGCCTATTCGGATCGCCCGGATTGTCGACCGCGTCCGACGGGCGAGGCGACGGTGGGTTCGCGGCCGATTGGATGCGCACGGCCATCGATCCGCGATTGTCGGCCAGCGCGTTCCAAGCATCGCGGCAGCGCAAATACAGGCGTCCGTTGTGCGGCGGACGAAACGAACCCGATGCGCCCAGCGCAAACGGTTGACTCAGCCGAAAGTCGTGGAGCACGACGGCTTCCAAACGTCCGGTTCCGTCGTCGTTGCCCGCGGCGCTGACGTGAGAGGCCTCTTCGGCGGTTCGCCAAGTGCCGGTGGCGCGATAGTCATACACCTGGTCAGCCGAGACAATGGCCCCCGACGGCTGCCATCCGCGCCGTGCCGCGATACGGGATGCGATTGGAGCATCGTCGGCTTCCTTGAAACTGCGATTCCAATTCCAACGGCACAGATCGACCCGAAATCCGGTGCAGACGTGCGTGACGAAAAAGCGGTACTCGAAAGCCAATTCGCGCCGCATGGCGCCGAATGCGTCGTTGAATCGCACCGGTTGATCGTTTAGATACCCTAGCCCAAGCGTGCGGAACCGTTCCGCATAATTCGCGTTGTTCTCTAGCAAATGGCAGAGAGCCCAACGCCATGCGTAGTTTTGCCACGAGTCGCCGGTTGCCGTCGCGGGACGGCCCGGACGATCCAGATCCTCGCCCAGGATCGCCCGTAGCGGTTTGGGCCGCGACTTGCGCAAAAACTCGATCACGTAGTCCGGACAGCGCACGCTGCTGTCGTTCGGCCGCCAGTAGGTTCCCAACTCGGCCATGCCTTCGCTGTACCAGAGCGGGCCGACGCGGCCGAACGTCTGGCCGCAGTAGGCGTGTACGGCCTCGTGCTGCGGGGTGCCGCGCGCGGCGGTCGCGTAGACAACCGCCTTGGCCGAAACGACGCGTCGACCCTGGTTGAGCGTTTCAACCAGCGTGATTCCGGCGTCCTGGGCGATCTTTGCCCGGCCTACCGGATCGAGCGAATCAGCCGGCCAATTGGCCAGATCGTCGACTACGTAGCACTCGATGATGCCCTCCGGCGGGCGGTCCCAGTACTTGGAAATCAGCCGCAGCATCGTCTCCATGCGGCGCAGCAGTCGATGGGCCTCGCGCGCCGGGAGATCGGTGTGGATCTCGAAATGGGCCGACTTGAAGTCCGCCGGTTTGCGCGCCGCGGAAGGCGCGGGTGAAACCGTGTTTGTTGCATCCGACGGGCCCGGCAGCTCGACTCGCCGACGTTCGTGCTCTTCGCCCATCGCGGCTCGGTCGCGACCGCCGGCCAAAACCAGCGCGCAACCGAGGACCGTTAACGCAATTCGCAGCAGCGAGAGAATGGGGGCGATTCGAGGCATACCATGCATTCTAGTTCACCGGTGGCGAATCGGCCAAACCGTGCCGCTTTGCCGCGGGGGAAGCGCTGGCCGGCGCGTCGGACGCCGCAACGCGACCACCGGCGGTCCGACCGCTGCCGCACGCCGTTCGACGAACAGATTCAGCCTTCCGACACGCGCGAAAAAAAACCGGCGATCCGCTCGGCCTGTTGACCTTGCGAATCACCGGTTCGGTTCGTTGGCAGCTTGCCACAGCGGCACGTTGCGACCGTGGCCCGAACGCCGAACCAGATGGCCCGGCGCCGGTGATCCGAACTTACTCGGGGTGCTTGTAGTTGAGCTTGAAGTTCGTCTGGTACATGTCGAAGAACGTCACGTAGGCCGTGCCCGTTCCGTCTTCCATGTCCTTGACTTCCAGCGCGATGGGCTGCGTGCCCGGTCCGACACCTTCGCCGATTTCGACGTCGAGCAGCGGCTTCTTGTCGGTGCCGTAGGCATACAAATGCCAGGTGTCGTCGTCGGTGTGGCGCACAGCCAGGGTCAGGTAGCTGACCTTTTGTTCGAGGCCGTCTTGCCCTTCGAACGTGATGGTGCGCATCTTCGAGTCGTCGACCGGCTTGTCGTCGATGACCGGGGCAAAGCCCTTGGACATGAACAGATGACCGGCCGCGCCGCCCGGATCGCTGTTGACGGCTTCGTTCTCCGGCGTGATGTCAGTCTGTGGAACAATGATCAATCCAACCGGCTCGCCGACGTCCATGAACACACCGCACGCCTTCTCCAAATCGGGCTCGACTTTCACTTGCAGGTCTTCAATTTCATCGGCCGATTCGCACAGCGCCTGGGCAAACGCCTGCGCGATTTGTGGATCCAGAATCTCCAGATCCATGGCCGATGCCGGCGCCGCGCTTATGGCGTACGCCACCAAGGCACTCAGGCCCAATACTACATTCCTCATTCCAACCCTCCGTCTCATGTGGGACCTTCAAAACGAATTGGCGCGCTTCAAATCTACGGCCGGCGACATGCCTGGCTATCGCGACCAACCTGTCGACACCACCCAGAATACTCTTGCCACAGGCCGCCGCAAGTATTTTCCGGGCTCTGCCAGATTTTCGTCGGAATTGGCCGACGAGCCATCCGGTAGGCGCGTGCAAGCGGCGCCCGATATTGGCCGGATGATTGCACCGGCCGTAGAATATCCGTCGGGCGTCGCCCTCGGCGCGCACCGCCCCCTGTCCAGTAGCTGATTCGCTGCAGCGTCACGAATCTTGGCCAGCCGCATCGACGGATCGCGCAGGAGGTTTTGCAAGTGACTGAGAAAACCGCTCAACAGCCGCCGCTAAACCCCGAGTCACGAACGGCGCGAACGACCTGGGCGCGGACGTTGGCCGTTGCGGCAGTGGTCGTCGTGGTCGTTTGGGCGGCGGTGCTGGCCGGGATTGTCGAGCCCGATGGTGACTCGAACAAGGAGCCTCGATTCATGCCGAAGATCAACAAGACCGACGAACAGTGGCAGGCCCAACTCACGCCGGAACAGTTCGAGATAACTCGACGCCAAGGCACCGAACGGGCGTTCACCGGCAAGTATTGGAACCACAAGGAAGACGGCACCTACAACTGCGTATGTTGCGGCGCTCCGTTGTTCGAATCGGATACCAAGTACGACTCGGGTTGCGGTTGGCCCAGCTTCTACGCTTCGTCAAATACCGACAACTTGCGCACGCTAGACGATCACAAATACGGCATGTCCCGCACCGAAGTGCGCTGCAACAACTGCGACGCTCACCTGGGTCACGTGTTCGACGACGGACCGCAACCGACCGGCCAGCGCTACTGCATGAATTCGGCGGCTCTGACGTTCGAGGCGGACGCGAACGCTGGCGAGCCAAGCGACGATGATACCAAGGCCGATCCCTGAGAGGTGATTGTGCAACTCGCTGATGGCTCGTTGCGCCGGACGGCGTTGACCATGATAGGGTGCCGTCGCTAGCTGCTCGCGCTACGGTAGCCGAGCATCGCCTTGCGGAAGATCATCCGCGAAATCCACAGCGCCGCCAGTGCGGCGAGCACCGCGAAGCCGGCCAGCGGCCAGTTCTGCGCATCGAACGGCTGCGCTAACAGTCGGGCGGGCACGTTGACGACCACGAGCAGCGGAATGATGAAGGTAAAGAACCAGCGCAGCGGCCCGCCGATCTCGCCGCGATAAATCTCCATCGGATAGCGCGAGAAGTTCGTAATGTAGAACCAGAACTCGTACAAAGTCTGGTTTCGGCCGAGCCAGACACTCGTGGCAGCCAGGCTGATCATCAGGCTGTAAAAGATCGCGACGCCGCATATCACGTACACCGGATAGAGCACGACCTGGATCGGCGACGGCATGTACGAGAGGTTCGTCAGCGACACCGCCAGCAGGGCTCCGCCGAAGAAGAAATTGGCCAACGCCGACCAGTTGACCTTGTGCAGCGAAATCAGGAATTGCGTGTCGATTGGCTTAAGCAACGCGAAGTCGAGATTGCCCGTGCGAATCAGCTCGCTGAACTCCTCGCAATTGGGCATGAAGAAGGCCTGTACCAGGCTGTTGACGAACAAGGTGGTCGACAAGAACACCAGGAACTGGTACTGGCCCCAGCCGGTGTCTTCGCCGATCGAAGGAGTGAACTGAAACACGAGCAGGTAATAGCCCAGGTTCATACCCATCCACGCCACTGACGTGATGCACTCGATCAGAAAGTTCGCGCGAAACGTCATGTCGCGGACGAGGCTGTTGCGAGCGAAGGTCAGAAACAC
This sequence comes from uncultured Planctomycetaceae bacterium, assembly GCA_937952415.1. GTDB lineage: Bacteria > Planctomycetota > Planctomycetia > Pirellulales > PALSA-1355 > CALFYT01. The sequence continues at coordinate 2,852 of CALFYT010000122.1, read as the reverse complement.
CCGCAAGTACGACGGACGAACCGGCAGTGCCGCCGTATTGTCGAACGTTGGGTCGCTGATGCCGCTCATGGAATGGCTCCCCGTTTCGCTACCCGCCAAAACCGCTGTAGCGCTTGACGCCCAAGTGGAACATCAACCGGCAAAGAAAAACGAAAAACAAGACCCAGCCGAACTGGATCAACAGTCCCCAAACCAGTTCCGCGCCCTGCACCTTTCCGAGAAAAACTGCCGCGGGAAAATAGGCCAGGTACTGTAGCGGAATCACACGGACCACGGTGCCAAACACGCCCGGCAGCATGTCGATGGGAAACATGTGCCCGGAGAAAAAGAAATTGAACAACATGTAAACGAACAGCAGCGAGCTGACTTCCAGCCACCAGAAACCGATCATGCCCAGGGTGGCTTCGAGGAAGAACCCCAGCAGAAACGACATCAACAGCGACAGCACGTAGGCCACCAGGATCTGCGGCTCGGGCCAGCCATTGAAATAGCCGCGGCAGACGAAGAACACCAGCGCGAACGGGCCGGCTGCCACGAGGTAGTACACCAGCTTGTGAGCCACCCGACTGGCCAGCAGAAAGCCGATCAGGTCGATCGGCTGAACCAAGTACTTTTTGATCTCGCCGTTGCGAATTTGCAGCGCGACGCCGCTGGCCAATCCAGGCATGCTCGAAAAAGCGCGACTGACTTGCGTCAACAACAAATAGGCGATCATTTCCCGGTTCGTGTAACCGGCGACCGTCGTGCGGCCTGTCGCACCGGCCACGGCATCGAAGATGGCGGTCCAGAAGAACACCTGGGTCACCAGCGGCAAGAACCGCATCAGGGTTCCCAGCGCGAAATCGCCGCGGTAAACCAATCGCTCCTCGATCGCGATCCGCAAGACGATCCACCACGTGCGCAACGTCGAAACCGCCGCGTGCCCGGCGAGCCGGCCCGAGCCGTTCATTGCCGCGCTTCCCGGATCGATTGCCATGTGCGATGCCCCTCGTTCCTAGCGTGCCTCACGCATGAGGCCGCGCCACTTCTGCCTCAGTTCCGGAGCCGGCCTGCGAGAAAACTTCCGCGATCACGTCTTCGAGCGGTGGGTCTTCGACTGTGACGTCCTCGACGGCGTGATGCGCCAGGATCGACGACAGCGCGTCGGTGATATTACCCCGATCCACGCGGAGCTTTACCTTCGGCCCCTCTTCCTCGACGACTTCGCCATAGCGCTCAAGCCCGTGCGGGGCCGAGTCGCCGGGAAAGACGAGCGAAAGGATCTTGTGGCCGCTGAATTGATCCACGATGCCGCTTAGCGAGCCATCGTACATGATCCGCCCGTGCGTAATGATCACGACCCGTTTGCAGAGCGCCGCCACGTCTTTCATGTAGTGGCTTGTCAGCAGCACGGTGACCTTGCGCAGTTGCTGATAGTACCGCAGGAAGGCCTGGATGCTGTGCTGCGCCACGACGTCGAGCCCGATTGTCGGTTCATCGAGAAACAGGACCTCGGGCGAGTGGAGTAGCGCCGCAATCAATTCCATCTTCATTCGTTCGCCCAGCGACAGCTCGCGCACCGGTTGGGCCAGCAGCGTGCCGACTTGCAGCAGATCGACCAGCTCGTCCCGGCGGCGATCAAAGTCGTCCGGATCGATGCCGTAGATCTGCTGGTGCAGTCGAAACGACTCTTGTGCGGGCAGATCCCACCACAACTGATTCTTCTGGCCCATCACCAGTGCAAAGCGCCGGCGATAGCTATTTTCGCGCTTCCAGGGAACGTGTCCCATAACGCGGGCCATGCCACCGGTGGGATTGATGACGCCGGACAGCAGCTTGAGCGTGGTGGTTTTTCCGGCGCCATTGGGGCCTAGAAACGCGACGAACTCGCCCACCTCGACGCGCAAATCGATGCCGGCGACGGCCACCACCTCGCGATATGAGCGACGGAAAAGGCCTCCGATGGAGGCCAGCAGGCCCTCCTGCTTTTGGTAGACGCGGTAGGACTTTGCCAGCGAGTCGATTTCGATGATGGCCATAAGTGAAGCGATTATAGGACCGAGGCGATGGACAGGAAAGCGCGCCGCCGGGCCGAATCGCCGCTCGGCGGCGCGCCGCTCGGCTCGCGTTGTCGGCCGATGGGCGCTGCGGTATAATCCCCGCGCGAGCTAAGTAACGACTGCCAACCAGGATCAGGAGGCAACACCACGCAAGGCGCTCGAGTCGGAATCGGCCACGACACCCATCGGCTCACGCCTGGTGGGCCGTTGCGACTGGGCGGCATCGATCTGCCGCACGACCAATCGGCCGTCGGGCACAGCGATGCCGACGTGTTGCTCCATGCCGTGATCGATGCGCTGCTGGGCGCCGCGGGTCTGCCGGACATCGGGCAAATGTTTCCCGACACGGAGCCGGCCAATCGCGGGCGTGATTCCCGTGAGATGCTCGCGATCGCGTGGAAGAAAGTTGCGGATCACGGTTTCCGGATCGTCAACTTGGACTCGATCGTATTCGTTCAACACTGCAAAATCTCGCCCCACAAGCAAAGCCTCCGTTCCTCGTTGGCGGACTTGCTCGGCGTGCCGATCGAGCGGGTCAACGTCAAGGCCAAGACCGGCGAAGAGGTGGGCCCGATCGGACGCGGCGAAGCGATCGCGGCCCAGTGCGTCGTGCTGCTCGAACCGGATTCGCCGGCCTAGCCAACCAGCACACGGCCGGCGGTTCTGACCGCACGTGACATCAAGGACGAGCCAATCCACCTGCCTCAAAGGACTGAGATGGTTTCTACCAAAACGATACCCGAGAGGGCCACGCAAAGCGGTTCGCGTATGTCGATTCGAGTCTACAACACGCTGTCGAAGGAAAAGGAACCG
>CALFYT010000121.1 GCA_937952415.1 uncultured Planctomycetaceae bacterium | reverse complement strand
TGACGTCCCTCCCCACAAACCTGCCCGCTAACACACGATTCCAACTTGCAGGCATCGCTTCTTTCCTAACACTCCTTTCGATGACCAACGTCCTTCAGGCCGGTCATTCGCGCAGTTGTTATCTCGACGCCGGCCAATCTGCTGACGGTCGCTATGTCGTTACTGCACGACGTAGCGATGAGTTCGACAAGAAGGGCAGGCGAATCGACCATCGCTGGACGTTCACTTGGCAGGATCGACAGTCAGGCGAACAGCACGAAGGCGAGTTGCTCGGCCTACGCACGGGGACAGACAACGTTTTTGATCCGGTCAATGCGCACATCTTTGTTGCTCCAGGTGGAGAAACGTTCGCCTTGTGGATGCCGCAATCCATGGCACGATCGGATGCCAAGAAGCCTTCGGTCGAAGATCGGGACAGCGACGCGTATCACGACTTTGCCGGCTTCGACCACCGTCTGACGATCTATAACAAGAAGGGTGAAGTGCTCAAACAGTTTGGCGTGAACGACTTTTTCAGCAAGAACGACTGGCACTGGTTTCATTTCCACGGCCGTCAGGTGTACTGGCTTGTCGAGTACGAAAAGTTCCACACCCGCCAAACGCCGCGGTCAGGGCACGCCTTGTTTCGCATCAGCCCCGACTACACGGTGCTGGAGTTCCAAGTCGGCGCGAACGCGGAAGCCAGCTACAAAGCGAAACAACGCGGGACTACTCCGCCTGATCCGAGAATCGTCCGCGTTCGGCTGACCGACGGTCGAATCATTACCGACGAAGAACTGGTTGATTCAAACAAGATCCCTGTGCGACCGTTTGTTGGCGACCTGGCCACCAAAGAACGGCCGCAATACGCCTATGAACCGAGCCTCGATCCGGTGCGCGTAGCGGGGCGATTTGTCGAACGCGACAGGACGAAACTGCCAGTTCGCTTGGGACTCTCCAGCCCTCCAGTGAAGATTGGAGGGCGCGAATGATGCAGCGGTTCGCATTGTTCATCGCAACTTCCGCGTTGCTTTCTTGCGGATTTGGCAGAATGTCGGCCGCGGCGGATGTTGGCAAGTTCCGTGATTCCGTTGCGCCGTTTCTCAAGACGTATTGCGTCAATTGTCACGGGCCGGATGCTGGCGAAGCCAAATTGCCGCTGCATAATCTGACCGGCAATTTGCAAAATGGTGACGACGCCGAGATCTGGCATGAAGTTCTGAACAAATTGAACTCCGGCAAGATGCCGCCCAGGGATGAAACACAGCCGCCCGACGATGAATTGCTGTCGGTTGTAGACTGGATCACCGGCGAACTCGCTAAAGCCGCCAAGGCCGAGCGGGCAAAGGGAAGTGGCATCGTCCTGCGACGACTCAACCGCGCTGAATATCGAAATACGATTCGCGATTTAACTGGGTTGCATCTCGGTCCGTGGTTCGACCCGACCGCACGATTCACGACCGACACTGCCACCGATGGCTTTGACAATGTGGGCAGTGGGCTACTCGTCTCGGACCTGCACATCCACAACTATCTAGCCGCTGCTCGGCAAATTGTCGATGCGTTGGTGGTCGATCCCGACAAGCCGCCTGAGCAGTTCCACTGGCGGGTGGAACTACTGTATCGCCAAGGTGCAAAATATCAGCCAACCAGCGGCGACCGTGCGGAGCGCGAAAAGCACAAAGCGTTCCTGGATGCCGAACTGAAACGGATTAAGCCGCGCGAGGCGCCGAAGGAGATGTCTCGATTCAAGGGACGCGTCGACAAGAGCGAGTTTCGGCAGGGCGCGAAAACGACGGAAGATTTCGTCGTTTGGGATTTGCGAACCCGGCCGCCCGTGCCGTACGTCGAGTTGAACGATATCGTCATGCGGGTCAGTCGAGATGGAGGGGGAGGCGGAAAGAGCAAGGGAAATGCTCATGGCGATATCATTCGCAAGTGTCTTAAAGATGCCGGTCGATACCGAGTGCGAGTGCGCAGCCAGGCATACCTGCCCCACGGCTGGGACGGTCCTTCGCCGCAGATGAATTTTTTCCTGCATCCCGAACGCACCGTGCTACACGCTACCACACTCGCGTTGAAGGATGAGACTCATGAGTTCGAGTTATACCGCGAGGACTGGCGAACATTTCAGAAATCGATGCAGCAGCGATCCTGGGGCATCGAAATAGGTTTTCCGTACCAGGCGGGCGACAAGAAGAACCCGATCCATTGGGGTGGTCACGTCGAATGGGTCGAAATCGAAGGACCGCTCTATGAACAGTGGCCGCCGGCGCCGCATCGCAAGGTGTTTCTCGCGCCGCTAGAGGGCGAGTCCGATGCTGAGCGAGCCGAGCGCATTCTGCGACAATTCATGGCTCGCGCTTTCCGCCGTCCGGTCAGCGACGAGGAAGTCGCGGCCATGGCCGCCATGCACGACCGAGCGATTGAGGAAGGCCTCACGTTCGAGCAAGCGATGAAGGGACCGCTGGTCGCTATTTTGTCGTCGCCGCACTTTCTCTACCTCGTGGAATTGGCCGCCAAGAACGGCAAGCCCCGACAACTTAACGACTACGAACTGGCGGCAAGGCTTTCGTACTTTCTATGGAGCAGCATGCCGGATGACGTGTTGTTCGGTCTGGCGGCTAAGGGTCGCCTGCGAGACAAGCAGGTGTTGGCTGAACAAGTTCGTCGGATGATCAGCGACGACAGGTCGCAGGCACTGATCGAAAACTTCACCGGGCAATGGCTTGAGCTGCGCAATCTCTCCACGATGCAACCTGATCCGGATCTGTTTCCGGACTTTGACGACTTGCTGCACGCATCGGCGATCCAGGAAACGGAAAAGTTCGTTGCAGAGATCCTGCACCAGGACCTCAGTCTGCTGAACTTGCTCGATAGCGAGTTCACCATGCTCAACGAGCGCCTCGCGCGGCACTACGGTATTGCCGGCGTTTCAGGAAACGAAATCCGCCGTGTGGCGCTCAAGCCCGAGCACAAGCGCGGAGGCCTGCTCACCCAGGCGAGCGTTCTGATGCTTGGCTCGGATGGCTTCCGCACGTTACCGGTCAACCGTGGCGCGTTTGTGCTGGAATCGATCCTGGGCGATCCCCCACCTCCGCCGCCGCCCAATGTCGGCAATCTGGAAGACCTCGTGATTCCCGACGCAG
>CALFYT010000120.1 GCA_937952415.1 uncultured Planctomycetaceae bacterium | reverse complement strand
GCGCTCCAGGAGCGCGTGCCGTCGAGCGTCGTTTGCTCGCCGGCGACCAGGAAATGGGCCGGCCGCGCGACGGCAATCAATTGCAGGTCTTCTTGGGCGATGCACGCTTCGCGCAAAAACGCATAGCCGGCCTGCGTGCCCCACTTGCCCGAAGGCTGCCGGCTTTTGATCTCGAAGTGCAGGTGCGACCAGCCGCCGCTCGAGCCTTCCTTGCCAACCGTGCCGATCCGCGTGCCCTGGCGAATCACGCGGCCGGGCTGGATTGCCGGATCGATCTCCTTTAGATGCGAATAGCGATAGTACCAGCCGCGCGGATCGAGCAGATAAACAACGTCGTAGCGCGGTTCGGCGGGCGTGCCGGTTGCGTGATCGGGCAGCACTTCGAGCCCGCGCTGCACGACCAGCGCATCGGTCGCCGCGATCACTTCGGTCAGTCCCTCCGACGCGCCAATGTCCAATCCGGCATGATAGTAGATTTGCTTGCGCACGCTGAGCCCGCCGTCGACCACCTCGTTGTCGAACCACGTGCGGGTGACCATCCAGGCCTGTTTGACCGGATAGATGATCGTGCCGGGATGAAACAGCGGCGAGCCTTCGGGCCAGAAGCGGAGCCGGGCGTCCTTGTCCAAACCCCAAAAGGCCGGCGTTCCCCCCTTGTTCATCCCGCCGGTGACCGAGCAATCGACCTGCACGCCAGCCGCGGTCTTGGGTAGCCGGTATGCGCCGGCGTCGAGCTCGACGCGCTGGCCGTCGATCTCCAGGACCAGATCGCTGCGCCGCACCGCCTCGCGCACTGCGTCGCGATGTTCGACCAGCGATACGAGCTTGACCGATCGTGTCGTGCCGTCGCACAGCTCGACGTCGGCCGTTTCGCCGACGTTGAGATCCACGACGCGCACCAGCGGCTCAAGCCGGCGGGAGTCGAATTCGTCATCCGCAAATGCCGGCGACACGGCAACCGTCCATGCGAAGCAAAGCGCAACGAACTCAATACGATTCAAACCGACTCGCTCCTTTCGCGACCCTGGAGTTAACGCGAACGCTCGATCGCCTATTGCAATGGAATGTTACTTCGATTGGCCCTGCCCGGATTGCTTGATCTGTTCTTCCAACAGCTCGATCTCCGCGCTCAGCCGTTCCCTATGGGCTAGAGGGTAATTCACAGCAGAGCCCCCTGTGGTGCCGACCTGAACTAGCATCTTCATCCGAAGTTCCAGTTGTTGCATCTGTTCGAGATGACTTCGCAACACCTTGATCCGTTCGGACCCTTTCGAAACGGCCAACTTGGCCTCTTTCTCACCGTTGATTGCATCGATCAACTGCCAGAGCGTAACGGTCTCCGCCTCGTATGCTGCCTGCGTGGCTTCTCGGCACAGGACCGCGACGTTGACGCGTTCTTGCAGCGCATTCTCGCGTTGCTGGTTCAAGTCCTCCAGCTTTGTGTCCTCCACCTTCTCGGCGGTGTACACCGCCGTCGCCGCGAACGTGAACATTCCGAAGCACAGCAGCAGCGCCATCAATCCGCGCGTCGTCATGGCTCGTCCTCCCTTGTTAAACGTGGGATCCTCAGCGGGCACTATTATCCTGCCGAAGCGAGGGCGGCACAAACGCAAGCTCTACTGCCCGGATGCGCCGAGGACCGCGTCGACCGTATCGCCGGCCCCGGACGATCCCCGTTTCTCCTATTCCGCCTTGCTTGACCCTGCCTGGCACCGGCGCTATAGTTGGCCATGATGTCACCGCGAGACACGCGTACCACACGCAACACCCTGCCGCTCGACGCCGAGTCCGAAACCCGGGTGCGCCAGGCTTTGGAGTCGGCCGGTTGCCGCTACACGCGGCAGCGGGGCGAAGTGTTTGCCTTCTTGCAGAGTGTCCGCTCGCATCCGACGGTCGAGGAAGTCTATCGGGCCGTGCAGCGGCGCGTACCGCGGATCAGCCTGGCGACGGTCTACAACGCGCTCGAGGCACTGGTATCGGCCGATCTGGCTGCTCGACTGACGAGCAACGATGGCCGCGCCTGCTACGACTGCCGCGCGGAGGACCACTATCATCTGCGCGACGTCGAAACGGGCGAGATTCGCGACTTGCCCGTCGAGTTCGACCCGCAACTTCTGGCCAAGCTCGATCCGAAGTTGGTCGAGAAGCTGGCCGGCTCGGGCTTCGAGGTGACCGGCTACCGGCTGGAAGTGCTCGGCCGATCCAAGAAGTAGCCGTCGAGAACCGGGCACGCCGGCTGCGATGCCCGCCGCCTAGTCCACGCCGTCCGACAACCGGGCCATCGGTTCACCGCTACTTGCGTCCCTTGGCGACCAGCGCGAGCAGCTTGTCCAATGGTCGGGCGTTGGCCACGTCCTGCTTGGTCAGTCCGGCGCGGCGCGCTTGGTTGATTCCGTAGCGGAGCACCGCCAGTCCGTCGGTGCTGTGAGCGTCGCTGGAAATGACGATCGGGATACCGTGCCTCTTGGCCGCCGCGCAAGCGACGTCGTCCAAGTCGAGCCGCCGCGGGTTGGCGTTGAGCTCGAGGATCTTGTTGTTCGCCTGAGCGGCTTTGTACACAGCATCCAGGTCGATCTCGTACGCCTTGCGCCGGTTCAGCAGCCGGCCGGTCGGATGTGCGATGGCCGAGACGTTGGGGTTTTCGAGCGCGCCGATCACGCGCTGCGTGATCTGGTCTTGCGATTGGTTCTGGCCATAGTGAACGCTGGCCACAACCCAGTCAGCTTCGGCGAGCACCTCGTCGGGCAGATCGAGCCCGCCGCGCTCCAGGATGTCGACCTCGACCCCCTTGAGCACGCGGAATCCGCGCAGCGATTCATTGAGCTTATCGATTTCTTTCCATTGCCGGCGCAAGCGCTTGCCGTCCAACCCGTTGGCCATGGTGACCCGCTTCGAATGGTCGGTGATCGCGATGTATTTCAGTCCGCGTGCCCGGGCCGCGTCGACCATCTCTTCGAGCGTTGCCTTGCCGTCGGTGGCGGTGGTGTGCATGTGAAGATCGCCCAGCAGGTCGTCCAGTTCGACCAGCTTCGGCAGAGCGTCCTCTTCCGCCCAATCGAATTCGCTGCGTGCTTCGCGCAAAGTGGGCGGAATCCAGGGCAGCTCGAGGGCTTTGTAAACTTCCTTTTCGGTCCGACCGGCGACGAAGGTCTCTTTCTCGTCGCGCACGCGAAACACGCCGTACTCGTTGATCTTCAGACCGCGGTCTTTCGCCATGCCGCGGAGCACGATGTTGTGCTGCTTCGAGCCGGTGAAATAGACCAGCGCCGCGCCGAAGCTCTTGGCCGGCACTACCCGCAGATCGACCTGCGGCCCGTCGGCCACACGGATCGTCATTTTGGTTGGTCCGCGTCCGACGACCGATTCCAGTTCCGGAAACTCGCCCAGCCGGTCCATCACTTCGTCGACTTTCGACGAAACAACCAGGATGTCCAGATCGCCGACCGTTTCGCGGCCGCGGCGATAGCTGCCGGCCACCTCTAGTTGCTTGATGCTCTTGCAGGATTCCAGATGGTCACGAATGGCTTGAGCAAACTGGTCGGCAATGGCCCACAACATCCGGTCGCCGGCCGTCTGCGCCAGGCTCATCCCGGCCAGAATGGTTTCTTCGGTCTTCGCGCCAAAACCCTTCAGATCACGCACCTGGTGCGCCTCGCAGGCCGCTTTGAGCTGGTCGAGCGTCGAGATACCCAGGGTGTTGTACAGAGCGGCCGCTTTCTTGGGCCCCAACCCGGGTATGCGCAGGATCTCAAGCACGCTCTTGGGGATTTCCTCGAGCAGCTCGTCGAGCATGGGGACACTGCCGGTGTCGAGCAGTGTCGCGACCTTCTCGGCCAAGTCCTTGCCCACGCCCGCGATGTCGGTAAATTCCGCATCGGAATCTTGACGGACGGACTCCATTTGCTGGGGATAGTCGCGGATTGCCCGGGCCCCATTGCGGTAAGCGCGCACACGAAACGGATTGGCATCGGAAAACTCGAGCAGATCGGCGATCAGCTCGAAGGTCTCGGCTATACGCGCGTTGTTCATCGCATTGGCTCGTAGCGCAGGGCAGTGACGGCGCCCATTCTAGAGCACGGACCCCGTTTCCGCAGCGGCGCATGAAAAAACCCGTCCTCGACGTGGTGGTCGAAGACGGGTCGGTGTGGGTCTCTTTGCCGCCCGCGAAAAGTCAGGCGGCCAAGTTACATCGGCCCGCGGCTAGTTCGAAGCTCGCCAGCCGTTGTTGCTGTACTCGGCGTCGGGCGTCGTGGTCGATACGAGTCGACCGGCGAAGGTGGACTTCAGCGGCAACGCCGTCATCCGGTCGCCGCCTTCCGGGTCGAGTGCCCGCGGCGTGCCGAGCGTGTTCGAAGGATTCAGTTCGAGCGGTTGCAGCGGCTGACGCAGACGCGACTCAGGCTGGGCCGCCGGTGCGGCTGGATCCTGCTCGAAAGTCTGCTGCGGGACGACCGTGCTGGGGGTCGTGCTGGGGGTCGTCGACTGCGGGGCCAACGACGGGCTGGGCGAATAGCTGGGCGTCGTGGTCGTCGGAGGGCCCAACTGTGTCACCGTCGAGCCAACGGTGCCCGAGGGAGCATACGTCGTCGGCGTCGATACACTCGTGCTGGGTGAGCAGCAGGACGGGGCCGTCGTTGCGGACGAATAGCTCGAATAGGCCGTAACGCTCGGATAGGCGGCGGTCGTCGCCCCAGCAGCGCAACCCGTCGCACAGGGCGCCGCGTAGCTCGTCGTCATCACGGGGCGATACGACGTGTACGGCACCAAGCGGGCTTGCGTGACGTACGACGTCACCGGACGCATGACCGTTTGGGGACATCCGGTACATGGATTGCACGTCGTCATCGGGCGATACGCAACCACCGGAACGTTTTGATACACCGTGCGGTAGCAGGTCTGCGGCTGATACGCCACCACCGGCCGAGCACAGCACTGTGGCTGCGGGCAACAGCTTGGGGCATAGGCCGCGGTCACCGGGGCGTAGTACGTCGTGCGGCCGCCGAAGCAGCGCCGCAAAAATTCACAGGCATCGGATTGCGACGTCGGTACCGCCAAAAGCGAAAAAGCAATCACCGCGACGCGCGTTTTCGGAGCAAACATGTGGCACTCCCTTTGTGCTGCAAGGGTCTTCAAATTTCATGTTGACCGGCGATTGCACAGAACGTCAACGGCTTGCGCGGCTCACACGATCATTTGGTAAGAGTTTCCGAATGCGAAGACTCAAACCGCTTGATCGATCGTACGGCCTTGGCAAACTGGGTCACGGGTCGCCACACGGGTCGGCGGGCGGCCACAGACGTTCGCCAGCGACAAAGCGCTTGAAAAACTTTAGACCAAAAACAGTCGCCGCGACGGAAATTCGCCGGAAACATCGCACGGCCACGCCGTGCTAGCGTGTCGTTGCCGTTACAGACTGCCCGCAGTTCCTGACCGGCAAGCTCGCAGGCCGCGATGCGAGCGGACACTTGGCCCCGGCTCCGGTCGCTCGACACAACGGCAAACTTGACGCAATCGCTACGACCCGAACAACATCCGCCCGCTGGCGGGGGCGAGATTGGTAAGCCGAGGCGGCGCGATCGCACGGCTCTGCGGCACGTCAAAACACTGCTGTGAAGCCGCCGCGGGCCGACTCAACGGTCCTGTCCGTGGCGCGTATGCTCAAAGCGATCGTACAGCGCAAAGAGCATCTCGCGGACGTTGCCGTTGCTGCCTTGAAACGCGTCGGCAACGACCTCGCGCGTGATCGCGCCGCGTCCGGTGGACAGGAGAAGATCGACGACGCGCTGGGCCACTTCGGCACTCGGCACAATCCGGGCCAGGGTCGGTAATCCCGCGTCACGGTGCGCAGTGACAACCAATCCCCAATCTTCGCGGCGGCAACGGCGCGCCAGCTTCCATCGGCTAAGGCGGCTCAGTTGCTCGTACCCGTCAACGACGATCAGCCGCGCTGCCGCTGCATGCGCGCCGGCAATCCAATCGTGCGGCATGCGGCGCTGGCCATCGTGCAGAGCCACGACGAACGCGGGGCGACCGGCCGTGCGCAAGGGTTCGCTCAGGGTGGCCAGCAGCGTCGACTTGCCGGAGCCATGCGGACCGACAATCTGGGCTCGCCAGTCGAACGACGCAAGCCGCTCAATCAGTTGGCCGGCTTCGGTGTTGCCGTCGAACACAAAACGAATCGCGCCCGGCCGAACATATCGTGTCGAAAACGGGTTGGTCGCGGCGCTGGCCGCCTGCAGCGCGCTCACGTGGCCACCTCGTGCGGATGGGGTACTGTGCCTAACTGAAACGGAATCTCGTGTGACAATTCTTTTCCCCGCGACAAAAATACCCGCACGCGAACCAGCCAGCAGATTTTCACGATCAGCCCGTCGTAGCTCAGCGGGCTTGCCGGCAAGGCCGTACTGAAGCGCCGGGCATGTTGCAAATCGATCGGCTGACCGTTTTGCGGCTCGACCCTCTCGAAGTAGTGGACTGACATGTCTTCGTCGCCCTTGCCGTCGGTGTGCCACAAAACCGAGAGCTCGACGGCGCGGACATCGACGGGCGCAACACCCTCCAGGCTGAACCGCCCTTGCAGCACGTCGCCCGCGCGGTAAGCGCGAGGCTTTTCGTCGAGTGCGAGTCGGAGTCCCGGCGCGTTCATGCGTGTGCATCCCCATTGCCGGCGGGATTGACGACGATCCTAAAGACACGCTCATAGTCGGGCCATCCGTCGACGCTGCCCTTGACGATCAGCTTCCAGTTGACCTCGTTGTGATTGGCTTGAAACGAGTGCATGGCCACGGCAGGCACTTTGACCCGACAGCGGCTCTCGAAGGAGAGGCCACGGTCGATTTCGATGTCGTTGCGCACGAAGCAACGCTCCTGGTAGACGCGGCGCGACTCGGTTCGCGTGTCGGTTCCTTGGCGGTACGTCGCTTTCTCGTCGCACGCCAGCCACAATTCCAACGAATTGAGCTTTAGCCTGCCGGCTTGCGACAGTAGGGCCTCACACGAGTGTCCGGGCGAGAGCGGATGGTGCGAAATCTCGATCCAGGTCGGCCCCACGCCGGCCGCGATCAGTGCCAGGCGCACGAAATAGACCACCAGGCCCACACCCCCGGCCACGAACGGTACGAGCGACACGGTCAACACCCAATCCGGCTCGCCGGCGCGAAACGCGCTGATGGCCATCACGATAAAGATGGTCACCAGGCCGTTCCACATCAAGCACGCCATCGCAACGGCGACCATCTTCAGTCCGGTCGACGAACCGCCCGGCAAGCGATAGGCGAGCGTCGTGCCCGGACTGTCGGTGACGTGTGAATCGGCCGGCACAGTGGGAAAGGCTCCGGTGCCGGTGCCCGCGTCGAACAGATCGATCCGCGCGGCCCGTTGTGCCAGCAACGAACGCCGTTCGGCCGACGCGTTCCACTGCAACAACGTGTAGACCAGACCGCCGCCGCCGATGGCGATAAATGAAATCGGGATCAGCATCAGCAGATACAGCCAACCGCTGTAGCCGCGCACGAGCACGACGGTTTGCGGATGGATCGGGTCGTACCAGCATACGTAGCGATCGCCTACCTCATAACGATCGAGGATTGCCTCAACTGCCTCACGGTCGGTCGAGTAGGTCCGATTCACGTCGTAGGTTTTCGCGTCCCACTTTTGTCCGTCGGCCTCGTACTGGATATGAAACTCCGGAAGATAGGTCGGAGCCTCCGTGTCGTCGGCGCCCGCCCGTTCGTCGACGCGCTTATCAAGCAGAACGCAGGTTGAACTCGCAAACTGCCGATTGGCGCGCCACTCGGGCCAGACGAACCACGAAACCATCCCCGCAAGCGCGATGCAGCCCACCACGAAGAAAACGCCGAAGAACAGGGCTTCGCCGATGTTGCCGACCGCCTTGGAACCGGTCCGGCGTTCACCCCGTTTCTTCTCGTATAGCCGCAGAAAGCGGGACAAGGCACAACTCCACTGGGCAGGTAATCGGCGTGGTCACACGGCAGGAGCACAGCAGCGCGACCGTTCCATAACACGCTCTCCCTCGGCGCGAACACTCATTATAATCGTGGTCACGACGCAAGACGGTTGCTCCGGGCACATGCCCACGGCGCAGTCGCGGGCTACGCCGAATTGCGTCCACGTGCCCTGAACCGTGGCGCTCGACCATCTTCGCCAAGAAAAAACACCGACGATCGCCCCATAACCGCCGCCGACCATTCTGATCGTTTCAATGCAAAAGAACAACGGGATGCCCCCCGGGCACCGACGCACTCGATGTAGCCGGAAGGTAACAGCAGGCCGAATGTCGCTCGCAGTGCTCCCAGCCCTGCTTGGTCTTTTGTTGTCCACGGGGGCAGCCGGTGACTGGCCGCAGATTCTGGGCCCGCAGCGTGACGGAGTCGCCGAAGAGGAAACGCTGGCCGACGCGTGGCCCGCCGGCGGTCCGCCGGAACTGTGGCAACGCGACGTCGGCGAGGGGTTCGCCGGTGTCGCGGTTGCAGGCAACACGGCGGTGTTATTTCATCGGCTGGGCGATGGGCTGGTGGCCGAAGTGCTCGATCCGGCCACCGGCCAAGCGCGGTGGAAGATCGAATTTCCGACCAGTTACCGCGGGGGAGTCTCGCCCGATACCGGTCCCCGCTGTGTGCCGCTAATCGCCGGGCAGCGCGTAATTCTGTTCGGTCCGGGCGGCGAGATGCAGTGTGCCGAGCTGGCAACCGGTAAGAAATCCTGGTATCGCAATCTGCTCGAGGATTTCAATGCGCCAGAGGGCTACTTCGGGGCCGGCAGCACGCCGATCGTTGACGGCGACAAAGTGCTGGTCAACGTCGGCGCGCGCGGCGCCGGCATCGTCGCGCTGTCGCTAGACGACGGGTCGACTCTATGGAAGTCGACGGACGACGCGGCCAGCTACTCATCGCCGGTAGCCACGACGCGCGACGCGGTGCGTCACGTAATCTTCGTCACACGGCTTAACGTCGTTTCGGTGGATCCGGCGACGGGAAAGGTCCGATTCCAGTTCCCATTCGGAGCGCGCGGGCCGACCGTGAACGCCGCCAATCCTCTGCTGCTGGGCGACCATCTGTTTGTGTCGTCCAGCTACGGTGTCGGAGCGAAGTACGCGAAGTTTGGTGCGGACGACGCGACACTTGTATGGGACAGCGACGACGTGATGTCGAGCCAGTACACGACTTGCGTCGAACACGGCGGATACCTGTACGGCATCGACGGCCGACAAGACGTCGGCGTCGCGCGGCTGCGGTGCATCGACCCGCGACGCGGCACCGTGCTGTGGACTCAAGAAGGCTTCGGCACCGGGACGCTGATCCGCGCCGACGACAAGTTGCTGATCATGAAGACCGACGGCGAACTGGTATTGGCTGAACCATCGCACCAGCAGTTTCGCCCTCTGTCCAATGCGCGACTGTTTGTGACCACCACGCAGGCGTTGCCGGCATTGAGCGAAGGGCGGTTCTTCGCCCGCGACACCAAGACGCTCAAGTGCGTTTGGGTCGGCGCGGGGTCGCCCCAGTAGTTCGGCACCCGCATGGTGTAGCGCGCGCAGCGCGTTCGAGCCACGATGGCCAGCGCTGGCCAGCTCGAAAAAAAGCGGGCCAGGGTAACCCGCGGTCCGCCGGGCTACCCTGGCCATGAGCTAACACGATTGTGACGCGGCCGGCGTCATGCCGTGACGGCTTCCCGCTTCGCGCGGCGAAAAAAGCCGACCCCCTCCAGCGCCAAGTACACCTCTTCCAACGTCTTCTCGCCGAAGTTCGAGATGCTCAATAGGTCTTCGCGTGTGCAATTGAGCAGATCGTCCACGGTGAAGATGCCTCGCTCCTCGAGACAGTTGGTGGTGCGGACCGACAGACCGATCTCGGCCGTGCTCATCTCCAACTTTGCGGTCAGATCGTCGGCCTTGTTCTCGGTCGTAGGCAACGGAATGCGCGTCATTGGGCTCCCTCCCGAAAAAGGTTCAACTTAACGTGGCGGGCAGTGCGCATCTGTTTGCTGCCCAACCAGCGGCCGGATCCATGATGGCCGCATGACGCGCGATAATATACCAGCAAATCTCTAATTTGGTACGGTCCCGGCAAACTTTTTTTCGCGTCGTGCTAGCACTCGCCGCGCAGTTCGCGCGGCGCAAGACAGCTTCGCGCCGCGCGAGCCAAAAGGTTTGGCGTGCCGAGCGCGCTGTCGATCGGGCGGTTCATCGAAACGTCGTCCGTCAAGTGTCGCCCTTCGCGCAATGCCGCCCCCACCGTGCCGAATGCGACTGTTTCAGACTGTTCGTCTGCGTTTCCAGGCAGAGGACTGCGGTGTCTGGCGGAATTGGCGGCCAAGGCACAATCGCCTGCGCGACGGGTCCAACGCGGCGGCCGTATACTATAAAGTGGATGTCGCGAATCCTTCCTTGTCAGTGTCAGTCCCGGACACCGCCTCACGTGTGGAGCGAACAACTAAACGCGCTAACGCCCGCTCAGCGCGAGGCCGTTGAGCACCGCGAAGGCCCGCTGCTGGTGCTTGCTGGACCGGGCAGCGGCAAGACCCGTGTCATCACGCACCGGGTTGCCAACCTGTTGCGCCACGGCGTGCCGCCGCGGCGGATCGTTGCGCTGACCTTTACGAACAAAGCAGCCGACGAGATGCGCGCGCGGATCGACCAACTGGCGCCCGGCCAGCCAGTCTGGATGAGCACGTTTCACCGCTTCTGTGCTCGACTGCTGCGGGACTATGCTCCGTCGATCGGCATTCGCGAAAACTACACGATCTACGACACGTCGGACAGTCGTCAGGTGCTCAAGCGAACACTCGAGGCCCTGGACATCGACGCCACGCTGTACACACCCGAGCGAATCGCCGCGGCCATCAGTTGGGCCAAGAACAACTTGATCACGGCCGAACAGTACGAGCCGCGTTCAGGACACCCGCTGGGCAACATCGTGTCACGTGTCTATCCGGCGTATCAGGCGAGGTTGCTTGCTTCAAGCGCCGTCGACTTCGACGACCTGTTGCTCCACGTGGCGACGCTGCTGCGCGACAACCCGGAAACGCGCGCCGCGCTCGACGAGCGTTTTCAGTACATCCTGGTTGACGAGTATCAGGACACCAACCTGGCGCAGTACAGCATCGTCCGCGCGCTGTCGATCGATCATCCGAACCTGGCCGTGACGGGCGACCCCGACCAGTCGATCTACGGTTGGCGGGGGGCGAATCTGAGCAACATCCTGGACTTCGAAGACGATTATCCGAACGTGCGCGTGGTGAAGCTCGAGCGCAACTATCGCAGCACGAAACGAATCTTGCGGGTGGCCGACTGTCTGATCGGCTACAACCAGCGCCGCAAACAAAAGGGACTGTACACCGAAAACGATGAAGGGCAGTGCGTGAGGTTGACCGCTTATCCGACACAGCGTGTCGAGGCCGAGAGCGTTGCCGCGTACATCGCCCAAGAAGTTCATGCTGGCAATCGCCGCCCGCGCGACTTCGCGATTTTTTATCGCGTCAACGCGCTGTCGCGCAGCCTTGAGTTCGCCCTGCGTGATCAAGGCATTCCGTACCAGATGGTCAACGGGCTCGAGTTCTATCAACGCAAGGAAATCAAGGACGTCTTGGCCTATCTGCACTTGATCAACAATCCCCGCGACGACAACGCCCTGCTGCGGGTGATCAATATGCCGCCCCGTGGAATCGGAAAAACAACGATCGGCCGGCTCGTGGCGCATGCGGACCAGTACCGTATTTCGCTGCTCGACGCTGCCCGCGAAGCCGGCATGATCGAATCGCTGAACAAGCGGGCCGCGGTGGCGGTTGCCAAGTTTGTCGCCGCCTACGACCAACTCGCCGTTCACGCCGCCGCGCCGGTCGAGGAAGTGCTGGGACACGTCCTGTCAGGCTCTGGATATCAGAAGTTTCTTGCCGACTCGGAGAACGAGGAAGACCAGGAGCGGCTGGCCAACATCGAAGAACTGCTCACCGCTGCGCGCGAGTTTGACGAACGCAATCCCAGCGACGCTCCGCTGGAATCCTTCCTCGAAGACACCTGCCTGGTGAACGATACGGATGCATGGGCGGCCGAGGACGACCAGGTGACGCTGATGACGCTACACGCCTCGAAGGGCCTCGAGTTTCCTGTCGTGTTTATCATCGCCCTGGAAGAAAAACTATTGCCGCACGAGCGGAGCCGAGAAAACAACGACTTGCTCGAAGAAGAGCGACGGCTGTTGTTCGTGGGCATTACGCGGGCCCGCGAGGAATTACAGTTGAGCCTGGCAACGTATCGCGAGTTTCGTGGACAGCGGCGCCACAGCGTGCCCAGTCAATTCCTGATGGAGTTGCCGCGCGATGAAATGGACGTCGTTGAACCGGCGGCGTCGGCGACTTCGGCGTGGGAACCGGGCGATGCTGACGCGGAATTTGCCGCGTCGGACGACGACATCCAATTCGACCCGGAGCAGTTGGAGCGCGCAACCCCGCCGGAGACCGATGCCGGATCGTCGTCGTCGCTGACGGCAGCTACGTCGGCCGCTTCGATTACCACGGCCGCGAAGCTGCAGCAAGGTTCGCAAAACGCGCCGCCTCCGCCTTCGCCCGAGGCATTTCACCAGGGTATGGTGGTGCGGCATCCGGAGTACGGCCCAGGCAAGATCGTCGCGCTGAGCGGCAGCGGCGCGCGGCGCACCGCTACGGTGGCTTTCGCGGCCGGTGCGGGCGAAAAGAAGTTCGTGATCGCAAAAAGCCCGCTCCAGCCTGCGCGATCGACGTAGGTCGCGCGCGGATTCGTTTCGGCGGACGCGCATCGAGCATCGATCCGTCGAACAAGACACGCTACGATGCGAGCTTCCGCCAGGCGACTTCCGCCTGAACAATCCCACCCGTTAGCGCCACTACCGGCATCAGCCATGACAAACTCCTATCCGAAAGTCGCGCAGTTGCGAACACCCGAGCAACTGCGCGCACGACTGGACGAATTGGGGGTTTCGCTGCCGGTCGATGACGAGGTACTGACGGCGTCAGACGGCTCTCCGCTGGCACAACCGATCGAAATCGCCGGTTTCCGAGTAGGCAATCGTTGGTGCATTCACCCGATGGAAGGCTGGGACGCCCATCGCGACGGTTCGCCCTCGCAACATACGTTGCGCCGCTGGCGCAACTTTGGCCGGAGCGGTGCCAAGATGATTTGGGGAGGCGAAGCGGCGGCCGTGGTGCCCGAAGGTCGAGCCAACCCGAACCAGACGCTTGCCACACCGGACAATCGGGCAGGTCTGGCCGTGTTGCTGGAGGTGCTTACGAGCGAACATGCCGCGTGCTTTGGCGATACGTCGGATCTGTGGATCGGGCTGCAACTGACGCACTCCGGTCGATTCTGCCGGCCGAGTGGCCCGCCCGAGCCGCGACTGGCCTACCATCATCCGCTTTTGGATGCGAAGTTTGGAATCGATGCGGACGATGCGGCGCTCGTACTTTCGGATGACGAAGTAGAGCGACTGATCGATGCGTACTGCGACGCGGCGCGGATGGCCCATGCGTTGGGCTTTCATTTCGTCGACGTGAAAGCCTGTCACGGTTACCTGGTTCACGAATTCCTGAGTGCCCGCGCGCGGCCGGGCCGATTTGGCGGTGATCTGGATGGCCGCAGCCGAATGCTTACGACAATTGTCGAACGGATCCGCGGCGAACTACCCGAGCTGGCGATCGGCGTGCGGTTGAGTGTGTTCGACACCGTCCCGTATGCCACCAGTCGCGAAGTCGGGCGTCCGCTGGAATACGGCGACCTGTTGCCGTACGAGTTGGGTTTTGGCGTCGACCAAGACGATCCGCTGGCCGTGGACCTGCGCGAACCGATCGCGCTGGTGCGCCGGTTGCACGAACTGGGCGTGGCCGTGATCAACGTGTCGTGCGGCAGCCCGTACTATTGTCCCCACGTGCAGCGACCGGCGATCTTTCCGCCGAGCGACGGTTATCTGCCGCCGGAAGATCCCTTGGTGGGCGTTTGGCGCCAAATCGACGCCACGCGGCAGTGCAAAGAAGCGGTGCCCGAGATGCCCATGGTCGGCACCGGCTACACCTACCTGCAGGACTTTCTACCGCACGTGGCACAGGCGGCGGTGCGGGCCGGCTGGATCGACGTGGTGGGTCTGGGCCGTATGGTACTGGCCTATCCGGAACTGCCGGCCGACACGCTGGCCCGCGGCGAAATGGCGCGCAAGCGGATCTGCCGCACGTTCAGCGACTGTACGACCGGTCCGCGCCAGGGTGTCATCTCGGGATGTTTTCCGCTCGATCCCTACTACAAGGCCCTGCCCGAGGCCGAAGTGGTCAAGCAATTCAAGCGCGAATCGGACAGCGCGAGCTAGCACGACGGCGCGCGGGCTCGCACCGCGCGACCTTCCCAGCCGGTGGCCCACGGCCTAGAATTTCGCCCAGCGAAATATGGCCGAAGCGCAGAGTGTCGTGAACGCCTCGGATCGCCTCGTCGATTTGGTGGGGCGTCTGGAGGCACAAGAAGGCTTCGCCGAGGTCCTGGCCAGTTTACAGAATGGCCACGCCTCCACGCTGGGCGGAGTCTGGGGCTCGAGCTGCGCGCTGGTGGCGGCCTCGCTGGCGCGCCACGCACCTGGCCCGTTGGTCGTCGTTTGGCCGCATATCGACGATCTCGATGACTTCTGTGCCGACCTGGCCCTGTTTAGCGACGTGCTTCCGGAAACGTTTCCGGCATGGGAAGCCGATCAGGGCGAGACGGTCGTCTTCGACGATATCTACGGAGAGCGGCTCCGCGTTCTCAAGGCGCTTGCCAGCCCACGGCCTCCGCGGCTGGTCGTAACCAGTATCCAAAGCCTGCTCCAACCGGTGCCAGCCCGCGCAAAACTGGCCGAGCAGACGCGCCGTGTACGGCGCGGCCACGCGCTCGACCCCGAGGAGTTTGTGCGGTGGCTGGTCACCAACGGCTTTCACAACACCAGCGCCGTAGAACTGCCTGGCGAATTCTCGCCGCGGGGCGGAATCATCGATGTGTTTGCTCCGGACTGGTACGACCCGGTGCGGATCGAGCTGTTCGGCGACGAGGTTGAGTCGATCCGCCGTTTCGAGGTCAGCTCGCAACGCAGCCTGGAATCGCTCGACGATGTGGATATCACGCTGTTGACGGAGCGCCAGGACGACCGCGAGCACTTTACCGGCTATCTACCCGAGGGCGCTTGGTTCTACCTCGTCGAGCCAGGCGACATCGACGAAGAAGGACGACGCTACCTGGAACGGCTCGACCGGCCGCAGGATTTCCACAGCGTGTCGACCACGATGCGGCAGGTGACGCGCTTTCCGTCGATCACGGCGGCCGGTGTGCCGAGCGGCTCAATGGAGACGACCTGCCACTTGGGCATCGAATCGGTCGAGCGGTTTAGCGGCGAAGTCGCCAAAGTGCGCGACGAGCTGGATGCCTTGATGGGCGCGGGACAGTCGGCCGAGCAAGACGTGTTTATCGTGTGTCAGACCGAAGCTGAATCGCAGCGGCTCCAAGAGATTTTCAGCAGCACGCGCCTCGAAGCGGCCGGCCGCCTGCACTACACGATCGGCCGTCTCAAGTCCGGATTTCGGCTGGTCTCGGAGCGCATCGCCCTGATCAGCGGCAACGAGTTGTTCCATCGCTCCGACCTGCACCGGCCGACGCGCCGCCGACTGGGTCGCGTCATCGACAGTTTCCTGGAACTGCGCGAGGGGGACTACGTGGTTCACCTGTCGCACGGCATCGGGCGCTATCGCGGATTGAAATTGCTGGAGAAGGCCCACCAGGCCGAAGAACACCTGGTGCTCGAGTTTCACGGCGACACCAAGATCTACGTTCCAGCGTCCAAGATCGAACTGGTGCAGAAGTATGTCGGCGGCAGCAAACGCGCGCGGCCCACACTGGCCCGAATCGGCGGGCGGATGTGGGCGAAGCACAAAGAGGCGGCCGAGAATGCCGTGATCGATCTGGCGGCGGACATGCTCGAACTGCAAGCCGCACGCGCACTGCGGCCGGGCATCCGCTTTCCGAGCGATACGGCCTGGCAACGTGAATTCGACGCGTCGTTCCCGTACGTCGAAACTCCCGATCAGCTTGCCGCGGTCACCTCCATCAAAGACGACATGCAGCAGCCGCGCCCGATGGATCGGCTGCTGTGCGGCGACGTGGGCTTCGGCAAGACCGAGCTGGCGATGCGCGCCGCGTTCAAGGCCGTTGACCACGGCTATCAGGTGGCCGTGCTGGTACCCACCACGATTTTGGCCGAGCAACACCTCCGCACGTTTCGAGCCCGGATGGCGGAGTTTCCGATCGCGATCGAGTCGCTATCGCGGTTTTGCACGCCCAAGCAAACGCGCGAGATTCTAACCGGACTGGCCGAAGGCTCGATCGACATCGTGATCGGCACGCACCGGTTGGCTCAGCATGATGTCGCTTTCCAGAACCTGGGCCTGGTCACGATCGACGAAGAGCAGCGATTCGGCGTGGAGGTCAAGGAGCGACTCAAGGCACTGCGGCAAACGGTCGACGTGTTGACGATGACGGCTACGCCGATTCCGCGCACGCTGCATCTCTCGCTGTTGGGAGTGCGCGACATCTCGAACCTGGAAACTCCGCCGGACGATCGCCTGGCCATCGAGACGCGCGTCACGCGGTTCGAACCGGAACTGGTGCGCCACGCTGTGATGCGCGAGCTGAACCGCGGTGGTCAAATCTTCTTCGTTCACAACCGGGTCCAAGACATCGAAAAAGTCGCCGCGCGGCTCCGTGAGGTCGTGCCCGAGGCACGCATCGCGATTGGCCACGGGCAAATGCCCGAAGGAGAGCTCGAGAAGGTCATGCTCGATTTCGTCGACCACCGTTTCGACATGCTGCTGGCGACCACGATTGTCGAAAGCGGGCTCGACATTCCCAACGCCAATACCATCTTCATCGACGAAGCCGATCGTTATGGTCTGGCCGACATGCACCAACTGCGGGGCAGGGTGGGGCGGTACAAGCATCGGGCCTACTGCTATCTGTTGGTCGATCCGCACAAGCATCTTTCGCCCACCGCCACGCGCCGCCTGCGGGCGATCGAGGAGTTCAGTCAGATGGGCGCGGGGTTCGCCATCGCGATGCGCGACCTCGAATTGCGCGGCGCCGGCAACATTCTGGGCACACAACAAAGCGGCCACATCGCCACGGTCGGATACGAGCTGTACTGCGAGTTGCTCGAACGGGCGGTCCGCCGGCTCAAGCAACTACCGCCCAAGGTGCAGATCGACGTCAGCGTCGACTTGCCGTGCGAGGCGTACATCCCGCGCAGCTACGTGCCCGACATGCGGTTGAAGATCGATCTGTACCGGCGCATTGCGCGGTTGGCCACGATCGAAGCGTGGGAAGAGTTTACGGCCGAATTGGCCGACCGATTCGGCCCGCGTCCCGCGGAATTGGAGCGACTGATGCTCATGGCGAAGCTGCGTATTTGGGGTCATCAGCGGGGTATTTCGTCGATTCACATCGAAGACGGGTTCGTCGTTTTCGGCTATACGGACCGGCCAAAGATCCAAACGCTGGCAACGGAAAGTGGCGGGCGTCTGCGGGTGGTCGACGAGCGTGGCGCCTATCTGCCAGTGAGCAAAGACGTTATCGAGTCGGGCGAAGTTGTCGAGGCGATCGAATCGCTGTTGCGGCCCCAGTGACTCGTCCCTATAATCCCGCCCCGCCGCGGTCGGTCTATTGGACATGGAGCGCTGGCAACCCTTCGGCAAGTTCGGGTATTCACCCTCAGTTCAACCTATCATTGGACGCGACCACGGTCGTTGTCCGAAGATCCTTCGGTCGTGACGCGAACGACTTGGCACATCCTGTTGTTGGTGGGCCTGGCGATGGCCCTGGGCTTGTTGCCCGGCCAGATCGCTGCGCGCCGCCGGCTAGGTCTTCTATCGACGGCCCGGGCGCAGTATCCGTTAGTGCCGCCGGGTTATTCGTCGGGGCCCAATGCGCCGTTCGATGGCAGTCCGGCACCCGGCGGGTTTGGCACCAACGCCTTTTCGCCGAACAACTACGGCCCCAGCTCGCCGACCCGACCGACCGATCCCGCGCGACCGAACGGATGGCCCGGAGGCCCCACGCCGCAGACCACGGTCCAGCAGCCGGCGGTTCAACAACCGGCCGCTGCAACCACGCCGCCGCCACCGCAGAAGGATCCGACCGAGCCGCCTTACGAGCCAGCGGCGATTCTCGCGCACGTTGGATCCGAAGTGGTGCAAGCCGCCGACATCCTGCCCTCGGTCCATCAGCGGCTCGATCCGTTTATCGAGCAACTCGGGGCAGAGTTCGAAGACTTGCCCGACGAAGTCAAGCAGCGGCAGATCAAGCAATGGAAGCGCGAGCTCACCGAGCGCACGTTGGAGGACGCCGTTAAGATCAAGCTGCTGATCTCGGAGATTCGCCGCGTCGCGGACGCCGAAGCGATCGACAAGAACATCGAAAACATCCGCGAGCAGTTCAATCAAGTTGAAATCAAAGAGTTGATCAAACGATACAAGGCCAGCGGCATAGTCGACCTGGAAAACAAGCTCCGGGCCCAGGGCGGCTCACTCGAGTCGCAACGCATGGTCTACGTCGAACGACTGATGGCCGGCGGCTGGCTGCACCAACAAGTGCGCCAGCAGAAAGAGCCAACGCACGAAGAAATGATCGACTACTACCGTCAGCACACGGCCGATTGGGAGCGGCCGGCCCGGGCCCGCTGGGAACAGCTCACGGCGGCGTTTGACGAGTTTTCGAACAAAGCCGAAGCGTGGCGCGCGATCGCCGCGTGGGGCCGGCAGGTGCAATCCGGGGCCCCGCTACCGCAGGTCGCTAAGGCAAACTCCCACGGGTTCACAGCCGATCAGGGCGGCCTGAACGATTGGACGACGCAGGGAAGCCTGCGCTCCGAAGCGATCGACCAGGCCTTGTTCGGACTGCCGGTCGGCGCGCTAAGCCCCATCCTGGAGGACGACCAGGGCTTTCACATCGTACGCGTGTTGGAGCGCGAGCCGCGCCACATGGTGCCGTTCGCCGAGGTTCAAGACGAGATCAAGCAGAAGCTCAAGACCGGCGATCAGAACAGCCAGATGGAAGAATACCTGGCAAAGCTGGAAAAGCGCACGCCGGTGCAAACCGTGTTTGACGAAGACGCGACCATCGGCTCTTTGCCGGGCAACACGCGCCGTTAACCCTGCTTTCCCACGTCCGGTGTTCACCCCAACCGGTCGATTCGCTGAAACCCGGCACGTTTAACGGCTTACAAACTGCGCCGTGGTGCGCGCCGGCGATCCAAACAATTGTGTGCCGCTCCCCGAAAGGATAAGATGATGGACTCTGGAGTCCCAGAGTGGCTATTGGGGGAGGTGTCGAGTATTGAAAACCAAGACGACTAGCACCGTGGCAAAAAAGAGCGGTTCGGCGGCAAACAAGGCGAAACTGAGGTTGCCTGACGCGGATATTGAACTGCCGGTAGTTGTCGGTAGCGAGAACGAACGCGCCGTCGACGTTAGCAAGCTGCGTGCCCAGACCGGTTACATCACGCTTGACGAGGGGTACGTCAATACGGGATCGACGACCAGCGCGATCACGTATCTCGACGGCGAAAACGGCGTGCTGCGATACCGGGGCTATCCGATCGAGGTGATCGCCAAGGAGTGCGATTTCATCGAGACGAGCTACCTGCTCATCTACGGCGAGCTGCCGGACGAGGAACAACTGCACAGTTTCCGGATGTCGCTCCGTCGGCACACGATGATTCACGAGGAAATGCGGTCGTTTTACAACGGTTTTCCGCGCGACGCGCATCCGATGGCGATTCTCAGTTCGGTCGTTGGCGCGCTGTCGACGTTCTACCAGGATTCGCTCAACCCGCGCGATCCCCGGCAAGTCGAAGTGTCGATTCACCGGCTGATGGCCAAACTGCCGACGATCGCAGCGTATGCCTACAAGAAGTCGATCGGGCAGCCGTTCGTCTATCCGCAGAACGATCTGACCTATTGCGCGAATTTCCTGCGGATGATGTTCGCCGTGCCGAGCGAGCCGTATGCGATCGACCCGGAGTTTGTCGAGGCCCTGAACTTGCTGTTGATCGTGCATGCCGACCACGAGCAGAACTGCAGCACGTCGACGGTGCGGATGGTCGGGTCGAGCGATGCCAACTTGTTCGCGTCGATTGCCGCCGGCATTTGCGCGTTGTGGGGGCCATTGCACGGCGGAGCCAACCAGGCGTGTGTCGAGATGCTCGAGGCGATTCGGGCCGACGGCGGCGATGTCTCGAAGTATTTGGAAATGGCCAAAGACAAAAACAGCGGTTTCCGGCTCATGGGCTTCGGTCATCGTGTTTACAAGAACTACGACCCCCGCGCCACGATTATCAAGCGCACCTGCGACCGCTTGCTTGCAAAACGGCAAATCGACGACCCGATTTTCGAGATTGCTCAAGAGCTCGAGCGCGTGGCTCTCTCGGACCCGTACTTCATCGAGCGCAAGCTGTATCCCAACGTCGATTTCTATTCTGGCGTGATCTATCGGGCGATCGGCATTCCGGTGCCGATGTTCACGGTGCTGTTCGCGATCGGCCGATTGCCGGGCTGGATCGCACATTGGACAGAGATGCACGCGTCGCCCTCCAAACGGATCTGCCGACCAAGACAGATCTACACCGGTCCGCGCGAACGCGAATTCGTGCCGCTCGAAAAGCGCGGGTAGCAACGCTGCCTGATTGCGATCGTGCCGTTTCTGCGGTCGCGCTCTGCGGCACGAGCGCGGCGTGGTTCACGCTAGCCCGCGCCGCACATGCCGCGCGCTATAGGCCAGTTGCTAGCACCTGATCGAGCCACCGTACCGTCGCGTAGCGGGGGCAGTGGGTTTCTCCCGCTTCACTAATCGTCACAACCGGGCGGCGGGTGATGCGCAACTACGGATGGGCTTTGGCCCTACGGTCGGTTCAGCCGATACCAGTGGTGGCCGACGTGGTGCTCCATTGCTGCGCGTCGGCTGTCGCCGCGCGCAGGCAGGGACTGCTTGTCGCGCTTGCCAAGACGGACAGGGAAGCAAACTCATGCGTCGAGACTTTCGCGTATTGGCCGTTGCCTGCTGCGCCATCGCATTGGCAGCGGTTCGACTGGCCGCCGAAGAAACCGCTCTGGTAGAACCGTCGCAGGTCATCGAATCGCCAGCCGACGCCATTGTCAATCGCCGACCCGTGATCACGGCCGTGGCGATTCTTCCCGGCGGCAAGATGGTTGCCACGGCCGGCGACGATCACGTCGTCCGGTTGTGGAGCACAACGTCCGGCCGCATCGTCCACACGCTCAAAGGACACGCAGACTGGGTTCGCGCGTTGGCAGTCAGCCCCGACGGCCGGATCCTGGCTTCGGGCGGAGACGACCGGCGCGTGCTGCTGTGGGACGTCAGCACGGGCGAAGTGGCCCAGCGTCTGGCTCCACATCCCCACGCCGTCTACAGCCTCGCCTTTCATCCGGACGGATCGCGCATCGCCGTCGTTGGATTCGAACACGAAGTGCACTTGTACGACACGGCCACCGGCCAGCAGATTCGCGTGTTCGACGGTCCGGGCGTCGACCTGCGCTCGGTGACGTTTTCGCCCGACGGCAACCAACTGGCCACCGGCGGACGCAACGGACAGATTCGCGTCTGGGACGTCCAGACCGGCACGGTGGCGCTTGAGATTTCGGCGCCGCGGGGAAGGATCCGAACGCTTGCCTACTTGCCCTTGGGCGACGTGCTGGTTTCGGCCGGCGAAGGCCGCACGATCTATCTCTGGGATGCGCGCGACGGCCAACAGCGCGGGTCGTTGCAGCCACGCACTGGCAAGGTGCTCTCAATGGCCGTCTGCGGCGAAGAGTTGATCGCGACCGGCGGCAGCGACAATCTGGTTCGCGTGTGGAACTGGCGAACGCAGGAAGAGGTCGACCGTCTGCAAGGCCACACGGGCTCGGTGGCCACACTCGCCTACGACCTGGCCAGCCAAATGATGATCTCCGGCAGCTTCGATACCACGGTGCGTGTCTGGCGATTGGAAGGTTCCGGCACCCAGGTCGACAGCGCCAAGGCCCCGTCAAAGCCGGCCCAAGTTCATTGATCGATTGAGCGTTTCGGTAACGCGCCGCGTATTACACAGAATTGACGTCCGATGTTTGCAGGGAGGTAAACAGTGGGCCTGTTTCGAAGACTACTAGGACGTGGCTCGCGTGTCGATCCCGCACACAAGAAGCCGCGCCGCCCGCACATCTGTCGGATCGAACAGTTCGAAACGCGGCTGGCCATGGCCGCGAACCTGCACGTCGGTTCGGTCTACTACGAGCGGGCGGGTGGTGACGACGCTTTGCCGAACACCATTGAGTTTACCTACGAAGGCGGCGCCGACCGGACGCAGCTTACGCAGATCATCATCGACGGCGACAAGGACGGCCGCGGACGGTCGTCGGGCGACATTTTCTTCGACACGTCGGCTGGCGGACTGGGAGCGTTCAAGTCGAACCCGCTGCGGATCGTCTCGCACGATGGCTTTAACGTCGTGGGCACGCATGTCGAAGACGGCGGCATGCGGCTGGTCATCGACCTGGAAGGCTTCGACGCCGGGGAAACGCTCGTCATCAGCATCGACGTTGACGAATCGCAATTCGTCGATCCCGACACAGGCGAGATCGATACGAATGCGGTGGCCGAAGGTGGCGAGTTTCAGCGTTCTCACTTCTATGCCACGTTCGAGGCGCCCCATTACGAAGAGATCACCACGCACGTTCAGTTCTGGGACGAGTACGACGACAATTTTGAGACCGTCGCGCGCCAGACTGGCTCGCAGTTGGACCTGCCTCCGGATCGATACAGAGGTCCGGTCGACCTTTCCGACTTTACTGCGGGCGCCGTAGCCCAAGCCGAACAAATCCCGCTGCCCAGTAGCATCTCCGGCGTCGTATTTGTCGACCAGAACCTGAACAACCGGCAAGAAGCAGGCGAGCAAGGCATCGGCAACGTCAACCTCACGCTGCTGTTGTTTGACGGAGCTACTTACGTCGCCAGCGGCAAAACGACCGTGACCGACACCCAGGGCAACTACGCGTTCGAGGGTCTTGCACCCGGGACGTACCGCGTTGTCGAAACGCAACCACTGGGATACTTCAGCGTGGGTGCCCGCGCCGGCACCGTGGACGGCGTGGTGCGCGGCGTCGTCACGAACGACGACGTGCTCAGCGAAATCTCGCTCTTGGGCGGCGAAGACAGCATTCGCAACGATTTCGCCGAAGCCCTACCCAACTCGATCAGCGGTTACGTGCATGCTGATCGTGACGGCGACTGCGTGCGCGATCCCGGGGAACCCAGGCTCGAAGGCGTCGTCATCCTGCTGCTCAACGAGCGGGGCGACGTGATCGCCACGACGGTCACAGATTCCGAAGGCTTCTATCGGTTTGACAACCTGGCCCCAGGCACGTATGGCATTTTTGAGAAACAGCCCGACGGCTATCTCAACGGCGATCATCACGCTGGCAGCGCTGGTGGACTGACCTCGGACATTGACACCATCACCGAAATCGTGCTGACTTCGGGCGTCGAAGGCGTTAACTACGACTTCTGCGAACTGGAGCCCGCCAGCATCAGCGGCTACGTCCATGTTGATTTGGACGGCGACTGCACGAACGATCCCGGCGAGCCACCGTTGGAAGGGGTCGTAATCCGGTTGGTCGACGAATCGGGCGCGGTCATTCGCACGACCACGACCAATGCGAACGGGTTCTACATTTTCGACGATCTGGCGCCGGGCACCTACGGCGTAATCGAGGAGCAGCCCGACGGATACCTCAACGGCGCAACCCAGGTTGGTAGCCTCGGCGGTGTGTTGGGTGTCGACACGGTTACCGAGATCGTGTTGCCCGCCGGCGTCGAGGCCGTCGAGTACAACTTCTGTGAAGTATTGCCGGGCAGCATCAGCGGCTTCGTTTATGTCAGCACAACCGAAGACTGCGAACACACGCCAGATTCTCCGCCCATTGCCGGAGTGACGATTGAGCTACGAGACGCGGCAGGCACGGTGATTACCACCACGCTAACCGACGCCAACGGATACTACCTGTTCGACGATTTGGCGCCGGGCATTTACTCGGTGCACGAAATCCAGCCCGCAGGATACTTTAACGGCGCAACGCACGTCGGCAGCGTTGGTGGCGTGTTGGGCGATGACGTCGTTTCGGAAATCATGTTGTTGTCCGCCGTCGACGCGGTCGAGTACAACTTCTGCGAGATTCCGCCGGCCGATCTCTGTGGCTGGGTCTATGTCGATGCCAACAACAACGGCCAGCGCGACACGGGCGAAGTCGGAATTGGCGGCGTCACGCTCGAACTGAAAGATGCCCAGGGTAATCCCACGGGGCTGACGACCATCACCGACGCAGACGGACGTTATTGTTTCCTGGATTTGCGGCCCGGCACGTACGCAGTCGGCGAAATTCAGCCCGTGGGCTACCTCGACGGGCTCGACTCGCCGGGTACCGAAGGCGGCTTCGCCCAGAATCCCGGCGACATGATCATGGGCATCGCGCTGAAGCCGGGCGTGAGCGCCGACGAGTACAACTTCGGCGAGTTGCTGCCCGCGTCGATCGGAGGACACGTTGTAGCGCGCGACGGAGAGAACTGTGAGATCGAGCTAGGCGCCACGCCCATCTCCGGTGTCACCGTGCAATTGCTCGACGCGAACGGCTCGATCGTCGCAACGACCACAACGAATGCCAACGGGCAGTATCTCTTTAACGAGTTGCTTCCCGGCACGTACTCGGTACTCGAAATTCAGCCAACCGGTTACTTCGAAGGCGAGGCGCACGAGGGCTCGGTCGGCGGTGAAGTGCTGACCACGAATCTCATTTCCGAGATCGTGCTTGGTAGCGGCACGCGAGCCGTACACTACGACTTCTGCGAAATCCCTCCGGCCACGATCTCCGGATTTGTGTTTCAGGACGGACCGCCAATTCCGGTGACCGATTCGTCGCAACCGATCTTCGTGCCCGACTTTCGCGACGGTAGCCTGACACCGGACGATACCATGCTGCCGGGCGTCACGTTGATGTTGCGCGATGGCGTGACAGGCGAGCCCATCCTCGGCTCGGTCGCGCTGGTCGGAACCTATCCGGCCGACCAACCGATCACCACAGTGACCGACGCGGGCGGCTTTTACGAGTTCGTCGGACTGCCGCCGGGCGTGTACGGCGTGTATGAAGTTGCGCCCGAAGGCTACATTCGCGGTATCGACACAGCCGGCTCACTGGGTGGCATCGTGATCAGCAACTGGACCACGGTCCCGCCCAGTGTGCTTGATCAACTGACTTCGCCGCCAACCGATGACGCAATCATCGACATCGGTTTGCCGGCCGGCAAGCACTCGACCGACAACAACTTCAGCGTCGTCGTCACCGCCCCGGAAGTGCAGGTCTTCGTGCTGCCTGGCGGACCTCAGCCGCAGGTGGCGGCCGCCGCGCCGTTCAATCCGTCGTTCGAAGACACGTTTGCGCCGGTGATCCCGCAGCTTCCGTTCTTAGTGGCACCGCAACTGACGCGTGCAGGCGGCCATATGTACACCTGGCACTTGAGCATCGTCAACGCGGGACAACCGCGCGGCGTTGTCGACGGAGGCGCTCAGTTCCAACTCACGTCAGCCAGCAACGCCGATCAAATCGCCTGGCGGCGGCCCGACATGGTGCAGGCCGAATGGACTCTGTTGACCGACGTCGACGATCCGGCTTCGGCACGCACTGTGCGCTTCGGCATGCAGGGCGGCACGCCGATCACCGGCGACTTCAACGGTGACGGCAAGTCGGAACTGGCCATCTTCAAGGACGGTCGCTGGTACATCGATCTGAACGACAACGGCGTCTGGGACGAGGGCGACTTGTGGGCCAAGCTGGGGCATCGCTACGACTTGCCCGTCACCGGAGACTGGGACGGAGACGGCAAAGACGACATTGGCATTTACGGTCCGGCCTGGCTGCGCGATCCGCGGGCCATCAAACACGAACCCGGATTGCCCGATCCCGACAACAAAAACACCCATGTCCACAAGAATATTCCCCGCCATCCGCATCGCAACACCGTGGGCCATCGTGAGATGAAGCACACGGCCAGTGGCAAGCGGCGCGAGGACATCATCGATCACGTGTTTCTGTACGGCATGCCGGGCGACCACCCAATCGTCGGCGACTGGAATGGCGACGGCATCGACACGATCGCGGTGTTCCGCGACGGGCGCTGGCACCGCGATCGCGACGGCGATGGCAAGTGGACCAATTCCGACGCGCACCACGGCTTCGGCCAAAAGGGCGACAAGCCGGTCGTCGGCGACTTCAACGGCGACGGTGTCGACGACTTGGGCGTTTTCCGCGACGGGGTCTGGTATATCGACACCAACGGCAACGGCATCATCGACGGCGAGGACATGGTGATCCACCTTGGCGCCGCCGGCGACTATCCGGTGGTCGGCGATTGGGATGGGGACGGAACCTCGGATCCGGGCGTGTACCACAATCCAGGTGCCACGGTCCGCACCGTGCGCAAGTAGCCCGAGCCGCGCGACACACCCACGAGTCGATGCGGTCTACTTGAGTTTCTCGAGCTCCGCCCGTGCCGATTCGATATCGGCCTCCAGACGGCGCACTTCGTCAGGATCATCCATCTGCCGCCGGGCGCCGGCAAGCTGCTGTTGCAGCTTCTGCACTCGCTGTCGAAGAACGTCCTGTTTCTTTTTCGTTTTCTTGTCCATAGGTCGGGCCTGTCGATGCGCGAAGGGATCGCCACGGGACGCGGCTCGATGATGCGTCGCTGGCGGTTTGGGGCGGTTCGGTCGCTCAACCGGCGGTGGAACCGTTCGGGCGTCCCTTCAGGGCTCGCAACATGAGCACCGCCTCGAACGCCTCAACACCGAAACAATCGACGACGACGGCCACGGCCGTATGCTCGTCAGTCTCGTCGAGTGAGCCCGCCAGGTCAATCAGCCGGGCCGGCAAGTCCGGTTGGACAAAAGACCGTCGACCCAACGTTGCAGCCCATTGCCGCGCCTGACTGGGCCGCGCGTCGAAGCACTCGGAGATAAGCTGCACGGCCGGCGTGTAGTCGCAGGCTGCAATCAGCGAAACGATTTGGGTGACCACGGTCGCGGGTGCGTCGAGCGGAACCATCGTGTCGTTGTAGGGCGGGGCCGGCAGTGCCAGGACCGTGGGCGGAGTTTCCATCTCCGGCTCAAACGAAGTCGCGGCGCCCGACGCGAGATCGGCGTAGATGATTTCGGTTGCCGTGGCGTCGGCCGGCTCTTCATGCGATTCGGCGGGCAGGTTCGAGAGCATCGCGTTGACGTGCGCCAGGCGGCTCCCAAGCTGATCATAGATCGTTTCGATCTCGCTCAGGTACGACGCGCCCGACGCATCGGCCGCGATTTCGTCACGAGCCTCGATGATTCGCTCCGTAAGCCGCTGTCCAAGCAGGTCGCGAGCGTCCTTCAAGATATCAATGGCCAGAGACCGGTCGTTCATTGCCATTTGTCACGGGTTCGTCTGCGCCAGGCTGCCCAAGCACGGTGGCAGCCGGCGGATTGGTGGGAAGTCGTACGCGCAAGATCCAGATTAGTTGGGCTGGCAGCGAATGCCAAACAGCCACACGACTCCTCGGCACGGCTAGGGCGAGGATTCCGCACGCCACGCTCAACCGATGCCCTATTCCGCGGGCTTTTTCGTGGCGTCTCCCGCCGCGGCGTTCTGGGCCGTATCGCCCGCGGCCGCGGGCTTTTCGGGGTCTGGTTTCTTGGGCACCTTGTCGGCAGTGCGCAGAACTCCCGACAAACACACCACCAGCACGGCCAAAACAATGTTCAGGTTTAGCCAGAAGCGCAGGTGTTTCCGGATGTTTTCGGCCGCGTTGGACCGCCCGGTCAACAGGCTGGCAATCAAAAAAATGGCAAAGGCCAGCAGGAACTTGACGCCGAACACTGGGTGATACCATCGCGGCACGCGGTAGTCGATCGAGATGATCGCGATGTTGTAGAGTCCGCTGAGCAACAACAAGGCGATCGCCACGGCCACGATCTTCGACCATCGGGCCCGCATCGCGGCATGCAGCTCCGCACGACTGCCGGAATCCAGCGGATCCAGCGTAGGCACCACTACGAATCGCGCGAAAATTGTCCCTCCCACGGCCGTGATCGCGGCCAGAATGTGGAACCAACGCGATACCAGGTTTAGCAAGTCGACCGCTTCCATAAATTCGTCCGATTGGGTTGGTCAGTTCTTAGACTTGGCCCGAAGCTGGTCGACCAGCGCCAGGCCTTCATCTTTGGTGCGAATCCGCTGCTCAAGTTGTGCATCACGCACCGCGTCGAGCAGGCGCGGATACTGTTTGCCACGGGGTAC
Source organism: uncultured Planctomycetaceae bacterium (assembly GCA_937952415.1). GTDB lineage: Bacteria > Planctomycetota > Planctomycetia > Pirellulales > PALSA-1355 > CALFYT01. The sequence continues at coordinate 140,907 of CALFYT010000120.1, read as the reverse complement.
TCCATGCTCGACCAAATCGTCTCCCGTGACAAGCGGCGGCGGATTCAATTCCTCTGGAGGCCGTCGTAAGACGTTGCGGCAATGTTCCACGTGCGCCGTCGAACGGCCCGATGCCCGGGCAATCGCCGCGTGCAACGACAGCAATTCGTCGATTCCCTCGGCAATCAGCATCCGCTGCAGCTTGGGCCAGGCGCACTCTTCGGCCGCCGTCAGCGCGGCGTGATGTTCGACGAGCCAACGCGTCCGGCGAGTATCGCGATTCGACAGCTTCAGCCGGCGGCAGATCGCCGCACTGCCCGCGGCATCGACATACGCGTGCAACAGTGCGGCCAACGCGAGCGGAAACGTCGGATCGTCGAGCGCGGCCAGCGTGTTGAGCGTCGTCGACCAGGCTTCGTCTGCGGGCAGGGCAGCGGTTTGCGCGGCCTCCGACTGATTCGTGCATAGCTCGGGCAATACGGCGGCCAGCAGTCCCACGTCGCGCAGTAGTGCAAAGGCCTGTACCCGGCTCGAGTGCAGCAACATCAACCGCAGCTCGCCGGCGATCCGCTCCACGCTGACGGCGGTGACCTCGGCGGCAATTCGTTCCACCGCAGCGCGCGTGCCCGGATCGAGTTCGAAGCCAAAGCCGGCGGTGAACCGCACTGCCCGCAATAGCCGTAGCTTGTCTTCGGAGAATCGCTCGATCGGGTCGCCAATCGCGCGGATAACCCCTTGTTTCAAATCTTGTTGCCCGCCGACATAGTCGATCACGCGTTGATCCATCGGATCGAAGAACATTCCGTTGATCGTGAAGTCGCGTCGCTGCGCGTCCATCTCGGGCGTGCTGAACGTGACTGCATCGGGATGGCGGCCGTCGAGGTAGCCCGGGGGCTGGAGAAAGGTTGCTACTTCGATCTGTCCCGCCTTTCGCGGACCCACGACGCAGACCACGCCGAACGACTCGCCCACAGGCGCCGTACGTCGCGAGCTAAACACCTTGCGAATCTCGTCCGGCCGCGCGGTCGTGGCCACGTCGTAGTCCTTCGGCGCACGGCCCATGATCTGGTCGCGGACGCAGCCGCCGGCCCAATACGCCTCGTACGAGTGCGCGCGGAGTTCCCGCACCACCTCGACGGCAAACGCGCGCTGCTTGGCTGGATCCAGGTTGGGCACGATTCGGGTCGACAAGAGAACAAAGACACAACCACGCTCGTCTGATTATAAGACGCGCATGCCAGCCGGATAAGCCGCCACGACGCCGCCCCCATCAGACCAGCGCGGCGCGATCGGCCGCGACGGCCTGCTCGAGGAGTTCCGCGGCCCGACGGCGCGCCGCATCGTCCCACGCGAAGCGGTGCTCGAAACCGCCTCGCAAGAAATGAAGCGCCAATTCGCCCGGGGGTTCGCGAAGAATCGCTTCGGCGGCCAATCCATAGACCAGCATTTGCATCTCGTAGTTCGCGGCGACCGTCGCCACCTTGCTGGCCGACACGCGGTTGGTTTTGAAATCGAGCAAGCACCAGCGGTCCCGCGCATCTCGATACAAGAGATCCATGTAGCCGCTGAGCAAAAATTCGGGGTTGTCGGCCCGATCGGGCGGCCAGGCGAGCAGAAACTCGGCTTCGCGAAACGTCTCTTGGGCGGCGGCGATGTCCGCCGCGCGCGACGATCCTAGAAAGCGTTCGATCATTTGTTCCGCGTCGCGCACCTCGGTCGAGTCGATCGCCGTCGACTGCCGTTCGGCGACCAGTTGCAATCTGCTTCGCCAATCGCCCGGCGCGGCAAAGTCGATCATCGCCAGCACGCCGTGGACGAGTTTTCCAAGATCGATCGGGTCAATGTCGGAAACCTGTTGTTGCGAGGCCTCGCCAGGCACGATCGGTTCGCACAAACGCCCGTTGAGTCGCGAAAACGAATACTGCCGCAGCGCCGCCGGATCGACCGGCACCGGTTCGATACCGCGGATCGTGGTCGGCGGCAAGTCGCGTGGCGTGGGAATCTCGTCCAGTAGCTTTCGCAAGCTACCGCGGCTGGTGCGAGCGCCTTTCGGTCCGGACGGTTCCTCCGTGGTTACGCGTACTTGCGGACGTGGTTCGCCGGCGGGCAAATCGGCCACGAATTCTCCGGTCATCAAGTCGAACCGGCGTTCGAGTAACTTCATCCACGTGCCTTTGGCGTCGCCCAGCGACGTCACTCCGCCGGACAGAATCAGGTAGTCCGCCGCGCGCGTCGCCGCTACGTACAGCAACCGATGCAATTCGTCCAAGTCGTGTTGTCTGGCAATCGTGCGCCAAAGCTCAAAGCCGCCGACACACCGCTCGCCTGCATCGTCGGGCATGTTCACAAGCGGGCCGAGTGTGTCGTCGAAGTGTACCGGAGGGGCGTTATCGTTCCTCTTCCGATCCGTGTCGGCCACGATCACGATCGGAAACTCAAGCCCTTTCGCCTGGTGCACGGTCATCAACCGCACGATGTCCGTGTCCTCGGACAAGGTCGCGGCCAATGGCTCCTTGGGCTGGCTCTCGACATACTCGGCCAACTCGGCGATGAAATCGATCAGGCCAAACGACCCGCCCCGCTCGAAGCTGCGCGCTTGCTCAATCACCTTGCGCAGGTTGGCCAACTTGCGCTCACCCAGAAATTCACCCAATAGCGCGGCATCGTAACCGGTCAACGTCATCGCTCGCTCAATGAGCTGGCACACCCGCAGCCGGTCCTTGCTGGCTCGGAGTTGCCGGAGCGTCTTGGCCGCGTGCTCCACGCGCCGGCGCTGCTCGCCCGTCACGGGTTCGGGAAACTGGCCGTCGAAGAGCCCAGCCGTCAGGCCGCCGTTGTGCTCGGCCAGCCAGAACAGCGTCTCGTCGGTCAGCGCGAACATCGGGCTGCGCAATGCGCCGGCCAGACTGACACCGTCCGACGGGCTGGCGATGGCCCGCAACAGGTTCAGCAAGTCGAAGACTTCTTGCTGCGCGTAGAAAGCGTGTCCGCCCACCAGGTAGTAGTCGACACCGTATCGTCGAAGTGCATCTTCGTAGAGTTCCACGTCCGACAGCGCGCGAAAGAGAATCGCGATGTCGCCGGGCCGTACGGCGCGCGGCCGCTGCTGGCCTGGACGATTCGGATCCGGCTCGCCCACGAGTTGCTCGCCGCTGTCGAGCATGTTTCGCACGCGGCGCGCGACCCAATCCGCCTCGCGGCGACGATTTGACTGTACCGATTTCTCAGACGTCCCAGACGGCGCCGGCGCCCACAAGAATTCGACCACCGGCTTGGTTGTCACTTGTTCGCGGTGGGCGCGAAGCGGATCGTAGTCTGGCCCGAGCTCGCCCCAGAAAAGTGCGTTCACAAACTCGAGTATCGCGGGCTGGCTGCGAAAATTCTTGCTTAACGCGAGTTGGCCTGAAGGCGGAATCGCTTCGCGCAGCTCGCGAAACACATCCGGCTCCGCCCCGCGGAATCGATAGATCGACTGCTTGTAGTCGCCCACGAAAAACAGCTTTCCATCGGTGATCATCTGGTCGCACAGCGCCTTCACCAGGTCGAGCTGCACACGATCGGTGTCCTGGAACTCGTCGACCAGCAACAAATCGATTTGTGCAGCCTGCTGCCGCCGCAATGCCTCGTTGTTTGGATCGATCATCAAAGAGCGGGCACGCGCCAGAAGGTCGTCGAAGTCCAGCGCCGCCAGATCACGTTTGCGTTGGGCGTAGCGCCCCCGAACCTTGCCGGCGATCGCAAGCAGTTCGAGCCCGCACTGCGAGGCGTGCCGGGCGGCTTCTAGCGTGAACTCCAACACGGCGGAAAGTTCATCAATTCGGCTGCGGACAACCTTCGCGTCGTCGCGCAACGTCGCATACACGTCCTCGTCACTCCAGGCCTTGGCTCCGCCGCCGTGTTGTACGGTCGCGTGTTCACGGATCGTTTGAAGATCCGCCGCCAGCGCATCAGCCGTCACGTCGCGCGAATCCAGCCGCGGTAACGTACGGAGCAGCACATCCCGCCTCTGCTGCATCCTTTTATTGCTCGGCTCGTGATCGCGCAGGATTGTCGCGATGCGCCGCAACTCGGGCATCTCGGCGATCAACCGGTGCACAAGCGGCACTACCTGTTGTTTGAAGTAGTCGCTCCAGACCTGGAGTTGGTGTGACACGCCATCGGTGGGCCACGTGTCCAGTTGATCGTCACGTGCCTCGACGGCCAAGCGGCGTACCCGTTGCTGGAGGCCGTGTAAGTCCAACGCGGCCGCCAACTCGATCACGGCTGGATCGCGTTGGGCCACAAGATGGCGCAGCTCATCGTCCACCGATTCACTGAGTAGCGCTTCGGCTTGCGATTGCTCGAGCACGTCGAACTGCGGATCGAGCCCGGCCTCCACGGCGTGGGCACGAAGCAGGCTCGCGCAAAACGAATGAATCGTGCTGATCCGGGCGCTATCCAGGCCGCGGAGTACGGCCGACCAGTACGAAACGTCATCCGCGCGGGCCGAATCAAGGGCTTCGTAACACCTGGCGCGGATTCGATCGCGCATCTCGCGCGCGGCCCGTTCGGTGAAGGTGATCGCAACCAACCGGTGCAGGTCCTCCGGTTGGAGCGCTGTGGGATCGCAGGCCCTGAAATAACCGAGGTAGCGCTCGGTCAGCACGAACGTCTTCCCGCACCCCGCCCCGGCCGAGAGCGAGACAGAAACATCGCGCGTCGTGATTGCCCGGCGCTGCGCGTCGGTCCAGCTTCGCTCGCTCCGATCCGGAGAGGCGCTCATTCGGCTCGTTCTCCGGGCGGAGTCCACTGCTTGTCCAACGCGCGGGTCTGGTTCACGCGACACACCGTATGGAACTCGCACCGACTGGTACACTTGAGGTCGGAGCTGGCCATCGGGAATTGTCCGTCACGGATGCCGTCAACCAGCGACTGCACCTTGTGCGGCAGCGTCTTGCGAAGCGTTTCCCACTGTAGGCTTTCGCGCAGCTCACCTTCATCGTGCTCGTGCAGCGCGATTGCCTGCTTGCATCCCTGAACGGCCGGATGCCAATATCCGATGTGCAGCGGTTGCGCGCCGCTTTGCAGAAGGAGCTGCTCGGCCGCCAGTGCGTATAAAGGCAACTGCAAGGCTTTGCCCGAGGCAATTGCCGCCGCGGTGGCGCTTTCGGAACGTCCGCTCTTGTAGTCGATGATCGTATAGACCGGTCGTCCGCCGACACGCCCGATGTCGATGCGGTCGATGCGCCCGGAAAACCGGATCGTTTCGGCAGCGCAGACGAACTCGAACGGATCGCTCCGTGAAATCGGGTCGACCAGATCCCATTGGGAGGTCGCATCGCCTGCCGCGTGATGCTGTGAACCGAACGCCACCTCGAAGTGCGCCGGGCGTGGCGGCTCGTCAAAATCTGCAAACTTTGCGTCGTACTTTTCGTGCTGCCTGTGATATTCCTCCAGCATCACGGAAACGCGCCGCAGATCGATTTCCAACAGCCCGTCTGCCAGGGGCCGCTCGGTCCGCCGCGACTCGAGAATCTCTTCAACCAAGCCGTTGAGAAGTGCGCGGAATTGCTCGTCGAGCAGCGCGCTTGGAGTGGCATTGCCGCCCGATTTCGCGTTGAGGCGTCGATGGAGCGTCGCCAGCATCCAGTGCAAGATCCGGCCTCGTCCGGCATAGTCGGCCGATAGGGCCGGTTCGGCGATTTCTTCCAACCCCAACACTCGATCCAGCAGGAACTGGAACGGGCACGATTCGTACTGTTCCAGTTGGCTAGGGCTCCAGTCATGCGCCTGACCGAACCGCTGTGCCAGAAGCGCGCGAACCTCGCGCGACATCAGCATGCCTTCAAACAGACCGAACGATTCGCCCTGCGCGCGGGCCGCGATCGCGTCCCATCCGGCGAACAGGGACTGTGCCGTGATCGCGGTCGTGGGACAAGCGGCCAATTCGGTGATCAAGCGCGGCTCGCCATTGAGCGCTTCTGCCGCGGCTCGCACGCGGAATTCGCGGACAGACCGTACGTCGTCCGTAGCCGGCACAGTGCTCAAATTCGGTGGGCCCAGCCGCGGAACGAGATGCGGATGAAATGTTCGTTCCAAGTCGTTCAAGTAGGGGCTGGGCGACAGCGGTTGTGCTGAATCGTCAAGCGCCGGGTAGCTCAGCACGAGCCGCCGAATGGCCCGATTGACCACTTGATAAAACAACAGCATTTCGTGCCCTTGGCGCAGGGCCCGCGGCGCCATCGGCAATCCGGCATCGACCAGTCGGCGCGTATCCGCCTCGCCGAAAATGCAGTCTTCGCGTTCGGCCGGTGGAAAGGCACGCTCCGAAAGCCCCGCCATGAACACGTACGGCGCAGAGAGATGACGGGCGTTTTCCGCCGACAATACGCGAACTCGGCCCGGCTCTTCGGTCGCGATCGGCCAAACAACCGAACGGGCGATCTCGCGCAATTGGTTCAAGCATTCGCCGAGTGAAAGCTGGGCCGATTGACCACCCATCCAACCCGCCAATCGATCCGTCTCTCGTAGCGCGTCGAGCAGAGCGTCGAACGCTGCCCGATCGTGCGGCACGGCGTCGTCGGAGTCGATCGCGGCCGCCATTCCGGAAGCCTCGGCCAAATCGAAGATTGTCTCGGCCCATTCGGTAGCCGTGGCCCGGGCCGGCAGGGTGTCGAACAAGCGTCCGAGCCGTTCGAGCAGGGGTCGCGCCAAGCGGGCGTCGCGCTCAAGCCGCGCGGACGCGTCATCCTCGTCACGCGACGCCGGGATCGGTTCCGCCGATACCCGTTCGAGCTGCGAAAGCAGCGCGAGCCGGCCCGTCGATTGCAATCGACGTACGACATGTTCAGCCGCAGCCGCCGCCGCGCCGTTCTGCCACTCGGGCCACGGCGGTCGGAAGTAGTTGCTCACCAGCAGCGGCGCCAACTTTCGAAAGGACCAGTCGTCTTGCTCGCACTCGAACCACGCGATCAAAGACCGGACGACCGGAGCCGATTCGAGCATCGGACGATGGTCGATCGCAGCCGGAATGCCGTACTCTTCAAAGACCTCGCTAACAAGCTGAGCAATCTCGTCACCGATCGAGCGAAACACGACCAACACGTCGCTTGGCGGAACCGGACCATTGTCGTCACCGTCGATCAACAGCCCCTTGACACGACGGGCAACAAGCTCGATTTCATGCGTGACACTGGCTGCCGGTAGGATCTCGATGCCGTCAGGTCGCGGAGTATCGCCGGGTTCGGGCCGGGCGGCAAACAACGATCGCTCGGCGTAGACCAGTGCCCCCGTGCGCCCGGCGGCCGGCGACAACTCTTCGACCGTGAGTTCTCCGTGCCGGCGACGCAACTCCGCCAACGTCGCAGCCGGTTTGCGAAACAGCTCCGCGCGCCGGGCATCGGAATCGAGCGGCAGGCTGATCGTCATCGACTCGACACGCTTGGCGAGAATCTCGAGGATTTCGTGCTCGGTACGTGTAAAGTCGACAAACCCGTCAACAAAAATGTGTTGGACCGACTCGAACGGGCGACGCTGTCCATCGCGAAGCTGCGCCCGCGCTGACCAAAACCGCCCCTGAGCGTCGTAAAGATCGTGATTGTTCAGTACGCGCTGATACGCGTCGTACAGCTCGACCAGTTCGCGATTCTTGTCCCCGGGCAGGCCGCCGGCAGCTTCACGGAGTTCCTGGGGCCAGATTTCAAGCCGTTTGAGCTCGCCGATCGTATTGATCAGCAGGTCGACAAACCCGGCGGTCTCTGCGATGGGCGCGAAGTGATTTAGCCGCCGTTGGTCGATTGCCTGGTCGACGAGCGTCCTCAGAATCCGCCGTTGGCCGAGCACACTGATCGGCCGCATCCGCGCCTCGGAGGCTTCGAGCAAGCGGCGCACGAACTGGTCGAATGAAAAGCAGTGGGGGTTCAGGCAACCCGGCAGGTTGCGGGCCAGAACACGCTGGCGAACCGCGACCGCCGCGCGATGGGTTGGGGCGATCCAAAGTGCTACTCCAGGCGGGTTTTCGGCCAAGACGGTGCGGTAAACCGCTACCATTCGGCCGGTCTTGCCTGAACCATCGGGCCCAGCGACGACTTTCGTGCGGCAATCCATCGGTACGATCGTCTTGGCGCGTGTTGGGGGCGTCCGGCCGCCAGCCCAAGTGCGGAAGTGGACAAATGGTTACTATAGAGCACCTCGTTAAGGCGGAACAGTCCCGCGGCGGCAAACCACGTTGCGTCCAAGTTGGCGCGCCGCGTTGGCGATCCTCAAAAGTCGAAAAGCCCGGAGTATCTGTTTGACACGGTGTTTACCAACCGTTACATTAAGTCCATCTAACTGTGGGGCGCTGCATATGCACTTCGGCCCCATCGGAAGAGGCGTCGCATCATTTTCTTCATTGTTTCCTAGTTCCAAGGAGGTGACGTATGGTCACCCGATCCAAAGCGCGAGGGTTCACCCTCGTAGAGCTGCTGGTGGTAATCGCCATCATCGGCGTGCTGGTAGCGCTGTTGCTGCCGGCGATTCAGGCGGCCCGGGAAGCGGCCCGCCGGAACTCCTGCACCAACAAGCTGAAACAGATCGGCGTTGCGTTGCAGAACCACCACGACACGTATAAGCGTTTTCCGCTGCTGACGTGGTGCGTGGCCAGCCAGAATATTGGCGTGCCAAATAGCCCCGGGCCGAACGTACAACCCGACATTCCAAACATGGTTCAACCGCCTCCGATGACGGTCTGGCAAGCCAGGCCTGGGAGCCCTGTGTCAAGCGGGGCTGTCGGCGCGGCTGGATATAGTTGGATCGTGCGCTTGCTGCCCTACCTCGAAGAAGCCACGATGTACAACAACATGGCACAAACGTCGAACAAGTTTCAGTTTCCGGCGTTTGCGATGCGGGGCGGAAACGGCGCGGGCACCTCGATGGGGCCGGGACTGCGCTTTCGGGCTGGCGGAACAAGCGCGGCGATGCCCTGGTGGCGCCATTTTTCGACCGTCGAGTTGGACCAAACGTTTTGTCCAAGCTTCTCGGGCGACCCGCCTTCGACTTGTGGCTGGTATGTCAACTATTCGAGTAGCAAGCAGCCAGATCCGCCGACAAATCCGACGCCGTCGGAACCGTGGGAAGTGGTTATTACCAACTACAAGGCGATGGCTGCCACGCACTTCGAGTGCATGCAGGATCCTTCGGCAATCAGCACGGCCACCAACCCGCAGACAGGCGAGCCGCCCAACGGCATCATCATCCCACCGCTGGACAAGGTTCAAATGAAGCGTGGCGGGATTGCGATCCGTGGCGTCGTCGACGGCACCTCGAAGACGATTATCGTCGTCGAATCCAAGGAACAAGCCTACTCCTCGTGGTACGACGGTACCACCTCGTGGGTTGTTGCAGTCCCGCTTGGCTCCGGCGCAACGTCTTTCGGCAACACGACCCAGTCCCTTACCCAGGCCGTTCAGCCCCAGAAGCTCACGACGACCGGTGTCAATTCGGGTATCAACGCGACCCAATGGCAGTTCCCGCCGGGAACCACCGGCGAGCACGGCATGAACTATGGCCCGGACATTGAAGGGCAGCGGAAGTTTTGCACCAACCAGAATCCGATTTTCGCCCAGGCTGGGTGGTATACCGGTGGCACCACGTGGGATTGGGGTCCCAGTAGCGACCACAGCGGCGGCATCGTGCTGCACTGCTGGGGCGATGCCCACGTCACCGGGTTGGCGCCCGACACCGATCCGGTCGTGTACATGCATCTGTCGACTCGGGCAGGGCGGGAGTCGGCGGCGGATCCCGGCGCGGGCAACTGATATTCGGCCGCTGTCAACAATCAACGCGTGAAGTTTCCAGGCTGCTCTGGCCGGCAACGGTCAGAGCAGCCTGTTCTTTTGCCCCTCCACCGGCGGCATGCCGCCCGACTCTCACCTCTGTTGGAGCTGACCATGCCCGACGACTTGCCGCTGGAAGTGGACTGTCAAACGGTGCGCGGGTGGCTGGCCGAAGCCGACAGCACGACGCTGCTCGTCGATTGCCGCGAGCCGGACGAGCACGCGCTGGTGCATATCGCTGAGGCTCAGCTGGTACCCATCAAGACTCGTCTGGCCGAATTGGAACCGTATCGCGACGCCCGCATCGCGGTCCATTGCCACCATGGTGGCCGCAGCCTGCGGGTCGCGCGATGGCTGCGCGAGCAAGGGTTTGCGTTGGCCCAAAGCATGGCCGGTGGCATCGACCGCTGGTCGCTTGAGATCGACCCGACGCTACCGCGCTATTAGACAGCGATCGACAGGATCGACTGCTAACGGACAACGCACAAGATTCGTGATGGCAGCGGCGGGTCGCGGACTTCGGATTTGCCTATGATCAGTAGAAACGGATAGCTCATCGTCGGCGGCAACCATCCCTCAACTGATCTGCCGACGCGGCGTCGAGCCCGCCGCTAGGGCTTTGCGTGGGGATTGACGCGGATTTTCGCGCTGATTTCCTTTTTCAGCCGCTCCAGAACCGACTGCTTGTCGGTCGCGTCCAAGATGCGCTTGACGATCGTCTTGGGCGCTTCGCCGCCCCAACTGGCGCCGTGTTCGAAGTAGTATTTGGCCGCCTGACCGACGATGTACGACCCGTAGCCGGCCGCCGCACCCTGCGGCAGCGCGGTGAGTGCCGCCCCGGCCCCCAGCGTCAGCCCCTTGAAGAGCGACGCCGCCAGGTGCGTGGCCATCTCACCAACCATCACCCAACCGGCCGCCTTGACGATCGACTCGATCAGCCGCCGGGCATTGACCCAGGTGAGCGAGATCCCGTACACGTGCGCCAGCGTGACCACCATCGTCACGTCGATCGCGCTTCCGCCCAGCACGTCGGCCGCGGGTACGGGGTTGAGGGCGACGCCGATCGACTTCATCGCGGCATAGCTCCAGATGATCGTGTTGGCCCGTTCTTCGCGCATCCGCACCTTGAGCGCGGCGATTCGGTCGCTGCGGTCGGCGGCGAACATCGCTCCGTTGAGCGCCAACAGCGCCTTGCCGTCGCGGTCCAACACTTCGAGAATGCGGGCCTTGAGCGCCTCGACATCCGCCGGCGGCTTGCGCATCTCCTGCCGTTCCGATCCGTCAGCACTTTCGATCACGTACTCGCGCGGCAACGGATCTGCCGCGGTTTCCACGATGTCGTCCGGGCCAATGATTCCGCGCATCCGGCTGTCGCACAGCGCGCCTTTCAAGTCGGCACGTTGCTGGGCTGTGTAGTTGTCGACTTTGTTGAGCACCAAGATGATCGGCTTGTGACTGGTCGCCAAATTGGCCAGCGCCGCGTGCTCCGTCTGGTTCAAGTCCGAGTCCGTGACGAACAAGATCAGGTCGGCCCGCTCGGCCGCCTCGTGGGCCATTTTCGCCCGCTGCGCGCCGTCGACCTCGTTGATGCCTGGCGTATCGAGCAGCACGACCTGCGACTGCATGAATCCCGGCACGACGTAGCCGCAACCCTCCCACGACGTGCTCCAGACCTCCTTGGTCCAGCCGCCGCGGACGTCGACTTCGGCCACCGACTCGCCCACCAGGGCGTTGATCAGCGCGCTCTTGCCTGTGTCGATTTCGCCAAATAGCACGATTTCGACGCGACCTTCCTCGAGCTTGCGATCCATCTCCTGCAAGTCGGCTAGCTCTTTGACCAGCGCTTCCTTCTCTTCGTCGCTGCAGCCGTCGAATTGTTCGATCGCGTGGCGCACGCTGGCCATCGCATCGACAAACTGCTGGTCGTGCACATCCGCCGCGCCGTCGGACGAGGCATCGGAGGGCTTTTCGCCGGGCTCGTGGGTCACTGCTTTGCTCCTAGCCGCACCAGCCCAGTTTTGACCAGCCGGGCCAGTTCTGCGGGTCGCGTCGTCTCTTTCCATTGCTCGCGCGCCAGCGTTGCCCAATCGGTGGCCGAGGCCTGCATCTCTCGCTTGAAGTACACGATGAACACGCCGCCAATCCAGCGCGTGACGACCACCTGCACCAGTCCCTGCAACACGCCGCCGGTGATCGTTCCCACGCCAGGCACGGTCTTCAGCGTCGAGGCAATTGCCGTGCCCGCGGCCGGGCCCGCGACGTTTGCTCCCGCGACCGAGACCAATTGTTTCCCCAACTCGCCCAGCAGCCGGCCCACCGTGTCCAGATCCATCTTCTGGCGATAGACGCGCGCCAGTTGCAATACCATTTTCGCGGTGATGCCGGCTCCGGCCATCAGGTCGACCACTGGCAACGGGCTCAAAGCTGCGGCGGCGCCCGCCTGCCACATGGTACGGTCGACGATTTCGCGAGCTTGCTTGTCCAGTTCGGTTTGCACTTCGGCTTTTGCTTCGGCCACCAGCCCGCGCGACTGCAACAGCAGGTTGGCCAGTAGCAGATCGCGTCCGTCGCGTGCCACGATGGCCCGCATCCGCGCGGCCAGGGCGTTCAAGTCGGCCTCGACGGCCACCGATTCTTCGGTTTGCGTGCCGTCCGGCAGCACGCGCGTCCGAATGCGGGCCGCTGGCTGGGCCCGCAGTGCCACCACGTTTTCTTTGGGTACCAGGCCGGCGACCTGCTCGGCCAATTGCGCCACCAGGAGCTCTCGATCCTGGGGTTGGAACCAGTCTTCCTTGTTCAGACAGAGCAGGACGCGCTTTTCCATCGCGGCCAGGTGCTCGATGAATCGATACTCGAAGTCCTTCAGCGGACCGTCGGTGACAAACAGCACCAGATCGGCATCGCGGGCGGCCCGTTTGGCCAACTCTTCGCGGGCCGCGCCGTCGATTTCGGCCAGGCCGGGCGTATCGACCAGCACCACCTTGTCGGCGCCGGGCCAGGGGATCTCGTTGCGAGTGACGGTCGTGCCGCCGCGGACTTCGGTGCGAAACACGTCCCGCCCTGCCAGCGCGTTGAGCAGCGACGACTTGCCGCTGGAAATGGTACCGAAGGCCACGATCTCGAGCCGTTGGTACTTGAGCTTCGTCTCGAGCGTATCAAGCGACTTGCGAATCGGCTCGCGCACTTCTTGCGAAAGCTGCCCGTCGTCGGCCAATGCGCGACCGGCCGCCAATTGCGCGTCGATCTCCTGACGTTGCTGGCGGCGCGACATCTGGCTCGGAGATAGGTTGTCGGTCTCGCGGCGACGGTCCTTCGATCGGGTGTTGGCCACCAGCGTCCACAGCCCCCACACGATCAGCGCGACAAACGCCGCGCTACTCAGGCCGACCACGGCCAGATAGACGTATCCCCACCAGGGATGAAAGCTTGCAGCCTTCTCGTACTCGCTCAGGACATTAGGCACCAGGCCGCGCAGCAGATAGCCGGCCACCGCCAGCCCGACCAGCAGTACAAGCGCTGAGATTCTTCGATTCAAGGCCATCAATTGTCTGTTGCCGGGCCGACTCGAGCGCGATCAAACGACGACCGCGTTTCCAAGGATACGTTATTGTACCGGCAAGCCGTCGTCGGGCACTAGCGCGGCACTTCGCACTGCGGCAGACTTCGACCCATGCCTTTGTGCCACGGACCCGGATACCGGCCGCAGGCGAGACTTGGCGCGTGGGACCGCCGGGCACGGTCCTTCGATACTCTTGCGGCCCCAATACGTTTTCGTAGAACTAGGGCATCTCTTGGCCCGTCTCACCACGGCCTGTTGCTAGGTTTCGCATGAAAATCACGAAAATCGAGACCCACGTCTGCCACGCGCGGATGCGCAATTGGATCTTCGTCAAGGTGATCACCGACCAGCCGGGCTTGTGGGGTTGGGGCGAAGCCACGTTGGAATGGCATACGCGTTCGGTCGTTGGCGCGATCGAAGACGTGGCCACGTTGGTGGTCGGCGAGGATCCGACGCGGATCGAACATCTTTGGCAGATGATGCACCGACAGCATTTTTGGCACGGCAACGGCGTGGTACGGGGCACCGCGATCAGCGGCATCGATATCGCGCTGTGGGACATTCTCGGCAAGCTCCACGGAGTGCCGTGTCATAAGCTGTGGGGTGGACCGGTGCGGGACCACATTCGCACGTATTGCCACCTGGCCGGCGGCAAGATGGAAGACTTCTACACGACCGATCCGACCAATGCGGCGCGTTTCGGCGAGCTGGCCAAGAAAGCGGTCGAGGACGGATTCACCGCGTTCAAGGCGATGGCCGTTCCGGCGACGATGCCGATCGAAGGGCTCCGCCCGATTCGCTATGCCGAGGCCTGTGTCCGTGCGATGCGCGAGGCAGTAGGCGAAGCGATCGACATTATGGTGGATTGCCACGCGCGCCCCTCGCCCCGCATGGGGCTGATAATCGCCAAAGCGGTCGAGCCATTTGGGCTGTACTGGTTCGAGGAGCCCTGTTGGGTGGAAAGCGCCGCCGGATTGGCCGACATTCAGAGGGCCGTTGTCACGCCGATCGCCACCGGTGAACGTTGTGTCGGCATCCACGCGTTTCGCCAACTTCTCGATGCCGGCGCGTGCAGCGTGATTCAACCAGATATAACGCACTGCGGCGGACTGAGCGAAGCCCGGCGCATCGCGGCCTTGGCCGAGGCACATCGGGTTGCCATCGCGCCGCACAATCCACAAGGTCCCATCAGCACGGCCGCTTCGCTCGAGTTCGGGTTCGCCACGCCCAGTTACATCATCTGCGAAGCGGTGCATGCCGATGTTCCGTGGCGGCAGGACGTCGTGCAAGAGGGGTTTCGCGTCGATCCCGACGGGCGGCTGGTTCGCCCCAGTGATCGCCCCGGTTTGGGCATCGAGATCGACGAAGCCGAAGTCGCACGGCATCCCTTCGAGCCGGAAATCGTGCTCCGCGAATTCTACGCCGACGGCAGCGTGGGCGATTGGTAATGGCAGTCAGAAAGGTCGGCGGCGCGACGCGCGCCGAACCCACTCGATGCGCCGCCATGTGCCGCAAGAATCGGACGCTACGGCGCGGGTGCCGCGTAGCCGGGCGCCGCGATGAACGTTGCCGCTTGGACCCCGTCTTCGGCATTCCAGATGCGCACTTCGCCGGCGAAGCTGCCGGCGGCGACTTTGCCCGTTGCCGGGTGAAACGCGACTGCGTACGCCGCGTCGGTCACGCCCTCGTAGCCCTTGAAGTGCTTGAAACCCTCTACACGATGCTGCTGGACCTTTTTGTCAGCCGAGCAGCTAAACACCTTGTCGGCGTGGGTGGCCAGCGCGAGTACTTCGCTGCCATAGCCGCCCAGCTCGCCCTTCTTTTTGCCGTCTTCCGGATTCCAGGCGTGAACCTTCTTGTCGGCACCGGCCGAAAAGATCAACTTGCCGTCGCCTGAGAAACCCACGTCGAACACCTGGTCGCCGTGGCCGGAATAGGTCATCAGCGATTCGCCGGTCGCCGCGTTGAACAGCTTCGAGGTCTTGTCACGGCTGGCCGACGCCAGCTTCGATCCATCGGGACTCCACGCTAGGCCCACGACCCAATCGGCGTGGTCCTCGATCAACACTTCGCGCTTGCCGCTGGCGACGTCGAAGATCCGAATGGCGCGGTCCGCGCCGCCGGTGGCCAGCTTCTTACCGTCGGGACTGAACTCGGCGCGAAACACGACATCGGACGTCGTCGGAAATTCGCTCACCTGGGAACCATCGGCCGGGTTGAACAGCTTGACTTCGCCCAATTGGCCCGGCACGCCGCCGGCCACCGCGACCAACGTGCCGTCCGGACTATACGCGATCGAATAGACGCGCTGGGCGACGTTCTTGATCCGCCGCGTCAGCGATCCGTTGGCCGCGTTCCAGATTGTCACTTCGTGATAGCCGCTGGCCGCCAACTGGCTACCGTCTCCGTTGAACGCCACAGCCGTGATCGGCACCGGACGGCGATACGACTCCGGCGGATCCGGATGCGCGGCTTTGGGAACGATCGATGCCAGCGGCGCCGTCGGCTCCGGGCCGTCGTACTTCGCACCCTCGGCTATCCAGCGCTTGATTAACGCGATCTGCTCGGCCGACAGCGGATCGGCCTCCTTCGGCATCCGCAGGTCCGCGTCGTCCAGCGTGATCAGGTAGAAGACTTCGCTCTCGTCCGGATTTCCGGGCGTCACCGACGGCGATTCCGACTCGCCCGGCTTCATGAACAGCTCGAAGTTCGCGACCTGGTAGCCTCCCTTGGGCTCGGGCGGGCCGTGGCACGCCTGGCAGTGCTGTACCAGGATCGGCGCAATGTCCTTGGAAAAGCTCACCGGCGCGGGCCCATCGTCGGCCAGCGCCGCCAGGGGCGCGCTCGTGGCAAGCATCAAACCGCACAGGGCAAGGGCCAGATTGCAGCGAATCGGTTGCACGGTCAAAACTCCACGTCGGACAGAAGCCGAGCGTTCGCGTCGGATCTTCGAAGGGGGGATTCTAGTGCTGGAACAAGAACTCGTTGGCGTTGAGCAGGGCCCAACACACGTCTTCCAAACCGCGCATCCGGTCGCCCGCATTGGCGACGTGCTTGGTGGCGGTGCTCATTTCCGGTTCGGTGGCGTGGCGGCACAACGCGGCCAGGTACAACTCGTCGACGATCTGCTCGTCGGTTTTGCCGGCGGCCACCAGCTTCCGCAGGCGGTTGTTCTCGTCACGTACCTTGCCGTGCACCAGCGGGCCGTTGATCATCTGCAGCGCTTGCGACAGGTTCGAATCGGTCGAACGCTCGCATTGACAGGCCGTTTCGCGGGCCGGCTGGCCAAAGACCTTCAGAAACTCCAAATCCACGTCCGGGCTGGGCAACTGCGTCGCCCGTGTACCCGACGGAAGCCCGGGAAACTTTTCGGCCACGCCGGTGACCTGGCAGATCGCGTCGAGCAATTGCTCGGCGGTGAGCAGCCGCGTGACGGCGTGTGAAAAGTACTTCGTGTCCTCGGCATTGAATTCGTTCTTGCGCGAGCTGAGCTGATACGTGCGGCTGTTCAGAATGTTGCGCATTACGCGCCGCCGGTCGTAGCCGTTCTGCGCGAAATCGTCGGCCAACGCTTGCAGCAGCGAAGCGCTCGACGGCGGATTCGAATCGCGAAAGTCGTCGACCGGATCGACGATGCCGCGGCCGAACAGGTGACCCCAAATGCGGTTTACTTCCACCTTGGCAAAGAACGGATTGTCTGGCTGCACGAGCCAATCCACAAGCACCTCGCGGCGGTCCTGCTCGCCAGATAGCTCGGCCGGACCAGACAGCGGCAACCAGGGTTGCATCGTCTGTCCTGTGCGCGGTTGAGTCACTTCGCCGGTGCGCGCAACCCAGATCACCTGTTCGTCGGGATTGACGCCCGGTTTGCGTTGCACGCGATTGAAGAAGGCCCCGATGCCGTAGTAGTTGTCTTGGGACCAGCGCTCGAAGGGATGATTGTGACACTTGGCGCACTGAATCCGAATGCCCAAGAACAATTGCGACGTGGTTTCCGTGCAATCGTTGGTCTCGGTTGCCGTGCGGTAGTAGTTGGCCGGCGGATTGACGAACGTGCTGCCCGTGGCGGTCAGCAGTTCGCGGGCGAACCGGTCGTAGGGCATGTTGTCTCGAAATGCCGCCACCAGCCACCGCCGAAACTTGTGTACGCCGCCGACGCTTACCTTGGCGTTGCGAATTCGCAGCAAGTCACCCCACTTCAGGGCCCAGAACTCGGCGAACTCGGGCCGCTCCAGCAGGGAGTCGACCAGCTTTGCCCGTTTGTCTGGATCGGTGTCGGCCAAGAACGCCGCTGTCTCCTCCGGCTGTGGTACGACGCCAATCACGTCGAGATACACGCGGCGCACGAACTCTTCGTCGGTGCACACCTCCGAGGGAAGGATCTGCAACTGCTTGAGCTTCTCGAAAACGTGGTGATCCACCAGGTTGTTCTCTGGCGGCGACGTCCAACGGAAACCCGAAATCTCCTTGAGGAACATCATCGACGCCGTTTCGATCCTGTCGAGAAAGCGGACCAAAATGGCCGCTTCGCCCCGATCCAGCCCGGTCACCAGACCGTCGGCATCGACCGTGGCCACCGCGTCGTCCGAGCTGCTGAACACAGCCCGCGACGTCACGTCGCGTATTGTGCCGTCCGAGAAGTGTGCCAGCGCCATCACGTGCTGCGTGTGCGCCGGCCGCATCAGGATCCGCTGTGTGGGATAAACCTCGAGTTTGGTGCATACCGGCGCGTCGTCAGGATCGACTTGGCAACCTTGAGCGATCCAGTCGCGGAGCACCTCGTAGCCGGGGTCGGTCTTCTTGAGCCGCCGCCCGCCGCCGTGGGCGACTTCCATCAGCGGCTTCCGCAGCATGAGGCTGGCCTCTGGTTCGTAGAGATTGGTGCGTCGATTGTAGGCTTCGCGGACCAGTGTTTCGATGTCAAGCACGGGATCGTAGGCCCGCAGCGACAGCCGAAAGCCGCCTTTGCCGCTCGGCGAACCGTGGCACGCGCCGCTGTTGCACCCTTGCTTCGAAAGCACCGCGAGCGTCCCATATTGAAACGACACCGTTGCCGGCAATTCCTGATTCGAGATTTCGACCGGCACGGTCGCCTGATGGCCGCCGACGCTGATTTGTACCGACGTCGTGCCGTTGGCCGCGGGGCGAATCACGGCACCTTCGACCGTGGCGACGGCCGGATCTTGCGATACGATTTCGGCAACGCTGGTCAGGTCCTGCATGCTGCCGTCATCGTAATGGCCGGTGATGATTACGTGCATCTCACGGCGCGGCGCCGAGAGCGCCACCTCGGCGGGGAACACTTCGATCCGCGCGGGCGTGCCGACCTCGATCGGTTCAACCTGCACGCTTTGCTCGGACGGAGCTGACTCCTCGGCCAGCGCGTTTGGCGCGGCGGTCGCGAGCAAACCGATGGCTACACTGGCCAGAAGGCACTGCCTGCATCGGGTCCATGCGCTAGCGTTCATCGAATCATTCCTCGCTTCGAAGCCTATTGCGGTTTGGTTACTTCAAGCACAACCGGCAGCGACTCAGCCGTGAAATCTCCGCTGCCGACGTTCGTGGTCGCGGCCACGACGATGTTCTCCAATTTGGCCGCCGCGACGGACTCGGCAGCCGACAGTTCGATCTCGATCTTGTCTTGCCCATCAAGCAAAACGACTTCGCTGGGCCCGCTCAATCCGGCGGCCAGGTTCTTCCAATCCAAGCGAACCAAGCGCTTGTGCGGCGGCGCGACGCTGGCGGCCGTTTGGCCTTCGGACTCATCCAGCCGCCAATACGCTAGCGGACTGTCTTTAACGATCGTCTCGTGGGCAGGCGATTCGACTTTTGCCGCGCCGAAATGGGCCTGGACTTTCTCCGGCGGTAGCGCCCCGTCGAATACGGCGACCTCGTCCAGCCGTCCTTGCAACGGCCCAAAGCCGTCGCCGCGGGAACCGAGCGTGATCTGGTTGCTGGCGAAGTTCTTGGCCGCGGTCGCGCGAATCTCCGGATTGGCCGTTTCACCATTGAGAATCACCGTGATTTCGTCGCCGTGCCGCAGGAGTGCGACATGGTGCCACGTGTTGATCGCCAGCGGCGTACGTCCGGCGACCAGCGCATCGCCGTTGTAGAAGAACAACTTGTCGCGCGGTGAGCTCTCGACACCGCCGATACCCAAATGGTCTCCCGGCTGCGCATTGGCCGCCGTGGGCGCACCAGCTCGGCTGAACAAATAGCCAGAGATCGCCGGCGAGTTGGGCTGACTCAAGTCACGCGAGTTATAAAACCAAAGCTCCACCGTATAGTCGCTGTCGGCTGTCATCGGAAGTGCGGCGGTCAGCCGGTCGTTGCCCGGTGCTTTCGGAATCCCCGACAGTGCGATCGCCGTGTTGTCGGCTCCGAAGCCGGGCAGGGCGGGGGCCCGCGGACCTTCGGCGCCGCGCGTCACGCCGCCTTGGTACGTGCCCGCTGCCGCAACCGGGGCCAGCGCGCCGGCCAGCGACAACGTGCCCTTCTGTTTGCTGCCGGAGGCCAACGGTCCAGCCGGAGCGAACGTCACGGCGATCGGCGGACCGTCAATGGCCACGCTGTCGACTGCGAACGTCTGCGGTTGATTCTGGAACGCCGCCGATCCAACGACCCGAAACGCGTGCCTGCCGGGCGGAATCAGTTCGGCGCCGACTAGCTCCAGAGTCGTCTCGGTCTTGCCCTTGTCGATGGCCGCTGGCTTGGCCGTCACACCCTGGGGCAACCCGTCGAGCGACACGTTGACTTTGTCGTCGAAGCCGTTGGAACGGGTGACTTGTACGTTCAGGCTCGCCTTTGCGCCCGGTTTCACCAGCGAAACAGTTGGCGTTGCGGTAGCCAGTTGAAAGAACTGCGGAAATACCGGACCGACGCCCAGAGCGAGCATGCCATCGAGCACGGCCGGCGGAAACGGAAGCCCGGCGAGCGCGTCGCGCAGCGCGCCAAGCGTGCTGGCCGTTGTCCGAAACTCGTTTTCGCCGATTTTGGCCTGGCCGCTAATCGTCACCATCGAGATCTGGCCGGCCGCGAGCGGCGAACCGAGCGTCACGTGCATCGTCGTTTCGTTCTTACCCTCGGGGATGACGTTGCTATGCAGCGTGCAGCCTTCGCCGGCACCGTCGACTGCCAGTGTGATCGGCCCGTTGTAGTCGCGCCGTGCGGACGTGACCTTTACGACAAAGACTCCGTTTTGCGGCGCGTCCACTTTTTCGGCGGCGGCTTGCAGGCTGAATCCTGGCTGATACGGCTCGACGACCACGCGATAAACCCGATCGGGCCCGCCGCGGCGATTGGTGTCTTCCAGTCGCAATCGATAGACGCCGTCAGCCGGAAAAGTGTAGTTGATCGCGCCTTCCTGATTGCCGTTGTCTTCCACCTCCGCGACCGTGCCGCCATCGGCGTTGGTCAGCCGCATGAACAAGTCGGCCGGCGAACCAAACTCGCGCGTCTGTCCGCGAAACACCCAGCGCTGGCCTTTCGTCGCCGAGAACTCGAAGAAGTCGGCGTCGTGCGGCGTTTCGAACCGACCCGCCAACGCGCCGGGCAGCGAGATTTTCGTGCTGGTTTCGGCCTCATCGTTTGGCTCGACCTCGAGTTGATCGGCCGTGTCGGTCGCCAGCAAAGTGACCCATGACGTTCCCTGGCTCGAGTCGTACCCGACTGGCACATTCCAGCGGTTGCCGGGCACCTCCGCCGGCACGCTCGTCGCCACGGTGCCGGGCAGTTCGACCGAAGTGCCGGTTATCTGCACGTCGGCCGCGGTTCCTTTCGCGGCTGCTAAAGGATATGGGACCGAAGGCAACGGAAAATCGCCCAGTCGCATGCGATAGCGATGCGCGCCACCACCCTGGTAGCGAATGTCGCGGATTTCGACGTAGTAGTCGCCCGCCTCGGCGAACGTATGCGTCAGCCGGCAGTCAGCCCCGCTGGAACGCTCGTCGTCGCTAAACGCGAGTTCGCGCCCGTCGGGCGTTAGCAGTCGAATCATCGGGTCTAGCGGTGTGCCGAGTCGCCGCGCAAAGACGTCGATCGCGATCCGCTGACCGGCCTGCGCCGTGAACTTGTAGAAGTCACTCGATTCGGCATCGCACGCGCCGTCCACCGCGACGGGCAACGCGAGCACTTGGGCTGTGTCGGGCGTCTTGTTCGTGCCGTTCTCGACTGCCGACGGAAGATCGTCGACCAGCAGCAGCCTCACGTTCGAAACGCCTTGGCCGGTCCAGACGCGAATCGCGGCCACGCCCAAGGGCGCGTCGGCCGGAACGTTCAATCGGTAGCTGACCTTGGCCGGATCCGTTCCATTCTTTTCGACGTCGGGCGTCAGCTCAGACGATGACTCGAAGCTGGTCCAAAGCCCGGCCGGACCCGCCAAATTGCCACCGTGCAGGACGATGTCGGTCGCCTTGCCCGGCGGAACGCCGGCCGGCAAGACATGATTAACGCTGGGCGGCTGGGCGAATGCCCACGCAGCGGACAACGTTGCAACGACTAGGGCCGCGATGATCCGTCGCTTCATGGTCGGCTTGGCTAGGCAGGGGGGCAGGATGCCGTGTGGTAGCACCCGGAAGGTCGCCCACCATCGTAACCTGTACCATACACAGATTCAACGTGCTGGATGCGTTTTCCAGCGTGATCGTCGGCGACTCAACTCTTTCAAACTGCGCGATTTGCGGCGCCGAGACGCACCGGGAATCGTGCGCGATGTACAGCCGTTTGCGCAGCGCTGAGGCACCGCACGGCGCTGCGGCGCAATAGCACGCCGGGGCGTCGCGACGCGGCACCGGGGCGATGGCCTGCATTGTCTGCTGATGCGGCAATCCGGCGCGATCGCCCGAGCGAAGGGCGAGGCGAGAATAGAGCACGTGCCCGCCAGTGTGCCGGCGGTCTGGACGGCCGCTTCACACCCTAACCGAGCACGCCGTCTATCACGTGCCCTTCGTCGACCAGCGGCACCGGACGATCCTGCGCGTCCAGAATCCGCTGCTGGGGATCAATCCCCAAGCGTTCGAAGATCGTGGCGGCCAAGTCCTCCGGGCTGGTTGGATGGTCCGCGGCGTAGGCCGCATCGCGGTCGCTGGTGCCATAGACCATGCCGCCCCGCACGCCGGCTCCGGCCAGCACCGCGGGAAACAGCGTGCTCCAATGCCCGCGTCCCCATTTCGCGGTGGCCGTTGGCGTGCGCCCCATTTCACCCAGCGCGACCACCAGCGTCTCGTCCAGCATCCCCCGCTCGTCCAAATCGATCAGCAGGGCCGACAGGGCCTGATCCAGCCCCGGAATCAAATGGTTCTGCAAGTCGGCACTTGAAACGTGCGAATCCCAACTGTATCCGTCCACCGTGTCCCAGGCGACGGTGACGAACCGCGTGCCCGCCTCGATGAGTCGCCTGGCCACAAGCGTCGATTGGCCGAACAGATGGCGTCCGTACCGATCTCGCGTCGTCGGCTTCTCGCGCCGGATATCGAGCGCGGTGCGGACCTTCTCGGAGCTGATCAGGCCCAGCGCTCGGCGGCGAAACTGATCGTACGACTGCTCCAAGCGGCTGCGGTCCGCTGCCCGGCGCGCCGCGTCAAATTGTTCGACGAGCGAACGCCGTTGCGCCACGCGGTCCAAAGACAGTCCTTCGCTGAGCGCGAGGCCCTGGATCGCGAAGTCCAATTCTTCGTCCACACAATCGCGGAAGTATGGGTTGTCCTTCCCGTCGCGCTTGGAGACGCGTGTCGCGAGCGGATCGTAGCCCCGACCGAGCCAGCCGGCATACTGGCCGGGCCGATCCAACTTCGACGAGTACTCTTGCAGGTGACCCAGTCGATTCGGTAAGTAGACGAACGCCGGCATATCGCGCGGGGCAGGGCCGCCGTTGCGCTCGTCAAGATAGTCTACGACGGAGCCGTACGTCGGCCAGTCCTTTTCCGTGGCGTTGAATCCGCCGCCGATCGGCACATGCCACGGCCGGCCGGTTTGCAAGTAATGGGCCGCCGTACTGTGGTCGTTGTGTGGGTGCGTCATCGTGCGAATGACGCAAAACTTGTCCGAGATGGCAGCACACCGGTGCAGGTGTTCCGAGATCAGCAGCCCGGACGTGCGCGACTGGATCGTCTTGAACGGCCCGCGAATCGTGCTGGGCGCATCGGGCTTGCAGTCGAACGTCTCCAACTGGCTCGGCCCGCCGAACAGAAACAAGAAGATCACGTTTCTGGCCGGAGCCGGGTACGAAGCGTCGCTCGTCGCCGCGGAAGCTTCGGCGGCCAGCAGCCTGGGCAGGCTCAACCCCAGTAAGCCCGCGCCGCCGGCCTGCAGCACTTCGCGGCGCGTCCATCCGCTGCACACGCGTCGTGGCCGGCCTAGCACGTTGAGCATTTCGGTGGGTCCTGTCGTTTGCCGTTGCCCGTTGTTGTTCGCGGCGGAAGCCGCGCCAAACGTAGCGCGACGCTCAGGCCAACGCCTCGTGAATCACGTCTCCTTCGACCAACGGCAACGGGCGATTCAACCGGTCGCGCACGATCATCCGATGATCGATGCCCAGCAAGTGATACATCGTGGCCAACAGGTCCTTCGGACTGATCGGGCGATCCAAAACGTCGCCTCCCTGTTTGTCCGAAGCGCCGACGATGCAGCCGCGGTTCGTGCCGCCTCCGGCCAGCAGCGAGGTATACACCCGCGACCAATGATCGCGCCCGCCTCCTTGACCGGTCGTAATCTTCGGCGTGCGGCCGTGTTCGCTCGTGCAAACGACGAGCGTGTCGTCCAATAGCCCGCGCTGGTCCAAGTCGGTAATCAGTCCGTACCAACCATGGTCGAGACCCGGACAGAGCTCCTGTTTCATGCGGGCGTAGTGGTTGTAGTGCGTGTCCCAGCCACTGCCAGCCAAACCATACTCGTCCCAAAACACGCTGATGACGCGCCCGCCCGCTTCGACCAGTCGGCGCGCCGCGAGGCACGATTGTCCGAACAGCGTGTGTCCGTACAGGGCGCGCGTTTGGGACGACTCCTTGCGCAGGTCGAGCGCGCTGCGCAGCGCGTCCGACTCGAGCAATTCGTACGTCATCTGCCGGTAGCGGTCGAACTGGCGCCCGCCAGCAGACGTGGCCAGGTCGCGCCGTGCATGGTCGAGCTGGGCCACCAGCGATTTGCGGCGACTCAGCCGGTCGAGCGTGACGTCGTCTTGCAGCTCGGTGGCTGCCGGCACGTAGAAATGACTGTCTTCGCTGAGACCCATATAGGGATCGTTGTCGTCGAAGCGCTTGTCGGCCAGCGTCTTGACGATGCCCTTGGTGGCGGTGCCAACGTAGTCGGTCCAAACCGGATCGAACTCCGAGCCCAAGAACGTGGCATACGGTCCGGCCCGCGGCACCTCGCCCACGCGGCGACTGCTAAAGCGAAACGGCAGCGCCATGTTGCGTGGCACGTTGCGCTGCGGCGCGCCGGACGCGGCGTCGCGCGCCGTCTCGACGTAGTCGACCACCGAGCCGAAGAAAGGCCAATTGCGCGGGTCGCGCGGATTCAACTCGGCCGGCAGGTCGAGCGTTGGCACGCCGGTCAGCGCGTACGCCACGCCATGGAGTGGATACGGGTGCGTCAGCGAGCGGAGGATCGTGGTGCGATCCATCACCTTGGCAAAATTCGGCAGCAGCTCGCAAACGCCACAGCCCGGCAGGCTGGACGAGATCGAGTTCAACTCACCCCGGATCTCGAGCGGCGCGTTCGGCTTCGGATCGACCCATTCAATCTGGCTGGGCGAACCGTATAGGTGGATCAGAATGATCGCCTTGGCACGACCGAACGACGCGGGCCGCGCGGCCGACTCCGCCGCGCTGGCGGCCCTCCACGCCGCCAAATCCGGCAGCGTCATATTGGCGAGCCCTAGCCCACCGATCCGCAACAGATCGCGCCGGGTCATCCCGCCACAAAGTTTTCGAGCTGACCCGAGGATTCGCAGCATGGTCCACTCGTCTGGGACGCGGTGCCAAATGCATCGAACTCGGTCGATATGTTAGCAAATCGGGGTCGACCTGGCCAGCGCCGAAGGAATCCCGGTCCGGCAGGAGCCACCAAGGACTTAGGCGACTGACAACGCGTCCGCGGGGCACGAGCGCGTCATCCGCCGAGCTGCCACTGCTTAATTGCCTCGAACGGATAGATCAACATCAGGATGTTCAGTGTCAGGTTGTCGCGCGCTAAAACGAGCTGCCACAGCTCGAACGCCACGAACACCGCCACCGACACCTTCCACGAAAAACGCGACGCCAGCGCGAATCCCGCGACTTGGGCCCCCACGTCGCCCAGCGAATTCAGTACGCTATCGCCGTTGTAGTCCAGCGACGCGGTGTTCTGCCGATAGCGCTCGATGACCCATTGCGAGTTCTCGAACAGCTCCCAACCGATCTCCACGCAGGTTGCCGCAACGAGGCGCCACGCCAGCGTCACGCGGCCAGCCAGAGGCCGCAACAACCAAAACAGCACGACGCCGTGCAGAATGTGCGACAACGTGTACGGATCCATCAGTTGTTGCGACGTGCAATGCGTCGACGCGGCGCTCCACAACCCCAATCCGAATTTGCACCACGCCGGCTGACCCTTGGCAACCAGCACCGCCGCCAGGCAGCCCATCGCGATGGCGAGCACAATTAGCGATCGCCGCGTGAACAATTTTTTCTGCCCGTTTGGCATGTCAGTTTCTTCGCTGCGTTGCATTGACGTTCGTGGGTTCTTCTTCGCGCAGGCGAACGACAGGATTGACAATCGGAAAAAATCCAACAACGAGCACGCTGCTCATACCTCTAGCGGCGGCTGGTCGGCCCGCTTGCGCAATCGATTGACCAGACCCAAAACCTTGTCTTGTTGAAGTATTCGCCGCTCAAGGGACCGCTTGCCCGGTAGGTCAACCAGCGAAATCCCAAGCAGCAATGACAAAACGCCTTGTCCCGGCGTGAATAGCATGACGATGCCGATCACGATCAAGACTCCGCCCAATACGTTCTTGCCGATGATCACACACCATCGCAGCACTGGATGGGAATCGGTCCACAGCTCCAACGGCTTGTGTTCTTGCTGAAAGTAGTCGGGCGGAATCGTGATCAGAAACCGATGCACGGCCCACAGGCTGCCGACGGCAAAGACAACCGAGCCGACGACGATCGCCGTGCTCAGTGCGGCGTGCGCCTCAAGCCAATCAACCATGTTCTTGAGGTACTGCATCGGCCGGGATCGCAGAGACGCGTGGGTCGGGCACCAGGCGGTTATTCGTCCAGCATCTTCAACCGTGGGATGTGCCGTCCGCCCTCGAACGGCGTCTCCAGCCAGATCTTTACGATTTCCAGAGCCAAGTCGAGATCGATCAGCCGCTGACCGAGCGAGAGCAGATTGGCATCGTTGTGGGCGCGGCCCAACCGGGCCGACTCGCGATTCCAGCAAAGCGCGCAACGCACGCCTTTTACGCGATTCGCGCAGATCGCTTCGCCATTGCCGGAGCCGCCCAACACGATGCCCCGTTCGACTTCGCCTGCCGCCACGGCTTCGGCAACCGGCCGAATGAAGCGGGGATAGTCAACCGGCTGTTCGGAGTCGGTGCCAAAGTCGCGAACCGTGTGCCCAAGGCTCTCCAGGAACTTGATGATCTCACCCTTGTAGCGAAATCCGGCGTGATCGGATCCAATGCCTAGTTGCATGGCGATGTCCGTGTTGCGCTGGCGTCAATTGTTTGAACTGGGACGATCGGCGGCAACCGGGTCGATCCGGACCACCGGCGGCATTTGCATCGACTGGGGACTGGTTGCGGCGCCGAATTGTGGCGGTGAATAGACAACGTGTAGCCAAAACGCGAACCGTTTCGGCGCGGCTCTTGCGGCTGTGGCCGACTCCGGCTGAAACGCGCGCCGCAGCAGGACGGTTCCATCGGCTGACAGCTCAATCGAGTCGCGTGTTGCTTCGGCGAATCGATCCACCGCGATCGCCGCGCAGCGCGTTTGGTCCATCAGGTGCGCCCAGCCTTGTGGAGGCGGCCCGTCGCGCGTGTTCTCCGGCAAGACGAACGGAACAATTCGTTGGTCGATGACGCGATCAACGCGCCAGGTGTCGGGCGCCTGCCGGGGCGCATCCACGTCGCGCGGTCCCGCCTGAAAGGCCACCGTCTCGCTGTTTCGCAGTGCTGCATACGTCCAGCCATTGGCCCCCACGTCGGCCAACACTGGTTTGCGTGGCACAGCGGTCAGGCGGAAGCGGGCGGAAGCCTCGATTGCCTCGACCGTGTCCGACGCGTCGTCCAGCGTGCAGTCAGCGCGGACCCAACTCTTGCCCAACGGGAAACCAAGAACCACCCGCCAGTCGCCGGATCCGTGTTCGTCCGACATGCGGCCCGTGAACTCAAGCTGCGCTGCTAGGGGCCCCGATTTGATGACGCGCACTCCGGACCGCTCATCGCCGGACGGCGCCACCAGCGGAACGCTTTTCCCAGTGCGCAACTTTGCCCGCAGCCCGCCAGCCGGATCGGCCAGCCAGGCTTCGCCAGCGACGTCGATGCCCGTGAGAAATCCTGAGAGGTCCTCGGCCACGACAAACGCCAACGACGGATGACGCACGTGGAATTGCCCGCGGGTTCGTTCGATCGACAGCCCACGTTTCGGCCTCTTGTCTTCACCGCCGGATCGGCACACGATCGTCAACTCACGCGTTTGCCTGGGTGCAAGGTCCACGTGGAAGTCGATGCTCCACAGAGCCGGATCGTCGGTACCCGGCTCGGAGAGCCTGGTGAACTGTGCCGGCACCGGGCCGGCATCGTCCCGCAGCTCGAAGAAACTCTCACCGCCTGCCGCGCCGTCAACTTTGAATGTGCCAGTCACTGGGTACTTGAATCGTTCGAGCCCGGCCGTTTCGCACACTTCGACCTGCCACGAGTCGGCGGACCAGCCGGCGCGGCCGATCAGCGCGACCGCTGCCACGGTCAACCAAACCACTTGCAAAGCGTTGTGCACGATCCGCGCGCTCCACATGGGACCAAATACGGTTCCCACAGCTTAGTCCGTCACCGCACGCAACGAAAGCATCGGCCCAGCGCCTCGGTTGTCGACGACGGCCACCGGGCCTGATCCGACGGAGGCCATCAACGCGGCGGTTTTCCTCTGTTCGGCTTCCGGTTAGGATTTCGGGTCTTGGCCCGTTCAGGGTTCCGGTTCCCATTCCACTCCGCGCAACGATCGAGTCCGTTGGCCATGAGCACACAACCTGTCCTGATCGCCGACCAGTGGCGTGCCGCGAATGCAGATGATTCTTTCCGCGCGGAGAACCCGGCCACGACACAACCGCTCGACGATGTCTATCCTGTTAGCTCTTGGGCGGATGTCGATGCGGCATTGGAAGCCGCCGTTGCCGCAGCGCCCCTGTTGCGCGCCGCGGCTCCGCAGCGCATCGCGGCATTCCTCGACGACTATGCAAAACGGATCGAGGCGGCTTGCGAAGCGCTGGTCGAAATGGCGCACGCCGAAACAGCCCTGCCAAAAACACCGCGACTGGCCGACGTCGAGCTGCCGCGAACGACGGGCCAGTTGCGCGCCGCTGCCCGCGCAGCCGTCGACGGCAGTTGGGCGTTGCCCACAATCGACACGAAGTTGAACATCCGCTCGTGCCATGCCGCGCTGGGACCGATTTGGGTCTTTGGTCCAAACAACTTTCCCTTCGCGTTTAACAGCATTGCGGGTGGTGATTTCGCGGCCGCCATTGCCGCGGGCAATCCGGTCATTGCCAAGGCCAATACCTCGCACCCGGGCACGACGCGACTGTTGGCCCAGGCCGCTCACCAAGCGGCTCGCGCCGCCGAGTTGCCACCGGGAAGCGTTCAGTTGCTGTACCGTACCAGCCACGCTGACGGCGAACAGGCCGTTGCCGACCCACGAACCGCGGCGACTGGGTACACGGGCAGTCGCGCCGCCGGGCTGGCGCTGAAGGCCGCCGCGGATCGGGCGGGAAAACCGATCTATTTGGAACTGTCGAGTATCAATCCCGTGGTGCTCCTGCCGGCAGCATTGGCGGCACGCGGCGAGGCAATCGCAGCCGACTTTGCCACAAGCTGCTTGATGGGGACCGGACAGTTTTGCACAAATCCAGGACTGGTGATCCTGCTGGCCGGTAGCGAAACGGATCGCTGGGTCGAGCAGGTCGCTCAATCGTTCGAGAAAGCCACGCCCGGCACGCTCTTGTCACGCGGCGTTGCTGAATCGCTCGCCTCAAACGTAGCACAACTCGTCGAATCCGGTGCCACGGTCCTCGTCGGAGCAAGGCGCGGCGGCGGAACCGGTCACAGCTTCGCCAATACATTGCTCACGGTCACGGGCAACCAATTCTTGGACGACCCAGCCACCTTTCAAACCGAAGCCTTCGGCAACGAGTCGCTCTTCGTGTTGGCCGACGGCGCCAAACAAGCCGGCCAGGTACTCGACGCGCTGGAAGGCAACCTTACCGGCACCATCTACGCCGATACAGAAGACGAAGCATTGTACGATGCGTTGGCACCTCGCTTGCGCCGCAAGGTGGGCCGCCTGCTCAACGACAAGATGCCAACGGGAGTAGCGGTCAGTCCCGCGATGAACCACGGCGGTCCGTATCCCGCAACCGGTCATCCCGGGTTCACCGCGGTTGGCATTCCTGCTGCGCTGCGCCGGTTCTCAGCATTGGAGTGCTACGACAACGTGCCGGTGGCCCGCCTGCCGAAACTTTTGCAGGACAAGAATCCCACGGGTCAGACGTGGCGGCTTGTCGACGGAAGCTGGACGCAGGGCGACGTCGAAAGTTAGTCGTTTGCCGACGAGAATGCGCGGATGATGGGCCGTTACGGCTGGGCCGCGTTGCGTTTCGCCTTGGCCGCCTCGGCCTCGGCCCGTCGTTGGCGAGCGGCCGCGCGACTCGCCTCGAGACGCCGCTGGCGAGAGCTCTGCGGTTGCGCACCTGCCTGTTGCGGGTTGAATGCCTGAGTTCCCCGCGGGAACGGCGAAAAGCCCATGCCCAGCGGCACGAACTGCGGTACGCCGCGCTGCACTGATCCTCCGACGCGCGACTTGAGCCCGCGATACGCATAAATCGATTGGATTTGTTCAGCCGTCAGGTTGCTGCCACCGGCTCCGGCGGCAGTCTGCGGGATGACGGCTCCGCCGTTCTGGTTTCGGGCAGCGGCTGCCGCAGCCGTCCGTGCGTCGCGCGCGGCCTTGGTGGAAGCAAGCGGATTGTTGATGAACTGGGCAGCGGCAAACGCCGGGATTAGTAGCGTGACCATCGCGACAGCGCCCCCGACCGAAGCTCGCTGGATCGCCCGCATTGTTGGTCCGTTAGATGGCTGCCTACGCATATTCACGACTCCTTGGGAGACGTCCCGGAAAACCGCCTCAAGCCCCCAGTCCACCAGCATTTAATTTACACACTCCTCCAAAACGACGCAAATTACCGATATCTGCCGTACTGTAGCCGCGAAGACTCCCTGACCGAATCCGCCAGATGGGGCGTCATTCGCGGGCTGGATTAGTCGGCGGCTGGTTCGGCGGCCAGTTTATTGGCGGCGGGCCGTTGTTTGGTGGGTGCGGTCGTTGGCCCCTTGTCGGTGGCGACCGGCACGTCAACCAAAATCTCGGTTCCCTCGTCCGGCGCCGACTTGATGGTCGCCGAACCTCCTAACAGCCGCGCGCGTTCCTGAATGCCCCGCAGACCGAAATGACCCGCGGAAGATCGCCGCCGATCGAATCCGGCGCCCTTGTCGCGAATCCGCAACCGGATGCGATCACCGAGCTGCATAAGCTGCACGTCAGCAAACTTGGTCCCGCTATGCCGCTGCACGTTGGTCAGCGCCTCTTGGACAATGCGAAACAGCGCGGCTTCCGCCACCGGCGACAGCCGAGCCACTAGCAACTCGTGGACCAATCGGACGCTCATCCCTTGCGCGTTCAGCTCGCTGATGAGGTAGTCCAATGCCGCGATGAGCCCTTTCTCATCGATGACCGGCGGGCGCAGCGCGCTGATCATGCGGCGCGCGCCGGCCACCGCTTTTCGCAGTAGCTCGCGCGCCTTGTCGACCTGCTCGGTATCCGTGTCAATTTCCCCCGACAAGTCATCACAGAACATGTCCAGGTACATCAGCGCCCCAACGACATCTTGCACGAACGTGTCGTGGATTTCGTAGGCGACGAGCTTTCGATACTGCTCGTGCGTGTCGAGCATCTGCTCGAGCGACTCTTGCTTCTCATTCAGCTTCTGTTCCGTGGCTCGCCGGACGCCGATTTCCGCCTGAAGCTGCTCGTTGTTGTGAAGCAAGGCTTCGGTCCGCATCCGAACGCGATCCTCCAGTTCGCCCTTGTGCCGGCGCAATTCCGCCTCGGCACGCGTCCGTTCGGTAATGTCCTGTCCAATACCGATCCGCGTGCCGTCGGACAACACCACCACGGCCGAGGCCATGACGCGCGTTTCTCCGTCGGCAAGCTGGATTTCGGAGTCGAACCAACCGGAAGGTGCGTTGCGCATGAAGTCGGCCGCACGTTGACGCACTTCCTGATCCGGGTAGCAACGCCTCAACACCTCGGGTAGATCCAGGTCGGTCCCCCAACCAAGTACACGGTGCCATTCGCGATTGACCATCTTGATCCGGCCATCAGGGTCGAAGATGACGATCAACAACGGAATGCGATCGAAAAGCATTCGCAAGATTTCGCGCTGCCTGCGCACCTGGCGCTCGATGCGTCGTCGCCGGGTTACGTTGCGCAGAATGGTCTGCACGCTCGGTTTGCCGTCGTAGACACACGGCATGCCGGTCACCTCCACCCGTACTTTGCGACCATCCAACCGCACGTGCAATTGATCGACGCGGGGCACCGGTTCACCGGTTTGAATTCGTTGGATGCGCTGCTCGGCCTGTTTTCGATCGCGCGGATGCACGAAGTCAAGCACGGACCGGCCCAAGATGTCCGCTCGATTCTCAGCCGCCCAAAGACGGGCCCCGGCATCGTTCACAAAGACAATCTTGCCGTCGCGATGAACGACAATTGGATCCGGCGCTTCCTCGACCAGGCGACGATAACGATCGTCGGTCTCGCGCAACGAAGCCTCGACTTGAACCGAATGGCTCACGTCGACGAACGCCGTGATCGCGCCAACCTGTTTTCCAGTCGTGCTATCAATGTCGGGCACGGCCGAGACATTCAGCCAAACCGTCTCGCCGGACGGGCCACGTATCCCCATGATTTCCGGACCTTGGGGCTCACCCGTGGCCAGGCACTTGCTGGCCGGGTAATCTTCCGCCGGAAACTTGGTTCCGTCTGGGTAGATCGTAAAGGGACGGAAGTTGTCCAGCGTGAGCGCATCGTCTGTCAGCTCGGCGACGCTTAACAGCGCTCGCGCGTGCGGGCTGGCATAGGCCGTACTGCCGTCGGCGCGCAACCGCACCACGCCGACAAGGGCTGACTGCCCAATGCCGCACACCAGCGATTCGTCGGCACGGTTTTCCAACTCAGGCGATCTGCTGATGAAACCCTCCTCGGCGGGCCGCGGTACGGTGTGGAGGAAACGAGATTCCGACCACGACGCACTTCGCATTCGGTCCCCGACCGTACGGCTGACGGCGGTTGCCACAAGCGCGGCGACATCCCGCGCGTCGCAACGCTAATGCCTTCAATCCTATTATACCTGTGCGGGGGCTATCAATTCGCGCCGCCGGGCCACCGACTTTGGGTCGAGGCGCGCCGGCAGCAAGCGGCCGACGTTGTCGGCCGCGGCGGCAAAGCCTAGCGTGATCGCATCCAAGGGCGCTTCCCCCCGCGCCATTCCTGCCGCAATTCCGGCTGCCAGGCAGTCTCCCGAGCCGATCGGATTCACGACGTCGACCTCGGCGGCGTCGAACCGAAACAGCTTTCCTCCACTGGTCGCCCAGGCAGGCGCCGCCCCCGTGGTAACCACGACCCACTCGGCGCCACGGCGATTCAGCGCGTGCATGGCTTGGTGCAATATCGCATCGTCTGAAAGATCAGCTTCGACCGTTTTCGCAAGTTCCTCACGATTCGGCTTGACCAGCCAAGGGCGGTCCGCCAGCAACTCGAGCAACTCCGGGCCGCGAATATCCAGAATGAGCCGGCATCGGGCGCGGGCGATCAAATCCCGGTAGTACGTCGGCTGCGTTCCCTCGGGCAGAGAGCCAGTTACCACGGCGACGTCCGCGGTAACTGCCAACTCAGAAAATGCGTCAGCGAAGCGGTCCAGCGACGCGTGGTCAAGCGAGCCGGCGTTTTCTACCAGTTCCGTTACGCGTTGGTCGTGTTGTTCGAGAATGGTCGTACAAACACGCGTCGGCCGCGCCACTTCGATCCATCGTCGAGCGATGCCCAACGCGGCGAACTCCTGCTCGACGAGCCCGAGGGCGGGCCCGCCGAGCGGTGCCAGCGCCGTGCACTCCTGTTCCAGATGCGACAGCGCGATCGCAACGTTGAGTCCCTTGCCCGAGGCGCAAGTATGGACCTCGACCGCGCGATTGACTTCGCCAGGGCGCAGTTGGTCGAACCGCATGATCTGCTGCCAGGCGGGCGTCAGTCCGGCGGTTAGAATCACAGGTTTGCCTCGAGGATCTCGGTAAGCTGCTCGTCGGAAAGCTCCCGCGGATTGCCGCGCATGCTATTGCCACGCGAATCTCGGACCAGATCAGCAATCATGGCCGATCGCACACCCAAGGCGGACAGCCGGTTCGGAATGCCGATCCGCTGGCAGATGCCGACGACTCGGTCGACCAGTGCTTCCGCCGCCTCGTCGTCGCGCGCGCCAGCGGACGCTGTTGCCGTTTGCCTGCTGAGGCCGGCCAATACCGCTTCGCACGCCGGGCGATTGACCTGCAGAGCCACCGGCAGCATCACGGCGCACGCCAATCCGTGCGGCACCCGCAAGTGCACGCCGAGCGCGGCGGCCACGCCGTGGGCCATGCCCAATCCCGAGTTGGCCAGCGCCAACCCCGACAACAACGCCGCCTGCGCCATGGCTTCGCGCGCCGGACGCGAATTTCCGTCGCGAACTGCCTCTTCGATCGCGCCCAGCGCTAGTCGCAACCCTTCAACGGCTAGCGCCCGGGGCAACGGTCTGGCTCGCGCCGAAATATAACTCTCAATCAGTTGCGTGATTGCATCCATGCCTGTATGCGCGGTCACCTCGGGCGAAACGCTGACCGAAAGCGCCGGGTCGACCAAAACCACGCGCGGGATCATGGCGTTGTCCCGCAAACTCTTCTTGAATGGTGGATCGTACGACGAAATCACCGCATTCTTCGTCGCCTCGCTCCCGGTGCCGGCCGTCGTTGGCACCGCGATCAGCGGCAGCGGACGCTCTTTCAGTTGCAGCCCACGCCCGACTCCCTCCAGGTAATCGCGCACCGACGCACCTTCGGCGTTGGTAGCCATCGCCGCAGTGGCCTTGGCCAGATCGATCGCCGAGCCGCCACCCACGGCCACGACCAGGTCGCGCTGGTCGGGCCGCATCGACCGGAGGCGTTCGACCGTGGTGTCAACGTCGGTGACTTCTGGCTCGTGCGAGATCGTTACGACCGGCACGACTTCCACACCGGCCGCGGCCATCGTTTCGCGCAATCGGTCTTCCAGACCGGCGGCGGCCAACGTTCGCGAGCCGAGGACCACGAATGCCCGGCGGCCAATCGTTGCGGCCAGCGAGCCCAACTCGCCAAACCGGTCCCACCCGAACACGATGCGCGCCGGGGCCAAAAAATCGTAGCTGGCAACCGACGTATCGGCCATCCGAGGGTCTCACCTAGGAAAACTTACCCGTACGCGAATCGCCGCAAGCGGGCGGCAGCCGCCTCATGGCGAGCTGTATTATCCGCCACCGGCGCGCGCTGGCAACGGCTGATTCGCAAGCCGAATGCCGCGATTCGACAGTGCTGCGGCGGTAGCGATCGGCTAGTAACGCATGCCTGGTACTCTGCCGGCGGGTTTTGCACGCGTCGGCGGTCGGTTACGATGGAAGGCATGAACGTTGACGGCGCGCGCCGCGTGATGGAAACCACCAGCCACGAAACGGCCAATCAGTATCTGCGATTCGGTTGGAGCCTGATCAACCAGTACGTGGTTGAGGCGACCGAAAATCAACCGCGCATGGTGCGCTACGTGCTCGCGTCGGTGCGACGGCTCGAAGATACCCAACAACTGCTCGCGCTGACCGATCTCGACGAAGTGAACGGCTATCTGAAGATCGGCTGGAAGCTGATCGACAAACACGCCACGGCCGACGACTCTGGGTCGGCGCGCCACGAGACGATGCACTATATCTTGGCCTGGCAGCGTGACGAACCGCCGGCGCGGCCTGGCTTCTCGCCCGAGTTTTTGGAGGAGCCGGAGTTTTTCAGCCGGTTCGAGCCGACCGAGTTCGACGATGAGCTTTGACGCCAACGGCCGAGTTGGCGCCGCATCGGTATAGCGCAAACCAGCACAGGCTCATCCCCGCGCGGAACATATTTACGCCACGTCGAACGAGCCCACTCCGAACCACCGTATTCCATGCCCCACCGACCCAACCGCCGCCAGATGCTTGGCCGATCCATTACCGCCGCCGGCACTGCTGCCTTGTGGACCTGTAGCGAAACGGCCTCGGCGACCGAAACCGCCGACCGCGAACCGTTCGGCTATTGTTTGAACACCAGCACGATTCGCGGTCAGCAACTTGCGCTGACCGCCGAGATCGACATTGCCGCCCGCGCCGGCTACCAGGGCATCGAACCCTGGGTGCGCGAAATCGACGCTCACGTCGAGTCGGGTGGCAGCGTGGCCGAGCTGCGAAAACGGATCGACGATCACGGGATGTCGGTCGAGGGGCTCATCGGGTTTGCCGAGTGGAGCGTCGACGACGACGCGCGTCGGGCGAAGGGCCTGGATGAAGCCCGGCGCATCATGGACATGGCCGCGGAGCTAGGCGCCACGCGGTTTGCCGCGCCACCGGCGGGCTACTCCGAGGCGGACAAGGCCGATCTCGATACGCTTGCCGCCCGCTACCGCGTGCTGCTCGAATTGGGCGACGAGCGCGACATTTCGCCGCAGCTCGAGTTGTGGGGCTTTGCCCGTGTGCTCAGCAAATTGAGTGAAGTGGCCTACGTTGCCGTGGCGGCCGACCATCCTCGGGCGTCGATCCTTGCCGACAGCTACCACCTGTACAAAGGGGGTACGGACTACGAAAGTTTGCGCCTGATTTCCGGTTCAGGTTTAAGCGGCTTTCATATCAATGACTATCCGTCCGAACCTCCCAGGGCGGAAGTCACCGACGCCCACCGCGTCTTTCCCGGCGACGGCGATGCGCCGCTCGACACGCTGTTTCGCGTCCTGCGCGACATTGGCTACCGCGGCATGCTCTCGCTGGAAGTCTTCAACCGCGAGTATTGGAACCAGGACGCGCTCTACATCGCCCGGGCTGGCCTGGAAAAGACACGTGCGGCAGTGTTGCACGCGTTGGGATGACGACGTCAGAGCGAAGTATTTGGCTACGCGAACTCTCAGACGAGTCGACTGTCCGATGCGCGACGAAGCCAGCTACGTTTGCGACTCGTGCGGCGAAGAGATCGTGATCCCGATCGACGCGTCGGCCGGGTCTCACCAACAGTACGTCGAAGATTGCCCGGTCTGCTGCCACCCCCACGTACTATGGGTCGATCTCGACGAGCAAGGCAGGCCGCGGGTGCGCAGCCAGCATGAATAGCTGCGCGCCGTGCTCACGGGCCGCTGTTGGAGGTGGCGGGTTGTTGGCGACTTGTCCGCTCGTTTTAATAGACCGCACCCCTCGATTCCCCGCCCATCCTTCCACCCAGCAATTCAGGTATCCCATGGCCATCGCCGCATGCCGTCTGTCAGGACTGACTCGACTCTCCAAGCTCTGCTTGTTCACCGCGCTCGTGGCCGCCGTCTTCATTGGCACAACTCGATTGACCATTGCCGCCGAAACGGACGATGCCGTGCTCGTTGACGAGTTTATCTACGACGAGGCGAGTTTTCCTTCGTGCCATGCCTCCACGATTGAGCATACGCCCACCGGGCTAGTCGCGGCCTGGTTTGGCGGCACAGACGAAGGCGAGCCCGATGTTGGCATCTGGGTGGCGCGCCACGACGGTAGACGTTGGTCGGCGCCGGTCGAAGTCGCCAACGGCGTGCAGTCGGCCGAGCAGCGATACCCGTGCTGGAATCCAGTGCTGTTTCAGATGCCAGACGGCCCGCTCTCGCTGTACTACAAAGTCGGCCCGAATCCGCGCGTATGGTGGGGCATGGTCATCGAATCGACCGATGGCGGAAAGACGTGGTCCGAACCGCGCCGCTTGCCGGACGGAATCTTGGGGCCGATCAAGAACAAGCCCGTGCTGGTTAAGGGGAATCTCATTTCACCATCGAGCACTGAGCACGATGGGTGGCACGTACACATCGAACGGTCTGCCGACGGCGGGAAGACCTGGACCAAGACCGAGCCGCTGGCCGAGAAAGACGAGTTCGGCGTGATCCAGCCCACCTTCCTCGTCCACCCGCGCGGACAATTGCAGATTCTCTGCCGTAGCCGGCAGCGGAAGATCGTCGAGTCGTGGTCGTTCGACGGCGGCGAAACGTGGAGCCGGCTGGCCGCCACGGTGCTACCCAACCCGAATAGCGGGATCGACGCGGTCACGCTCAACGATGGTCGGTTCTTACTGGTCTACAACCATACGCCGCGCGGACGTGGTCTGCTCAACGTCGCAATGTCCTCCGATGGACGGCAATGGCAGGCGGGCGCGGTACTCGAATCCGAGCGCGGCGAGTTCTCCTATCCTGCCGTGATCGCCACTCCCGACGGCCTGGCCCACATCACGTACACCTGGAAGCGCGAGAAGATCAAGCACGTCGTGATCGATCCGGCAAAGCTGACGCTGCGGCGAATGCCCGCGGGCGAGTGGCCCGAGGAATAACCGTGGTTGGGATGGCGCGCGAGTCTGTTGCGTCTCGCCAATCTGCCTGTCGCATCTCGCCAATCAGCTCAGCGCGCCCGTCGGCGAATGGCTCTCGAGCAGCCCGTCGCGCATCCGCAAGGTGCGATGGGCGCGGGCGGCGATGTCCGGCTCGTGCGTGACCATGATGATGGTCTTGCCGGCGGCGTTGAGCGATTCGAGCATCTGCATGATCTCTTCGCCGGTGGCCGAGTCGAGGTTTCCGGTCGGCTCGTCGGCCAAGATCACGTGCGGATTGTTGACCAGTGCCCGAGCGATCGCCACGCGTTGTTGCTGTCCGCCAGAAAGCTGAAACGGCCGGTGATCGAGCCGGTCGCCCAAGCCGACCATCTTGGCCAGTTCGATGCAACGACGCTTCGCCGCGCTCGATGTGTTGCCCTGATAGTAGAGCGGCAACTCGATGTTCTCGACGACGGTCAATTGCGGAATGAGGTTGTACGACTGGAAGATGAACCCCAAAAAGCGCGATCGAATGTCGGACAGATCGTCGTCGTCAAGTCGCGAAACGTCCTCGCCGCCAAGCACGTAGCTTCCGCGCGTCGCCCGATCCAGACAGCCCAACACGTTGAGCAGCGTACTCTTTCCGGAACCGGAGTGCCCCATGATCGCGACAAAGTCGCCCTCGGGGAAGTCGATCGAAACGCCGCGCAGCGCACGGACCACGATCCCGCCCTTGAGGACATAATCCTTGTGAACGTCGACGACTTGCGCGGCAAGTTTCATGGGCACTAGGATCGTTTCGGCTGTACTACTCGTGGCGCAGTGCCTCGATCGGATCCATCTTAGCAGCGCGCTGGGCCGGATAGAGCCCGAACACGACGCCCACTGCGACCGAGATCAAGAACGCTGCCACGACCGACCACACCGCAATCCGCGGTTCGAGATCGCGAATGTTTGCCGGCATCGCGGCCAGCACGTCGGGAAACACTTTTCCGAACGCGAAACGCGTGCCGGAAATTACGGGATTGACCAGAAAGCCGAAGAACACGCCCAGCGCGCCGCCGGTGGCGGAAAGCACGACTGTCTCGCTCAAGAACTGCGACACGATGTCTCGCTGCTTGGCGCCCAACGCGCGGCGAATGCCGATCTCGCGCGTGCGCTCCGTGACCGTGGCCAACATGATGTTCATGATGCCGATCCCGCCGACCAACAGCGCTATGCCGGCAATCAACACAAGCAGCAGATTGAACATCATCTGCAGGATCTCGGCCTGGCGCAGCAATTCTTTGGGCACGACGATGGCGTAGTCGGGATTCGAATGGAACCGCTGTAGCAGCGATTCGATGATTTCGGCCGTTTGATCCACCTGCTCGATGTCGCGGACTGTCACTGTGATCTGGCTCAGTTCGACCATCTCACCCTCGCGACTGCCCGATCGTGCGGTGATGACCATGTCGCCGATGCGCCATCGCAGAGTCGTCAGCGGAATGTAAATGTCCGAGTTGTAGTCCTGCGCCGACAGGCTGCCGCCAATTCCAGCCGAGGGTGTCTTCGACTCGGTTTGGCCCACCACAACGTAGAACTGGTCCTCGATCTGAATGAACTCGCCAATTGGATCCTGGTACGGGAACAGTGCCTTGGCCGTTTCGTGGCCGATCACCGCGACGTTCTCCGCGGCCTCGAGGTCCTTGTCGGTCAGAAAATGTCCACGGGCCATCGCCAAGTTGTTCATGTCGAGGTACTTGGACGTGCAGCCGACAATCCGCGCGTCGGTGACGTTATTCAGGTAGCGCGCCTCTTTGTGAATCTCACGCATCGGCACTGCCTGTAGCAACGTCGGCACGTTGGCGACGATCCGATCGTAGTCGTCGCGCAAGAGCCCATAAGCCATCACGAACCCGCCGCCGCGAGTCACGTCGGACGGTGGCTTGGCGCTCTTGACGATGATGTTATTGGCGCCCAGGTCCTTGATCTGCTGCTGCGCCTGGTAGCTTACGCCCTCGCCCATGGCGACCAGCCAGATCACCGCCGTGACACCGATGAAGATGCCAAGAATGGCCAGCCCGGAGCGCAGCTTGTGCAAAAGCAGGCTCTTGAGTCCGAGGCGAAGCGTCTGCCAGAATCTCGTGCCCACGCGA
Source organism: uncultured Planctomycetaceae bacterium (assembly GCA_937952415.1). Classification (GTDB taxonomy): domain Bacteria; phylum Planctomycetota; class Planctomycetia; order Pirellulales; family PALSA-1355; genus CALFYT01. Next base: position 100,518 of record CALFYT010000120.1, on the reverse strand, counting down.
CCGCCTCGTACGTTTCTTCAGATGCTTCGATGCGCTAGCCGGTGCGCGCCGTCAGCGTAGTCAGAGCGACAGGGGCGACGTCAATCGCCTCCGGGTCCGCGGCCCCCGGGCGGTCCGCCAGGCGGACCACCGCCGCCCTGTTGTCGTTGTTCCATGCGGCGTCGCATCGCCGCGGCTTCCGCGGCGTCGATGAAACCGTCGCCGCTGGAGTCTATCTGGTCGAAGTATTGCTTCATCTGTTCGGGCGCTTCGTCACGACTGATCTTCTTGTCGCCGTCGGTGTCGAGCGACATCAGGTTAAACCCACCGCGATTCGACGCTCCCTTTTCGGCATCGCCCGGTCTGGAGTCGCCGGGCGGTCCGTTTCCTGGCAGAGCCTTCGGACTATCACCGCCGAAACGTTTCGTCACGTCAATCTTTTCGTCGGCGTTCGACTCCTCTCGAGCCTCGGCCACCACCGCCCGTGGGTTCAGCAGCACTCGGTCACCTTCCGCCAATCCGTCTTTGATCTCGATCCGGGTGTTGTTGGCCAACCCCAACACGACCGGCCGTGTTTCGATCTTCGTGGGCGTCTTCACCCAACAGTAGAACTTGCCCCCTTTTTGGACGACGGCTTGGACCGGCACGCTGAGCACGTCTTTCATGTGGGCAATCAGAATCTCGACCGCGGCCGTCATCCCGGGCCGCAGCCCGACCGGATCGCTATCGATGCTGACGAGGGTTCCATATTCCTTGACGTTGCCGGAAAACCAGTTGCCCGGCTCCGCCTGGTTGGAAACTGACGTGACCGTGCCTTGGTAGTCGCGATCCTGAATTCGTATGCGGGCCCGCATCCCACGGTGCAGGCTGTCGACCTTCGACTCGTGGACCGTACACTTGACCTGCATCTGCGAGAGGTCCGGGAGAACAATCATTGTTTGGCGCTCGCGAACCATGGCACCTTCCTCGATGGTGCTCTGCGATTCGCTGCGCCGCGAACGCTCGTTGTTGGCGTACACGACCATTCCGTCTTCGGGAGCGAGAATCGTACAGTTGTCGAATTGCGATTGCAGCCGTTCGAGCCGCGCTTCTTCCAACTCGAACGCCGCCTTCTCCGAGGCCATTTTCGCCTTGGCCGAATCACGGGCGCTTTCTAATTCCACCAGCGTTTTCGCCTTGGTGAACTTCTCGAGCACCTCCTTGGCCGTCTCGGCGACTTGGAGGTCTAGTTCCGAGCGCTGCACGGCAAACGCCTGTGCGTCGCGTTGCAGGTCGGTGACATAGCCCTTGCGGTGCATCTTGATCGTGTGCTGCAAGGCGTTGCGCGAGCTTTCCAAATTCTCCTTGGCGACGGTGACGTTGGCTTCCAGTTGCTGGAGCGTTTGCAGGTAGATGCCTTCCTTGTATTCCTGCACCGCGATTTCGGATGACTCGTATAGCTTCTCCGCCTCGATCATCAAGGCCCGGGCTTTTTCGTAGAGAATTTTCTGCGCGTTGACCTGGTCTTCGATGGTCGAGGAATCCAGGCGGACCAACTCGTCCCCCTTCTTCACTTGGGTTCCGTCCTCAACGATCCAAAGAATCGTGCTGCCGCCCTGAACGTCGCACTTGATGTCGATGTTGCTCGAACTCTGGATGTCGCCGTCCTCGGTCACCGAAACGATCAAGTCGGTCCGCTGGACGTTCTCGGTCAGTATTTGGCCTTGCGTAGGAGCCGGCAGCAGCATGTCGGCATTGATCCAGCCGGCAACAGCCAGCCCCGAAACCGCCGCGATCAGCACCAAGTACATCAACCAGCGGCCAATGCGGCGCTTGCGACGGTGGGGCGCCGCTGTCGAGGCATCCGACTCGATCCCTTCCAACGCCGCGGCGAATTTGGACGTCGGTTGTTTTTCTTCCGTGGTGGGAATTGCCATAGGTCAAGCTCCGACGTTAAGAACGCCGGCCGTTGGCAGGAACGGTTAGGAGGGAGAGTCGAGCAGCGCTCCCCTATTCTCACCTGTTGTCGGCACGAATTCAACCCGGAGTTGCCGACGTCGTGGGCCGCGTGCCCAGGCTTTTGCGGCGCAGCGCCGGCGGTTTAGGCACCGCGGAGCGATCGCTGGTGCTGACGGGCAGTGCGGAATTCTCACCCTGAGGGGGCAAGAGCTGCGGCGGGGGGACGGGGCCCTTGTGCCGTGCGGAGGCCGATGCCGGTTGTGAGGATTGTCGGCTCACCCCCGCTGACGATTCGCCCTTGACGGGCACTCGCTTGCCCCGTTTGGCCGATTGGACAGTTCGCTCCGTCGCTCGTGCCTGGCGCAGGTCTCCGTGGGCGTGGTCCGCTTCGTCAATACTCGGCGTCCGACGCTTACCCGCCGGAGCTTCTTCATCAGGATGCGGCAACAAGTGGGCCGGTTCGAATTCGCCAGGTTCGGCCGCACCTCGTTGCTGTTCGGCCATGCGCCGGGCGTATTCCTCCAAGTCGGACATATCGACGTCGGCTTCGTCGAGCCACTCTTGCGGAACCGAGGGCGGCAAGGGGCACTCTTCCTCGGTGAGCCATTCAGCGGCCTCGATCGGCTTGTCGATCCAAATCCCGCAGTCATCCAATTCCATGATCCCCAGCTCGCGGTACAGCAGCATGCGGTTCTCGTAGTGGTTGAGAATCACGCTCATGAAAACGTTCTGCGAGGCCAGAAGGTCGTTCAGCGCGAAGATCAAGTTCTGGGCCACAGTCGGACCCAACAGTTGCACCGGTTCGCCCGGCAAGGTCGGCGGTGGCGGCTCGTTCAGGTCCTCGCGCGTCTTGTCGACGCGGCGAATTGCGATGACCATCGCGCGGCGCTGAATTTCCAGGTTCACTTCCAACTGGTTTAGCGTCCGCAACAGACTCCGCAGGCTGAAGTTGACGCCGTCTTGATATTGGTACAGGTCGCGGCGCTGAATCTGATACTGGATCAAGACCGACCGGTAGTTGTTGCGCTCCACGCGCCGTGTGAACGGGGCATCAAAACGCAACCCGACCCGCATGCTACCGTTCTGACCATTGAATGCGACCGGGTTGTTGCCCACGGTTCCGATGTCGCCGTCGACAAATACGTCCAGTCCGGCCTTCAGCGCGTTGGCGTTGAATACGATCAGCCTCCATTGGTCCACCAGCGCCGCGCGGTTGTTCATCCAATCGAGCCGGTGGGCCCGCGCGATGTCCAGGGCTCTTTTGGCGTTCATCTCGACGCGCGGAACGGTCACCGCTTCGAGGCGTGCCCGGGCCTTGATCAAGAGCAATTCCTGCGTGAGCCCGGATAAGCCAGTCGCCATGGCAACCACTTCGTCGGTGAGTTGTGCCGAAGAGTCCGTGCCCAGCCGATCGCGCATGCTCTGCATCACGGCGTCAGTTTGCTTAAAGCGGTTTTCGACGTCTTCCAGGCTCTGAGCGAGTTTGGCCAATTCCTCGTCGAACACCGCCTTCTGCACATCGGTCATCGTGGCCTTGCGCTCAGGAACCTTCGCCTCAAGCTCCGCAAGATCATCGTGACCCGAAACAAACTGCTCGGCCACCTGTTCGCGCAGTTGCCCGATGACGTCAATCGCGTTGAGCAGATCGGCCTGGCTGGGCTCGGCCGGCAATTCACCGACCACGTCTATGAAGTCCTCGATCAGTGCCTGCACTTGCGTCGTCTTCGGGTCGACGAATTCGAACTGCCGCAGCAACGTATCGTCGATTTCGACGTCCACGTCCGGCGGAAACGCTAGTGTCGACGTCTTAAACCCGTCCAACTGGGTTTCGTAGGTCACTTGCTGGCTCAACAAATTGGCGCGAGCCGACTCGATGTTCTGGCGGAATTGGTCGACCTGCACGATGTCGATCAGGCCTGCGTCGAGGTTCGCCTCGAGCAATCCGAGCGTGCGCAATTGGGCGTCGACATTGGACTGCGCGTTGCGCACGGTTTGCAGTTGTTGTAGCAGCCCAATAAAGCCGCCGACGTTACCGGCACCACCGGTGACGAACCCGGCACCGGCTCCTCCTGTTCCGCCCCCGCCGAATCCGCCGCCGCCGATGCTGAAATTCCCACCGCCGACACCACCCTGACCGCCAGCACCCTGACCGCTAAACCCGGTCAGACCCGTTCCGCCGAAGAAACCACCGCGGCGTCTGGGCGGCTGCACGCCGCTGCCGATTGCAATGTCGGTGTAAAAACCCTGGCGATACCGCTCAAAGGCCCGCAAGTTTGCCAGCAGGGCCCGCTCGAGAATCGTCAGTTGTTCCAAGATGAGCGCGCGGCCGCCGTTGCGCAACAACGGTTGGACGAAGCTCATGTTGATCAGCGACGACGTGAAGTTCGTGTCGGGACCGGCAAACTGCCACACGATGTTGTTGGCAAACCCAACCAACAACTCGCCGCCTGCAGAGAATTGTTTTCGCAGCCGCGCCGTCGTTCCTGGCCCCACGGTGCCCAAGCGGAGCGTGTTCGACTCGACGGTTCCTGTCCGCTCCTCGCCCAAGTGCGTATAGATCAATTCCGAGTTGCCGAAAAACTGCACGTCAAAGCGGAACCGCTCAGTACTCACGTCCAAGGCCGACAAGTACAGCACTTCGACCGCCTCCCGATACTCGGTCGAGTGGACTTGCGCCAGACACACTGCGCCGTTGAGCGATAGCTTCAGCGCCCCTTCTTCGGTCATTTCGTTGTAGTCGCCCAACAACTGTTTCCACCGTGGGTTCTCCAAGTAAAACCAGTTGCCGCCCATGTGATAGCACGGCCAGGCCTTTCTGCCGGCGACGCAGTGCATGTACCGGTGCGAGGCCGGGTCGTCGTACGGCATCGGCGGATTGTCCGGATCCGTGGGGTCGAAATAGCGGCTGCGCGGATCCATCCCGATCGTGTAGTGCGGATAGTCCCAGCGCGGATCGTTGGACTTCTGCGCGATCAGGTAGCGCACTTCCTTGTCGGCCGCCAGGCGATACTTCATGCGACTGCATCCGCCGAGGGCGCAAATCGCCAGCACGACGACCGTCAGTCGCGTGAATCGAACTCGTGGTGGGTGCGGCTTGTTGTACACGGCGGTCCGTCGCGTTGCCCGATGGCCCATGATGTTTAGCGCGCGCCGGTCGAGCGCGCGGAACCGGGCGGTTCGTTGATTGATAGCTTCGGCCCAACGCGGTGGGTGACTTTAACGATTGCGCAGACGTTGCCGGTTCCTGAAACCTTGCCGCCCGGCAAGCACGCCGAACAGCCGAAGCGGGCAGCTAGCAGCAAGCAGGCTATCCAAATCCGATTCGCCCGACTTGGCCCGAGCCAGTCCACCACCCTCGCGCGGCGTGGCGTCGCCGGTCGCGCCGCGTCATCCCCGCGCAGGCCCCGTTTTTTGCGGCCTTTCCGGCCAAATACGGTACCCGGGCGAGGTGCGGCATCCGGCGAATTTGCTTGCTGGATTGGGCGGGTCAAACTATCCTAGGTGTTAGGCGCGTCGTGGTTTACGGCGTTTTTGTCCATGGCGATTGGTTGCTCGGGCCTGCGGCAAACGGCCGCCAGGACACCGAGCCTCCTCCGCTGCGAGTCCCATCTCTTCTGGAACAGGGAAGACCCGACATGTCACGCACTTGCTCCCCCACACGGATCTTACGGCCGGCGACCGTGATTGCCGCTTTGGCACTCGCCGCCATCGCCGCGCTGCCCGAAGCGCATGCCCAATTCGTCTCGCAGCAGGTCGGTGGCGTTGCCATCGATGCGCAGGGAGTCGTGACCAAGGTTCGCGTCGACCAGCACGGCGACCTGATGCGTTTTCGCCAGGCCGCGTTCCAGACCGTGCCGGACGATCTGGCCAAGAATTCGCCCATGCGCAAGGTTTCGTTGCGGCAGCTCGAAGCCGCCATTGCCGAGCTTCGCGACACAGGCAAGCCGTTGTCCGACGAGATACGCTACTTGGCCGGACTGCAACGCATTCAATACGTTTTCGTCTATCCCGAGCAGAATGACATCGTGATCGCCGGCCCGGGCGAGGGCTGGCGCATCAGCCTCGACGGTGAGATTGTCGGCCAGTCCACCAATCGGCCCGTGCTGCTGTTGGACGATCTGCTGGTCGCGTTGCGGGCTTCGGACGCGATGCGCCAAACCGGAATCACGTGCTCGATCGATCCGATGCCCGAGGGCTTGTCGCGGTATCAGCAACTAATGAAGAGCGTAACCCGCGCTCCGAGCGATCCACGGCCGCTGATGGACGCGGTGGAAAAGGCGATGGGCCACCAAACGATCACCTTGCAGGGCGTGCCCGAGACAAGCCACTTCGCGCGGGTCTTGGTTGCGGCCGACTACCGCATGAAGCGCTACGGCATGGCGTTCGACGAGCCGCCGATACAGGGCATGCCCAGCTTTTTGCACATGCTCAAGTCGAGCCGAACCGGTGGCGGGTTGGCGCCGCGCTGGTGGTTGGCTCCCGACTACGACGCGCTGGTGACCGACGGAAACGGGCTGGCCTGGGAGTTCAAAAAGGCAGGTGTCAAAGCCGTCACCGAAGATCGGATCGTCACAGCGACCGGACAATTGAAGGACACGACCAGCAAGAACCCGTTGGCTCAGAAGTGGGCCGACAACATGACGGCCCACTACGACGAGTTGGCCGCGGCGGAAACCATCTGGGGCCAGTTGCGCAATTGCATGGACCTGGCCGTGCTGTCGGCGTTGATCTCGCACCACGACTTGACCGGCAAGTGTGGTTGGGACATGGGGCTGCTGCTCAACCCCGACTTGATGGCCCAGCGCTATCACGCGCCGCGCGCCGTCGACACGCTGGCCAGCGCCGTCGAGCGCCGTGGCGGGCTGATCCTCAGCGCATCGGGCGGCGTGTTGATCGATCCGTGGCCGACCGTCGACTCGTCGGAATCGAGCCCCGAGTTGAGCGACTCGCGTAACCAGGCGGCAGCCAAATCCACGCACTGGTGGTGGGACTAGACTCGGTCGCGTTTGTGCTCGCCGGCAGCCGTCCCCCGTACGCGGTCGGTTTCGGCTTACGTGGCGAACTCGCGGTAGAAGTAGTAGGCCGCCAGCAAAAAGCCCAGCACGACGACGATGCTGCGCGCCAGCGTGCGATTCACCCGCCGCACGTAGTGGGCTCCGACGTATCCGCCCACCGAAGCGGCAATGCCCATCGTGATCGCGTACGGCCAGTGGACCTTGTCGCTGGTGGCGAACACGACGACCGACGTCCCCTTGATCGCGGCGCCCAGGAGCGACTTGACCGCGTTCATCCGGTGAATGTCGTCCAGCCCGATCATCGCCAGCGCGGCGAGCATCAGGATGCCCATCCCCGCGCCGAAGTAGCCGCCGTATACCGCCACGACGAACTGGAACGCGATGGCCGCCGCGGCGATACGCCCGGTGGGCGGCCCATGGGCCTGGCCCGCACCGACCCAGCGGCCAAACCGGGGCTGCACGGCAAACAGCGTCGCAGCCGCCAGTATCAGCCACGGCACGGCCACCTCGAACGTCTCGGGCGGCATCACCACCACCAATAGCGCGCCGACGATCCCGCCGATCAGGCTGGGCGCGACGAGCATCGCGCCCCACCGCCATACCTGAGCGAACTCGCGCCGGTAGCCGGCCAGTGCCGCGATCGCGGCCGGCACCAGGGCCACGGTGTTGGTGGCGTTGGCAATCACCGCCGCGGTGGCGGTACCGCCCAGCGCGGCAAACAAGACGGGAAACGTCAGCAACGTGCCGCCGCCGGCAAACGCGTTGATCGCGCCGGCCACCAGCGCCACCAGGCTCAAAATGATGTAGTCCTGCGCCATCGCCCTTCACACGCTCGCTTTGCCGCCCGTGCGGCGAAACGGTGATTTATAGTCGGGCGGTGCGCGAACGTCCACCGCAGCGGGTGTGGCAAGCGCGGACGGTCAGCGCGCCGATTCATGCTGCGGCGGAAAAGCAACCGCGCGCTGCCGGGCACGGCGCATCGCAGCCAAGTCACGCGCCGGTTGGCGTCGCGAGCGAGCGCTTACTTGCGTCGCCTCCGAATTGAAAGGAGCAACACGACCAGGCCGGTGGCCGCCAGCGCCAGCGTCGAAGGTTCGGGCACGGCCACCAGATCGGATACGAACAGACCGTTGGTGCCATCAATAAACGACGCGCGAAACGCAAGCTGACCGCGGTCGTTAAACGCTCCGCGACCTGATGCGGCCTCGGAGTTGCCCAGAAAGTCGACCGAGTTCACCGTGCGAAAGTCGCCGGGCGCGACTTCCAGTACGTCGCCCTCGCGGACGATTAGTTGAAGCTGACCGAGCACGTCTCGGGCCCAGATACCGTGCATGATGGGGCCTTCGATCGCGCTATCTCTGAACGATGCAAGGAATGCAGTCTGTCCGAGCGAATTCAGGGAAATCGACTCAAAGGAAATGAACGCGTCGTTGGCGTTCGCACCGGGCGCATTCTCTCCGCCGCGTGCGACCAAGGCCAACGAACCGGATCCTTCCGACCATACGGACATGCCGCTGATATTCGAAGGGCCATCAAGGAACGCAACAAACGCCAACTCTCCCTTGGCATTCACGCTCATCGGGTGAAACGGATATCGCACTGCTAGGCCTTGAAAGGTCGTGCCGTCGGGCATCCCTGGCGCCGGATCACCGTCTCGGACGACCAATGCAACTGAGCCGCCACGGTCGGACCAGATGCCGCCATCGGTTAGCGCGTTAGCGCCGGGCCCAAACAACCCTGCGCGAAAGGCGGTGTGGCCGCCTCCGCTTAAGTAGGGCTTCCCCGCCTGAAACGTGTCAGGATACATATTGCTAAAATAGACCTCTGGGGCAATATTTGGTACCTGCTGTTCGTTGTGCATGATCAGGCGGAGTTCGCCGGTCTTATCCGACCAGATGCCGTGATCGACGTAAAAACTTTGGAGGCGCGTTTGAAATGCCGTTGTGCCCGTGGCGCTAATTAATGGAGGGCGGAAATTGATGTCTCGACTGACAGCGGGGAACGGGTCGAACACGAGTCCCGGCGGAGCACCAGGGGCCTGGGTGCCCTGCTGTGCAACCATGGCAAGCGAGCCGCCGCCTTCCGACCAGATCCCCGAACTGAAACCTGTAAACAATCTCGGTTGGGTCGAAGCTGCAAATGCTGTCTGTCCCACCGAGTTGAGCGACGGATCGCCCATCCCCGTAAAATCCACGCCGGCCTGCATGCCTGGTGCCTGACTTCCTGACCGGGCAACCGTTCTCAACGAGCCGGGGGTTCCGGACAGAATGAGCCGCTCCGCTATGGGCACATCCGGCCGAGTCAAACTAGCATAAAACGCAATTCGGCCACCATCGTTAAACGCAGGCGCGCCGAGGTGCCGGTACGTCGCGCCGGCCGGTATCGTCGCCGCCTGGTCTCCCGCGCGGGCGACGAGCGTCAGCGCCCCGTCAAACTCTGACCAGATGCCCCACCGGTTCGTACTGTCAACGCCTGGTCCCGTGACAGGCGTATAGAACGCCACCTGGCCATCACCGTTCAAGAGGGGACCGTACAAGTCCGTGGTGAATACGATCCCATCCGGCGTTCCCGGCGCATGTTGGCCCGACAGGGCTACCGTACGGATGCCCGCGGCGTTGGCCTGGCCCGGTACGCGCGCGATCATTGCGCCGACGAATACGGTAAGCAGCGCCACATGGAATCGACGGTTGAAGTTCATCGCCTATTGGGCAGTGCGGATCGAGGTCGCGAAACGTTTCTCAGTCAACTTCAGCGCGCAAAGGCTCACGTCGGATGGCAACCAACTAGGCGATCAACGGACAAGAGACGCCGTTGACAAGTGCGCGATGCACACGCGCGCTGGAGATGACTGGATTAGCGTTTCCCAGTGCTTTGAATACATTCGCCCGAAAGGCCGAGCGATGGGGGCAGTATAGTACCCTCAATCCGGAGGGTCAAACTGCCTGGCGCGAATCGCCGGCACCGGGGTTGTCCCTTCCGCCTGCCCCCGCCGCGTTTACGGCGAAAGGCTCAGCGCCCATTTCTGGAAGGCACGATCAATTTCTTCCCACGACGCGCCGTCCAGCGCGCAGCGAACGGCCTCGAGGCCGTCTGGATCGTCGGCCCGGTGATCGAGAAAGTCACGAAAGAACACTTCGAGCAGCCCGCGCTGTTGCAGGAACATGCAAAAGTACCGCGCCTGAGCGTAGTTCGTGCCGACCAGCGGCCCGCGAAAATCCGGGTCCTCGATCAGCGCTTCAACCGACCGCAGCCGGCCCTGGCGAATCACCGTGAGCAATCCTTCCAGTCGCCAGTTGACCAGCCCTTCAATCCACGGGCCTTCGGCGCTCGTCCGAAAGCGGCACTGTTCGTGCAGAGACGCCAGTCCTTCGTTCAGCCAGACCGGTGGGTCGCGCATTTCGAAGTCGAACAGCGCGTGCGTCAACTCGTGCAGCAGCGTGCCGCTGCCCGTCGCGATATTGGCCAAGAGCGTTCGCTCGCTCGGCTTGTAGTAGCCGTAGATCGAAACACCGCTGTCGCCGTACCACTGGGCGGCATACCGGTTGTAGCTCTCCTCGCCGGAAAACAGCAACACGGTAATCGGCCGATGCGGCCGGGAGCGAAAGTAGCGGGCCTGCATCGCCCGAACGGCCGGCGCGATCGTGTCGCGGTAGTATCCCTCGAGCGTCGCGCGGGGCATGTCACCACCCAAGACGAACGGCGGGTACACCAGCACGGCGAATTCGTCGCCCGCCATGCCGCGCAACCGGGCGGCGGTTCGATCACAGTCCGCTTGCAGCGTCGCATCGCGAGCGACCCGGACTTTGGCCCGTTTGGCAATCGTTGGCAGCCGCGCGCTTTGCTCATCGCGATGCGCGGCAGTGCCGACAATCCCGTCGTTGCGCGCCGCGACCGCTTGCCCGCCCGAACGAAACCAGGTGGACGTGGACCACGACAACATGACAATCGGCACCGGGCCGAGAATCAGAATGAGCCACCGTAGCGTCGTCAATGAACTCGTGCCCCGAAAGGTGAACCCGCCGCGCAACGCGCGCCGCAAATTCACCTTAGTCGAGCGCCGCGCGATCGACAAGCGCGCGAGCGCACCGTTTGAGTCGCGGCGCTGCAAGGTCTGCCCAACCGGCAAGGATTCGCGCTGCGAACGACGCGCAGACAAAAACGGGAAGAAATCAAATCGCACACCGCGGGAATTCCGGCGACCAAACCACACGCGGCGATCGGGCCACAACGGCCGGGATCACCCGCCACCGATTGCGGGCAGAAAGTGCACCTCGCTGTCGGCCGCGACTTTGGCCCGCAGCCCACGCGACGTGATCACGTCGTCGATCGAGACGGCCAGTCCGGCCGCGATACCGTCCTCGTCGCGTGCTCGCGCGGCCATGCCCGGAAAGCGAGCATCCAGCGCGTCGATGATCTGGGCGACGGTTGCGCCTTCGAGTTGGACGTCGGCGGTGCCGCCGCTCAGGTCGCGCCACTGCGCCGGAATGAAGACTCGGGCCATGGTGTTCCGCCGTGGAGCGCGGCCGGTCAGTTGCGCGTGCTACGAACCGTTCTTGTTCATCTGGGCCCACAGCCGCGGGGGCGACATCGGTAATTCGTGCATCCGCACACCGGTCGCGCCATGGATCGCATTGGCGATGGCGGCCGGCGGCGCGATGATCGGTGTCTCGCCCACGCCACGCACGCCGAACGGATGCGCCGGGTTTGGCACTTCGACGATGATCGTGTCGATCATCGGCACGTCCAACGACGTTGGCATGCGATAGTCCAGGTAGCTGGCATTTTGCATGTGGCCCTGATCGTCGAAGAAGTACTCTTCGTTAAGCGCCCAGCCGATGCCCTGCACGGCGCCGCCCTGCATCTGGCCTTCGACGTAGGCCGGATGAATCGCCGTGCCGACGTCCTGAATGGCGGTGTAGCGCAGGATGGTGACCTTGGCCGTATCCGGATCCACTTCGACGTCGACCAGGTGGGTGCCGAAGCCGTGACTGGAGCCCTGCGGATCGACGGCCGCCCGCCCAACGACCGGCCCGCCGGTTTGCCCCAACTTGCCGGCCAGCTCGGCAAAAGTGATGCTGTTGCCGTTGGCCTTGTACGTGTTGCCTTCGACTTCGACCGATTCGACGTCGCATTCCCACAGCGCGGCGGCCCGTTCGGTCATCTGGCGCTGGATGTCGAGCCCGACTTCGTGCGCGGCCATGCCAGTGGCAAACGTGACGCGGCTGCCTCCGGTGACGTCGGTGTAGCCGACGCCGTCGGTATCGGCCACGCGCGGCTTCACGTCCTCTGCCCGGATGCCGAGCGTTTCGGCAAGCTGCATGGCGATGCTGGCCCGCGTGCCACCGATGTCGGTCGAACCTTCGATCAGACTCACCGTGCCGTCCGGGTTGACGTTGGCCGCGGCGCTGGACTTCAGCCCGATGTTGAACCAATAGCCCGAGGCGATTCCACGGCCGCGGTGCGGTCCCTCAAGCGGCGTCTTCCAATGCTCGCTGTTGCGAGCCGCTTCGAGCGTTTCGACCAGACCCACGCGCGGATAGACCGGCCCGTCGACCCGCCGCGTGCCTTCCTTCGCGGCGTTGTTCAGCCGAAACTCGATCGGGTCAACGCCCAGCCGCTCGGCCAATTCATCGATCACGGTTTCGCACGCGAAGGCTGCCTGCGTGGCGCCAGGCGCGCGATATGCCTGGGTCTTGGGCTTGTTGACCAGCACGTCGTAACCATCGACCCGGGCGTTGGGGAATTCGTAACAACTGAACACGCACATGCAGCCCGGACCGATCATTCCGCCGGGAAACGCGCCCGCGTCGTACGCCAACCACGCTTCGCCGGCCACCAGCTTGCCGTCGTTGGTGGCGCCCAGCTTGACCCGCGTCGCGGAGCCGGGCGTCGGGCCGGTTCCCTCGAAGACTTCGTCGCGGTTCATGACCAGTTGCACCGGCCGGCCGCACTTTCGACTGAGAATCGCGGCCACCGGTTCCAGATAGACGGCGATCTTGCCGCCGAACCCGCCGCCGATTTCACACGGCACGACCGTTACGCGCGACACGGGAATTTGCAGCAGCTCGGAGGTCTGCTGTCGCGCGGTGAACGAACCCTGCGTGGCGCACCAAACCGTGAGGTGGCCGTCGGCGTTCCACAGTGCCGTGGCGACGTGCGGTTCGATGTAGCCCTGATGGACGCTGGCCGTGCGGAACTCGCGCTCGACGATGACGTCGGCCTTGGCGAACGCGTCGTCGACGTCGCCCGTCTCGAAGTGAATGTGCGTCGAAATATTGCTGGGCTTCTCCGACTTCTTGCCCATCGAATTGGTGTGGACGTCGTCGTGCAATAGCGGCGCGCCGTCGCGCATCGCCTCGGTCAGGTCCATCACGGCAGGCAGCGGCTCGTAGTCGACCTTGATCAGCGCAAGCGCCTCTTCGGCCACGTGGTTGTTGATTGCCGCCACGGCGGCTACGGCGTGTCCTTTGTAAAGGGCCTTATCGTGGGCGAGCACGTTGGCGCTTAGGTGCGCCAGATTTACGGCCCCTTCGCCAAGATTCGCGATCTTGTCTTTCAAATTGGGAAGGTCGTTTCGCGTCGCCACCGCGAGAACTCCCGGCAGTTGCTCGGCGGCCGACGTGTCGATCGACTTGATCCGCGCGTGGGCGTGCGGGCTGCGCAAAATGCGCCCACGAACCATGCCGCTTAAGCGCAAGTCGGCCCCATACACGGCCCGGCCGGTGACTTTGTCGGCTCCGTCGTGACGCACAGGTCGGGTGCCGATGACTTTGTATTTCGTGCCTTCGGTCGTGGAACTCATGGGATCATTCCGCTTGGCGTTTGGTTGGTAACGAATAAATACGTGTGGATCGCTGGAGCGTGCTGCGCGCTTTGATACGTTGGCTACTTCGACCCGGCTCTGGCCTTGGCCTTGCTCGCCCGACTGCCGTTGGCCTGGGCTGCGGCGGACGTGGCGCCACGTTGATTGCCCATGATCTGGCCGGCGTCTTGCACGGCGCGCACGATCTTGTCGTAGCCCGTGCAGCGGCAAAGGTTTCCGGCCAACTGGAACCGAATCTCTTCCTCGCTGGGATTCGGATCGCGGTCCAGTAGCGCTTTGGCCGTCATGATGAAGCCGGGCGTGCAAACGCCGCACTGCAAGGCCGCATCTTCCAGGAAACACTGCTGGATGGGGTGGAGGCACGAATCCTGCGCCACGCCTTCAATTGTCGTGATCTCGGCGGCTTCGACTTCGACGCCCAATACCAAACAACTGTCAACCGGCAGGCCGTCGAGCAGCACGGTGCACGCGCCGCAATTGCCGTTGTTGCACCCTTCCTTCGAGCCGGTCAAGTGCAGCACGTCGCGCAACACTTCGAGTAGGCTCTGCCGCGCCTCGCACAGGAACTCGACCTGCTGGCCGTTGATCGTGGTGGTTACGTGCGTTTTTTTCGCCATGGCTTATTCGCAAGGATTGAGTTGTTGGATCGGTTGACTGATTGGCACGTCGCTGCCGGTTGTCCTGTCGCGGCATGGCAACCCGACGTGCGTTGCGGGCCGCGTTCGTTTGCGCGCTATAGTTGTTGGCCGCGTGCCCGTGCGACGGCGATGGCCAGGGTTCGTCGGGTTAGTACGCCGGCCAAGTGGCGGCGATAGTCGGCCGTGCCACGTTTGTCGCTGATCGGCGTGGCTGCGTTCTTCGCCAACTCGGCTGCTTCTTCATAGGTTTGTTCCACGGCCGGACGTCCGGCCAAAAACTCGCTGACACTCGTCGCCGCCAGTGGTTTAGGTGCCACCGCGGCCAGCGCCACGCGGGCCGCTTCGATCGTGTCGCCTGCCGCGTTGAGGCGCACCCAACTTCCGGCGCCCGCCACGGCGATATCCATCTCGTTGCGCGGTATGAATCGCAAGTAGGCCGACCCGCTGTTGTCCGCCGGCGCCGGAAAGACGAGCGTGGCCAGGATCTCGCCCCGGCCCAAGACGTTCTTGCCGGGGGCGGTGCAAAACTCGGCCACCGGAACGGTGCGCCGGCCTTGGGGTCCGGCCAGGTGGCACACCGCATCGAGCGCGATGAGCGAAGGTATCGTGTCGGCCGCAGGCGACGAATTGCACAGATTGCCGCCCACGCTGGCGCGGCTTTGGATTTGCCAGCCGCCAATAATGCGCGCCGAGTCGGCCAGTGCCGGATAGGCAGCCGCGATTTCGGAATTGCCATAGATCCGATAGCAGGGCACAGCAGCGCCCAACGTCAAACCTTTGTCGGCTGCGTAAGCGAGCTGCATCAACTCGTCGATCTTCTTGACGTCGACGATCATGTCGGCTTCGCGCATTCCCTCGCGCAATTGCACCAGCAGGTCTGTCCCGCCGGTCAGCACCTTGGCCCGTTCACCTCGCGCCGCCAAGAGGCTGACCGCCTCGTCGACCGTGGTGGCGGTCTGAAATTCGAAATCCTTCACATGAAATCCCCCGAACGACGAAGTGCAGCCGACGATCAACGCAGTCCACAATATGGGGTTGCGTTCGGTGGACTGTCAAGCGACTGGACAGAGGGCGAAGTTTACGCGCGCGGCGACGCGCCCGCCTTGCGTCTTTTTGCCTCACTTCGGTGAAAAGGTCGCAGCAACACGCGGGCGGCACTCCACACGACCGCGATCGCAAGTGACGAGGCTAGCCCCCGCGCGGTGATTTCGACCGCATTTGGTGGACGCGTGATCGTCATTGTGCCGCCGTCAACCACGCCGCTCATCCATTGGCCAATGCTCACTGGACTGTTTCCAACAACCTCCGTAACTGGCCACTGAGAACACTGCCACCAAGCGATGCCGAGCACGGCCGTTAACAGCAGCAACTCGCCAACTGAGAACTGAAACCAGCGGCGTCGACCAGCTCGGCTCATCGAACAGTACTCTCTCGGCGCGCTCGGACATCACTTCGCGCCGGTGGCCGGTGTCGCCGGCGCCGCGTCGGCCAGCGGTGCGTCGTTGCGCACCCGAACCAATACCGGCGCCGAGCACTGGTTGCCTTCCTTGTCGCTCTTGGCAAAACCGAGTCGATCGGTCTCGGGCACCCAAGAATCGGCTTGGATGAAAATCTGCCGTTCGGTCTCGCCCTTGGGCATCATCACGCCGCTCAGCCCAATGTCGGCCACGATCACGCCGTGCGGCAAATTCTCCAGCTCAAACTTGATCAGATCGTTGTAGCCGTTGCGCTCGACCCGCAGCGTTGCTACGACGCTCGACCCAGGGGCCAAGGTGATCTCGGCCGGCTCCAACGTTACCAGCAACTTCGGCTTGGGCTGTAGCTTGATCTTGCCAAAGTTATTGACGCGCTGGACCACCTCTTTGCCGTCGACTGTGGCCTTGGCCTCGACCGTGATCTTCTCGAGCGCTTCGTCGCTGGGCTGCTTCGCGTCGGGCGCGGCAAACAACACGCCGGCCGCCTCGCGATGCCCTTGTTGGATCACCAGCGGTGACAACGCGCGAAAGCCCTCGGGCAGGTTGTCGATCGTGACCACCACTTCGCCCTCGAATCCGTCGATTCGATCGACCGACACGGTGAATCCCGTTCCACTGCCGGACGCGACCGAGGGGTTAACTCCGTTCAGCGTCACCTTGAAACCCGGCTCCGGTGGACGGACCGTCAGGCGATAGGCAAACCGATCTCCTCCGGCACCGCGGGCGTCGCGCACGCGCACCAGGTAGTCGCCGTCAGCCGGCGCCGTGAAGTGCAACCACGAATCGCTGCCAAAGCGGCGCATGCCGTCGTCATCGTTGGTATACGCCAACGTGATGACCGGCAGGCCCGTATTGATCAACTTGGTGCCGGGCGCATGTGGTTCGACGATATAGCACGGCTCGTCGACGGCATGCACGGTGCCTGAAGTGTCAAAGTAGCAGCGGCGCCGATTATCAATACCCTCGTAAAACAAGAAGCCGGAATCCGGTCCGCGCGGCGCGCGAAACAGCTTCACCACTTCGCCGTTTAGGTACAGCAACTGATTGAGCTGCATTTCCTCCCAATTGGTCAACCGGCAATCGCGATTGTTGCCGTCGATTCCGCGGAACGTGACGGTCGAGTCGCGCACGGCCTGCAGCAGCACGCGGGGGATCGACTTGCCCTCGGCGTCGAGCACATCAACGACCGTGTCGACCGGCGAACCACGCCGCGCGGCGTCGGTTTCGATGATCCACTGTTGACCCGCCTTGCTGGCAAAGCGGAAATAGTCGTGATCGTCGGCTGTCGTGTCGGCGGCCAACATTCTGCCATTGACAGTCGCCGGCAAGCTGATCGCATCTGCCGTCGCCGGTGCGTCGTTCGGCTCCGACTCGCCAATCTCGGGCAATGTGCCCACCACGACCTTCAGCGGCTTCATCCAACGAAATTGCTTCGCGTCGAGCGGGACGACCACTTCGCCCGCCTCGGCTGCTGGTAGCTTAACCCGTGACTCCGGCGGCACGTTGTGGCCGACCAGGGCAACTTCGGTCTCCGTGTTCTGCGGAATGCTAATCGGAAACGTGCCAGTGACGACGGCAAACTCTCCGACCGAGAGTCGATAGTAGTGCTCGGGGCCGCCCGCGCGCGTCAGGTCGCGCACCGAAACGACGTATCGCGCGTCGGCCGGCACGGTGTATGCCAGCAGCGGATCTGGCGAACCGCCAAAATCGTTTTGGTCGGCGACGACCCGCCCGGCGGCGTCGTGCAAGGTCAATACGACGTTGGCCTTCGAACCGATTTCCGCGGCAGCCACTTCGAATACCAGGTTCTGGCCGGCAAACGCATCGAAGGCGAACCAGTCGGCATCGCCCTGTTTCGACAACACGCCCCACGTGCCCGAGCCGAGTGTTATCGATTGGGCCGCGGCAAGTGTGTCGTTGGGCTCGGCCTCCTGCGCTTGCGGCAGTTCGTCGAGCATCACGGGCTTGCGGTTGCTTGCGCCGGCTGCGTTCTCCGCCCAGAGTTCGACCTTGGCGCGATGCATGTCTGGCGACGGCGTCACGTCGACGGCGACGCGCATGCCGTCGCGCACCTCGACTAGCGCCACGTCAACGCTTTTGTCCGAGGCTTTGACCGCCGTAACTTCGGCCAGATGCTTGCCCCGCAGAACGACCCGGGTGGTCGTTCCGGATTGCACGCCGCGCAACGACAGCGACGCCAACTCCGGCTTCGGTTGCGGCGGAGCGGGCTGCTCCTTGCCGTCAGCCAGGCTGTAAAACGCCAGACTGCCATCAAGTCGACCGATGGCTACCACTTTGCCATCGGGGCTGACGTCGAGCGCCCCGGCCCAATCGCTTTGCCGCTCCAAAGCCAGCCGTTCGTTCATCGGCTCGGCGTCCCAGACCTTCACGGTGCGGTCCTCGCCGGCCGAAACCAGCGTCTTGCCGTCTTTCGAGTAGGCCAGCTTCACGACCGCGCCCTCGTGAGCGAAACGCGAGTGCAACAGCGGATTCGTATTCTCCTTGGCCGCGGGGCTGACCTGCCAAACGCGGATCCGATTGTCGACCCCGCCAGCCGCCACACGCTTTCCGTCTGGACTGAACGCGACGCAGTACAAGTCTTGCAACGGTTGGCCGAACGTCTCGAGCCGCTCGCCGCTAGCCACGTCCCACAGTTTTGCCGTGCGGTCGCCGCTGGCGCTGGCCAAGGTCTTTCCGTCCGGCCGAAACGAGAGGTCAAATACGGCCCCGTTATGACCGCTCAATGTGCGAAGTGATTCGCCAGTGGCGGCGTCCCAAAGCTGAATCTCTTGATCGTAGCTGCTGGTGGCCAGCAGTTGACCGTTCGGGCTGAGCACGGCAGCGTACAAGCTATCTTTGTGCCCACGGACCGCGCGAACCTTGATTCCCCGAGCAACGTTCCAAAGCGTGGCTTCGCCGAATATGCCCGGTTCGCCCGCGGCGGCCACCAGGCTCTTGCCGTCGGTGGAGTACCGCACGGCGTTTACCCGACCCTCGTGCGGGCCAAGACGCCGCAGGAGCGATCGCTCGGGCAATGAAAGTATTTCGACCATGTTGTACCGGGCCACGGCAAGCGTCTTGCCATCTGGGGCGAAGGCGACTGACGTGATCGCCTCGACCACCGGCGCAGCCGGCTTGATCTTTGGAGTAACGAGCGGCGCGTCAGCCGGCTCGCCTCCGGACGGACCCCTCGCACCCGCGGCAATCCACGCGGCCAGCGTCGCAATTTCCTTCTCGGTTGGCTTTTCGTTGTCTTCGGGCGGCATGGCCGGTTCCGCCCGGCCAGTCAGCACCAGGATCAAACGGCTCTGGTTGACTTCACCCGGAGCAACGATGGCGCCTTCCTGTCCGCCCTTGCGCAGCGCGTCGTACGTCTCCAAGACGAGTTCGCCCTCTTGGTCGTCGGCGTTGTGGCAGCCGTTGCAATACTTCGCAAAGATGGGCGCCACCTCGGTGGCGTAGTCCGGTCCTTTGTCGGCGTTCGCGGGTTCATCGCCGAGCGCGGTTGCGGCACCACCGAGCGCGAACGCAAACGTTACCACCGCCGCAGCCGCCTTCGCCGGCCAGTTGCTCACGCGCCGGCAGCCCGCCTTGTTAACGTCGCGCAGCCGATTCTTCGATTCGCGATTCATCGTGTCGTGCATTTAGTGGTGAAACAAGAATTCCTTGCTGCTGAGGATGCTCCAATAGAGATCCTCGATCACAGCGCGTCGCTCGGCGTCAGCCGACTCGTCAAGTGCCGCGACTAGTTCCGTTCGCTCCGCGTCGCTCGGAAAGCGAGCCAGCGCGGCCAGGTAGGCCTCCTCGACAATCTGCTCGTTCGACTTGCCTTCGGCCAGCAACTGCTCGATACGATTGCCCTTGGCCGACAACTTCTCGTTGATCGTGTCGCCGTTCGAAATGTGCAGCACCTGCACCATGCTCGGCTGGTCGGTCCGCTCGCAAGCGCACGTGATGCTGCGCAGCGGACGGCCGAATGTCTTTAAGAAATACGAGTCGACGTTGACGTCGGGCAGCTCCAACGCCCGCGTGCCCGGTGCATAGCCCTTGAACTTCGTCGGCGCGCCGCTGACCTGAGACAGCGCGTCGAGCAGCACCTCGGCCATCATGCGCCGCGGGTAGTACCGAGAGTAGAACCGTCCGTCGTCGCGATTCTCTTCCAGCGGCCGGCTCGAGCGGGCGTACGTGGCCGAACGGAGAATGGCCCGCATCAGGGCCTTTACGTCGTAATCGTGCACGACCAGATAATTGGCCGCGGCGTCGAACAATTCGGCGTTGCTGGGCGGATTGGTCAGCCGCAGGTCGTCGACGCTTTCGACCAGGCCCACGCCGAAAAAGTTGGCCCAGACGCGATTGGTGATCGCGCGGCTGAAGTACGGATTCTCGGGCGAGGTGAGCCAATGGGCCAGCGCCACCCGGCGATCGTCCGGCGCGTCGAAGGGCAGCGCTTCACCGTCCAGCGGGCGCGGCTGCTGTGGCTTGCCGGTGCGCGGCTGGACCCATTCGCCGGTCGTCACGGGAAAGACCACTCGATTGCCCGTGCCGGGCGCTTCCTTCGAACGGACGCGCGCGAACAAGTTGGCCATGCCATAGTACTGATCGTTGGTCCATTTCTCGAGCGGATGATTGTGGCACTTCGCGCAGTTGATCGACATGCCCAGGAACGCGACCGAAACGGTTTCGGCGATGTCGGGCGGATCCTGGTGCAAGACGTAAAAATTGGCCGCGCCGTTTTCCAGCGTGCTGCCCGTGGCCGTGACGATTCGCCGGGCGAATTCATCCCAGGGTGTGTTGGCCGCCACGTTGTTGCGAATCCAGTGGTAGTACGCCCACATCGCGGCCGGTTCCAGCTTGCCGCTGTTGACCAACAGCAGGTCGCTCCACTTGTACGCCCAATAGTCAACGAACTCGGGTCGGGCCAGCAGTGTGTCGATTAGCGTGTCGCGTTTGTCGGGCGACGTGTCGGCCAAGAACGCCCGCGTCTCGACCACGGTGGGCAACGTGCCGATCGTGTCCAAGTAAATCCGGCGCAAGAACTCGGAGTCGCCAGCCGGTGGGGAAGGCGGGAGGTTCAGGTTCTGGAGCTTTGCCAGGACCAGCTCATCGATGAAATTGCGCCGTGGGGCATCGGCAAACACCGCCAGGTCCAACGGCTGCTCGTAGCCCACGCTGACCGTGGCCATCACGTTGTTGCTCAGGTACCAGGCCTTGATCGCAGCCTCGCCGTGGCCGACCACTTCGACCAATCCATGGTCGTCCACCGTGGC
This sequence comes from uncultured Planctomycetaceae bacterium, assembly GCA_937952415.1. Lineage (GTDB taxonomy): Bacteria > Planctomycetota > Planctomycetia > Pirellulales > PALSA-1355 > CALFYT01. The sequence goes on along the minus strand of CALFYT010000120.1, from coordinate 79,383 downwards.
CACCGACTCGTTGCTCGAGTTGAATCGGGCCCAATGCGTGACGTCCTCGGCGTGGCCGTCCGTGAAATGGGCCATCACGATCAGTGGCTGCCGGGCACCGGTATTCAGCACGGAAGCTTTGGGCAGAATTTCGAGCCGCTCAAGCCGTGGATCGTCGTCCTGCGGAGCCGGCGCGCCGGCTGCGATCCACTCGGCCACGACGCGGTATTCGTGCGAATCCACGCGGAACCGCAAGCCCCCTTTGTGCGGCACGGCGCCGCTGGGTTTGGTCAGTACTAGACTGCGGCCTGGTTCGATCAACACGACGCGCCGCGCCTTTGCCTGGCGCGTTATGTAGAAATAGTCGGCCACCGGATCGAAGGCGCCCAACGACAGTTTGAACCCCTTCTTGCCGGCCAGGGCCCCGTGGCACGCACCCGAATTGCAGCCGGCCTTCGAGAACACGGACTCGACGTGATTGCGAAAGCTCCACGTGAAGGGCCGATCCATGGCTACGACCGTGACGTCGGCGGTGGCGCTGCGGTCGCCAGACGTGGCGGTGATCGTGGCGGTCCCGTTGGCCACGGGCACGGCAGTGTGGCTTTCAATCTTGACGATGGCCGGATCGCTCGACTCCCAGGTCACTTCGTCGGTAATCGCGCCAGTGGCACTGTCACCGGCAAACGTTTCCAACAGCACCGTTTGTCGAGCTTCCGGTCCGGTCAGCGTGAATTCAGCGGGCAGCACGCGCAGCGCGCCAGCCGCACCGTCGGCGACAGCATCTTCGGCATGCGTCGCGGCGCAAAATGCCAGCGTGAGTATGGTCACAAACGCGCAACACGCACGGATCTTGAAGGTCTTCATGGGAAGCTACAAATGGCGGGTTTGAACTTCGTCGGTGGGAACCAAACAGCCTGGCGATTCGGCCACGGTCCGTCCGGCGTGCTTGATGGTTGGAGGGTGGTTGTTGTCAGTCGGTCGTGCGAGTCACCGTCGTAGCGACGGCAGGTCGCATGCTCGCGCGTGCCAACCGGCCCGGCGCTGGGGCCACGTTGTGTTATCTAAGAGTTGCGTTGTCTAAAACAGTTCGTGAATCTCGTGTTTGCCGGAGTCGACCAGCGGGAACGGCCGTCCCTGCGGACCAGGCAACTGCGTCTCGAGCTCCAGCCCCAGGCTGCGATAGATCGTCGCCACGACTTCCGGCGGTTCGACCGGTCGCTCGGCCGGCACGCCGCCGATTCGATCGCTGCGCCCGACGACGCGTCCGCCCTGAATGCCGCCGCCGGCGAAATACGTCGACCAGCACTGCGGCCAGTGGTCGCGTCCGCCCGCCGGATTCACGCGCGGCGTGCGCCCAAACTCGGCCAGGTTGCAAACCAACGTATTGCTCAGCATGCCGCGCTGCTCGAGATCTTCAAGCAACGCCGTGTATGCCTGGTCGTACATCGGAGCCACGACGGTCTTCATGCCCTCGATCGACGTAAATGGATTCGACCCGTGGATGTCCCACGTAATCTCGTTGAAGACGGTCAGAAACGTATTGACGGTGACGAACCGCACGCCGGCCTCGATCAGCCGCCGAGACAGCAGACAGCACTGGCCGAAACGGTTCATGCCGTAGCGCTCGCGCACTTTCTCGGGTTCTTTCGAGAGGTCGAACGCGGCGCGTGCCTTCTCGCTGGTCATCATGCGGAAGGCGGCCTCGAAGTTGCTGTCCAGCAGCTTGGCGCTGTCGCTGGCTTCGAAGTTGGCCACCGTCTCGTCGACGATCGAACGCAAGCGGCGCCGGCGTGCCAGCCGTGCCTCGCCGATTTCGGCCGGCGGCAGCAAGTCGGGCACTTTGAAGTTCGGCTTCGATGGATCGGTCATCAGCGCGAACGGATCGTAGGCCTTGCCCAGGAAACCGGCGTCTTGTCCGTGCGGCAGGTTGCCACCGGTGGGGCCCATCGGTTCGGGCAGGACCACATGTGCCGGCAGATCGCTTCGCCGGCCGCGAATGTAGGCCAGCGCACAACCGACGTGCGGCGAGTTTATGCCACCAGTAAACAGCCGGCCGGTTTGCAGCATCTGGTGGCCCGTGTCATGCACGGCGGCGGCCGTGTGGTAGCAACTGCGGACCAGCGAGAACTTGTCGGCGTGCTTAGCGTGCAGCGGCAGGATTTCGCTGATGCGAATGCCGGGCACGTTGGTTTCGATCGGTTTGAACGGCCCACGGATCTCGGCCGGGGCGTCCGGCTTCATGTCGAACGTGTCGAGCTGGCTGGGCGCGCCCAAGTTGAAGATCATGATCACGCTGCGCTCGTCGTGATCCTTGGCGACGGCCCCTTGGGCCTTGGCCGCCAACAGCTCGGGCAGCGAGAGCCCGCCGGCCCCCAAGCTGCGGACTAGCAGAAAAACGCGACGGGTAATGCCGTCGCACGTATGGGCTCGGCCTCGACCGGTAAGGTGCAGCATGGCTGGCTGTCGCGCCTCCTGAGGGAAAACGGGGCGGGAAGGAGCGCCGAAACGCACGTGTGAGCCTATCACACGCAAGGCGCAAATTCAACTAGCCGCGCGAGTTAAGCGAGCTGGCGAGAGGCGAGAGCAAACTTTAGTCGCGGACTGTGGAACGGACGATGGGGCCCAACACCCCGGTCGAGACGCGCAGGACGCTACTCTTGACGTGCGGGCAGGTGTCGCGCCGGAAGAACGTGAGCCGCTAGAGTGCTCGTCGCTGCGTGCCATCCGCGGCCGGTTGGCTCGCGGTGGCGGCGGCATTGGCGTTCTGCCGTCCCAGCAACAGGACGTTGCCGTCTTGTAGGAATCGCGGACGCTTGTCGAGCACGGCCACGCCGGGCGGCAGCGCCGAATCGAGTTGCTCGATCCGCTCGTCGGTCGTGATCAGAAACGCCGCGTCCGGATGCTCGGCGAAGAAGGCCGTGACCTCTTCCGGCCCGCGGAACTCGTCCACCGGCTGACCGAAGTAGAACACGAAGCTCGGGCGAAAGAAGCGATACGATCCGATGGCCGGTTGCGCGCCGTGGGGTGTTGCGCCGGCGATCTTCTCCGCCAAAGTCGGGGTGATTTGGTAGCGATCCACGTACGGTGCGCCCACCGCGAAAATGGCCAACACCATCACCATTCCCAGTCCGGCAATCGTGTATGCCGCGGCGCGCACCTGTCCGCGCCGCGTGGCAACCCAGCCCACAACCGCCGCCACGAGTGGAATCAGTCCGGCCAGCCCAAGTGCCCAGTCGCCGCCCAGGAACACGTGGGCCACGATCGGCAGCGCGACCAGGATGCCGACGCCGGCCAACGCCACCGTGGCCCATACCATGCGCGACCAGTAGCGCGACAGCACCGCCGGTTCGCGCAACCAGCAATCGACGAACGCTCCGGCAAACAGCGCCAGCGCCGGGTAGGCCGGCGCGACGTAGCTGGGCAGCTTCGTGCCGGCCAACGAGAAGAACCCGATCCACACCGCCAACCACGAGCCGACCAGCACGTGCCCGGCGCGCCAGGCACTGCGCTGGGCCAGTTGCTTGCGCATGTTGACCAGCCCGGGCGCAAAAAACACCGACCAGGGAAAGAACCCCACCGCCACAGCAATCAGGTAATAGAAAATCGGCCCACGATGATTCTCCATCGCGTTGAGAAACCGGCCGAAGTTGTGCACGCCGAAGAATGCTGCGGGCCACTCGCCGCCGGTGCGCACGCCGACCCAAACGTACCACGGTCCGGCGACCGCCAGCACCGCGGCCAGCGCGGTCAATGGCCGCATGCTCCACACGGTGCGCGCGAAGAGCCCTGGCGAAAGGACGCTAGCCAACCAGCGCCCGACGTTGCGCGCCGCCGCGCGCCAGCCGTCGCGCGGCTCATAAGCTACGGCCTCGGCACGTATCACGAGCAGGAAGAGCCCGATTGTGGCGGTCGGCAGCACGACGCCCACGGGTCCCTTGGTCAGCACACCGCATCCCATCGCGGCATAGACGGCCACCCAACACCACCACGAAGGCTCGAACGTAGTTTGTCCGGCCCAGGGCACGTTCGACGCGTTGGCCGTGCCCGAGGCGATGCGGGCGGTCGCCGTGCCCGAAACAAACAACAGCACCGCCAATGCCGAGAAGAACGTCAGGTAAGCATCCGGCGTGGCCGCGCGGGCGATCAGATTGAATTGCACGCAACTGGCCAGCGCCAAGGCGGCCCAAACGCCGGCCCGGGGCGAGAAAATCAATCTGCCCAAGCGGTATGTGATCAAGACGCTGCCGACGCCAAACACGGCGGACCAGAATCGGGCGCCGAATTCTGTCGGACCGAACATCTTGTAGCCGGCGACCATCATCCAGTACATCATCGCCGGCTTGTGTGTGAACACCTGGCCGTTGAAGTAGGGCACGACCAGGTCGCCTCGATCGAGCATCTCTTTAGCCGACTGCGAGAAGATCGCTTCGTCGACATCCCACAGATGGGCTCCGCCCAAGTTGGCGAAGAACAAGACGGTAGCGATGGCCGCTAGCGAGCCGTAGATTCGCAATGACATAGACATCCTTGCCGAGCAAAGCGATGGCCGACCTGGCGCACCGTCCTGGTCCCCTGGAGGTCGGCCGAGAAACACGGGGGCGGAAGTCTACGCCAGCAGCGCGCGAACGGGCAACGGCAGTTTCGTACCGCCCGCTGTCGCGGATCGGCCCGACGCGACGATAGCATCGAGGCAGCCGCCGATCGCTCGCTCTGCCGAACTGCCATTGGGCTGCCACCCGCTTCGTTGGTATTCTCCGACCGCGCCGACGTCTTGCGGCGCCCGGCCGTCTCCAGGGCCAGGTGCATGCAGCGTCCCTAGTCCGCGCGTCGATCGAAACAGCCCGGCGGAACCCCAGCCCATGGTCAGGCCACCGCATTGGATCCCAGCTCCGAGCGACGTACCTCCGCCCGGATTGCGCACGATCACCAGCCTGTGGACTTTGGCCGCGGTGCTTTGCGGGCTGGGTGTCGGTGCACTCTTCGTTGACGTACCACTGGCTCAATGGGCGGCTCGCGACGCCTGCCCCTCGTTCGTCGAAAAGCTGTGCGCTTTGAGCGAAACGTTCGCTCATGGCGCGGGCATCTTGTTGATCGTTGCTACGATCGGGGTGCTCGATCCTCCGCACCGTCGGACGATCCCCCGCATTCTGACAGCGTCGCTCGGTTCAGGGCTGGTGGCCAACGTCTTCAAGCTAATGCTTGCTCGTACGCGGCCGCGCCACTTTGACTTGCAGGGCGAAGCGTTGGACAGCTTTGCCGGCTGGTTCCCGATGCTGGGCAACACAAGCTGGGAGCAAGGCTTCCCGTCGTCGCACATGGCCACGGCTGCCGGTTTGGCCATCGTGCTGGCATGTCTCTATCCGCGAGGTCGGTGGCTGTTCCCGGCGCTGGCGGCCCTTGCGGGCATGCAGCGTGTGTTGGCCGAAGCGCATTTCTTAAGCGACATCCTTTGGGGCGCGGCGGTCGGTTGCGTGTTCGCGCCGCTTTGCGTTTACGGAAGTCGCATCGCCGAAACGTTCGACCGGCTCGAACTTCGACTGGGGCCGAACGCCGCAGCCGATGCACCCGAGCCGACCCCGAGCGCGGGGGTCCATCAGACGCCGACTCTGGCCCCCGATCGGCGCAACGACGCGGAACGGGCCGCCTAGTTGCGGTTGGGCCGTGCGGCGGACTCGACGGGTTGCGCGGATCGACGTAGCGCGCTTTCGCTACGCATCTGGTACACTGCGTCCAGCGGCATTCACAGCGCCACGTCATCGAACCCACGGAACAGAACGATGACCATCTCTTCGATCGTCTTGGCCACGACGTTGGCAACTGCCGTGCAAGTGGCAGACGCCCCGTCGCGATCCGCGCCTCCCCCACCGCAAGCGGGCGAGGCTGTGCAACAATCACCAGCCCAAATTTCGCCGGCGGCAACACGCGAGACGCCAACGACGTCGGCCAGGGACTCGCAGCGGTTGCGCATCGCCGTCAGCAAGGCACTGCGCCACGAAGCAACGACCGATGGACCGCAACACGCTGCAGCGTTGCGCCGTCTGGTGGCTACGTATGAAGAGGTCAACGCCAACACGACGTGGCCCGACGCCGAACGCCGAAAACGCTTGGGGCAGATTCGCAGCCGCCTTTCGCGGGCCGCTGATCAACTCGAAGAACAAGTGGTGCCAGCAACCAACAAACGTGTCACGGTTGTTCGGACGGCCCAAGTGCTCGCCCAGCGCCAACAGAATCAGGCGCCGGCGAATCGTCAACGCCCCGCAGGGCCAGCAGGCCAACGCGCGCCGATCGGCGCGGGGCTGCCCGCTGGCACGGTGCCCGGCGAGGCGGAACAGGCCGAGCAACTCATCGAATTGATCCGCAATACGATTGCACCCGACTCATGGGACGTGCGCGGCGGGCCGGGCACGATGTTCTATTTCGCGCCGAAGAAGGTGCTGGTTATTCGGCAGACAGGCGCCGCCCACGACAAGTTTGGCGATCTTTTCCGCCAATTGCGACGTAACTAACCGGACGCCCTTCGCTGCCCCCAACCGACAAGTAACGCCGCCGGTGAGTGCGGAAATCGGGTGAGCCGGATCGCCAACCAGCCGTGTCGCGGTCCGCCGAGACTCGCCCCAGCATCCCCAGTCGCCAGCTCAGGCCAGCCAGGCGGCGGCACGCGCTGTGAGAGGGCCAAATCCTATTGGCCCTCGGAGCTTCACGACTCCTTGCAAAGATCGACCATCTCGGATACTTGTGGAGGCTGAAATCTGGCCCACCAACCGGGTCGCGGCACACCCGCGCCTCGTCCGTTTCGTTGCTTCGAAAAGGTTTGCGCCCATGGCAGAGGAAAAAGCGGAGTCCAAGAAACATCGGGTGCTGCTGGTGGACGACGATCACGAGATCGTCGAGTCGGTTCGCTATGCGCTGGAGGCCGGCGGATACGAGGTGCTCATCGCGCGTGACGGCAATCAAGGATTGGCGATGGCCGAACGAGAGGACCCCGACCTGGTCATCCTCGACATGATGATGCCGAAGCGGAGCGGTTTTTTGGTACTCGAGAAGTTGCGCCGTACCCGGCCCGTTCCCCTGCGGGTGATCATGATCACGGCCAACGAGGGAAGCCGACACAAGGCCTACGCCGAAATGCTGGGCGTCGATGACTACGTCCGCAAGCCGTTCGCCATGGACCGGTTAATGGAGAGCGTCAATCGGCTGTTGGCCTAAACCCAAGGCACACGTTTCCGCCGGGCCATTTTTCGGGCGGCGCACCAGGTGTCCGGCGCTGGCCAGACTTCCGCTACGACCGGACTGTCCCCTACGGCAACTTGCGAACGTCGAGTCTGTGAAAAAATGCACGGACTCGGACACATTCGGCAAAAAGCCGTTATTCCACAAGGTGTTTGCTTGGGTCTCGCAGGATTCCGAGCCACTTGAGAAACGCGGGTGGCCGAAAGTCGATATTGTCGGTCGACCCCCTTGGAAGCATACTTGGCTTAGACAAGGTAGGAGACCGGCAAGGATCGCTGGCCCCCGAGTTTCGACCGGAACGCAAGGTCGCTGATCCTGCCCGCCGCGCCTCGAGCGTTCTTTTCCAACTTCTCTCTGCCGTCCGCCCACAAATCGAGTCGTCGCCCAGTTTGGGGCTGCGCGTCTCGCACCGTGCGCGGATTCACTGGCTGTCGTGCTTGTGCGCATCGTAGCGCGCGCTGGTCGAAGTGCAGAGAGCGGAAAGAAATTGCAGGACCAACGCGAAGGACATCAATCAACCGCAACTAAACTAGACAGTCACCAGACGAGACTCTCAAGAAAACGGTTCGGGTAGAGGCACGCGTTTCGCCGAGCCCCTGGCGTTCAGGGAAACCCTCGGACGAGAGGTGGGCCAAGACACCTGTCGAGGAGGACGATCCATGATCAGCGGACGCGAGCTCATCGACCTCGTCGCCCAACGCCAAGACCTCGACCAATTCCGCCGCAAGAATTGGGAAGGAACGTTCGAGGAGTATTTGGACATCGTGCGTTCTGACCCGCGCGTTCTTCGCAATGCGTTCGAACGGGTCTACGACATGATTCTGTCGTACGGCACAGAGACTCACGAAGAACACCGCGAAAAGCGGCTCCGATACAACTTCTTCAGCGACCCGGAAGACCACGGCAAAGACGCGGTCTTCGGCATCGAGTCGTCGCTGCGAATGCTGGTCAACGCGTTCAAGAGCGCAGCGCAAGGCTACGGCATCGAAAAGCGCGTCCTTCTGTTGCACGGACCCGTCGGCAGTAGCAAGAGCACGATCGCACGGCTGCTCAAAAAGGGCCTGGAACGCTACAGCGAAAAAGACGACGGCGCCCTGTACACGATCGGCTGGGTCACGCCCGACGGCACTCAATGGTGCCCCATGAACGAAGAGCCGCTGCACGTGGTGCCGGAGCGCTTCCGCACGGAGTTGCTCGACAGCATCAACGCCACGATCGGCGAAGGACAGTATCGCGCGAAAGTCACCGGCGAGCTCTGCCCGTTCTGCCGGCACGTCTACAGCGACATGTTGCGCCGCCACGACGGCGACTGGACGCGGGTCATTCAGGACGTGCGCGTGAAGCGGGTCATCCTCAGCGAAAAAGACCGCATCGGGATCGGCACGTTTCAACCCAAGGATGAAAAGAACCAGGACTCGACCGAACTAACCGGCGACATCAACTATCGCAAGATCGCCGAATATGGCAGCGACAGTGATCCACGGGCATTCAACTTCGACGGCGAATTCAACATCGCCAATCGCGGAATCGTAGAGTTCGTCGAAGTCCTGAAGCTCGACGTCGCATTCCTCTACGACCTGTTGGGCGCCAGCCAGGAGCACAAGGTCAAGCCGAAGAAGTTTGCCCAAACCGACATTGACGAGGTCATTCTCGGCCACACCAACGAACCGGAGTATCGCCGGCTACAGAACAACGAGTTCATGGAAGCCCTCCGCGATCGAACGGTGAAGATCGACGTGCCGTATGTCACCCGGCTCGGCGACGAAATCAAGATCTACGAAAAGGACTACAACCGCAACACGGTCGTCGGCAAGCACATCGCTCCGCACACGATCGAAATGGCCGCCATGTGGGCCATCCTCACCCGGTTGGAAGAACCCAAGAACGCCGGCTTGACGCTCTTGCAAAAGCTCAAGCTCTATAACGGGAAATCCCTGCCGGGCTTCACGGAGGAGAACATCAAGGAACTGCGCGAACAAACCAGTAACGAGGGCATGCAAGGCATCTCGCCCCGTTACGTGCAGGACAAGATCTCCAACGCGCTGGTGGCCCATCCCGATGCCGCGTCGATCAATCCTTTCATGGTGCTCAACGAGCTGGAAGCCGGCTTGAAGCACCACACCTTGATCACCAATGACGAGCTGCGCAACAAGTACCGCGAGCTGCTGGGCGTGGTCAAAGAAGAATACGAGAACATCGTGAAGAACGAAGTCCAACGCGCGATTGCCGCTGACGAAGATGCCCTCAAACGCCTCTGCGGCAACTACATCGACAACGTCAAGGCCTACACCCAACGCGAGAAGGTCAAGAACGCGTTCACCGGCCAGTATCAAGAGCCCGACGAACGGCTGATGCGCTCGATCGAACAGAAGATCGACATCCCTGAAAGCCGCAAGGACGACTTCCGCCGCGAAATCATGAACTATATCGGAGCCCTTTCGATCGACGGGCGGACATTCGACTACAAGACGAACGAACGTCTCTACAAGGCGCTTGAGCTAAAGCTATTCGAAGATCAAAAGGATTCGATCAAGTTGACCAGCCTCGTATCGAAAGTCGTCGACGCCGAAACCCAGGCGAAGATCGACGTGGTCAAACAGCGCCTCATCACGAACTACGGCTACGACGATGAAAGCGCGACCGACGTTTTGAATTTTGTCGCCAGTATTTTCGCCCGAGGAGACGCCAAGGAATCATCCTAACGTCGACTGGCGCGGTTGGCCATGGAGTGTTCTCCGAGGCCACCCGCCAGCCGACAACGGGGCTGCCGCGGCGCATCGCGGCGAAACCGCTTCGACCGGATCTGTATGTTTCCGGCGAACCGGGCCAACAGGGGAAGTGATTGCGATGAGAGTGGAGCACGACCTTTCGCGATTTCGCAAAATCGTTCGCGGAAAGATCCGGCAAAACCTGCGCAAGTACATCACGCACGGCGAGATGATCGGCCGCAAGGGTCGCGATCTGGTCAGCATCCCGATTCCGCAACTCGACGTGCCCCATTTCCGCTACGGCAAGAACGGCTCCGGCGGAGTGGGCCAGGGCGAAGGCGAAGAAGGCACACCGGTTGCCTCGGGCGAAGCCGAAAACGGACAAGGGCAAGCCGGCAGCGATCCGGGCGCCCACATTCTTGAAGTCGAGGTTTCGCTCGATGAACTGGCCGCCATTCTGGGCGACGAGCTGGAGCTGCCCCGCATCGAGCCCAAGGGTAAGGACCGCATCGAGCAGAAGAAGGCCCGCTATTCGAGCATTCGCCGGACGGGCCCCGAATCGCTACGGCACTTCAAGCGGACTTACATGGAGGCGATGCGCCGCCAGATCTCGAGCAACACGTATGTGCCCGACCGGCCGCGCGTCGTTCCGATTCGTGACGACAAACGCTATCGCTCCTGGACGGAAACACCCGACCCGCAAGCCAATGCCGTGGTCATCTATCTGATGGACGTTTCCGGTTCGATGACCGATGAGCAAAAAGAGATTGTGCGTACCGCCGCGTTTTGGCTCGACGCCTGGCTGAGCAGCCAGTACCAGGGCGTCGAGCGGCGCTACATCATTCACGACGCGGCCGCCAAGCAAGTGGACGAGCACACGTTCTACCATACGCGCGAAAGCGGCGGCACGCGGATCAGCTCGGCGTACAAGGTTTGCTCCGACTTGATCGCAAGTGAGTTTCCGCCGAGCGAGTGGAACATCTACTGCTTCCAGTTTTCCGACGGCGACAACTGGGGCGAGGACAACGAGAAAAGTCTGGAACTGTTGCGCGAAACGCTCGTCCCGCAGGCGAACCTGTTCTGCTATGGCCAGGTCGAGAGTCCCTACGGGAGCGGCGAGTACATTCGCTCGCTGGAGAGCGCGTTTCAGGAGGCGCACCCGAAGCTGGTCGTTGCCGAAATCGAGAACAAAGACGGCATCTACGGCTGTCTCAAACGATTTCTGGGCACCGGAGCCTGATCCCGCAATGCGGCGGACCGAACCGCCGCGCAACTAAATACCACACGACAAACCCCAGCGACGCTCCCATGGCCACCGTGACGTTTGACCCGCTGCCTGCCGACTTGGCCGAAATTCAGGCCAAGATGGAAAGCCATGCGCGCGACTACGGGCTCGATTTCTTCCCCACCGTGTTTGAACTCGTCGACGCCGACCAGCTCAACGCAATCGCTGCGTACGGTGGATTTCCCACGCGCTATCCGCACTGGCGCTTCGGGATGGAGTACGAACAGCTCTCCAAGGGCTACGCCTACGGACTGCAAAAGATCTACGAGCTGGTCATCAACAACGATCCGTGCTACGCCTACCTGATGCGCTCGAACGGGCTGGTCGACCAGAAATTGGTCATGGCCCACGTCTATGGCCATTGCGACTTCTTCAAGAACAACTATTGGTTCAGCCAGACGAATCGCAAGATGATGGACCAGATGGCCAACCACGGCAATCGGGTCCGGCGATACATGGATCGCTTCGGCGTGGAAGAGGTCGAAACGTTCATCGATGCCTGCCTGAGCATCGAGGATCTGATCGATATTCATTCGCCGTTCGTCAAGCGCTTCGACGAAAAGAGCCGCTACGACTTCGACCATCCGCCAGACCACGTCGACGAACCGCCTCAGCCGGGCCGTTTTGAGTCGAAGCATTACATGGAGCCGTTCATCAATCCGCCGCACTATTTGGCGGAGGAAGCCCAGCGGCTCCACGAAGCACAGCAGAGCAAGAGTCACTTTCCCAACGAGCCAGTGCGCGACGTGATGCTGTTCTTGCTCGAGCACGCGCCGCTGAAACCGTGGCAACTCGACGTGCTGTCGATCATCCGCGACGAAGCGTACTACTTTGCCCCGCAGGCCCAAACCAAGATCATGAACGAGGGGTGGGCCAGCTACTGGCATTCGACCATCATGACGCGACAGGGTCTCGATGCGGCCGACGTGGTCCATTACTGCGACCACCATTCCGGCACGCTGGCCAGTTCGCCCGACAAGCTGAATCCCTACAAGCTGGGGATCGAGTTGTTCCGCGACGTCGAAGACCGCTGGAACAAAGGTCGTTTCGGCAAAGACTACGACGACTGCGACGACTTCGCCGCCAAGCGCGACTGGAACACCAATGCCGGGCTGGGCCGCGAAAAGATCTTCGAAGTCCGCAAGATCCACAACGACTTGACGTTTATCGACGAGTTTCTCACGCTCGACTTTTGCCGCCAGTACAAGTTGTTCCAATTCGGTTACAACCCTTCGAGCGACGCCTACGCGATCGAAAGCCGCGCGTTTCCGCAGGTTAAGCAGCAACTGCTGTTCAACCTGACCAACGTCGGCCGGCCGATCATCGCCGTGCGCGACGGCAACTACAAAAACCGCGGCGAGCTGTTCCTCGAACACCAGTACAGCGGCGTCGAGCTCAAGGTCAGCCACGCGCTGGACACGCTGGTCAACGTCCATCGACTGTGGGGCCGGCCGGTCCATATCGAAACCGTGCTCGACGGCGCCAGTGCGACCCTTTCATTCGACGGCAGCGAGCACAAGACCGAGAAGAGCGAGGAGTCCACCGCATGACCCTTTCCACGAACTTCAAGGAGGCCCTTGCAAACGCCGGGACGTTTACCAGCGGCGACCAAACCGTCGCGGCTGCCAGCGGCCCGAAACGACTGGAATGTCGTCTGATCGCCCTGGAGCCCTTGGCCTGTTCGTTGACCGAGTTGGTGCTTCGCGCTGATTCGCTGTCGGCAATGGCGCCCGAGGGGCTTGCCAACGTAGCTGAAGCGCTAGCGGCCCGGCTTACCTACTTGCTCGAGCCGATCAGCCCCATCGAGACCGATGCCGAAGGCTGCACCGTGCAAATGCGATCCAACCCGCCGCAAAAAGATGCCGATCGCACCAGCTACTACGAGCTGCTCGTGTCGCGCGCCGGCGAGCTGAGCCTGTGCCGCTACACCCGCGCTGCGAAGAGCCAGCGGCAGCGAGTGCCGTTCCAAGTAACGCGCGAGGTTTTGCTGCGTCTTGCCGGCGATTTCGACGCGGTTGTCGACTGACCGCACGAGTTCGCACCCAATCGCCGGCCGGCACGATACCGTTGTCTTATCCGCGCTACTCTGGCCGCTGCTCGGCCGATGGCACGGACAGTGCCGCACTGTATCAGCGCTTTGACTCGCGCTGCACGGCGTTTTCTAATGGCACGCGTCCCGTTCGTTGTCCGCCGCGCCGCCGCGGCGACGCTCACCGTCACGCGGAGCCCCTCATGAGCAAACTATGTACGATTCTCGCCCTTGTTGTGATGCTTCTGGCCGCGTCCGTAGCGCGGGCCGAGGAAACGCAGCAGCCCAATGTTCTGTTTTTGATCTGCGATGACCTGAACTGCGATTTGGGCTGCTATGGCCATCCGCTCGTCAAGACGCCCAACATCGACCGCCTCGCGCCCCGCGGCGTTCGTTTCCACAACGCCTACTGCCAGTACCCGCTCTGCGGGCCGAGCCGCGCGTCGTTCATGGCCGGACTTTATCCGGACCAGACGTTGGTCCGCCGCAACGCGATCCACATTCGCGAGCACGTGCCCAACGTGCAAACCATGTCGCAATTGTTTCGCCGCAATGGCTACTTCGCGACCCGCGTTGGGAAAATCTATCACTACAATGTTCCCAAGCACATCGGCACGGGCGGCCACGACGATCCTTATTCGTGGGATCACACAATCAACCCGCGCGGCCGCGATAAGGACGACGAGGACGATATCTTCAGCCTCACTCCCGGCAGCTTCGGAGGCACGCTCAGTTGGCTGGCCGCTGATGGCACCGACGAAGAACAAACTGACGGCATCGCCGCCGCCGAAGCCGTGCGCCTGCTGGATCGCTACGCGCAGACCAACCAACGGTTTTATCTGGCCGTCGGGCTCTATCGGCCTCACACGCCGTACGTCGCTCCAAAGCGATACTTTGCCATGTATCCGCGCGACGAGATACAGGTGCCCACTGTGCCGCCTGGCTATCTCGAAACACTACCAGCGCCGGCTCGAACGATGATGACTCGCAAAAAAGACCAGCGCAACTTGTCGCCCGAGTTAGCCAAGAAGGCGATCCAGGCCTACTATGCGTCGATCACGTTCGCCGACGCACAACTCGGACACATCCTCGACAAGCTCGACGAAACCGGCCTGGCCGACAACACCATCGTGTTGTTCACGTCCGACCACGGATACCATATGGGCGAGCACACGCACTATCAGAAGATGACCCTGTTCGAGAACGCGACCCGCGTCCCGCTGATAATCGCCGGACCGGGTGTCTCAGCGCGAGGGAAGTCGACCGAGGCGCTGGCCGAAATGGTCGACTTCTATCCCACGCTGGCGGAATTGGCCGGGTTGTCGACTCCCAAGCACGTCGCCGGTGTGAGCCTTGTGCCGGCGCTTGACGACGTGGCCGCCCGCCCGCGCAGTTCGGCCTTTAGCCAATGCAACCAGGGCTACAGCCTCCGCACCGCGCGCTACCGCTACACAGAGTGGGGAGAGAACGGGTCGGACGGCAACGAACTGTACGACCATGAGACCGACCCGGCCGAGATGCACAATCTGGCCGACTCGGCCGATCATGCGCCGACCGTTGCCAAGCTGTCCAAGGAGCTCCACGCACGGATCGCTCAAGCCAACGAGCCTCCCGCGGGCGTGAGGCAGATCAAGTTTGCCAACAACCGCCGCGTGCCTCAGCCGCCACTGCCGGGCACCTATCGTGATCGTGACGATGGCCGGCGTTGACGTCGCAGTCGCGACCCCGCCGTGCGGAACGCCACGGATGGCGCGGCAGCCCATCTTCGAAGTGGCGCGGCAAGAAACCAGCCGCCGCACGTGCCGGACTTGGTCGAGCCTTTGTGTTCTAAGCGACTGCATGGTCTACTAAGGCCTTGTTGAAAACGTCGTTCACAGTACATAGAGCAGCACGTAATGAATCAACCCACCGGCGGGGGCGAAGTTTCCATCAAGCCTACCGAAGGCTGGCACTGTAGCCACTTGTACTATCGGTTCGATCATGCGGCACTGGCCGCGCTCAGCGCCGCGCAGCGTTCCAACGGTTGCGCGCAGTTCGTCGCCGCGCTCGATCCCGAGCGCGACGGCGGTCCGGCTCGCTTGCAAACGTCGATCGTCGGCGGCAACAAGGCCGACTTCGGACTGATGATCCTCGACGCCGATCCGCTCGCAATCGATGCGGTGCATCAACGCCTCATGTCGGGGCCGCTCGGCGCCGTACTGGTGCCCACCTACTCATTCGTCTCGCTGACGGAGGTTTCCGAGTACGTGCCGACGGTCGAGCAGTACGGAAAGCGTCTGGTCGAAGAGGGCGAAGACCCCAATGGCCCGGCGTATCAGGCCAAGCTCAAAGCATACGAGGGCCGCGAAGCGATGATGCGCACGCAACGCCTGACGCCCGATTTGCCGCCCTGGCCGAACACCTGCTTCTACCCGATGAACAAAAAGCGCGAGGTGGGCGAGAACTGGTTTCTGCTCGACTTCGACTCCCGCAACAAACTGATGGCCGAACACGGCCGCACGGGCATGACCTTTGGCGGCAAAGTAACGCAGTTGATTACCGTCTCGGTCGGGTTCGACGATTGGGAATGGGGCGTTACGCTCTGGTCGCGAACGCCCGAGTTCCTCAAAGACATCGTCTATCGCATGCGATTCGACGAAGCCAGCGCCCGTTATGCCGAGTTCGGACCGTTCTACGTGAGCTACGTTTCGACACCGCAATCGGTGCTCGAGCACTGCCAGATCGGCTGATCGCCCGCTCGATCCCCAAAACCTTTGGCCTCGACCAACTTTCGACGGAGTCCCAGCGATGAAACGCTCGACGATGCGGACCAAATGCTTGGCGGTGGTCGTGGTTTGCGGCCTGGTGCTGGTCGTGCAGGGCAGGGCGGTTGCCGCAGAGCCGGTGCCGCCAACCTACGAAGATCTTTCCTACGGTCCGCACGAGCGCAACGTGCTCGACCTTTGGCTAGCTCCGTCCGAGAAACCGACGCCCCTGTTGATCTTCATGCACGGCGGAGGTTTTCGGCGCGGCGACAAGCAGGGCATTCGCAACCGGCCGGCTATCCAACAGTGTCTCGACGCGGGCGTATCGTTCGCCTCGATCAACTACCGGTTCCTCGAGCATACGGGCCTGCCCAACATCCTGCGCGATGCGGCCCGGTCGATCCAGTTCTTGCGCAGCCGCGCGAAGCAGTGGAATCTCGATCCGCAGCGGATCGCGATCTACGGCAGTTCGGCCGGCGCGGGCACCAGCATGTGGCTAGCGTTCCACGACGACCTGGCCGACCCGAATTCCAGCGACTCGGTCCTACGCCAATCGTCGCGCGTGGTGGCCGCCGGTTCGCTCGACGGGCAAGCGTCGTACGATCTGCGCGATTGGGACCGCTACGTCGGACCGCCGCCCGACGGCGTAAGTCTTTCGGACCCGGTCGAGTTTTACGGCTTTGCCGATCGGGCCGCGGCGAAGTCGCCCGATGGTGACCGCACGATGAAAGACTGCGCGATGATCGACTTGATTTCGCCCGATGACCCGCCCGTGGCGATCGCTTGCGCCCGGCTACCGGGTGAGTCCGTCGACCGGGGCCACTACCTGCACCATCCGAAGCATTCGACGGCCCTGGCAGACCGTTGCAAGAAACACGGCGTCAAGTGTCTGCTGTTGCTGCACAAGGACACGGCCGGCGACCGCGGCAAACAGGCCGACGCGGTAGTCGGTTTCTTGATCAAACAGCTCACGGCACTCCGATAGCAATACGCTGTCGCGCGCTTAAGCGACATGAAACGTTCTACAAAATCTCTCGTTTCAGCTCATGAAATCGCACTGTTTTTGTTCATGGCGCACGATGGCGCGATTCGAATAGCCGCCTAATTGCAAGCGCGGCGACTGCCCGCCAGAATACACCCACCCGTCGCACCCGCGTCGACAGCACAGGTCTCGCAGCGAGTGCGGACCATCGTCGAAAATATGGAGACCAACCATGAGCATCGCCGAATCAATTCTGCCGGAATTCGACCACGAAATGGCCAATACGCGCAAAGTGCTCGCGTGCATCCCCGACGACAAGCTGGAGTGGAAGGCCCAGGACGACTTCCACTCGATCGGTTGGGTCGGCACGCATCTGGCCAGTATTGCCGGTTGGGTGGAGGGCACGTTGACGCAGGACTCGTGGGACGTCAATCCAGAGGGAGGTGAGCCGTATCAGGAACCTACGGCCGAGAGCCGGCAACAGATTCTTGACATGTTCGACGCGAACCTGGCCGCCGGACGCAAGGCGATCGCCGCGACCGCGGACGAGGCGTTCATGAAGTCGTGGTCGTTGGTCGCGGCCGGAAAGCCCATGTTCACCATGCCACGCATCGCGGTCATTCGCACCTTCGTGCTCAACCACACGATCCACCATCGGGCCCATTTGTCGGTCTATCTTAGACTCAATGGTATCAAGGTGCCGGAGATGTATGGGGCGTAGTCGGTCGGCTATCCAGGAGCCGCTGTGCTGCAGAAGCTGGCTGGCGGTTGTCGTTGGTCCGACTTTCCGGTTGTGGTAAGTAGATTAGGCCGGCGATCGGCGCCTCGCACGCGACGCGGCGGGCGTGATGTGCCTGCAAGACGTTGACCGTGCCGGTCCACCGCGCGGTGCGATTGCAAAGCTCTGCCGCCCGACCAGGGATCGGAACCAGCCAATGTACCTTTGGCGAAGGCCCACCGAACAGCAGATCCGCAATTTCTTGGCCGCGCAGGCGCAAGTGGAGTTCTCGTACGCCGAGGTGGGCGCGACGCGCAACGGCGAGCTTCCGTCGGGCTATGTCGTCGACCACACCCGCGTGCCCCTTGGGTCCGGCTTGCATACGTTCGACCGGGCTGCCGCGGCCCTGCGCAATTGGCAGCACTATCGGTTCGGCTGGATCCAATTACATCGACCGCAGGCAAGTCCGGCCGCGGGCCAAACGGTGGGCGTCGTGGCCCGCGCAGCGGGTCTGTGGGTCGTGAGCGCCTGCCGGGTTGTGTACGTGGTCGACGAGGACAAGCCGCTGCGGCGGTTCGCTTTTGCCTACGGCACACTGGCCGAACACCCTGAGCGGGGCGAGGAGCGATTTCAGGTCGAATGGCGGCGCGACGACGATACGGTCTGGTACGACATCCTGGCTTTCTCCCGCCCCCAGCAATGGCTCTCGCGGCTGACCAGAGTCTATGTGCGCCGCAAACAGAAGCAGTTCGGCCGCGAATCAGCGCGGGCAATGCAGGAGGCCGTTCTTGGTGCCGCAGCCTCCGGATGAACGAAAGCCCGCTGTGCAGCACAAACGCGCTTGACCCGGGCGGCGGAGCATTCACAATTGCACCCGCTGGCCGTGGGCACGTCATGTCGAAGTCCGCGGAGCTTACCGCGCAATTCCTGGACTTCGCGGAAGATCATGATCGAATACGATCGCAAGAACTGGATTCGCCAGGTGTTCTCGCTGCGCGGTACCGCGCTGCGGCGGGCCGGTAAGCGGGTGATCGTGATGACGCTTTACGCGGTCGTCATCCAAACGACGTTTACGATTGCCCAGTCGCTCCACTGGACGAACATCACCGAGTTCTACGATGGCCTGGACACGCGCGAACACGCCGTGCTAGGAACCTTGCTCGGTTTCCTGATTGTGTTTCGCATGAACGCCTCGAACAATCGTTACTGGGAAGGACGCTCGAGCTGGGGACAGATCATCAACTCAAGTCGCAACCTGGTGCGCGTCGGGGTGGCCCACACCGACGAAGGCGGCAGGCTGGCTGATCTGGTCGCCGGCTTCGTGATTTCGCTCCGGCGATCGCTGCAAGGCAACTTCGACTCGCAGGAATGCGACGTCTTTCTGCCGGACGACGTCCGCGAACAGGTCGAACGATTCGGCAATCCACCCACGGCAGTGGCGTTTGCCATCTCGCTGTGGATCGAACGGCAGTATCGCATCGGCAAGCTCAATGCCCAGCTCGTGCGGCACATGGAGGAACAGTTGTCCACGCTGGTCGACTCGCAGGGCGCCTGCGAGAAAATCCTCAAGACGCCCATGCCGTTCGTCTACGTCGTGATGATCAAGCAACTGATTTTGGTCTATCTGTTGACGCTACCCTTCGCGGTGGGGAACGCGGCAGGTTGGTGGTCGCCCGTGGTGATGGCCATTGTTTCGTTGGGTCTGTTTGGCATGGAGGAAGCCGCCGTGGAAACGGAAGACCCGTTCGGCACCGACGAGAATTGCCTCGACATGGTGACGTACACGCTAACGATCACGCGCGACACCGGCCAGATGGCTTCGGGCAAGACGCCGGTCGATGTGACCTAGGGCATGGATCAGGCTGTGGCATCGCGCGGCCTGCACGCGCTACTTCTTGTCCAGCTTCGGCGTCAGCACCAACCGCACGCGCGTGCCCAGCGGAGGAATCCGTTCGGTAAACGCCTCGTACGCCAGGTGCTGGTTGTCTTGGCTGCTAGGCACCGGCAAGTCGAGCATCGCGCTGGGAAAATTCGATACACAGATGAAATCTCCCTGCTCCGCCATATAGTACTTGATGCCGCTGGCCTCGTCGGTCCAGAATCCGCTCCCGGCAAACACCCATGGGTATTGCATCGACTTGCCCGATTCTATGTCACGCACCCAATCCTGGGCCCGAGCGCGCTGATCGTTGCCGTCGGCATCACGCCAGACAACGTCAATCTCGATCTCGGTGCCGCTAGCCGGCTTGTATTCAGGCTCGAACTCCGCCGGCGCGCCGGACTTGGCGCCGGCGGCCAGCAGCCCGGCGTGAACCGCATAAGCCTTGGCGTCGACCGCCACGATCGACTCGTGCTCCTTTGTGCCGATCGGACAGGCGAACATCTCCAAAAATCCCTCGCGCAACACGACCGTGCCGTCGACCACCACTCGGTTGTGCTTCGGGTCGATCCACAGATCGGCGTCCGGAACCAGCCGCTTCATGCCGGGCGGGTCTTTCGACAGGCTGCGTTTCTTTTTTTCGCTCGTTTGCGAGACCTGACCCGGAGTCTGGCCGTCGTCGCTCAAATCGCCGGGCTCCGCCGTGAGCGCCGCACCGCCAAGAAAGGTGCTCATCGCAATCAACGCCGCGCATCCCGCTACGACGTAGTGCCGAAACGTGCGTCGCCATCCTTGCATCAGTGCTGCCTCCTGATTGTCGGACTGGGCCGCGGCAAATCATTTATTGGACCGTCGATCGACGAACCAATCGCTGCTGGCCCCTAACGCTTCGAGTCTCTGCCTGTTAAGATACCCGCAATCCGGAATCCCACGCAATCAAGGAGGTACGATTCGGCCCCAGCCGGCACGATCCTGTCCGAGCATCTGGACTGTGCGTGTCGCCCGGCCGATTGCAACGATGGCGACCACGACCACTCCGCACCGAAAAGCCGCGTCTTCACGTCGATCGCAAACCAAATTTCCCCTCGGCCCGGCTGGCCCCTGGTCGTCGGCCGCACCGGCCGGCGTCATTGCGGCCTACGAATCGCCCGATAGCGGCCCGGGCTGGGAAGCTTGGCGCAAACACTTGCGAGCTCGCCGCCAGCGTCGGCTGGCCCAATTGCTCCGCTGCGACGATCCGCCGCTGGCCTGGTCCGTGCCACACGGCGAACCATTCGACTCGGCCCGCGCGCTCATCAAACAATTGGCTCGTCTCGAGCAGGGCAATCGTCGCGCGGCTTCCGGAGCGAGCACGGCGGCGACCGAATGGTTGGCCCGCGCCGAATCGGCGCCGCTGACCGCGGCGCTGGCCCTGGAGTCCGTGGCGTGGTGTTGGGCGCTACCGCATCTGGCCGAGCACTGCGACGAAAAACTCTGGTGGCGCCTACTCAACCATCTGGTCGCTGCGGTCGAGGAGCCAGTAGATTCTTCCGACAAACCGTTGACGAAACAACTTGCCTGCGGCGAGTTGGCTTTGACCTTGGCTTACACATTTCCCGAATTGGCCCGCTGCGCGGGCTTGCGATCGGACGGACGCCGTGCGTCGGTTAACGGCCTGAAAGCGCTACTCAACGGCAGCCGATATCCACATTGCCGCACGTTGCCCGACGTACGCCCGCTCTTGGCCTCTTGGACGCGTTGCCGCGCGCTCGGCAGCCAATTGGAAGGCGCATGGGGCGGCGTCCAAGCGGACCGCCAGTATCAGACACTGCTCAACGCGGCCTTGCGTCTGTCGCGCCGCGGCAGACAAGCCGTTTTTGCGCCGGACGATGCCAGCAAATGGGACGACTCGCTGCTGGCGGCCGCGACGCGGATGGCCGGACGTGATAGTGCGCGACTAGCACGGCTCACCACCGACGGCCGCACCACCAACCGGGCAAACGATTCGCTGCCCAAGCCGGCGTTTGATTGCGAATCGGCGGGCCTGGCCCAGTTGCGCAGCAACTGGTCACCCGACTCGCCGCTGCTGACCGTAGCATACGGCGCGCCGCAGGTGCGCCTTGAACTGAGCGTCGATACGCGCACGCTGTTGTCTGGCGGGTGGGAAGTGGAAATCGACTTCGCCGGTCGCCGGCTTGAGCCACTGGGCGACTGGCAACAGACGTGTTGGCTGTCGGACCACGACATGGACTACCTCGAGCTGTGCCTCGACCTGACACACGGCGTCGAGCTGGAGCGGCACATCCTGCTCGCGCGTGCGCATCGGATCTTATTCCTCGCCGATACGGTCCTCGGCACGGCTCCCGGCCGTATCGACTATGCCAGTTGTCTGCCACTGGCCGACGACGCACAGTTCAGGCCCGAGGATGAAACCCGCGAGGGAACCCTGTTCGTCGGCCGCAAGCCGATGGCCCGGGCGATGCCGCTGGCGCTGCCTGAATGGCGCGTCGCGCGCGGTCGTGGCGAATTCCAAGCTGAAGATCGCGTGCTGCGGTTGACGCAGTCGTCCGAGCAGCCGCGCTTGCTGGCGCCGCTGTTTCTCGACCTCGACACCAGCCGGTTCCGCCGCGATCTGACGTGGCGGCAACTGACCGTGGCCGAAGATCGTGAAAACGTGCCGGTCGACGTCGCCGCCGGATTCCGCGTGCAGCTCGACGCGTCACAATGGGTCATTTACCGTTCGCTGGCCCCGCCGGCAATTCGGAGCCTGCTGAGCAAGAGCCTGATGCACCAATTCATGTTCGGCATGTTCTCCGACGAGGGCAAAGTCGAACCGCAGTTGGAAATCGACCCCCCATGAGTCGCCGCGCCGCGCGCATCGCCGACAACCTGGCGGCACTTCGCCAGCGGGTTGCCAATGCCGCGAGCGAAAGCGGGCGAACGGCCAACGACATCACGCTGATCGCGGTGACGAAGTACGTCGATGCCGACCTGGCCGCCGCGGTGGTCGAAGCCGGCTGCCTCGACCTGGGCGAAAGCCGGCCGCAGGAACTGTGGGCCAAGGCCGCGGCATTGGCGGCAGGCAAAGATTCATCGGACACTGGCGCGTCCGGCGCTGCATCCGGCACTGCAACCGCCCGTGACCCGGTCGTCCGCTGGCATCTGGTCGGCCACTTGCAACGCAACAAGATCCGCCGCACGCTGCCGCTGGTCGACTTGATCCAATCGGTCGATAGCCGTCGCCTGCTCCTTGCGGTGAATGAAGAAGCGGCCCAGCTCGGGCGCAACGTCCGCGTGCTGCTTGAAGCCAACGTCACCGGCGACGCATCGAAGACGGGCCTGCCACCCGACGAAGTCGAACCGCTGGTGGCCGACGCCCAGCAGTGGCCACACGTATCGATTCGCGGTCTGATGGGCATGGCCGCGCGCACCGGCGGCGAGGATACGGCCCAGCGCGACTTCGAACAGTTGCGCATGCTGCGCGATCGTCTGGCGGCCAACGCGCCGCCCAACGTCGCTCTGGACGAGCTGTCGATCGGCATGAGCGGCGACTTCGAAACGGCCATCCGTTGCGGGGCGACGATGGTCCGCATCGGTTCGGCCCTGTTCGAAGGGCTCGACCCATGATCAAGCTCGAGGCCCACGCCGCAGGAACGACCTTGCCGGTCAAGACTCATGCTGCCCGCTCCCAATCGGCGCGTGGCAGTACGGCGTCACCAACTCTGTCTCGCGCACCAGTCGAAACCCGCACCAACGCAGGACCCATAGATTGAAAAAGATCCAGAGCCAGGCGGTGGGCAACATAAAAGCGACCATGAGAAGTGTGTCGGGATCGCGAGGCATGAGCCAATAGAGGAGCCAGGCGGATCCAAGCAGTCCCGCCAACGCGGTGAATAGTCCGTACCCCCGACGTGCCGTACCCAGAGCGGTGACCACCAGCGGCGTGGCCCCGACGGAAGCTCCACTCACGACAACCGCGACAATGGAAATGTCCAAAAGGAGCATGAACCACTCGGTCACACTGCCCGAAGGCCAGTTGGCCGCGGAGGCTCCCCGGCCAATTGCCAGTACAAGAGCCACGCCCGTGATGATCGCCAGGAGCCAACGCAGGCTGAATTGCGTTCGACGGGCAGTGCCAACGTGGCGTTCGCCCGTCCAAACGATGCGCCACTCGCTCAACTGGCGCAGCACCGTGAGCGGCACCTGTAGCACGAGAAACGGAAGAACGAAGAACGCAATCGCGAAGAAGATGCTTTCGTGATCGCCGCGCCGCGCGGCTCCGTAGGTCGCCAGAAAACCGAGCATCGAGACGATCAACAATCCAGCGGGAAAACGGACCAACCAGCGTCCCGGCCCAAACGCCGTTACGATCGCCCAAAGCATCGGCTGCGAGAGAATCGTCCCAATGCTCGCATACCGAAGCCACGCCACAACACCCCTGGCCGCGGGAGTGTCATTGGGCCAGAGGAATACGCAAACCAGCCCCTGGACGACCAACAGTCCGCCCAGGGTCACCCAGACGCGGCGACGACTCGGCGCCGTCGGCACCTCGGCACTTCGCGACGACCGCTGCTGCTCGCCACCCGTCGAAGTTGACTGGTCGCCCAAAGCGCTCATTCCGGCAACTCCGCATCGTCGTCTGCCAGCGCACCGTCGGCACTTGCGTCTCGCACATCGCGCACCAGCCGAAACCCGCACCAGCGCAGAACCCATAGATTCAAAAAGATCCAGATCCAGGCGGTGGGCAAGAAAAGAACGACGGTTTCCAACGCGTCAGAATTATCGCGTTCCAGCCAATACACAACCGAGGCAACTCCAACCAAACCGGCCAATGCTCCGCAAAGCCCGTATGCTCGCCGCTTCGTTCCTAGCGCCGCAACGACCAGCGGCGTTGCGCATAGAGATGGAATGCTCACTCCGAGAGTGAGAATAAGCAGGAATATAAGGTCCACCCTCCATTGTGCTGAACGCCATGACTGCGCAAGGACCACAAACGTCCGGCCGATCGCGAAGACTATGGCCACGCCGGTCACGATCGCCAGGAGCCAACGAAGACTAAACTGTGGAGGGTGCACCCTGTCGACTTGTTGTGCGCCAGTCTGAACCATCCGCCATCCCCGCATCCAGCGCAATCCCAACAGCGGCGCCTGTACAAAAACAAATGGAAGAAGATAGAAACCGATTGCTTCGAAAACGTCTTTACTATCAATATTGGTCCACAGAGCGCTGTTGATTGACAGAAGGCCGAGCGTTGCGACGAATACGATCCCAGCAGAGTACCGAACCAGCCAGCCGCCCGGTCCGAATACCGTGACAATAGCCCAAAACATGGGTTGCGCGAGTACCGCGCCTAATGCCGCGAAGTAGATTCGTGACACAATCACGCCAGCTGGAACGGCATGGAACGGCGAAACGAACAAGCAAACCACCCCCTGGACGACAAGCAACGCGCCCAGTGTCATCCAGACGCGACGACGACTTGGCGGTGGCGGCGCTTCGATGCCGTGCGACCGTTGCCGCTCACCACTCGTCGAAGTTGACTGGTCGCCCAAAGCACTCATGCCGGCGGCTCCGCATCGTCTCGCGAAGGGTCAACGTTAGCCGCCGTGCATCGAAGCGGCACAACCGGGCCGACGCGATTCATCCCGGGCGCCTTTCCGCGCTGGCCGCTACTCGTCGAAACGGATGTCGAGGATCTCGAAGCTCATCGTCCCTTTGGGCACTTCGATCTCGACCTTTTCGCCCTTCTTCTTGCCCATCAGCCCCTGAGCCAACGGGCTGGTGACCAGGATCTTGCCCGCGTCGTAGTCTTCCTCGCCCGCGCCGACCAGCACGAACTCTTCCTCGTCGCCGAAGTCGAGATCCTTGACCACCACGGTCGAGCCAAACACCACCTCGCCCTTGGGTAGCTTCGAGGGATCGACCAAGGCGGCCCGGGCTAGTTTGTCGCGAAGCAGATTGATCTTGGCCTGCAACATGCCCTGCGACTCTTTCGCGCCGTGGTACTCGGCGTTCTCGCTCAGGTCGCCCTCGCTGCGCGCATCGGCAACCCGTTGCGAGACGGCGGGCATTTCCACGTTCTCCAGTTGATCGAGCTCGGCCTTGATCTTTTCATAGCCGGTGCGGGTCATGGGGATGAGGTCGGACATGGCTCACTCTCGCCGAAGGGAAAACGATGGGTGCGAAAAAAAGAGCGGTCCCCACCTCTGGGAGACCGCGCGTTTGTATTGTGCGCCATGCCCAGACGCGTGTAAACCGCGAAACGGCCGCCTGCAAATGGCCCGCCGTAGCTTCCGACGACCGTGCCAGCCGCACGCGAGCGGCGTTGTTGCTCCGCCCTCCGAACGAGCAGATGCGCTGGCGAGTGCCAGCAAATCATCGCCTGCCGCACATCGTGCGACTAGCGTCCCGCGGTACGATCCTCGGGCAGGTAAATCAGCCGACCACAATTGCGACAAGAGATTCCGCGGGCCATGCTCAACTCGGCGAGATCGTTTGGCGTTAGTTGCACGAAGCAACCGCCGCAGACTTCGCCTTGCACTTCGGCCATGGCATCTTCGGACTTGGAATTGACGACGCGGCGATACTGAACGCAAAAGTCATCCGGCAGCGCTTTTTCGGCCGTGGCAAGTTCCACTTCGACCCGTTTGCGGTCGGTGTCCAACTGCCCAGCCTGGTCGCGCACGGCCTGCTCGGTCTTGCTCAGTTCTTGTTTCGCAGTGGCGATCTTGGCTTGCTGCGCCTGGACCAGTCCGGCCAATTCGTCGATTTTTTCCATGATCTCCAGGATCTCGTCGGCCAACACGCTGCCGGCCATTTGGTCGGCGGCGATCTGATCCTTAAGCGCCTGGTATTCGCGATTGCTGGCCGCGGCGTTGAGCTTCGCTTTGAGATCTTCGATCTTTTGCTCACCCGTCTTCAGCAACAACTGCTTCTGGTCGCTCCGCACCCGGGCGGCTTTGTGATCCGCTTCGAGCCGGGCCAGCTCTTCGGACAATTGGGCAATGGCAGCTTCACGGGCACGGATTTGCTTCGGCCCGCGCTGAATGCGATCGCGCAGGTCGCTCAACTGCATGTGCATGCGATGCAGCTCGCGCAATGCGGCGGCAGTGACGGTCATGGATGTCTCGCGTAAGATTTCTGAAGAATATGTCGGCAAATGAACGCCTCGAATAATGACTCACTGAGTGATTGTATCACGTGGGGCAATAAAAAAAGCCGCCGGCCTGCGTGGCCGACGGCTTGCAATGTTCAAGCCGCAAACTATCCCGCGACACCGCCCAGGAATCCTTCCAGCGGTTTGCTGCGCACCGGGTGCTGCAGCTTGCGCACGGCCTTGGCTTCGATCTGCCGCACGCGTTCGCGCGTGACCTTGAAGATTCGGCCCACCTCCTCCAACGTATAGGTGTAGCCGTCGCCCAATCCGTAGCGCAGGCGGATGATCTCCCGCTCGCGATACGTGAGCGTCTTAAGCAGCCCTTCGATCTTGTTCTTGAGCATTGCATGCGTGGCGCACTTCATCGGGCTTTCGGTGCCCGAATCCTCGATAAACTCTCCGAAGCTGGCGTCTTCACTCTCACCAATCGGACGATCCAAACTAACCGGATGGCGTCCGATATTCAACACGCGCTTCGTTTCCTCGACGGTGATGTCGGCCGCACAGGCCGTTTCTTCGGCCGTCGGCTCCCGGCCCAATTCCTGCTGCAGCCGCTTTGCAACGTTGCGCAACCGCGAAAGCACGTCGATCATGTGCACCGGAATGCGAATCGTGCGTGCCTGGTCGGCGATGGCCCGGGTGATGGCCTGGCGAATCCACCAGGTGGCATAGGTGGAAAACTTGTAACCGCGGCGGTACTCAAACTTGTCCACGGCACGCATCAGCCCGGTGTTGCCCTCCTGAATCAGGTCGAGGAAGCTCAGCCCCCGGTTGCGGTACTTCTTAGCGATCGACACGACCAGCCGCAGGTTGCCGCTGGAAAGCTGTCGTTTGACCTGCTCGTAGTCTTCGAACTGTCGCTCGATCGCCTCGCAGCGCTTCCGCAGGCTGGCGGGGCTTTCCAGCGTGTTCATCATCAGATCGTGCAACTCCTTGCGCAAGGCACGACGTTCCTCGGCGGCATTCGGATCGTGCTCCATGCTGCGCAGTTTTTCCCGCAGGGTGTCCATCCGTCGTGACATTTCCTTGATCTGCCGGACCAACGGTTGCACCCGGCGGGTGCGCAAGCTGAGCTCTTCGACCAGCGTGAGCGACTTGCGCCGGCCCCGCAGGAAGCGACGTCGGGCAACGGCGCGCTGCTCGCTGGTCGTCCTGCGACCGATCAACTTTCGGAAGTCATCGCGGTTCTGCGCCAGCAGGTGCTCAAGGGTGCGCAAGTTGAACGGCATCCGCGCGATGATTTGTTCCTTCGTCAAGCGCTCGGTCAGCGAGACCTTGATCGTGCGATCGAACGGCAACACGCCACGATGCACTTCGGAAAGGGTGCGCGTGGTCAGGTGCAACGCCCAATGGCACCCAAGCACGCTACGGCGAAATCGTTTCCGCGTGACCTCGATCTTCTTGGCCAGCGCGATCTCCTCGGCCCGGCTCAACAGCGGGATCTCCGCCATTTGCGTCAGGTACATTCGGATCGGGTCGTCGCTGAGCTTCGGCAGGTCGCGGGCAGGAATCGCCGACGCTATTTCCGAGGCCGAAAGTTCATCGGCCGAGGTCGTGTCGGCGGCTGCTGGGGTATCGCCGGAGTCCGGCGCTTCGCTGATCAGTTCGATCCCGAGTTCGTCCAGCGCGACCAATAGTCGGTCGAGCTTCTCCGGGTTGACAGCTTCGTCGGGTAAATAGTCGTTGACCTGATCGTAGGTCAGAAATCCTTGGGTCTTACCCACGGAGACCAGTTCATCCAAATCCTTCGTAGAATGGTCCACCTGTCAATTCCTCCTTGGCACTGGGCTGCCACTTGACAAGAGATGGATCGGCATTGGGCTTGTGCTTCGCTTCGTACTCGGCCAAGCCGCCGATCGGCCACACCTGGCATCCTACCCATCCGTGGGCCCGGAAGTACCGAGGCTGGCTTATTGTTTTTGTTGTTGCTGCCGGGCACGCCCGTGACGTTCGAGCTCTACGAGCACGGCCAGCTCATCCTCCTCGGCCATTTGCCGTTGCTTGAGTGATTCGGTGCGTTGTTGAATCTGACGATCTTGTTGGCGACGCTCGAACGCCGCCAATACGCCGGTCAAGCGATCGTTTGTGTCGGCGGTGAATTTCGCGCGACCACGTTCGTCCAACTCGACCAGTAAGTTTTTAACCCATGCGTCATCATTCTCCAACAACAGTCGCTCCACATCCGGAACGATGCCCCGCGACCACAGCGCCGCACACTGTGCGAACACGTGACGGCACGCTTCCGAGACAAATTGCGCAGGCTGGATCGCGCTCGCAACTTGCTCAATCGCGGCGGGATCCTGTGTAAGGATTTCCAAGAGCTCGCGCTCCAACGGATCGATTGCGCCCTGTACGCTAGCAACCGAATCGCCTTCGGACGGATCTTGCGATTCGCCGCCGGATGCGGCAATTTGCGACCGGGCGGCCGATTTGCGCCGCAATTGCGTCATCAACCGACGCACCTGCTCTTCCGACACGCGAAAGTCGGCGGCCAGTCGCTGCAAAAACCGTTCCTCGCGCAGCCGATCTTCGGTAGCGGTGTCCGCCCTCAGACGCGGCGCCTTGGCAATCGTGGCGACCAGTTGCTCTAGTGCATGCGTCGACGCATGCACGTCCGCTTGCAGGTCGATGCCGGCCGTGGCCGCGCGAAATGCGTGGCTCAAGGCATCGGTCGCGGTGCCAACCAGCCCCTCGAACGCCGCGGCACCACGCAGCGCCAGAAAGTCGGCCGGGTCCGATCCCTCGGGCAGGGTGAGCACCCGCAAGTCAACATTGGCCGCGACGAACAATTCCAACACTTCCTTCGCGCGGCGGCGTCCGGCCTCGTCGCCGTCCAGAACCAGCACGACCCGCACTCGGTCGGCGTAGCGGCGCAGCACCTGAATGTGGCCCGGACCAAGCGCCGTGCCCAACACGGCCACGGTGTTCTCAAAACCGTGCAAGTGGGCCGCGATGCAGTCGGTATATCCTTCGGTGACGAGCACGGTGCCGGTCTTGCGAATCGCATCGCGGGCCAAATGCAAGCCGTAGAGCAGCCGGCTCTTGGAGAACAGCGGCGTTTCCGGCGAGTTGATGTACTTGGCTTCGTCGCCGGTGGCCACTTCGGGCAAGATGCGTCCGCCCAGGCCGACGGCGCGGCCCTGCGCGTCGAAGATCGGAAACAGAACCCGCCCCTTGAACCGATCATAGTGGCCGGTGCCTTGCCGTCGCGGGCTGACCACGCCGATCCGCTCGAGGACGGCCGGCGAAAAATCGGCGCCACCAGCTCGCTGGATCAACCAGTCCCAACGGTTCGGAGCGAAGCCGAGTTGAAAGCGGCGCATCACGCCGACGTCCATGCCGCGTTGTTCCAAATAGGCCCGCGCTCCGGCGGCTTCGGGATCGTTGATCAGACAGGCGTGGTATTGCTGATCCGCCCAGGCCATGGCCTGGTAGAGCGTGCGTTTCTCGTCGGCCGCGGTTTCCGAGCGTCCGCGTGACGTGGGCTCGAGGCTGATATTGGCCCGATCGGCAAGCAGGGCCAACGCCTCGGGAAAGCTCACCCCCTCCATTTTCATTACGAAGCTGAAGATATCACCGCCGATGTCGCAGACCCAACACTTGAATGACTGGCGCTCCGGATTAACTTGCAAACTGGGCCGCGTGTCGTCGTGCCAAGGACAGAGCGCGACGAATCCACGGCCCGCGCGGCGCAACGTAACGTATCCGCCGACGAGATCCACGATATCGATCGCCTGTTTGATTCGCTGCTTGGTGTCCAGCGACGCTCCTTCTGACACGACAAGCTCCTGCGCGATCGAGCCGATTGGCCGAGTATGTGCCTCCCTCCCGGCACAGAACATCGCTGATTATACTGCCGGTGATTTTTCTCGCACAAGAACCGCGTGATCGGCCTGGGCACCGGCGGTCCAGCATGCACCCCGAATGGTCGCTCAGCTATCGCGAAACGCGACCGCAATCGGAAAGCACGTGGCCCGGCGCGGGGATTGCGGGCCTTGGCCGCAGGCGTCTGGTGGCAATCTCGGCGTGCGTGGCGTAGCATCGAGGTTGGGCCGAATCGTCGGCCCGATTTGCTGTTAGGTGTCGCGTGGAATTTGCACTGCCCAAATCGAAGTACTTCCCACCCGCCGAACTGGCCGAGCCGGAAGGGGTGGTAATGTTCGGCGGCGAGTTGACGTCGCAATGGTTGCTCGATGCCTATGCGCACGGCATCTTTCCCTGGCCCATTTTTGACGGCACCGATATCGTCGTCTGGTGGTCGCCCGATCCGCGCGCGATCTTCGAGTACGATCGATTTCGCGTGTCACGGCGGCTGGCCCGCACCTGCCGCAGTGCCCCGTTCGAGGTGACGTGCGATCGCGATTTTCGAGGAGTGATCTCCGGCTGCGCTTCGGACAACGGGCGGGTGGGCAATACGTGGCTCACGCCCACGATGATCGACGCGTACACCCAACTGCACGAAACGGGACATGCCCATTCGGTGGAAGTTTGGCGCGACAGCGAACTGGTGGGCGGCACGTACGGCGTAACGGTCGGCGGCCTGTATGCCGGCGAGTCCATGTTCTATCGCGTTCGCGATGCGTCGAAGGTGGCGTTGGTCCATCTCATCGCCCACTTGCAAGCCCGCGGTTATACCTTGTTCGACATCCAACAGCTTACGTCGCACACCGAATCGTTGGGCGCCATCGAAATCCCGCGCGACCAATACCTCCGGCGGGTCGCCGAGGCCACGTCGCGGGAGGTTTCGTTCGGTGATCGGATGGAAGGCTCACTCCGAGCCTTGGGCGGTTAAGGATCGACGGCCGAGCCATCGGACGTCATGCCGCCGTGCGCTGGTCCGGGCCCGCATTTCGCGGCCTAGGACGCAATTTTGCGCACCTGTGCAGCGGACCCAATCTCGGCCCGATCGGCCACGGTTTTGGGCGATCGAAGTTCTCGTTTACCAGCCAGCCAAGCGGCAAACCGCTTTGACATAGCAGTCTGATTCGCAGCGACGCACTACCGCCAGTCCGAGCGGCACGGCGGCTCACGATGCCAGCCGGTCGAGGACTGAGGGCTGGTCGGACGATGACTTCCCAGAATCTTCATTCTTTCCTTGACATGGCCGCTCGCACAGCGATAATAATTGACGTGCATATCCCGGTCGCGATCTAGCGTTTGCCCGGAACTTTTCTCTTGAGAAGTGGCGACAGGGACGTCCCTTGTGTGCACTCATATTTCATTATCGCATCGCATCGAGGCGTATTCCGACCCATCCTCGGGGGAGACAAAACAATGAGAAAGTCGCGAGCCTTTACGTTGGTCGAATTGTTGGTGGTGATCGCCATCATTGGCGTGTTGGTGGCATTGTTGCTGCCGGCGATTCAGGCGGCGCGCGAAGCGGCCCGTCGATCGAACTGCGTGAACAACCTGAAGCAGTTCGGTATTGCGCTGCACAACTACCATGACACGCTGAAAACGTTTCCCGCGGGCGGGTGTGTTGCACGTGCTAACCAGCTCGACGGAGGAAATGGGGTCGGCGACGACGACGGCATCTATGCCAGCCCCCACTCGATGCTAATGCCGTACTTCGAAGAAGAAGGCTTGCGTGGCTTGTACAACCACAAATACGATTGGTGGAACCAGGATCCTAATGTCGTCTCCACCGTAATTCCCACGTTCGCCTGCCCGTCAGTCAGCGGCGAAAACCCGTACCTTGACAAGCTGCTGGAAACGATCTGGATCGTGGGAGGTGTGCAGAACAACTACCGTGAATTAGGCGTGACAAACTATGGCTTTTGCAAGGGACCGAACGACGCCTATTGCCTGGCACCTGGCGATAAGCCCCCGGGACCACCCGCAGTGCACAAGAATTCGCGCGGCATGTTTGACTACAACTGGGCAGTCAACATCCGCAAGATCCCCGATGGCCTGAGCAACACGATCGCAGTTGGCGAGGCGGCTCACGGCCCCGCGTGGCCCGTTTCGAACGCTGAAGCAAATGTACCTATTTGGACGCCCAATGGACAAACGTACGATAACCAGCGTACGACTTTGCCCGGTTTGGACGACTTCGGTCAGGTGCGCCTCTGTTGGCAGGCATGGGTCGCGGCACAACCGTCGTACAAGTCGTTGAACGACCTCATCCAGTTGCACGTTGGAAATACATTGATTCCGACCATGGAACCACTCAACAAGTGGCCTCCGAGCCAGGCGCAGCACAATGACAGTGCTCCGACCAACTGCAACAACAGTCAACGGCTTGCACCCGGTACGCGTGGCCAGCAAAACGCTGGAGGGATCCATATTTGTGCGAATTTCCGCAGCGATCACCCAGCCGGCGGCAACTTCCTGTTTGCCGACGGTGCGGTCATTTTCCTCCAGGACAACATCGACATGTTGCTATATCAGCAGCTTTCGACCATCGCGGGCGGTGAAATCGTTTCGCCTCCGACGGAGTAATCTCGACCGAGCTGTCCTAGCATCCCAAAAGCGCCCCGCCGGTTAAACCCGGTGGGGCGTTTTTCTTGGTGTGTTGGGCGAATGTCGAACTCGGATCGAAGCCTTGGAGGAAGTCAGATCGATACATGTCGGCAGTGGCGCCGCATGACGGAAGGATCGGCAAAGTTCCATTCACAACCGTCGTACCGGGCCGGCGCTCGGTAGGCGAACGTGGTAGAATAAGGCAATGCTGAATCACTGCAACCAACGGCTAGTCCGGGACAACTGTCCGCGTGTAGCACGTCGCCCGGGCCCCGCGCGCGGTTTTACACTGGTCGAGCTGCTCGTGATAATCGCCATCATTGGCGTGCTTGTGGCACTACTGCTTCCCGCGATTCAGGCGGCACGCGAAGCGGCGCGACGTTCGAACTGCGTTAACAATCTGAAGCAGTTCGGAATCGCGCTACACAACTATCACGACACGCTCAAGACGTTTCCGGCAGGCGGTTGCGTGCGCGAGGCAGGAGATCTTGTTGGGGGAAGCCTGGCCGGCAACAGCGGATCCGGCATCTTCGCCAGTCCCCACGCGATGCTGCTTCCCTTCTTCGAAGAAGAAGGTCTCCGCGGGCTGTACAACATGAAGCAAGATTGGTGGCACCAGGATCCGGAAGTCGTTGCCACCGTCATTCCCGCGTTTTCTTGCCCGTCGGTCACCGGCGATAGTCCGCATCTCGACAAGCTGCTGGAAGTGATCTGGGCTGTCAGCGGGGTGCGCAACGAATACCGGGCCTTGGGTGCGACGAATTACGCCTTTTGCAAGGGAGTGACGGATGCGTATTGCCTCGCACAGGGCGACAAGCCTCCCGGCCCTCCATCCGTCCACATGCGAGATCGCGGTATGTTCGACTTCAACTGGGCGGTTAACATTCGCAAAGTTTCAGACGGCCTGAGCAATACGATCGCAATGGGCGAGGCAGCACATGGCTTGAACTGGCCCGTTTCTAACGCGGAAGCGGACGTCCCCATTTGGAATGGAACGGTTTACGAGAACCTACGGACGTCACTCCCGGGACTTGACGACTATGGGCAGGTTCGTCTCTGTTGGCAAGCGTGGGTAGCGGCTCAGCCGTCGTACCGTTGGCTGAACAACGTCGTTCAGTTGCACGTCGGCAACCTCATGTGTTGCACGATGGAGCCGATCAACAAATGGCCCCCAACCCAGGCCCAGCACGACGACGGTTCTCCGACAGATTGTCGCAAGAGCCAGCGTGGCGCGCCGGGCACCCGCGGGCTTAATCCGTCTGGCGGCCCGCACCTTACTCCAAACTTTCGCAGCGACCACACCACCGGCTGCAACTTTCTATTCGCCGACGGATCCGTCCATTTCTTGCAAGAGAGCATCGACATGCTGCTCTATCAGCAACTCTCCTCAATCGCGGCCGGCGAACTCGTCAGTCCGCCCACAGAGTAACTTCACCGCGGGTACTTTGCGCCTCACAGGTCGCGACCCGCCAAGCCCGCAAGCTAAGCAGGAAGTAGGCGCGCTCTAGCCGGGCTCCCACCGGCGCGGATAGCATGGAATGTAGTCCCACCTTCCGGCAGAACGTAGATGGGTGTTTTGACGCCATGAAGACTCGATCGACCACTATTCTGAGCGTCCGCCATCAGGGCCGCGTCGCGATCGGCGGCGACGGCCAGGTTTCGCTCGGCAACACCGTGATGAAGGGCGACGCCGTCAAGATCCGCAGCCTTATGGAGGGCAAGGTCATTGCCGGGTTCGCCGGCGCTAGCGCGGATGCCTTCGCGCTGTTGGAACGTTTCGAAGCCAAACTGCGGGATTTTCCGTCCAACGTTCCACGCGCCGCGACCGAACTGGCCAAGGACTGGCGCACCGATCGCCTTCTGCGTCGCCTGGAAGCCCTGTTGGCGGTTATCGACGCGCAACACACCTTACTAGTCACCGGCAACGGCGATGTGATCCAACCCACCGATGGCGTGCTGGGGATTGGCTCGGGTGGAAACTTCGCTGTCGCGGCCGCGCGGGCTCTGGTGGCCCACTCAACGCTCGACGCCAGCGCCATTGTCCGCCAGAGCCTCGAAATCGCCGCAGGGATCGACGTCTATACGAATACCAACATCGTGGTCGAGGAGTTGCCGTGCGAAACCTGACGCCGCGTCAAATCGTCGCTGAATTGGACCAACACATTGTCGGCCAGCACGACGCGAAGCGAGCGGTCGCGATCGCGGTACGCAATCGGTGGCGCAGGCAGCAGCTTCCCCAGGAAATGCGCGCCGAAATCGCGCCCAAGAACATCCTTATGATCGGGCCCACCGGCGTCGGCAAGACCGAGATCGCGCGCCGTTTGGCTCGACTCACCGGGGCCCCCTTCGCCAAGGTCGAGGCCACGAAATACACCGAAGTCGGCTACTACGGGCGCGACGTGGAAAGCATGATTCGCGAGCTGGTGGAAAACGCGATCGGCCTGGTCCGCGAGAATGAGCGGCGCTCGGTAGAAGATGAAGCCAAACGGCGGACCGAAGAACGTCTCTTGGATCTGCTAGCGCCGGCGCCGGTCGCCTACGACGTCGGCGCCGATTCGCCCAATTCCCCCGAACGGCACCAACGCACTCGCGAAAAGCTGCAAGCGATGCTCGCCGCCGGCGAAATGGAAGGGCGCACCGTCGAAGTCGCCACCGAGCAAAAAGCCGCGCCGATGCTGCTCGGCGGAATGGGACTGGAGCAGACCGATTTCGACCTACAAGGGATGTTCGAGAAAATCCTGCCCAAGCAAACCTCAAAACGAGAGATGACCGTGGCCGATGCCCGTAAGGTGCTCTTTGAGCAGGAGTGCGACGCGCTGGTCAACGAGGAAAAGGTGAATGCCTCGGCAATCGATCTGGCCGAGAACCTGGGCATCGTTTTTATTGACGAACTCGACAAGGTGGTGGCCAGCGACGCCCGCGGGGCGGATGTCTCGCGCCAGGGCGTGCAACGCGACTTGTTGCCGATCGTCGAGGGAACGACCGTGCAAACCAAGTACGGCTACGTGAAGACGGACCACATTTTGTTCGTCGCCGCCGGCGCGTTCCACCGTGCCAAGCCAAGCGAGTTGATGCCCGAGTTGCAGGGCCGCTTTCCAATCCGCGTCGAACTGCAGGATTTGACGAAGGGAGACTTCGTCCGCATCCTGACCGAACCGAACAGCGCTCTGACCAAGCAATACACGGCCCTGCTGGCAACCGAGTCGGTCGAATTGGCGTTCGAACCGGATGCGATCGAGGCGCTGGCTGAGTATGCCTTCAATGTGAACCAAACCAGCCAGAACATCGGTGCCCGCCGGCTCTATACGATCATGGAGCGGTTGCTCGAAGAGCTCAGCTTCGAGGCGCCCGACATGACCACTGGCCGCGTTGTCGTGAACGCGGCCTACGTGAACGAGCGGCTTGCAAAACTGGCCCAGGACGAAGACCTGAGCAAGTTTATTCTGTAGCGGTTGCTTCGTCGCCGAACGTTTGCCGCAGGCAGTCGACAATCGCGCGATGTGCTGGCCCGCTGGCCCGCACGCGGAAGTGCCGCGCGTCGTCGTCCTGCACGGTGATTGTGATCGTCAAGCGATCGTCCGGCAGGCAAGTCTCGACCCGGCTGGCCCATTCAACAAGCACCAGATTCGGCGGCTGAAAGTATTCCTCGGCGCCGATCTGCAGGAATTCATCATCGTCACGAATGCGATACGCGTCGATGTGGATGATCGGCACCCGCCCCTGATACTCGTGTACCAGCACGAACGTCGGACTGACCACGTCGCGACGATCGACGCCACTTGCCTGGGAAACGGCCTGCACCAACCGGGTCTTTCCGGCGCCCAGCACGCCGTCGAGCGCAATCACCCCGCCAACGGGCGCGCAATCGGCCAATGCGCGTCCCAGCGTTGCGGTGGCCTGTTCGTCGGTCGCGCGGAAGACCCAAGGTTCACTCGTCATGTGTCAAACCGATGTTCGAACCCGCGGACCGGCAAGGAAACACGTGCCCCCCTGGAATCAACCTGCCAGAGACCCTCGTCCGCGACGAACTGGCCGATACAGGTACAACCACACGCCAGCGGCTGCCGCGCGACCAATTCCTGCGCGGCCGCTTGCGGCATGGCAAGAACCAGTTCGAAATCCTCGCCATCACCCAGAGCATGCGACAAGGCCGTTGAACCGTCGTTACGCTGCAGGGCAATTTCGCCCGCCGCCTTCGCAAGCGGAATCGCGCCCGTCTCGACGACGGCGCCACATCCGCTTTCTGCGCAGACACGCGACAGATCCAACGACAAACCGTCGCTGACGTCGATCCCGGCGTGCACCGGATAGTTGGCAACAAGTTCCAGCGCTTCGGCGACGCGCGGCTCAAAGTCGAGGTGATGCCCGAGAATGCTGCCGCCGAATTTTCCGGTCACTACGATCGCGTCGCCCACTTGCGCGCCGCGCCGTGTTAGTGGGCCGGCCGCACTCGGCGTGCCGAGCAGCGTGACGCTGATGACCAGCGGCGCGTCCCAGGCATTCGTGTCTCCACCTGCCAAAGCCACGTCGTACTTCTCGGCCAACGGAATCAGGCCCTCGTAAAACTGCTTGGCCAAGTCCACGCCGCCTGAGCGCGGAAGTGCCAGCGTGATGACCGCCGCCACCGGTTGGGCCGCCATCGCCGCCATGTCGCTTAGATTCACCGCCAACGCTTTGCGCCCGGCACGACGCGGATCGATGTTGGCTAGCTCGAAGTCGACGCCGTCGGTCAAAAGATCCGCGGTCACCACGCATCCGTTCCAGGCGTCGGACCGCAACACGGCCGCGTCATCAATGCCCGGACCAACGATCATGGCCTGATGCGGCGGCAAACGGTCGCGTAGCCATGCAATCAGTTCCAACTCCATCGACGCAGCCCCGTTTGGAAACGGTCGTCCGTGGCGCGCAATTCACCCGTGCACACACGCGGGCAGTCAGAACGATTGTAGCGACTGGCCGCGGGCAGGTCGTGGCGGGTTGCGACGCAACACGCCAGATTGCCGACGGGTCGAGGACCCGCCCCGGTTCGAGCTTGGGATTCCCGCCGCCGCCATCGAGAGCGACTAGCGGCGCACCGTGACGGCCATGTGACCGTAGTAGGTGCCGAAGTACTCGCCGTCGTCGCGGAGAATGTAGAACTTGAGCTGTCGTCGCGTGCCGGCGTCGAGTCGCTGGAGAATGTACTCGACATTTTCGAGCGAGACGGTTTCCCAAATGTGCATGCCGACCAGCACGTCGCCTGGCCGAATTCCCTGTCGAGCCGCCGGACCGTTGGTTCGCACGTCCGTCACGGTCAGGCCGCCCCGATAGTGCGTGTCGTACTGCTCGAACTCGCTCTCGGGCACCGGTTCCAGACGCATGCCGATCATCGACCATGCCTGGTCGTCTTCGCCCCGCC
This sequence comes from uncultured Planctomycetaceae bacterium, assembly GCA_937952415.1. GTDB lineage: Bacteria > Planctomycetota > Planctomycetia > Pirellulales > PALSA-1355 > CALFYT01. Next base: position 40,834 of record CALFYT010000120.1, on the reverse strand, counting down.
GCCGTGCCGGTGCCACCGCCAACACCATCTTGACGTTGACCGCCTGTTCGTTGCGATGGACGGTCAGTTGCACTTCTTCGCCGGGTTTGCGCCCGAGCAGGGCCCGTTCCAGGTCTAAGGGCCGCTCCACCGGACTGTCGCCGACCGCGGTAATCACGTCGCCGGGCTGAAGCCCACACTTTTCGGCGGGGCTCTTCTCGTCGATGTCGTCCACGATCAACCGCGATGCGCCCGAGGCGCGAAACGTTCGAGGAATGATGCCGTGCCAGGTGTTGCCAATTCGTTCGGCACTCATCAGGTCTGCCGCGATCGACATGGCCAAATCCACGGGGATGGCAAATCCAATGCCCTGCGCGCCGGCCCGCACCGCGACGTTGATGCCGATCATTTCGCCGTCGGCGTTGAGCAGCGGACCGCCCGAGTTGCCGGGATTGATGCTGGCGTCGGTTTGAATCAGATCGCTGTACTTCTGCGCGTCACTGACCTGCACAACCCGGTGCAAAGCGCTGATGATCCCGCGCGTCACGGTATGGGTGTAGCCGTACGCGTTGCCGACGGCCACGACCGGCTCGCCGGGCATCAAGTCATCGGACTTTCCGATGGTGATCACTGGCACTTTCTTGGCGGGGTCGATCTTGATGACCGCCAGATCGGTCTTGGTGTCGTGCGAAATCAGCGTCGCCACCAGCGTGCGCTCGTCGGCCAGCGTGACTCGAATCTCGCGCACGCCGTCGACCACGTGGAAGTTCGTCAGAATGTAGCCCCGCTCGTCGATGATCACGCCGGTGCCCATGCCGTTTACGTTTTGCGGTCCGTCGCCGCGGCGAAACGCCTCGCCCGTCGGGGCGACCGTTTTTTGTCCGTGAATGTTGACGATCGAGGGGCGCGCCCTGCGCACGATCTTTACGGTCGGCGTGATGCGCAACTCCGAAGCGGTCGCCGCCGCCGATCCGGGGTGGGCCAAGCCGGCGATTGCCAGCCCTAGACAAAGACACCGGAACGAACAGACGGACAGCCAGTGGGGTCGGTGGGCCATGGTGTAAAACACGCGCGGGGGGAAGGGGGGCGGGGTCGGCTGGGTACCGTCGCCGATAGAACTCGGCGTTGGCTTGCACACGGATGCGGCAGGTAGGAACTAGATCGGCCTGCCCCGCGACTGGCATAAGACGAGCCGTGCTCAGCCGGAATAAACGTCCCAGTTTCACCCGGCAAATCTCGGACTTGCCGGCGCACGATTGCCCCAGGTTATCAGTGCCGCAAGAAATGCCGGCGCGCGACCCAGACATCCGGAATGACTGGCAATCTTTGCCCAAATCGCCAGCCACGGCAGGCGAATTGCCGACCCGACAACCGAAATGCCTCGTCGCGACTGCACCCGCGAAGCTGTCACAGCGTGGCTAGCCCGTGCCCGCCGTACCTTTCACGGCAGTCGGCTCGTCGCTGCCGCGGGCGCCATCGCGGTGAAAGACCAGCATCAGCATTTGCAACAGCAGGAAGAGCACCAGCCCGCCGGCGAGCACGTAGGGCCACTTGTCCAAAAACGGAATCCGCAAGTGGTCGCCGATCCCGACAAGCCCCAGCATGCACAGCCCGAACAGCAACAGGCCGCAGCCGACCGAAGTCATCGTGCCCTTAAACGTTCCCTGCTCGGTGTAGTCTTCGTAGTAGAGCTCGATCGTGCGCGACTTTGCCAGGCTACGCTCGATGGTTTCGGCCAGTTCCAGATCGCGCGCCGCGTCGACCCAGTCGGGCGATGGCGAATCGCCGGTCAAGGCGGCGGCGAGCCAATCCAGCGCCGCTCGTGCCGGATCCCATTCGTCGAACGACTCGCGGCTGGATTGCCCGTCGACAACGCGTTCCATCGTCCATGGCTGGTCGCCCGTGGGCATGTCGACGATCGCCTTGCCACGTGTGCCCAAGATGGTCAACTGCCCGCCCAACGTGGCGCTTGCCGGATCGACGGTCCATCGCCCAATGACGCCCGACGGTCCCGACATCTGCACGCTGAGTCCCGCATAGTCCTCGGATGTCTCGCCAGCCGCGCCGGCAATCGCTCCCAGACGGGTGAGTTCGCCGGTGATGGCCCGAATCAGATCAACATCGCGCGCAAACTGCCCGACCACGTGACCGGCGTCCGTCTGCACCACGCGCCGCTGAAGGGCCACTTGGGTGACCTTGCCCAAGGGCGACTCCTCCCCGTGCGAGACAGCCTCGCCGAGTGCACGAATCGCCGGATGGTTGCGCTCGGGCAAGTACGGCACGATCAGACTGCCCGTGTCGCGGCGAATCATGTCCAACTCGTAGTACACAAGCATCGAATCCACGATCGGGTGCACGGCCAGCACGGGCATCTCGGTTTGGATCAGCTTGCGGAGTTGCTCGCTCCGCAGATCCTGATCGTTGGATCGGGCGACGACGACCACATCGGCGATTCCCGAGTCGAGCACCGCTTCCCAAACACTAAATCGCCGCACGCGCGCTAGCGCGTCGGGTAGCGTCCGATGCGCGCCGGCACCGGCCGTTTCCTCGTCGTACAGTCCGACCAGATCGAACTGCCGGTTGGCGATCGCAGCCCGGGCAATCTCCGTGGTCTGCTCATCAACGCCGAGGAGGGCGACGCGAAACGGCGGTACGAGTGTGGCTGCCATTCGATCAGTATAGCCTCACTGGGAATGCGCTCGTTCATCGTGCGTGGGGAAGGGCGTGGGAGCCACGACTTTCATCAACGCCTCGACAAAGAAGAATTCGCCCCACATCACCGACTCGTCGACCCCCAGATTCTTGGCCGTGTGATATACGCCATGTTTGAGGATGCCTTCCCAACCCGGCGTATCGATCGCCAAATACTGTGGATCGACCAGCGCGTCGAGCATGGCCAGCGCCGTCCGCCGGTACGAGACGGCACGGTCGACCGACGGCGTGTGCCGCTCCAGCTCGAGCAGTCCGCTGGCGGCAATGGCCGCGGCCGACGAATCTTTCTGCGGCCCCCACGGCAGCGGCGCCGATAGATCGGCCGCAAAGTCCCAGTAGGGCACATGGTCTTGGGGAAGGTGCGTCAACCAGAAGTCCGCGTTTCGCTCTGCGACGTCGAGGTACTGCCGATCACCGGTCAGGGCAAAGACCTGCGTGTAGCCGTACAGCGACCATGCCAGCCCGCGGGCCCAATTGCTGTCGCCGCGCAACCCCTGATGGGTGTCCTGTCGCAGGAACTGCCCCGTATCCGTGTCGAAAACACCCTCGTGCGCCGTCGAACCGTCGTCGCGCACAAGCGTTTCACGCGTTGTCATGCAGTGCGCATCGGCGACACGTCGCAGCGCGTCGTCGCCCGTTTCGCGCGCCGCGTAGAAGATCAACGGCACGTTCATCATGATGTCAATGAACAGCGACTGCGGCCCGATAAAAGAGCACAAGTATTGCCCCTTCTCCTGAAACCGCATGGCCAACGTGCGCCCGGCCTGGACGAGCACGTCGTGCCGATGCGCGTCGCCCGTCAACTCGTACCAAGGCCGATACGTGTTGAGAAAAATGAACCCCAGATCGTGCACAGCCCGATCGTGCTGGCGCTTTTCCAGAAGTTGGCTGTAGTGCTCGGCGCGGCGGCGCCAGTTTGGGTCGTTGCCGCGGCGATCAAACTGCCACATCGAGCCGGCAAAGAAGCCGCCGGTCCAATCGGTCCAAAGTTCGCCCTCGTGAAACCATCGGCCGTTGGTTGTGTAGATCGGAAAATAGTCGGGCGTTCGTTCGATCGTTGCGGCAACCTGCCGCTCGGCAAAGTCGAGGGCCGCAAGGTATTTGTCACGCTGAACGTCGGTCATGGCTGTTCGGGATGCTCTGCGATGCGGCCTCGATCGTTTGCATTGGTCCTATCGTACCGCGACGCCGCGTCGAGCGACAGTGCCGCGCGCGGGCCAAGCGGCAGCGCGCTGCACGCGCACCGTCGACCGCGGCCACACGACAAAGTATGCTGGCCGTGTCGCTAGACCCGTGTCATCTAACAGTCGCAATGCTTCATGGCCGACTCGGCGAAATATGAGCCCGTGCTGCACATTGTGCTGCACCAGCCGGAAATTCCGCACAACACCGGCAGCGTCGGGCGCACCTGCGTCGCGGCTGGTTGCAAATTGTGGTTGGTCCGGCCGCTCGGATTTCGACTCGACGACTACTACCTGCGTCGCGCGGGCCTCGACTACTGGCAACACTTGGAATGGGAGGCGGTCGACGATTGGGCAGCCCTGCTCAAGCGACTTGCTGGGCCTCGCTGGTTCTTCAGCAAGACCGGGCGTACGAGCTACTTGGACGTGCGCTACCAGATGGGCGACGTGCTCGTGTTCGGCAGCGAATCGCAGGGGCTGCCACCGTCGCTGCTGGACGACGCCGGTGAGCGACTCTTGCGAATACCAGTCCGCCCCCAGGCGCGCTGCCTGAACCTTTCCAACGCCGTGGGCGTGGTCACGTTCGAGGCATTACGCCAGATGGGGCTGTCGCAGGCGTAGGACAGCTAGCATCGACGGCGGCGTCATTGCCGCCCCCGCGAATTCCACGCTAACGTGCGCGCGGTGCGCCAACAGCAGAGCGGCACCACGCGCGGACCGCGATGCCTATTCCTTCTTCGCGGCGGCCGCTTCAAAATCGCCGGCGTCGACCACGACCAGCTTTTTCGGGTCGATGTACTTTCGCAGCGCACCGACAACCTGGTCGGGCGTTAGCGATTCGATCTGCTTTTCGAGATCGGTGTAGTACTGCATCGTGCGCCCGGTGTATAGCAGGTCGGCCAGAATGGCAGCCAGCGTCGCGTCGCTGGTGCGCGCCACTTGTTGCTGCTGCAAATAGCCTTGCTTCGCCCGGGCCAACTCTTCGTCGGTCACGCCGTCGGCCAACAGCTTGTCGATCTCTTCCGCGATGGCATTGTTCACTTTCTCCATGTTGGCCGGGTTGCAAATCGCGTTGATGGTCAGGCTGGCCCGCGCGTCCAGCGAGTCGGCTGCCACATATGATCGCACACCGTACGAAAGGCCATCCTTCTGACGCACGCGATCGCCCAACCGCGAAGACAGCGTGCCCGCACCCAAGATGTAATTGCCGATGACCATCGGGGCGTACTGAGGGTCAGTATCCGTCATTGGGAATACCAGCCCGGCCATGTATACCGCGTTGGCCTTGTCGGGCGTCAGGATCTTCTCCAGCCCGCCCGGCACGTTGGGGAAGTACTCGCGCGGAATACGGGCATACGACTTATCGCTCGACCAATCCGCAAGCGCCGGTCGCAACAGTCCGATCAATTCGTCCGGATCGAAGTCACCAACGACCGCTAACTCGCCTGTCTGTGAACCGATGAACTTGTCGTACAACTCCTTCACCTGATCGCGGGTCACCGCGGTGTACCGCTCGATCTCCTCCTCGATCGTCGGAATGTACCGCACGTCATCCTTGCCGTACGGCGAAACGGTGCGCCGCAACGTGGTGATCGCCAGGGCCGCGGGGGAAACCAATTGTTCCTCGGCGCTGGCCAGCAACTGGCGGCGCATGATCTCGAACTCTTCGGCGGGCAGCGTCGGCTCGCGCATGATCTGCCGCAACAGATCCATCACGGCCGGTAAGTTGGCCCGTTTGGTTTGCAGGCTGAATGACAGCGATCCAGTATCGCCGCTGGCGCTCAGGCGCGCGCGGTTCTTATCCAGCGCATCCTGGATTTGCTGCCGCGACAGCTTCTCGGTGCCGCGCAACATCATCTGCGGTAGCAGGCTGGCGGCCGTGGTGTAGTCTTTGAGCGACTCGGCGTCGCCGTAGCGGAGAGTCAATTGCAGGTTGACGGTCTCGCCGCGAGTCTTCTTTGGCAGCAAGATCGCTTTGACTCCGCCCGGCAGGCTCACGCGCTGGCTGCGGGCCTCGATGTTTTCGGGTGACACATCGAAGACTTCGCCCTGGGCGATCTCGTCACGCCCCTTGTAGTCTTTGAACAACGCAGCCAGATCGGGCGTCTGCGGAACCTCTGTCTTTTCAGCCTCGTCCGACGGAATGAACATGCCCAGCGTACGGTTTTCGCGCCGCAGATATCGTTTGGCCGCCGCTTGCACCTGCTCGGGTGTCACCATCTCGATTCGATCGCGGTGCAGAAAGTACAATCGCCAGTCGCCCTGTGCGGCCCATTCGCTCAATTGCACGGCGATCCGGCTCGTGCTCGCCGCGGCCAACTCGCGATTGCGCAGTAACTGTTGCTTGGCCCGTTCAACTTCTTCCTCGCTGAACGGCTTGTCTCCGGCAGATTCGGTGATCTCGATCATCAGATCGCGCACCTTCTCCAGCGAGTCGCCCTTGCGCACTTCGGCCTGCACCTGAAACACGCCTGGATCATGCCAACTGACGTTGCCCGCCGCGACGTTGGTAGCGAGCTTGGTTTCGACCAGTGCCTTGTACAACCGACCGGACGGCGCCGAAGCCAGGCAGTTGGCCAGAACGTCGAGCACGGCGTTGTCCGGATGTCCGCCGGCTGGTACGTGGTAGCACAGCCCGACGACGCCCACCTCGCCAACGCGGCGCAGCACGACCGAGCGTTCACCGTCTTGCGGTGGCTCTTCGGTATAGGTCTTGTCTAGTTCTTTTTCCGGCTTCTCCAAGGCGCCGAAGTATTTCTCGATCAGCTCCAGCGCTTTCGACTCGTCGAACTTGCCAGCCACCACTAGCACGCAATTGTCCGGACGGTAGTACTTGCGATAGAAGGCTTGCAGGTTCTTGATCGGCACGCGCTCGATGTCGACGCGATTACCGATGGTCGACTTGCCGTAGTTGTGCCAATCGAAGGCGGCGGCCATGATCCGATTGTCGAGCAAATTGATTGGCGAGTTCTCGCCCCGCTCAAACTCGCTGCGAACGACGGTCATTTCCGACAAGAGATCGTTCTGGCTAATGAAACTGTTGACCAGCCGATCGGCCTCCAAGCGGAGCGCGAATTCCAGATTGTCCTCACTGGCGGGCAGCGTCTCGTAATAGTTGGTTCGATCGACCCACGTGCTGCCGTTGAATTGCGCGCCGCGCTGCTGTAGCGCCTGTGGAATCTTCTGGTGCGTCGGCGTTCCCTTGAAGACCAGATGCTCAAGCAGATGGGCCATGCCCGTCTCGCCGTAGCCTTCGTGCCGCGAACCGACCAACACGGTCAGGTTCACCGTCACGGTCGGACGCGACGGGTCAGGATAGAGCAATACCTGCATGCCGTTCTCCAGCAGGTACTCGGTACTGAACTCGATCGTGCCGACCTTCGTCAGCTCCGCCGCGGCGGCCGAGTGGGGAACCAGCGTGGCGCCGCTGGCGACCACGATCATCAGAAACACCATCAGGCAGGAGGCAATGCGAGGACGAGTCATGGCGGTCGTGTTCCTTGCGGGGTGTTAGGGTAGGTCGCCGTGGCGGGCCGAGTTGGCGCGGTTCCACGGCGAGGCTGGAGCAGCGCGTCGTTCACTCAATGAGCGCCCGATTATACGCCGCGAATGGGGCCTTGGAACCATACGTCGAAACGGCTCCACAGGCGAATCAGCGGCGCGGGCGATGCACCCTACTGGCCGTACGCAGCCCGGCGTTTTGCGGTTCGGGGCCCACAGTCCCCGCCCGATGGCAGCGGGGCCGCAAGACACGACGGCGCGTCGCAGCTACCCGAAATTGCGGGTTATTCCGAGCCTGCTGACCCAGCTTGGCCTTCTCACGGAGTGACCAGATTGTCGACCGTTGGCCGACACGCCGGCCGGAATCCTCTGCCGCGTCGGACCCACCATTGGGAACTTTTCGCCTCGCCGGCGCATCTCAGGTAGTGGCCGGCACCGTCGCGGGGCGGACTGGACACGCACATCTTTCGCAAAGGAATCACATGTCATGCGACACAAGCACATCTTTCTCTGCACACTTCTCGTAGTATTCGGCACGGGGTTGATCGGCTGCGGCGTGCAATCGGCCCGAGACGCGGCAAGTGGGACCGCGACGGCCCCCGCCGAGAAAATGGGCCGGTCGGGGCAGGAAACCGCCGGGGCGGACGTCGCTCGGTTCTCACACAGGACCAACGTCGAATCGACAAACAATCATTTTGCCTTGCTCGGCTTTGAGGAGGCGGTTGTCAATACGGCCTCGGACCCGAATCGCAAGATTGTCTACAACGCGCACGTCGAGTTGGCCGTCGAGGACTTCACCGGCGTGCCCGATCAGGTGATCGCGCTGGTCAAGCAGTATGACGCCTACGTGGCAAACTCGAATCTCTCTGGATTGACAGGAGAAACGCGCCGGGCCACCTGGACCATTCGTGTTCCGGTCGAACGGTTTGAGGATTTCGTGGGTGCCGCTAAAGGATTGGGCGACTTGCAGCGCGTCAGCACGACGTCGCGCGATGTGAGCGAGGAATACTATGACGTCGAAGCACGTATCCGCAATAAGACCAAGGAAGAGGCGCGGCTGCTCGAGTTGCTTGAAAACCGGCCGGGCGAGTTGAAGGACGTGATCGCGATCGAGCGCGAACTGTCGCGCGTGCGCGGTGAATTGGAACGCATGCAAGGCCGAATGCGCGTGCTGGCGGATCTTACATCCCTGACCACCGTGGACCTTTCAATTACCGAGATTCGCGATTTCCAACCGCCCGAGTCGCCCACGCTTGCGACGCGCACACGGCGCTCGTTCGAAGGCTCGCTGTCGTCGCTGCAAGCCGCAGGTGAGAGCCTGCTGATTGGCGCCGTCGCATCGACGCCCTGGTTGCCCGTAGCGGCGGTCGTTGTGGCTCCCGCCTACCTCGTCGCTCGGCGCGTCCGACGCTCGGATCGTCGTGATCGGACCAAAGAAACCGAGAAGTAGTCAAGCTGACCCTCGGGAGTGGGCGGCATCAGATCGTCTCGAGCAACTTCAGATTCGGCGCGATGTCGGCCACTTCGGCGGCCATGAATCGTCGGACTGCAGCGGCCGTTTTGATCTTCAGCACGCGCGCCAGCGCCTGTTCGGCTCGGCCGCGCGTCAGGTTGGCCGCCAGGTCCTTGATGAGTGGGATGAACGCAGGGCTCATGCTGAAACTCCGCAGCCCCATGCCAAACAGCAAGACGAATGCCCGTGGTGCGCCGGCCATCTCGCCGCACAGAGTCACCGGAGTATGCGCCGCGTTGCAGGTGGTGATGATGTTGGTCAATACGCGCAATACGGCCGGGCTGAGCGGTTGGCAGAGATGGTTTACCTTCGGGTTGTCGCGGTCGGCAGCCATCAGGTATTGCACCAAATCGTTGGACCCGATCGACACGAAGTCGGTCTGACCGAGCAGCATGTCGATCGAAACGGCGGCCGCCGGAACTTCGAGCATGAAACCCAGCGGCACGTCGCCAAAAGGCCGGCCGGCCGCGGTAAGTTGATGCCGCGCGCGGCGCACGATCATGCGCACGCGCCGCATTTCCTCAAGCGTGGTTATCATCGGAAACAGCATCCGCACGCGGCTCGGTCTGTCGGTTACGGGCGCGGCGGCGCGGAGGACGGCGCGAATCTGCGTTGCAAAAAATTCCGGATGCTCGAACGACAAGCGAATTGAACGCCATCCCAAAAAGGGATTCGCCTCGCGCGCGTGTCCCAAATAGGGAATTGTCTTGTCGCCGCCCAAATCGAGCGTACGTATCGTGACCTGCCGATTGGGACTTGCCGCGATGATGTCGCGATACACTTCGAACTGTTGCTGCTCGTCCGGAACGTCGGGGTGCGTCAAAAAGATGTACTCGGTTCGAAACAGGCCGATGCCCGATGCACCCATCGCCGCCGCCGCCCGCGCGTCGCCAACGTTGTTGACGTTGGCCAGCAGCTCAAGTTTGATCCCGTCGGCCGTGACGGCAGGCTGGTCACGATTCTCGGCCAGCGTGTCCTTCAGGTCGACAAATTCACGTTGAAGCTTCAAGTACGCGCTAGTCGTCTCCGCATCGGGGTTGACCAGCACGTGACCTTCGCGGCCGTCGACAATTACCGTGTCGCCCGTTTTGATCTGGCGGCATACGCCTTGAACGCCGGAGACAGCCGGCACGCCGCGGCTGCGGGCCAGAATTGCCGCGTGGCTGGTGCCGCCCCCCGTTTCGGTGACGATCCCTTTGACTTCGCGCCCACCAAGGGTCACGACGTGCGACGGCAGCAGCTCGCCGACAATCAGAATCAACGGGCCCTCGAGCACGTCGAGGTCGGGCTGGAGGACGTCGGACAAATGGCCACTGATTCGCACGATCACGTCGCGGACGTCTGCGAGCCGCTCGTTGATGTAGTCGTCGCGCGTTTTGGCAAACAGGGCCGCGTATTCATCGAGCAACTCGTGCAGCGCCGCTTGGGCCGTCTTGCGCTGTTCGACAATGTTGTCGCGGACCTTCGACTGCAATGACGGATCGCGCAGGATCGACTCTTGAACGCGAAACACAGCGGCCTCTTCCGGGCCGACCTGGCTAGCCACTTTCTGTGCCAGCGCGCGCAAGTCGGCGGCCGTCGCCTCGCGGGCCCGATCGTAGCGCGCCAGCTCGGCGAGGGTCTCGCCTTCTTCCAGGCGCGTCGTATCCGGGCTAACGAACACCTCGTTGATGCAATAGGCCGTACCGACGGCAACGCCCGGCGAAACACCAATCCCTTTTCGCATGTCCGAATCGTAGCAGTGCGCCGGGCAATCGACAATTAACGCGGCACGCCCGTGCACGTGCTGGGCCGGGAGCCAACGCGGTCGTCGCAAGCGCGCTAGTTGCACGTTGCATCAAACGACTGCGTGTCGGCGCACCGAACTGGGGGTGGAGAAGGGCGCAAGTTGCGTCCCTAACGCGGGAGATTGTCGGTTGTGGGAAAATGGCGAGACCGATATACTGGACCGATTCGGTTCCCCCCTTTTTTTGGGGCCAAAACGCGTATGCGCTTTAACTTCGTCGACCGCATCCTGGCCATCGAACCAGGTTCGAAGATAACCACCGTCAAGTGCCTCTCGATGGCCGAGGAGTACCTGGCCGATCACTTTCCGCGCTTTCCCGTCATGCCCGGCGTGCTGATGCTCGAGGCGATGACTGAAGCCGGAGCTTGGCTGGTGCGCGTCACCGAGGACTTCTCACACAGCATCGTCACGCTCAAGGAAGCGCGCAACGTTCGCTTCGCTGACTTCGTGCAACCGGGCCGGGTGCTGACGGTCAATGCCGAGATACTTAAGGCCGACGACGAGGCAGTCCAAGTCAAGACGCAGGGGCTGGTCGCCGGTCGCGTGGCGGTCAGCGGCCGTCTGTCGATTGAGCGATACAACCTGTCCGACTCCCGAGCCGACATGACCGGCACGGATGAATACTTGAAACAGAGCTTTCGGGCACAGTTCACGCAGATCTATCAGCCGGACATCGACGCCGATGCGACGGGCGGGTCGCCCCTGTTGACCGCCGCGGCCGGCACGGACGGAAAGCCGGCCGAGGAGAATGTCTGACACCTAAGTGATTCGCGGTGCGCAGAAGCGGGCCTATCCGACGGGCGACCAATTCCGGCAATAAGCCGCCATTAGAATGTGATCCTGCGGACGCGAGGCAAACGTACACAAAGCGGACCGACTCGGACTCGGCCGTCCACTACGACAATTGAATATTGAGCTTTCTGGAGGTGCCAGCGATGGCGACAAAAGACGAGGTGTTCTCCAAGGTGCAGGCGGCGTTGGTCGATGCACTGGGAGTGGATGACGACGAAGTCACGCCGGAAGCGAAACTGGTAGGTGACCTGGGGGCTGAATCGATCGACTTTTTGGACATCGTGTTCCGCCTCGAAAAAGCGTTTGACATCAAGATTCCTCGCGGCGAACTGTTTCCCGAGGACATCTTGACCAGCACCGAGTACGTGCAAAACGGTCGTGTCACGCCGGAAGGCCTGGAGAAATTGCAGGCCCGCATGCCGTTTGCCAACTTGTCGGCCTTCGCCGAGAACCCGGTGGTACAGGACTTCGGCAACTTGCTGACTGTCGAAGATATGTGCCGGTATGTCGAGAGCAAAGTGGCCGCCTAGCCTGGCGCAGCCGGAACAACGATCGATCGGAAACAACGGAACACAACGAGCAGATTCCGCCCATGCGATGGTTTTGGATCGATCGCTATACGGAGTTCGAGAGCGGCCAGTACGCCACGGCCATCAAGAACGTCTCGTTGGCCGAGGATCACTTGCACGACCACTTCCCGGCTGCGCCCATGATGCCCAATCCGCTGGTGATCGAGGGCATGGCACAAACGGGCGGACTGCTCGTAGCGCAGCACAGTGATTTCGTCGAACGCGTCGTGCTGGCAAAGCTGGCCCGGGCAACGTTTCACTTCTCGGCCGTGCCCGGTGACACGCTGACGTATCGCATGACGATCGACGATGTCCATAAGGACGGCGCCGTGGTCAGCGGCACCAGCCACGTGGGCCAGCGGCTGCAAGCCGAGGCGCAAATGTTCTTCGCCCATCTTCCCGAGAGCCGCGCCGGCAAGTCGCTGTTCGAGCCAGAGGGCTTGCTCGCCATGCTCAAGCTGCTGGGCGTGTTCGACGTGGGCCGCGACCGCGACGGAAACCGGCTTGAAGTGCCTTCCAACTTGCTCGAAACCGTGTAAACAGCGCGGCGCCGGTCGCCGTGCGCTTGCCGCCACAGCCCGGAATCTACGAAACCACTGCAAACTCTTTCGAGGTCGAGCACTATGCGACGACGTGTCGTGATCACCGGAGTCGGCTGGGTGACGCCCATGGGCAGCGACGTTCCCCAAGTTTGGGAACGGTTGAAACGGGGCGAGTCCGGCGTCAACTACACGTCGATTTTCGACGCGAGTCGGTTTCCCACGAAGATCGCCGCCGAAGTGGCGGATTGGGACATCAGCCAGGCCGGGGAAGACCCCGAAGAGTGGAAGCTGCGCGGCCGGCACACGCGGTTCGCGGTCGGTGCAGCCAAAAGTGCGATGCGCGATTCAGGCCTAATCGACGTCGAACTCGATCCGACGCGGTTAGGTGTGTACTTGGGAAGCGGTGAAGGTCAGCAGGATTTCGACTGTTTTGCGCGGATGATGACCGCCGCGCTGGCTGGCGAGGAGTTTGACTTGGCGCAATTCACCAAAGCCGGACTAGAACTACTGCACCCGACCATCGAATTGGAACAAGAGCCCAACATGCCGGCTGGACACCTGGCGGCGATGTTCAACGCGCAGGGCCCCAATGCGAACTGTCTGACGGCGTGTGCCGCCAGCAGTCAGGCGATCGGCGAAGCGGCCGAGATCATTCGCCGCGGCGATGCCGATGCGATGCTCTCAGGCGGAACCCACAGCATGATTCACCCGTTCGGCGTGACGGGATTCAATCTGCTAACGGCGCTGAGCACGAACAACGAGCACCCTAAGGAAGCCTCGCGACCGTTCGATCGGGATCGCGACGGATTCGTGCTGGGCGAAGGGGCGGCGATGGTCGTGCTCGAGGAACTGGAGCACGCCAAGAAGCGTGGCGCGAAGATCTATGGCGAGCTGACCGGTTATGGCTCCACCGCCGACGCCTATCGGATCACCGATACGCATCCGCAGGGCCGCGGCGCCACGCGCTGCATTACATTGGCCCTGGAAGATGCCAAACTCAACACCGACGACATCGGCTACATCAATGCACACGGCACGAGCACCAGTGTCAACGACCGGGTCGAAACGCTGGCCATTCGCCAGGCGCTCGGAGCGGCGGCCGATAAGACACCGGTGTCGAGCACCAAGAGCATGATGGGGCATCTGATCGCCGCCGCAGGGGCCACCGAGTTGATTATTTGCCTGGTGGCGATGAACGACGGCGCGATCCCGCCGACGATCAACTACACCACCCCCGACCCAGATTGCGACTTGGACTACGTGCCGAACGAGACGCGCGAAGTCCGCTGCGATCACGCGTTGTCCAACAGCTTCGGATTCGGCGGCCAGAACATCTCGCTGATCGTCAGCCGCCTGAACGACTAGCCTCGCGCACGCGGATTTCTATCGCGGCCGATTCGGCGGGGCAGGCGGCGGTTCCTCAAGCAGTTGCAGCAGGTACTGCCCGTACTCGTTGGGCACCTGGTGGGCCAGTTTCTCAAGCTGCTCGGCCGTGATGAAGCCTTTGTTAAAGGCCACTTCTTCGATACACGCAATCTTCATGCCTTGCCGCGTCTCGATCGTCTGCACGAAGTTCGCCGCCTGAGTCAAGGACTCGTGCGTGCCTGTATCGAGCCACGCGAAGCCGCGGGTAAACACTTCCGCGTGGAGCTCGCCGCGCTGCATGTACGCACGGTTGATGTCGGTGATTTCCAGCTCGCCCCGCTGCGAAGGCCGCAACTCGCGCGCAATCTCCACGACCTGGTTGTCATAGAAGTAGAGCCCCGTCACGGCCAATTTCGACCGCGGCGCTGCTGGCTTCTCCTCCAGCGAGATTGGTCGACCGTCCGGGTCCAACTCGACCACGCCGTAGCGGCTCGGGTCTTTAATGGCGTAGGCGAAAATCGTCGCCCCCGTTTCGCGCCGCGCCGCCCGGGCGAGCGTCGTTTGCAAACCTTGGCCGAAAAACACGTTGTCGCCCAAAATCAACGCGACCCGGTCGTCGCCGATAAATTCCCGTCCAATCAGAAACGCCTGGGCCAATCCCTCCGGGCGCGGCTGCTCGGCATAACGGATCGAGATGCCCACCTGGCTTCCGTCGCCCAACAACCGATGGAAGCTGTGCAAATCCTCAGGCGTGGTGATCAGCAGAATGTCGCGAATGCCGGCCAGCATCAGCGTCGACAGCGGATAGAAGATCATCGGCTTGTCGTACACCGGCAGCATCTGTTTGCTGACCGCGCGCGTCAACGGGTAGAGGCGCGTGCCGGCACCCCCAGCCAAGATGAGCCCCTTGTTGAAGCCAGTTGCTGCCATTGGGCCCGCGATGTGCGTGAGTCTCTGCCGTACACCCGGCCGGCCGCGACGAAACGCGGTCGCCCGTACTATTCTACGTCAAGGCCCAGCCGCTGCCGGCGACAAACGCCCGACGTCACGCGCTCGACCCATGGGCGATTGTCCAGATACCACCTGACGGTTTGTCGCAATCCATCGGCAAGCTCAACGGTCGGCTGCCAGTTCAGATCGCGCCGCGCCTTGGCCGCGTCAATTGCGTACCGCCGATCGTGGCCCGGCCGATCCTCGACCATCGTGATCAAGTCGCGGCAGGGCCGGTGGGCCAGCTCCGGGCATAACTCGTCCACGATGTCGCACAGCGTTTCCACCAACGCCAGATTCGTGCGCTCGGCGTCGCCCCCAAAGTTGTACGTTTCGCCGGGCACGCCGTGTTCCAGCGCCGCAACCAGCCCCCGACAATGATCCTCGACGAACAGCCAATCACGCATGTGCTGCCCGTCTCCGTAAACCGGCAACGGCTTGCCCTCGATCGCATTGAGCAAAACCAGCGGTACGAGCTTCTCGGGAAACTGATACGGGCCGTAGTTGTTCGAGCAGTGTGTCAGGATGGCGGGCAGGCCGTAGGTCCGCTGATAGGCTCGCGCGAAATGATCGGCCGCCGCCTTCGAGGCCGCATAGGGCGAATTCGGCGCGTAGGCGCTCGACTCGCTGAAGGCCCCGCTTTCTCCCAGCGATCCGTAGACCTCGTCGGTCGAGACGTGCAAGAACCGGAACGCCTCGCGATCGGGCGCCGGGAGTTTCGCGCAGTAGGCACGTACCGCCTCCAACAACGCGAACGTGCCGATGACGTTGGTCTCGACGAACGCCGCGGGCCCGTCGATCGACCGGTCGACGTGCGATTCGGCCGCCGCGTTCACCACCGCGCAAGGCCGATGCTCGGCCAACACGCTGTCCACCAGAGCCCGGTCGCCAATGTCGCCCTGGACAAAGTGGTAGTTCGGCTCGTCGCGGACGGGCAGCAGCGAGTCGAGGTTGCCGGCGTAGGTCAGCTTATCGAGGTTGACGACCTGGAATCGGCCCTCGGCCACCAGTTGCCGCACCAGGCAGCTCCCAATAAAGCCCGCTCCACCAGTGATCAGGATGGTACGCATGCAGGGCGACTCGTGGGAGCGATTGCGTTTGAGACGATCGAGCAGGGCGGCGGCGGTGCGAGCCGAAGCCAAACGGTTGGAGCCTTATTCGCCGGTCGACGGCAAACAATTCTCCGATTTTCCAAGCGGCACGACGCCAACAGGGGCCGCCCGCGGACGAATCTACTCTCTGACCCGACAGCCGGTCAATGTGAGGGCGGAGTGCTGCTGCTGACAATGCGGAACCAGAGCGTTGCGCGCATTATCTTCACTTAAGGCCTCTGGTCGAGACAATCCGCCGCGTCATGCGCTTGCCGATCGCCGGCGCCGGGCAGAATTGCAAACAGAGAGCATGGCGAGCGCGCCGAGCGACAGCAAGACGAGCGTTCCCGGCTCGGGCACGGACAAGACTCCCTCGACGCCGAAAATCAGATCATTGAACGCCTCGTCTGACGGATTCGGATTTCCGGGGATCGCTGCCCGCGTCAGGTCCTCCCAAGCAAACAGGTTCGAGGGTTCGCCGGTGATCGTCGACACGCCGGCAAAGCTCATCAATTGGTCCAAGCCGCCCGGGTTCGCATCCGCAAATCCAAACAAGGGCCAGCGGAACGGGGGCGGAAACGCGAACGTGCTGGAACCGGTTCCGTCCAACGCGAAGTCGCCCGGACTGCCTTGGAAGTCCGCCAGCGATGCGTCGGGAATCAAGAAAAAGCCGACCACGTCGCCGCCGGTCAGACTTGCCGTTGCCGTGTCGGGCGGGCTGTTGACATTGTCGTCAAAGACGACGAATGCGTTCCCCGGTGCCAACGCGGCGGCGGCATAGGCTTCTTTGCCGGCGTCGGTCGAGGTATCAATCGCGGACAGGGCAGGCGTGAGATGGTAGTAGCCGAACTCGAAGAAGAATGATCCGGTGTCACCATGGAACCGAAACTTCACATCGACGGAGCCAGCGCCGGGGACTGCGTAGTAGGCAAGACCCGTTTCGCTCAGCGGCGGGAACGACGAGGTGCCGAACTCCGTGGTCAGTCCGCTGGTCACCGCCGGATACGTGGCCGGCGCCGCGGAGTACAAGACGGTGTCGGCCGCCGCGGTCGTGGCCGCAGCAAGGAGAATCAATGCACATCCGAGCCGTATCATTAGCGCGCCCTTGAGCCGAAACTACGGAACGTAGAAATGGCGTGGTGCAATGCCCCTGAGAGTAGGTCGATCGCCGGCTCGGTGCAAGCAGATTTACCGAAAACTTGCCCACGATTGCGGCGTGCTGGTGGGATGTTGGCGAGAGTGGACATACGGGACTTGCGTCATCGCGGCGGACCCCGAGCAGCGGGGAATTGGACAAAGATTGCGGCAGTCCACTACGGATCCGAATAGATCAAGACGACTTCTTCGCCCGACTTGCCCTGACGCCCACCGAACATCTTCGGCAGAGAATCCCGAACGTAGTTCGTCGCGGGAAAGCCACCGGCGAGATTCGGCGATTCGTAGTTGGGCGGGACAGGAGGCAGCCGATAAACCTCGATGCGGCTCGTCGGAATCCGCAGCGGATCGCCGGCGGGTTGACGTGACAGGACGTAGCAGATGCAGTAACACGCGTTTTCCCAGGAGTAGACCGAAGACAGTACGTACTCACCGGTCGGAGTACTGCCTCCACCCATCGACTTGGTGAAGGGGGTTTCGTGGCGTACCAATCTCCCCCCGGAGCGTTGCGTTGTCCCTGCGCGAAGCTGCTTGAGCGATTCCTCGAAAACGGCCTGTTCACGATATAGTTGCCACCATGGCCATCCGACGACGCCGACCCACGCGAGTACCGCGCAGACGGTCACCGAAATGAGCAGACTTCGCAGGCGGAACTGTGGTCGCCACATGACCACGATCCTAACAGATGGCGCCGCCGCGCTGAGGATCATTCCGGTAAACCCCGCAGGCGACATTCCCGGAAACGGACTTATGAAGCATCCGCAAGTCGTGCGCTCGACACACGCTGAGAATCGCCTCTAGGTCTCGCCCCTTGTGTGACCCGCGGTGCCAAGATCACGGCACCGCGCCGCAAGACGTGGGGAAGCACCTGTTACGCTCGTGCTTGCCACCGGTCTGGCGCATGGTGTATCCGTCGACCGCAGGCTCAGGCACGTCTCGCTAGCGCCGACGCCAGCCGTAGACGGCCAAAGCAAGCATTGCGAACACGACCAGCACGGCGGTCGATGGCTCAGGTACGGTCGCCACGCGGAATCCGGTGCTGTCGCCCCCACTCGACGGTCCGAAGACGCCTCGACTCGACGCCCGCAACTCGCTTGAACCGCTGCCGAAGCCGCCGCCCCGCACGCCCCGAAACGTGCCGCTGATCAATGACTCGTTCCACTCCCGCACATTGCCGCCTTGGTCCGCGGTACCGTAATAACCATCGCTCAACGGACCCGCGCTGCCGACTGTCGTAACGTTGCCGTTCGCGCTGTTCCAATCGGCTGTTGAAAAATAGTTGGCGACGTTCGCGCCCGGGTTGCTGATGTCGCCCACGCTGTTGGCAGTGGCAGACGTAGGAGCGCTATTGGTTCCCGTGGGATAGGTCCAGTAGTTGTCGGTGTCGCCACCCTGTGCGGCGGGCTGGTGGTAGGCCGCTTTGTACCACTCGTCCTCGCTGGCCAGGAACCACGTAGCGCCGGGGTTGCGAGTGATGGTTAGGCCGTTGGACGGCGTGGCCGTCCGCCCAAGAGTGTGTAGGCGCCGGTTTCCGTGTCGCCGCTTCCCTGTCCGTTGTGCAGCCAGTTGGCGAAGCGGATCGCGTCGTACCAACTCACGTAGTTGACCGGCTTGTTCGCCATGTTGGGTCTGGTCGCATAGGTGTAGCTGCCGTCGGAGCCGCTCCGCGAGATCCCGCCACGATCGGTGACGCCCATGACGGTTTCGTAGAGCCCCAATGGGTCGCTGGCCGCTTTGGCGTTCAGGAACTCGACGTACTGGGCGTTGGTCACTTCGGTCGTGCCGATGCGGTACGCATAGTTGATCCCGCCGAATGTGCCTTGCGATTGCACCTCGCCGGCGTTTCCGGCGTTGTCGACCAGCACGGTGGGGATGGTGACAGCCTGGGCGGGCGTGGCGAGCAGGCCGGGCGTGGCAAAGGTCGCCAGCGCGAAACTGATAACCGCCAGGATCAAGCCCAGCGGGAATAGGTAGCGAGTCTATGGAGAATAGGTCATTAGCATCCCCCTGGAAGCGGTAATCCAATTGGCAGCGAGTGTAATCGCAGCCCCCGCGGAAAGTCAAACGAAAAGGAGACGTGCTGCCGGAATTTTGCCCTGCTCGACAAAAACAGGGGCAAATCCGCGCAACGTTTGCCGGGCTCGCAAGCGAAACTCGGTAGAGCGACTACTGCCGGCTGCTGATCAGCGCTCAATACGAGCACGCGGACTTCCGTCGAGCGGGCAGCAGCGTTCCGAAGGCCGCGGGCACATGAACCCTAGAAGAGAGACTGTGCGTAAACGTTAGCGGGCCGAATAAGTTGCTAGGCCCATCAATCCTTGCGATGTCGCCGGCAGAAGGCGACAAGCGCCATCAGCGCGATCGCGGTTAGCACGGCCGTCGAGGGCTCGGGCACGACTGTCAGAATGCCTGATACGGCATACAGTGGAAACTTCGTACCAAGCTGGTCGCCAGCAGCTGTAATCCATGGCGCGTATGGATCCGACGACTGTCCCGTGACTGCGAAGTCTCCCGGAATCCCCAAAAACAAGTCGTTCGGCGCGGCCGTCCCATCGGAGTTCGTACCCGTCCAAACAAAGGTCTGGGTAAGGGCCGTGCCAAACTCCGAGACCAAAATGGGGACGTTGATCGTGTCGTCCCACAGGTCGATATTTGAATCCGCGACCACCGGGCCGGCGGGGCGGGTAAAGGGGACGCCGAGAGCAAAGGCGGGCGTGGTGCAGGGGGATGCGCGCGCATCGATCGCCTCGGTCGATGCGATCGCCCGCCAGTCCGTGGCCAGGGCAGCCAGTTCCGCGGCAGAGTTCGCCGCGGCGGCAACAAACAGGTTGTAGTCCGCGATATCGGCCGAGGTGGCGTCACGCGTCGTACTGGTGATGAAAGCCACACGGTACTGGTCGCCTTGCTGCAGGCCGGCCGGCACGACTACCGGAGCCGCTCGCGAGACGAACGGCGTTGCGACAAGGGCAACAAGAGCCACCAGGTAACTAAAGGCGCGAAGCATGCGTCTTACCATCAACAAAAGGCGTGGCGCCTCGATTATCGGGCGCCGCTTCGGTCAGCGTCAACAAATTTCGGGCGATACCGCACGCCCGCGTATAACGGACTCGGCCAATCGTCGCACCATCAGCGCCGGGTCCGCTTGACAAGCCAGGCCAACGGCAGCGCAAATCCCAAGATCGCGGCCGCGAATACCGTGAAAACGTTGAAGGAAAGGAGAGCCAACACCACGGCGATGGCCATCAGCATCGTTCCGTACGGCACCACGGTCAGCAGCGCGGGCGGCAACGGAATCGGTTCGTGCTTGTTCGGTTCGCCCATGACCGCATTGTAACCCAACGCCAGTGGCTACCATGTCGACGTTGGCCGTCACGACTGAGGAGCGCCGGCGCGTTCACAAAGCCCTTGCCGGACTCGCGGGCTAGACTCGGCGTTGTAAGTACGGCCGGCTGGGCAACGCATGAATGCGGGCGTGACCGATCCGACCCGAAAAAGGACCGGTGCGCCCCGACAACTCTTGGGGGACTGGCGGTCCACCACGACAGGCCGCGGAAACGTCGCCCCGAAAGATCGCTCGGGAGCTTTGCAGAATCGTCCACAGCTCGACTGGATTGTACGACCGCACGGGTGTCGCGGACCGGGTGTCGCGGACCGTGCCCACGACCTCGCCAGACAGCGCGGAGGCCCGCATCAAGGAGAATCGCGCTGCGACTAGGGCGGAAACCGGAAGGCGTCTCCGCAACTAGAGCCGCCAAGGCAACTTACGCGAGACAGTGAGGCGGGGGAGAAGGAAGAGGCGCCGGTGGGAGTCGAACCCACGATGGCGGATTTGCAATCCGCTGCCTTAGCCTCTTGGCGACGGCGCCGTGTGCCCGCGTACCTTATGAAATCATTAGGGTTAGGTCAAGGCCGCTCCGGGCCGTGGGGATCTAGGCGAAAAGGGTAGAAAAGCGACACCAATCTCCGCCCGACTGAATTCTATCCCGCCAGTCAATCGATCTACCTCTTCAGACGCACACCTTTCGCCGGCGTTCGGTCCTTGGGGGATCGCCGCGTCGATCTACCTCGCTCATTCCGAAGGGAATCGGAATCCAGGCATTTACGCGCAACCGGACAAGACCGCTGGCTCTTGGACGCAATCGGCGTTTGACGCCCGAGCGCCACAAGTCGGCGCGGACTCCGACCGTTGTTGCAAGGACGCATTAAGGAGTGGCCATGGGCATCTTCAATTACTTCGCGCGCCGACGCACGGCTCGACTCATCGAACAAACGGCCAACGAAGTGGCCCAACGCAGCTACGAACCGGTGATCACCCGCGTACGACGCCGCGCGTCGTCGATGCGGGTCTCCGAAGCGCGAGGTTATGTCAAATCGCGTTCGCTCGACATCGTGCACCGCGAGCTGGCCGCGATTCACAACGGTCAGATCGCCCTCGATCCGGCGACCCAGACGCAGATCATCAGTCGCGCCACCGAATCGGTTGCTGCCAGCGTCCTGGCCGAGTTGCGCAGCGTGCCTCCGGCCGCCAAGCCAGCTAAGCGCCGCGCGGCCTGATCCACTAGCGGCCCGCGAACTTGCCGTCGTGCAGCAATCGCGTTGCGCGCAGCAGGGCAGAGCCGACCCAACGCCGACTCCAAATGGGGCGTCCGGCAAATCGCCTTGCGCAAAACGCGCGGGCTTGCCATCTGGTGCGCCGCGCGGTCAATTGGCCGCATCACGCAACTTGTGGGGACTTGCCCGTGCCAGCCGAATCGACTGCACAACCGCGACGGTTGTCCGGCGTACTAAGCGTCTTTCAAACGCCGTACCACGCCGACGAATCGATCGACTACCAGACGCTCGGAAAAGAGATCCACTGGCTGTTCGATCGCGGGGCCGACGGCATCGTGATGGCCATGGTTTCCGAGGTATTGCGGCTGTCTAGCAACGAGCGACTCGAGCTGGCCGAGGCCGTTTGCCGCGTTGGCCGGGCGCGTGGCACGGTGATCATCAGCGTGGGCGCTGAAAGCACCCACACGGCGGTCGAATACGCGAAAGCCGCCGAGTCCTCCGGGGCCGACGCGCTCATGGCCGTCCCGCCCGTGGCGGTGGCCGTCGGCGAGGAGCAATTGCTCGACTACTACCGGCGCATCCTCGACGCGGTTGCAATTCCACTGGTGGTGCAGGATGCCAGTGGTTACGTCGGCCGCCCGCTGCCGATCGCGCTGCAAGCCAAACTGTTTGGCGAGTATGGCTCGCGGGTCTGCTTCAAGCCTGAGGCGGTGCCGATTGGCCCTCGCTTGAGCGAACTCCACGCCGCGACCGGCGGCAAGGCGCGTGTCTTTGAGGGAACCGGTGGAATCGCGCTGGTCGACAGTCACCGGCGAGGCGTTTCCGGCACGATGCCCGGCGCCGACCTGATCGACGCGATCGTCGCGCTGTGGCGCGCTCTTCAGGCCGGCGACGCGGCCGAAGCGGACCGCATCTGGCTGCCGCTGGCAGCACTGGTTTCGCTGCAACATAGCCTCGACGCTTTCCTGGCGATCGAAAAATACTTGCTGGTCAAGCAGGGCGTCTTTGCCAACGCGGTGGTGCGCGGCCCAGTCGGCTACGAGCTTGACGAACCCACGCGACGCGAAGTCGACCGGCTGTTCGCGATGCTCTGTGCGGCCGTGGCTGATTCGAAGTATGCGCCGTCCACGGGCCGTTAACACCGCTGGCAACGGCGCGCCTTGGCTAGCCGCCGAACACGCAATCCCCCGGTGTCACTCCAGCGGCGCTGGCGGCTCCTGAATGTGCTGCCAGCCTTTACCGCTGAGCGCCTTCAAAAAGGCGACCAGGTCTTGCTTTTCCTGCGCTGTCAGGTTGAGCGGCTTGAGGCGATCGTCAAGGTACGGGTTCTTGATGCCGCCCTTGTCGTAATGTTCGACCACTTCCTCCAAAGTGGTAAACCGGCCGTCGTGCATGTACGGGCCGGTGTGCTCGACTTCGCGCAGGCTGGGCGTCTTGAACGCGCCCTTATCCTCCTCGCGGCCACTGACGACATAGCGTCCCAAGTCGGGCTCCGGCTTGTCCATGCCAATCCCGATGTTCACGTACGACCCGTCCGTGAAGTTGAAGCCCAAGTGACAACTGTCGCAGGCAGCCTTGTTGAAGAACACGTCCATCCCGCGGACTTGCGCGTCGGTCATCGCGTCCTCGTCGCCGTTCTTGTAGCGATCGTAGGGAGCATCGCCCGAAAGCACAGTCCGCTCAAACGTGGCGATCGCCTTGGCGACGTCGTCGATCGTGAAGTCTTCGCTGCCGAATACCTCCTTGAACCGCTTGCGATAGCCGTCAACCTTGTACAACCGCTGAATGCACGCTGCATGCGCCGCATCCGCATCGGCGTCGCTGGTCATCTCGAGCGCGTTGGCAATCGGGCCCTTCGCCTGATCCTCGAGCGAAGTGGCGCGTCCATCCCAAAACTGGTACACACTGTATCCGCGATTGATCACGGATGGCGCGCTGCGACCGCCCTTCTGCCCGCCGATACCGGTCGACACGGAGGCTCCGTCAGTGAACGCGTGTTCGACGGCGTGACACGTGGCACAAGCAACCGTGCCGTCGGACGACAACCGCTTGTCGAAGTAGAGATAGCGCCCCAATTCGGCCTTCTCCTTCGAGTAGAGATTGTCGTCCGGATAGTACACCGGCGGCAGGCCCAGCGGTGGCTCCGGCTCGGCATCGTCCGTCTCCACGGCAAATGCGGTGCGAACGGCCATTGCGCTAAGCAACACTCCGACGGCGATCAGACCGCGGGCAATGGACTGCGACCTCATGGATACGAACCCCTATTGCTTCTTCAGATAGCCTTGGACGTACAGCGCGTTCTGGCCGTCGACCTGCGTCAGCGTGCCATTGACCCGCACGATGTGAGCCATGTGTTCGATGGCCTGTTTGCGAAAATTGGTCAGTCCGTCGCGCCGTTGATCGTGTTCTTCGTCGATAAGCATGTAGACGGTTCCGTCCTCGGCCAGCAACCCGATCGGCTGCCCGTTCGCCGCACACTTCTGTCCGCAATCGCGATGCTTGTCGCCGTGTTTGCCGACCTGCAGGTAGCACGACAGGTCGATAACTTCGCCCACGACCGAAACCGGCTTGCCCTCGATCGGCTTACCTTCGATCGACGAGGCCATCGTCGTGACGCTCCACGGACGTCCGGCTCGCGCCTTCTGGCCCATGTCTGCCGTGGGCTTATCATAATCGCCAGCGGTCGGCCCCGACCATTCCGGGAACAAGATGCCGCTACCTTTAACGGCGGCCACCGATACGCCTGCCAGCAAGCAAACGAGGACCAACGCCTTGGCGACACGAAACGATTGATTGGCTCGGAGTCTGCGAATCATGGTATTCTCCCTGGAGGATCATCGGGCCTTCCCGCCATGTCGCGCACGGTCAACGCACGTAACCGTGGCAGCGAGGAAGTTCCCAGTTCGACTTTCGAGATTTTGCTCCGGTGACAACACCGAGGCGCTCTGCTGCCAATTCTTATGCTGAAGCGCCCCAATTGCAACCGTTCGGCCGCTCTGTACGGGCCGCTGGCACCGATTTCGTTCGATTGCCACGGTTTTCCCGGCCCGGTGCACGGGGTCTCGCGACCACCGGCCACCCCAATCCGGTTAGAATCGTGCGAACTGCATGCGTGCAGCAACCACGCCGAGGACTGTTGATATATGCCGCCGGTCAACCTTCATCAGTACGAGCAGATCGCCCGCGACCGGCTGCCTCAGATGGTCTTTGAGTACTTTTGGGGCGGCGCCGAGGACGAAGTGACGGTGCGCGACAATCGGCTCGGCTGGCAACGGTTGCGCCTGCGACCGCGCGTCCTGGTCGACGTTGCCTCGCGCGATCTGAGTACCACGGTGCTCGGGCAATCTGTCGCCTTTCCCGTAATGACAGCGCCGTGTGCGTTCAACGCGCTGGCCCATCCCGACGGCGAGCTCGCCGTGGCCCGGGCCGCGACTGCCTGCGGCATCATCCAAGTAGTCAGCACGGCCGGCACGCACAGCCTGGAAGAAGTTGCCCAAGCGGCACCCGACGGACTGCGCTGGTTTCAACTCTATTGCTATCGTGATCGGGGCGTCACGCAGTCGCTCGTCGGACGAGCGGTCGCCGCGGGATATCGCGCACTTTGCCTGACGGTCGACGCGCCGCTGGTCGGGCGGCGTGACCGCGACACGAACAACAACTTCGGGCTTCCGCCCGGGATGACCTGGAAGAACCTCGAATCCGTCGGCTTGGATCGCATGGATGCCGACGGCGCCGGCTCGGCCCTGGTGAAGTACATCGCGGAAATCTGGGATGCCTCGCTGACGTGGGAGGCGATCGAGTGGCTGCGCGGGCTCTCGCCGTTGCCGCTGGTCGTCAAAGGAATTTTGACGGCCGAAGATGCCCGGCGCGCGGTCGATCATGGAGTGGACGGAATCGTGGTGTCGAACCACGGCGGACGCCAACTCGACGGAACCTTGCCCACGACCGAAGCGCTGCGCGAAGTGGCCGACGCGGTTGCGGGTCGTGTCGAGTTGTTCGTCGACGGCGGCATTCGCCGCGGCAGCGACGTTCTCAAAGCACTTGCCTTAGGCGCCAAGGCCGTGCTTGTCGGCCGCCCTTATCTGTGGGCATTGGCCACCAACGGACAGGCCGGCGTGGAACACATGCTCGGCCTGTTGCGCGAAGAACTGGACCTGTGCATGGCGCTGTCAGGCCGGCCGACCATCGGCAGCATCGATCGATCGCTGTTGACCTCGCCGGATGCGTAACGCTGTGTGACCCGAAGTTACGAACTGCACTTCGGACGCTGTTATACTGTCCCGCTCCGGAGGTAGCTGAGCGGTCGGGGCTGAACCAAACTGCCGGTTCGCGCTCCTCTGAAAGAATTGTGCGCTGTCGCTCTCAATCAGAACATGCGTACTTAGTGCATTCTTTGACCTGCAAGTCGAAGCGGTAACGTGAAAACCTACGATCGCCCGGCTATCTTTGATTTCTTTACGGCTTTCCTGGAGTTCTTCAAGCCAATCGCGCTTTTGATTCTTGGCGGTATGCTCTTGATCGGAGCGGCGGGTAGTTTGCTGGGAGGTTTGCTCATATGGCACGCGTGCCGCGACTGGCCGCAGGCTCCGGGGAAGATCATTCGATTGAAAGTGCATCCGGATGCCGAACAGCGACGATTGAGAGTGTTCGATCTGGAATACGAGTTCACAGTGCATGGCAAACGCCTATCCGGCAGCGCACTGTCGCCCTTCGCTGTCAACAATCGCATGCACGTTTGGCTGGCATGGTGGAAAGAGCGACAGTACAGCGTTGGCCAGGCAGTTCTGGTAATGCACGACCCAAATGACGCACAAAGACACTTTCTGGAAAAACCTGAACTCATTGGGTGCCTAGGGAGATTCGCTGGATTCGCTAGTCTTGGGGCGTGGATGGTGTACTTGTTTTTTCGTTTCCGGAAACGAAGCGTTCCCAAAGAGGTCATAGCGGCGAAGGAGAATCAAGCATCGATCGACCCTGACATCTTTGTTAATCATAAAGATCCAATTGCGCTACGAGGGATCTCTTCCCATTCACCACTCGGCAGCCTGCTTTCGAGTTGGCCGAAATGCCGAGCCGCATTAGTAGTCGATCAGTCCCAATTCGTCGTCGTTCCGGGACCATATACCAAACTAGGTTATGCGTCTTCCCTTCTGACTGTGATCTTGCTCGTCTGGTGGCAAAGCTTCTCGGTTCTGTTAGTACACTTCGTACTCGAAGCGAAGGAAATCATATCTCGCAGAATCGCGTGGAATAATCTGTGTGCCGGACGCTACGACGAGCTAGATGGTGCCGATTTGATCAGCGACGTCATTGTTTACGGATTCGATTTCCGTCGAAACCGGCTGTGGTACCGAATCAAACGGCGACGACGCGATGAGTTCATTGAGATCGCCGAAAACGACGAGCGTGCGGCGCAGTTTTTCGCGCTGGTGGCAAACGAGTATCTGCGAATGTCCGACGAGGGACCGACGGATTGAACCAGATAGCCCCGATCTGGTCAGAACTGGCGCAGGCGAAACTCTGCACTGGAATTCCCGGACACACTCGAAAAGTTGTCTGAACCACCGCGTTTTAGTTCCCGCTTAGCAGCCGAATCAATTCTTCGTCATGCACATAGTCTGCCGGCGTTTTCCCATTCTTGTTTTTGACGGTCGGATCCGCCCCATACCGCAGCAGAATCTCGATGATCCGTCGAGCTTCCTCGTCTTTCCCGCCCGTGCCAGGAGCGCCTGTCGGCGTCACCGCTCGGTGCAAAGGCGTCGATCCAGAGCGTTTGCAAATCTGATTCACTGCGGCGCCGTGTTCGAGCAGCGTCTCTACGGCAACTGGACTGCGAAAGCGAACTGCGTGGTGCAAAGGCGTCACGCCGTTCTTGTCCGCCTGCTGTATATCCGCGCCGGCTCGCAGCAGTGCTTCGATTTCGGCCCGTTGTTTTTCAGAGTCAAAGTTACGCTGACAGCATACGTAGGAGAGTTCGCGGGCTCTTACCGGCCTGTTCATTCCAGCATTGTATCTGCGTTGACCGTGTTACTGCACACATTTTGCAAACCGTCCGCCCCCGCGCTAGACTAGAAAGTCTAGGCCTCGCGCATTTCACTCCTCCGACCCTGTCCACTAGTCCCTGAACGACAAGGATTAGTCACGATGAGCGAATGTACTCCCAATCGCCGCAAGTTCCTTCAAACGTCGGCCGCCGCCGGCCTTGCGGTTCCCTATTGGTTTACGCAAGAACACCTAGCCAGAGCACAAGAAACCAGCAAGAACGACCGCCCGCTTGTCGGTTGCATCGGAACCGGAAGTCGATGGAACGGACTGTTCCGCGCCATTCGCCACGACGGCGACATCGTGGCTGTGTGCGACGTCGATCGCAGGCACGCAGAGCAAGCAAAGCAGAAGGCCGGCGGAAAAGCCGACATTTACGAAGACTATCGCCGAGTTCTGGATCGAGACGACATCGACGTGGTGTCGATCGTGACGCCCGACCACTGGCACACCAAGATCGCCATCGACGCCATGAAAGCCGGCAAGGACGTCTATTGCGAGAAGCCCCTCACGCTGACAATCGACGAAGGCAAATTGATCTGCCAGGTGCAAAAAGAGACTGGGCGGGTGTTCCAAGTCGGCACGCAACAGCGGACCGAAATGGGACAACGGTTCTTGCGCGCCATCGCCATGATTCGCGACGGCCGGATCGGACGCGTGCGTCGCGCGATCTGCGCGATCGGTGCGGCGCCGGCCGGCGGTCCGTTTCCGGTCATGCCCGTTCCGCCGGAATTGAATTGGGACATGTGGCTCGGCCAGGCCCCAAAAGTGGACTACACCGAGAAACGGTGCCACTACGAGTTTCGCTGGTGGTACGAGTACTCCGGCGGCAAGATGACTGACTGGGGTGCGCATCACGTCGACATCGCGCAATGGGGAATTGGCGCAGAAAGCTCCGGGCCGATCTCTGTCGAAGGAACGGCAAAGCATCCCGACGTCGAAAACGGCTACAACACGGCAACCGAGTTCTTCGTGACGTGCCAATACAAAAACGACGTCGAACTGATCATTCGTCACGACACGGACAACGGCATTACGTTCGAAGGCGACAAGGGTCGGATCTTCGTTAGCCGTGGAGCACTCAAGGGCAAGCCCGTCGAAGAGTTGACCGACAATCCGCTGCCGGAAGGCGCGATCGAACAACTCTATCGCGGCAAACCGACTACGCACATGGCCAACTTCTTCCAGTGCGTCAAATCGCGCGAGCTGCCGATCTCCGACGTCTTTACCCATCATCGCTCGGTTTCGACGTGCCACCTGGCCAACATCGCGATTCGCCTCGGGCGCAAGATCCAGTGGGATCCGGACGCGGAACAAATCGTGGGCGACTCGGAGGCCCAAGCGTGGCAAGCGCGAACGCAACGCAAAGGCTACGAAATCGTGGCGTAGCGCTGGCGCGTGTGCCCGATCACGGCGCATCGCCGCGCTTGACGGCATGCCGCGACGCGACTAGCCTCGTAACCATGTCGCCGACCGGCGCTCGCCCGGTGGGCAATGGAACAGTCTCGATTTGATGACACGAACCATGTCGGTTGCGATTGTCTTCGCACTAGCGACAAGTGTCGCGACGGCGCAAACTCCGCGCGCCCAACGGACCGTCTCGCCGGACGCAATTCCGCCCAAGATTCGCCGCTTCCTTGAAACGTGCGAAAACTCGCGCCGGGGAGCTATCGCCCGACTCGAGTTCGAGTTGCGAGGACTGCGATTCGGCAAAGACACGTCCGCCGCCACGCAACAGCGCATCGAAAGAGTTGAAAAAAATCTACAATCGCTGCGAGAAACCAAGGAGCCGATCGTGCCGGCACTGCGCTTTCCGCCCGAGGTCGGTGCGATCGGTCGTGTGCCGCGCTTGACCTGCCACGTCAATCAAATCCTTTCCGACGACGAAATGCTCGTGCGATGCTATTTCGCCGTTCGCGTGCGCACCGTGAAGAACTTTCAGGCACGCTTGGAAACCATCCACCGGCCGGCGACGTTTCTGGTCCGTGGTTTGCCAACGGATCGCTATAGCGAAGGGGCGGACGTTCAGTTGCTCGACGTGTTCCAAATCTCCGGACGGCACACGTACAAGTCGGTGGACGGCAAGCCGGTCTCGGTCATGGTGTTACGGCCATTCGACATGCAAGCCATCCAGCCCTATTACCAAGCCATGCGAGCGGAGCGCTAGCCCCCCCGATTGGAATAAAATGATCGCAAATCGCGCAACTCGCAAGCCCCGCCCGACGGCGGAAAGGCCCGTACCTTGCTAGCGGTTTTACGGGCGTCATGATCAGCGATCGGCACTGATTCGCGTGCCATTTAGCGTGTCGCATGACGATTCGGCGAGAAGCACCCCCGAATGCACTCCACTATCGAACAGTATCGCCATCCTACTCACAAGGGGGACTCCATCGGGGGGTCACACATGCTATAATTCATTGCGGGGACAACTAGGGGCCCGTCCCCAAGGTAAGTGGCCGAGTTTCGCACGGGGGGCTTCGGTCAGGAGAGGAGTGCAGGCATGGCAATAAAGTTACTCATCGCCGACGATCACGAAGTCGTTCGGTCCGGACTAAAAAACCTACTCGCCGACACCGATATCAAGATCATTGCCGAGGCATCCACGGGTGAACAAGCCGTCCGCCTCGCGTTGAAACACGAACCGGACGTCGTCATGTTGGACATCCGGATGCCCGAGGGAGACGGGCTGAACGCGCTGGGGCGGATCAAGCTTGATCGACCCAACATGCCGATCTTGATTCTTTCGACGTACGACAATCCGACGTACGTTGCCCGCGCCGTCGCGCTGGGGGCAAGTGGCTTCCTGCTGAAAGGAGCCACACGCGACAAGCTGATCGAAGCAATCCACACCGCGGCCGCCGGCCAAAGCGCGTGGACACGCGATGAGTTGCGGCGCGTCACCGGCGCGCTGGCAACGCCGCGGCTAACCGCCGACGTGGAGGTGCCACTGACGCAGCGCGAAAGCGAGGTCCTGCGTCAACTGGCCTATGGCCTGACAAACAAGGAAATCGCCCTGGCGCTTCACATCAGTTACGAGACCGTCAAAGAGCACGTCCAGCACATCCTGCGCAAGGTCGGCGTTTCCGACCGGACGCAGGCCGCCGTGTGGGCCGTGCGCAAGGGCCTCGTCTAAGCTTCCGTCACGACTCCCGCTGACAAGCCGGTCATCCGAGTGCACGATTCACCGCTCTATCGTTGCGCGCTGGGTGCCTTGCGTCGACCGCGGAATCGTTCGACAATCGAAACACCCCCGCGCTCCCGCGCGGTCCGTGTTCCCGTCGGAGACTCCCGTGGCCAAGTTGACTGACGTCCGTATCGTTTCCGCCCGCGCGACAACCGACCAGATTCCGTATCGAACGCCGATCAAATTCGGTGGCCGCGTGGTGACCGACGCGCTGTTGCTCAACGTAACGGTCGACGTGGAAACGCGCGACGGACGCCAAGGTCAGGGATTGGGCTCGATGCCGCTGGGCAATGCCTGGGCTTGGCCGAGCGACACGACCGCCGACCAGTCGACGCTCGAGTGCATGCTCGCGCTCGGCCAGCAGCTTGTTGGGGCCGCCGACGATTGTTCGCTGACGGCACACCCGTTGGAGCTGACACAGGAACTGTCTGCCGACTACCAATCTACCGCGGACAGTGTGGTCAACCGTGCGGGCCTTCCCGAGCCGATGCCACGACTGGCGCAGCTCGTAGCTGCCAGCCCGTTGGAAGCCGCCATCCACGACGCGTATGGTCACGCGCTTGGCCAAAATGCCTACAACCTGCTCGGTGCCGAGTTCGTCAGTGCGGACCTGGCCCACTACTTGACGCCCGACTTCGCCGGGGAGTACCTCGACCGATACACGCTGCGCGAACCGAAGTCGCGGATGCCGCTGTATCACCTGGTCGGAGCGCTCGACCCATTGACCGACGCCGACGTAACCACACCGGTTGGCGATGGTCTACCCGAAACGTTGCCGCAGTGGATTGCCGCCGATGGGCTCACGCACATGAAGATCAAGTTGGCGGGTGACAATCTTCCGTGGGACGTCGATCGGGTCGTTGCCGTGGAATCGGTGGCCGCTGGAGCACAACAGGCTCGGGGATGCGCAACTTGGAACTACTCGCTCGACTTCAACGAGAAGTGTGCCAACGTCGACTACGTGCTCGACTTTCTGAACCAATTGCGCGAGCGGTCGCCTACCGCCTTCGATCGCGTTCAGTACATCGAACAGCCGACGCATCGCGATCTGCGGGCACATCCGGAAAACCGCATGCACCGCGCTGCCGAGATCAAACCGGTAGTAATCGACGAATCGCTGGTCGACCTGGAGAGCCTGCTTTTGTGTCGCGAGTTAGGCTATACGGGCGTTGCGCTCAAGGCGTGCAAGGGACACAGCGAGGAAATGCTGATGGGCGGCGCGGAGTAGAAATACGGCATGTTCCTCTGCGTGCAAGACCTCACGTGCCCCGGCCGATCGTTTCTGCACTCGGCTTCGTTGTCGGCCCGGTTGCCGGCGGTGGCCGCGATCGAAGGCAATGCCCGACAGTATTGCCCGGCCGGA
This sequence comes from uncultured Planctomycetaceae bacterium, assembly GCA_937952415.1. Classification (GTDB taxonomy): domain Bacteria; phylum Planctomycetota; class Planctomycetia; order Pirellulales; family PALSA-1355; genus CALFYT01. Next base: position 8,518 of record CALFYT010000120.1, on the reverse strand, counting down.
AACCGCGACTGGATCGACCGGTTTCCCACGATGTTCCGCGTCACGGATGGAACACTGGGCACGTCGGTCCTTGATGGCCCCGGATTGGGCTACTGACTCAGCAGTCAGCATGCCGGCAGCCCGGTTTGTCGATACTGTGCGTGCCGTTGCGGCGGGCAATCAAGTGGCGGAACAATGCCGTTTCCGCGAATCCGCCGGCTCGACCACATGAAATCTTCATGCAAACCAAGTAATCTATGCTGTACGGGTCGCCAAGCATGGCTTGCACCACTGCACAACCATCGGGCCGCGACCCACCTATTTGATTTTGATTGCTGCCGAACTCCGGTCCGGCGCCACGTGACCGTCCCTCCAATCGCCCAACCAGGAAAGCAAACCCCATGACCGTTCGCCGACCGTGGATCATGTCGCTGTTGTTGCTGGCTTGTTTCGTCACGACTTGGGCCGCGCCGCTCGCCGCGCACGATGACCATCCGCCGAAGAAAGTCCTCGACGAGGAACTGTACCGAGCGACGCCGATGCCGGATCGCATCATTCTCACGCTGCAGGAAGATCCGGCCCACAACCAGGCCGTCACCTGGCGCACGGACGTTTCGGTCGGCAAGGCCATGGCACAAATCGCCGTTGCCGAGTCAGGCCCGGCCTTTGTCGGCAAAGCGAAAGAGGTCGGCGCCACGACCACGCGCCAAGAGAGCGACCTTGGGCCGGCCAACTATCATAGCCTGGTGTTCACCGAGCTCGAGCCCGCGACGAAGTATGTGTATCGCGTGGGTGACGGCGTCAACTGGAGCGAGTGGTTTCAGTTTCAAACAGCCAGCGACAAGCCGGAGCCGTTTTCATTCATTTACTTCGGCGACGCGCAGAACAGCGTGCGCGAGCACTGGTCGCGCGTCATCCGCGAAGCCCACAGCGACGCACCCAAAGCCAAGTTCATGCTGCATGCCGGCGACTTGATCAACAGCGGCAATCGCGACGCGGAATGGGGCGAGTGGTTCGGTGCCGGAGCTTGGCTCAACGCAATGGTGCCCAGCATGGCCACGCCGGGCAATCACGAGTACCCGCGCAATTCCTCGAATCCGGTAGCAGGGCGCGCACTGTCGCATCACTGGCGACCACAATTCACCTTACCCGACAACGGACCCGAAGGCCTCGACGAGACGGTTTATTGCCTTGACTACCAGGGCGTTCGCCTGATCTCGCTCAATTCCAACGAGACATTGACGAAGCAAACCAAATGGCTTGAAGGCTTTCTGAAGGACAACCCGAACAAGTGGACCGTGATTACGTTCCACCATCCGGTGTATTCCACGGCCCGCGGGCGCGACAATCCACATTTGCGCCAGAGCTGGAAACCGCTGTTCGATGAATATAAGGTCGACCTGGTGCTCACTGGACACGACCACAGCTACGCCCGCTTCAAGCAGCAGGGCACGGAGAACGTGCCCAGCGGCGCCACCGCGCGCAGCCCCGAAGGCGGCACGATCTACGTCGTTTCCGTCAGCGGACCGAAAATGTATAAGATCGACCGGCGCCCGGAGATGGCTCGGGCGGCCGAGGACACGCAGCTTTACCAGATCATTTCGATCGACGGCGACACGCTGAGCTACGAAGCCCGCACTGCCACCGGCGAACTGTACGACGCGTTTCATCTGAACAAGCGGCCCGGGCAAATTAACGAGCTTGTCGACAAGGCGCCCAAGTCGCCCGAGCGGCGTAACGCCGAGGCGCAAGCGAAGAAGTAGCTGCGTCGCGGCAATTACAATTTCCCGGCAACGCCCACTTGCCGCGGAGCCAAAAACGACGCCAGCCACTGCGCGCACTACGCTTCGGGTACGACCGCGACCCGCGGAGCCTTGGTCGACCGAGCGTGTTCGAACGCTGACTCCGCCTCGGAGAGCCCGAATCGGCCCGTAACCAGGTCGGCCAGCGGATAGCGTTCGTGGTTTGCCGCCAGAAAGTCGATTGCCGTACGCAAATCGGCTGGCGTGTAGTTGTGGACGCCTTCGATGCGCAGTAGCCGCCGGACGACCTGCTCGGCCGAAAGCGCCACGTCGCGCGTCGGAAACACAGCCCCGACCAGGACGTATCGTCCCCCGATTCGCAGCCGGGGTACCGCGGCTTCCACCGCCTCTGGCGCGCCGGATAGTTCCAACGCCAGGTCAACACCCCGTCCGTCGGTACTCGCGTCAATCGCCGAGCGCAGCGCCGTATCGACCGCCGTACGATCGCCCGGATTGTCCAATGCGACGGCGCGCGTGGCGCCGAAATCAGCGACCCGGCTCAGGCGTCCGCGGTCCGGATCGCAAACGATCGTTTCTCGCGCTCCAGCGGCACGAGCCATCGCGGCGGCCGTCAGGCCCAACATGCCCGCGCCTTGCACTAAAACCACTTCGTCACGGCATCCGCCCGCTACGCGCAACGCCGCGGCGACCGTTGCGGTGGCACAATTGGCCGGGCAAGCGACCTCATCCGGCAAGCCGTCCGGCACACGCAGCACGGCCGTACCGCGCGCAAGATGGCAGTAGTCGGCCAACCCGCCACTCAACGGATGCGCGTCGGTGATCGCCTCGTGACCGTACTTGAACAGCCGCCGGCACTTCTGCGGAATGCCGCGCTCGCAGTAGAAGCATGTCCCGCAATTCGCGGCGATCGACCAGGTGATCCGGTCGCCAACGTCAAGCCGCCGGCCCGCCAGATCGACGAGCGTTTCGCCTGCCGGCAGCGCCGCCACGCGTCCCAATATTTCATGGCCGAGGATCGTGGGGCAGGGCGTCTCGCGGCGGCCCAAGTAGGTGTGCAAGTCGCTGCCGCATAGCGTCGCACAATTAACCCGGACCAACGCTTCGCCTGGCGCAAGTTGCGGCAGCGTGAATTGCTGCATCAGCAGCGGCTTGCCCGGACCGACGAAGACGGCCGCGCGTGCCATGTCGCTCATGGCTTGCTCCTTGCTTCACGGCGAGGCGGTTGACGTCGGTCCCGAGCAACGGGCGCCGAGGCGGCGCTAGCCAACGCCAGCAATGCGCCGGCGCCGGACACAGCCGCCAAGCAAAGGAACATGGCGGAGTATCCTTTGCTGGTCTGCGCATCGACCAGGTATCCCAGGATCGGCCCTTGCGCCGCCGCGCCGGCATAGGCCAATGCGTCCATCAGGCCGACAGCAGTACCCGAGCTTGCCGTACCGACCAGGTCGGGACACATGGCCCACAACGGGCCTTGCGCGCCGTATACGAAAAAACCGGCCAGGAACAACATCGCGATCCCCAGCTTCTGATCACCGTCGGCCGACACCGGATTGCCGCGAATTACCAAGAAGCAAACCGTGCTGATTCCCAGGAAGATCGCCACCACAGTTGCGCGGCGCGAGATGAACCACCGGTCCGACATATGTCCGCCCGCCAGCGCTCCCAATCCCATGCCGATCGGCAATGCCAGTGTCAACCGCAGCGCGTCGTTAATGCTCATGCCCGCGTCGCTGTAGTAGGCGGCGCTCCAGGTCAACAAGCCGTAGCGCGCGAAACTTTGAAACACGATCACGACCGCCGCCAACAGAAACCAAGGATTACCCAACACGGCGGCGTAGCGCTGCCACCAATTCGTAGTTTCGGTGCCAGGCGATTCGACCATTGATCGAGTTGCGTTCTCTGCTTCGTTGCCGATCGCGCCGCCGATGCCCGGATCAACCGCATCAAGTCCCGAATCGGCAGGCGACACCAATCCCACGTCCTCGGGTCGATCCCGTACGAGAAAATAAAACGACAGCCCAGCGGCACCCAGAGCCAATACGGGCAATCGAAACAGCCATCGCCAACGGGACGAATCGCCGGGCTCGAATGCCGCAAGAACCAAGTAGCTCGAACACCAAACCAGCACGGTGGCCAGTCCAGCGGCCAGCATGTACAAACCGAATGCCAGTCCGCGTCGCTCGCGCGGCCACCAAACGCTGATCAACCGACCACCCGGCGCCCAGCCCATGCTTTGCACGAACCCGTTGGCGGCCCACAGCCCGATCAACCATGCGGCGGCGTGCATGAAGCTGAAGAGCCAGCAGCAGACCATCGATCCGACGGCGCCGAGGGCCACCATCAGTCTCCCGCCGAGCCGGTCGCCCAGGTTGCCATTGATTGCCTGTCCCACGCCGTACGCCGCCAACGAAGCGGCAGTCAGCCAACCGAGCTGCTCTTTCGAGTAGCCCAAGTCGTCGTGCATCAAGGGGATCGCCGGGCCGATCACCAACCGGCCCGTGTAATAAAACAAATAGCAACCCATCAATGCCAGCAGGACGCGCCATTGCCAGTAGCGCAACTCGCGTTCGGGCGTCGAAGAAGCGTCGGAAATTGCGGGCATAGTTTCGTGGATGCGCGGCTGGTGCGACTACGGTGGACGACCAAGACCGCAATCTTAGCCGGTGCCATCCCCCGCGTCGAAGCGCCGACCCAGCACGTCTAACGCGATACCAACAGCGACTTCGCCACACAATTCGCCCTTCGTGAGAACATGGTGCTCCGGCTACAATGCCGCCGCGCAGGCCGCGACGTCCCACACAACCACCCGATCCGATTCCCGCCTTGTCTGCCTTGCCCGAATCGCGCCATTCTCGCTCCAAACCCCCGGCTGCCCACGTGAACAAACGCACCCGCCACCGCCGGCGCAAGCCGCTTTTTCATCGTCGCACGCCGCCGGGTGCTGCGCCGGGAACGCTGGTGGCCGACAAAGCGTCACAGGCTCCGGTCGTTCGGATCATTTCGTACGACGGCGAGCAGTACGTCGAACGTGAGCTGCGCGACGAGGCCGAACTTGCGAAACTGCCCGACATTGTCGCCCGTCACACGGTCACGTGGATCGACGTGCAAGGGCTGGGCGACGTGAACGTTGTCCGCCGACTCGGAGAAGTGTTCCACTTGCACCGATTGGCATTGGAAGACGTACTCAACCATCACCAACGCGCGAAAGTCGAGCCGTACGGCGAGCACGTTTTCATCATCGCCCGCATGCTGACCACCACCGGACGAATGGAGTTTGAGCAACTGGCGATGTTTCTCGGCGAGCGGTTCGTGATCACGTTTCAACAAAAGATCGGCGACTGTTTTGACCCGCTGCGCGAACGGTTGCGCCGTGGCCACGGCCTGTCGCGCAAGTGCGGCGCCGACTATCTGGCCTATCTGCTGCTCGACGCGGTTGTCGATTCATACTTCCCGTTGTTGGAACGGTTTGGCGAAGAGATCCAGGATTTGGAAGAAGCGATCATCAGCGCGACCGACACAGCGCTTATCTCGCGGATCCACGACGTGCGGCGCAAGCTGGTGGCGCTGCGCCGCGCGGTCTGGCCGCTGCGCGACGCGCTGCACACGCTGGTGCGCGATCCGATCCCTATGGTTCACGCGGACACGCGCGTCTACCTGCGCGACTGCGCCGATCACACGTTTCAGATCATGGACCTGGTCGACACCTACCGGGATCTGTCGAGCGACCTGATGGCCCTCTATCATTCGTCGCTGTCGAACCGCATGAACGAGGTCATGCAGGTATTGACCGTGATCGCCACGATCTTCATTCCGCTCACGTTTATCGTCGGCGTTTACGGCATGAACTTTGTTAACGACGATTCGCCCTTCGCCATGCCCGAATTGTCTTGGCGCTACGGCTACCCGGCCGTCTGGGGCGCCATGCTGCTGGTGGCTGGCGGGCTGCTGCTTTTCTTTCGCAATAAGGGCTGGCTGCCGATCGGACGATCAAGAACGCCCATCGAACTCGAACCGCCCACCGACCATCGCGGTTAGCCGCGGTTCGGCGGCCGGCAAGCCTGGCGAAACATGTGCACCAGCGTGTCTAGCGCCCTGGGGGACGATTGCGTCGCTTTTTCAGATCTGAGTTCGGTTTTGCTGAAAAACCATGTAACCGAAGCTTGCGTCACCGGCGTCTAATCGCCTGTAGAACGGAGCTGCTGGTTGCATCGTCGCTGGTCGCCGAAACGACAGGCGGCAGACATCTAGGCCCCGGTGCGTGTCTTTGTTCTGTCGCCGATTCACGGCTGCTATTGCAGCTTGAATTCAACACACGGGTGCCACGGAAATCATGCGCTCCTTCGCTTGGTGAATTGTGTCGTGATCTCCTTGGGCTTCTATGGGACCGCGCATGCGTTCGCGGTGTGTTGGACAATGAGAATTCCTCAAATTATTGCGGGCGTTGCTGTTGCGCTCTATCTGGTGACTTTCGCGGTCCTTGCGACGATCAGCTTCGCCGATCTCCTCCCCGGACTCGTCTACCCTTTCCTCACGCTGTTAATGGCGTTTCCGGTCATCGCAATCGGCATCAACTGGGACGGGGCCCCGCCGTTCCCGTGGTTTGCTGAGGCCTGTTTGGTTGCCGGGGTTGTTGTCAATGCAATCTTTATCTATTTGATTGTGAAGTGGACCGTCTGGCTCATCGGCCGAGGGCTCCACGGCTTTCGGGGCCAACCGGATCCTGACCCGACCTGACCGTCGTCCAGTTCGCCCCTTGGATCGCCCACAAGCAGAGCCAACCCGGACTCCCAATCAAGTTTCGCGGGCAGTGCGCGACCGCTTTGACAAGAACATGCCTTCCTGGATGACACTCGGCGCGGAACCAGCCTGACCTGAGCGCACCAACGCAACAAGGAGATCACTGCCAGCAGCGGTGCTCGGACAGAAAAATGCGACTGCGTGGCTCCAAACCAATAAGAGATTGACGAACAGCGGACGTTCACAGCAGATAGGGCACACGTGTGCCGGACCGAATCCCTTCACGCCCGCCGTCGCGCCTCTTTGCGGCGTTCGGTTTCGCTGAGGATCACCTTACGCAGGCGGATGCTCCGCGGAGTTACCTCGACCAGCTCGTCGTCGTCGATGTACTCCAGCGCCATCTCCAGCGTCAGCTCGCGTGGCGGCTTCAAGAGAATATTCCGGTCGCTGCCGGCGGCCCGAATGTTGGTCAGCTTCTTCTCCTTCGTCGGGTTGACCGCCATGTCGCCCGTGCGGCTGTTCTCGCCGACGATCATCCCTTCGTAGACGACGTCGCCCGGGCCCACAAACATCTCGGCCCGCTCCTGCAAGCCGTCGAGCCCGAAGGCAACCGCCTTGCCGGCAACCATCGAAACCAGCACGCCGTTGCCTCGGCCGGGCACTTCGCCCTCCGCGGGCCGGTAGGCCTCGAACCGATGGTGCATGATGGCCGTGCCCTGCGTGGCATTTAGCAGTCGGGTACGCAAGCCAATCAGCCCTCGTGCTGGAATGGAAAACAGCGCGTGCGAATACTCGCCCCGGTTATTCATCTCGACGAGCTTTCCGCGGCGGCCGCCGACCAATTCCATCACGGTGCCCAGCTTGTCATGCGGCACTTCGACCACCAGCGACTCGAACGGTTCCTCGGTAACGCCGTTGCGCTCGTGGAGGATGACGCGCGGCTTGCCGACCGACAGCTCGTACCCTTCGCGGCGCATCGTCTCGATCAACACGCTCAAGTGCAGCAGCCCACGGCCCGAGACGGCAAACGCATCCGACCCGGCAACCGGATCGACGCGCAGCGCGACGTTTCGTTCCAACTCGCGCAGGAGCCGCTCGCGCAGGTGGCGGCTGGTCACGTACTTGCCATCGCGTCCGGCCAACGGCGAGCTGTTGATCGAAAAGATCATTTGCAGCGTGGGCTCGTCAACTGACACGCGAGGCAGGGCACGCCGCATCTCGAAGTCGCTGATCGTATCGCCGATCTCGACGCCTTCGAGCCCGACCACGGCCACGATCTCGCCGGCGTCTGCTGAATCGACTTCGGTGCGGCCCAACTTGTCGAAGGCATGCAGCGAGGCGACCCTGGCAGGCGTCTCCCGCTGGCCGGATTGCATCAACGCCACCTGTTGCCCGGCCTGGATGCGACCGGCCACGATTCGGCCGACCGCGATGCGCCCGACGTAGTCGGACCAGTCGAGCGTGGTGACCAGCATTTGCAGCGGCGAATCGGGATCGACTTGGGGCCCCGGTATGTGCTCAAGAACCATCTCCATCAGCGGCTGCATCGACGTGCCCGGCTGCGTCGGATCGGTCGTGGCGTAGCCGTCCTTGGCACTGGTGAAGATGTAGGGAAAGTCGGCCAGGGCGTCGTCAGCGCCCAACTCGAGAAACAACTCCAGCACTTCGTCGAGCACTTCTTGCGGCCGCGCGTCAGGCCGATCGATCTTGTTGATCACCACCAGCGGCTGCAAACGGCACTCGAGTGCCTTGGACAGGACGAATCGGGTTTGCGGCATCGGCCCTTCGGCCGCATCGACCAGAACCAGCGCCCCGCCGGCCATCCGCAACACACGCTCGACTTCGCCCCCGAAGTCAGCGTGGCCCGGCGTGTCGATGAGGTTGATCTTCACGCCCTGAAACGGGATCGCGATGTTCTTGGCCAGGATCGTAATGCCCCGCTCGCGCTCCAAATCGCCCGAGTCCAAGATCCGCTCGCCCTGGAGTTGGCTTGCGCGAAATTCGCCGCTTTGGCGCAGCAGGCAATCGACCAGCGTGGT